>NZ_DASVTL010000001.1:0-7727 GCF_036387595.1 Sphingomonas sp.
CCCGGTGGCAATGCGGTGCGCGGGCTCGGTCCGAAGAACTGGCCGGGCCCGGTGGTCTACGCCAAGTCGTCGCCGTTGGTGGCGCTGCGAACGGAACGTCCGGACGCGGCGATCGCATTTGACGCGGGCACCGATCTCGCCGCGGCCGCTGCCGCCGCGAAGACGGCCGATGTCGCAATCGTGTTCGTGACGCAATGGACCGCGGAGTCGCTCGATTTCCCGCTCACGCTGCCGGATAACCAGGATGCGCTGATCGCCGCGGTCGCTGCCGCCAATCCGAACACGATCGTGGTGCTGGAGACCGGCGGCGCGGTGACGATGCCGTGGATCGATGGCGTCCGCGGCGTCGTCCAGGCCTGGTATCCCGGCAGCCGCGGTGGCACTGCGATCGCACGGGTGCTGACCGGCGCGGTCAACCCGTCGGGACATCTGCCGATCACCTTCCCGCTGAGCGCCGATCAGTTCCCGCGCGCGGTGATCCCCGGCAAGGGCCTGCCCGAAAAGCAGATCTTCGACGTCCGCTACACCGAGGGCGCGGCGGTCGGCTATAAATGGTTCGACCGCAACCGCACCCGCCCGCTGTTTCCGTTCGGGCATGGGCTGAGCTACGGCAAATCGTCGCTCGATGGCGTGCAGGCGCGCGTCGTCGGCAAGGATCTCCATGTCGGCTTCCGCGTGCGCAACACCGGCAAGGTCGCGGGCAAGTATCTCGGCCAGGTCTATGTCGCCCCCGCGGCCGCCAACTGGGAGGCGCCCAAACGGCTCGCTGGCTTCCGCAAACTCGCTCTGTCGCCCGGGCAATCCGAAGCCGCGTCGCTGGTGATCGATCCCCGCCTGCTCGCCACCTGGGACCAGGGCCGCCAACAATGGCACGTCGCGCCCGGCCGCTACACCGTGACGCTGGCGAGTTCGGCGGCGGACGCGGGTCGGCGGGTGAGCGTCACCCTGCCCGAGCGCTGGCTACCGGTCGGCTCGCTCGCGCCGCAGCGGTGAGGGTGTCGTGCTCTCTTGGCCGGAGAGGGCGACAAATCAGCGAGAAACGTCCTGTTCTCCCGCGAAAGCGGGAGTCCAGGGTTCCGATAGAGGCGAATGGTTGTCGTGCTTGACCCTGGGTCCCCGCCTCCGCGGGGACACAAACGTGGTTGCTAAAGTTGGTCAGTCTTCCGCAGCGGTCTCGTCAGGTCGAAACCCCGTATTTGGCAGCGACACCCATCTACCGGTTGGACGTCGCCCTCAGTTCTCTTAATCTACTTTAAGCTACTGCAACGACAGCTTGAAAACCAAGCCGCTCGGGATAGATTGCTCACGAACTGAGCGGCCTCTGAGGAATGAATGAGCGGCGATAATCGAGATGCCTTCGGGGCGTTGGTCCGAAAACTGAATGAGCTTGCGACGCTGAACGACGCCGACAAGGAGGCGATCGCGGCATTGCCGTTCAGGGTGACCACCGCGTCATCGGGTGCGCACCTGGTGCGCGAAGGCGACAAGATCGTCGAATGTTGCCTGCTGCTGAGTGGGTTCGCGTTCCGCTACAAGCTGTCGGCGAATGGCAATCGGCAGATCGTGTCCTTCCACCTTCCCGCCGACATCCTCGATCTCCAGCATCTGCTGCTGCCGACCGCGGATCACGGGGTGCAGACGCTGGGCGAGGCGAAGGTCGCCTGGATCCCGGTCGCGGCGCTGAAGACGCTGATCGAACAGCGCCCTGCGATTGGCGAGGCGATGTGGCGCGATACCCTGATCGACGCGTCGATCTTCCGCGAATGGGTGCTGAACGTCGGCCAGCGCGACGCGCGGTCGCGGATCGCGCACATGCTCTGCGAGTTCGCGCTTCGTCGGCAGGCGGCGGGCCTCGGCACGCCCGAGCGATTCGAGCTGCCGATGACCCAGGAACATATCGCCGACGCCACGGGGCTAACCGCCGTGCACGTCAACCGCATGCTGATGTCGCTCACCAACGATGGCATCATCGAACGCGACAAGCGGGAGATCAGGATCGCGGATTGGGATCGGATGCGCCGTGCAGCGGACTTCCAGCCCGGTTACCTGCACATGGCGGCATGATGTCGGTTTCGTTCCAGGATATCACACTGGACACCGGAGGGACGGACGAACGCGCCGTCCTGGTCATGCGAAATGGGCGCCTGACCGCGATCCTATCCCGATTGGGTCAGATGCACGAAGAGCTCGCCGGGCAGTGGTTCGTCGAGACGATGTTCGGAGCCTCGCCTAACTCCCAACAGCATGTCTTCGCGAATCCGGACGAGTTCGTCGCGTGGCTCGGGGAACAGGGCGTCTAGCCGAGGCCTTGCTAATAGCCCCTTCGGCGATGTGGGCGAGAGGCGCGATCTCTACGTTCCCCGATTGTGCTCCCGCGAAGGCGGGAGCCCAGTACTGGGTCCCCGCCTTTGCGGGGACACAAGGCTGTACTTCCGAAAAGGTATGAGCACCGCCGTTGCCAGGGAAAGGCCATCGCGCTTCACTTCGGTCGCAAACGACCCCAACCAGCCGTCACACCACGTCGCATAACTGGAACGCGCGCATCACGGCGCCGCGATCGAATGGCTTGGTCAACACCGGCTGCACCGGCACGTTCGGGTGGCAAGCCGACGGCGTCCCGGTGATGTAGAGCACGGGGATAGCGCCGAGCGCCTCGTGGATCGCGTAGACCGCTCGGGGCCCCGTCCCTTCCGCCAACGTAACGTCGGAGGTGATGAACGACGGCGGTTGCGCGATCGCCATCGACACCGCCTCCGATTCTGACTGCGCGAACGCGAAGGAGGTGGCGCCCACCGACCCGAGCAGCCATTCCAGGTCCATAGCGACCAGCGGTTCGTCTTCGATAATGAGCACGTGGCACATGGTTCAGGCCCTGTTGACCCACGTTAAAGCATTGGGCCTGCGGTTCGGGCCCGGACCGACTGTCATTTATTGTTCATGAAGCGCGGCGTTGCTGGCCGAGGTGCAGGTACAAGCTACTGAAATCGCCCGCAGATCGCAGCCGCTCCCAATCCAGTATCTTGATGTGGCGACGATCGAACGCGATCACTCCCTCGCTCACCAGCAGTTTCATCATGCGATTGACGTGGACGCTGGTGAGGCCGACCGCATCGCCGAGTTGTTCCTGGGTTATGGGCAAGTGAAAACCGGCATGGAGATCGGTTCCGGCTTCCTGCATTCGTTCCGCGAACTCGCACAGCAGGTGGGCGATCCGGCCGTGGCCATCGCGGCGCCCGACGTTCAGCACCCATTCGCGAAGGATCGATGCCTCTACCAGCGTCTCGATCCAGATCGCCCGCGCGATGGTCGGGCGGCTGAGCACAAGATCCTGCAGATCCTTGCGGTTGATGTCGATCACCTCGAGCGCGGTCAGCGCCTGGATGTTGTGATCCGCCATGTCGAGGAACAGGTGCTGGAGATCGAGGAAGTCGCCGGGCACGCGGATCGAGACGATCTGCCGCCGGCCGTCCGCGGTCAGCTTGTGGCGAAAGGCGAGGCCTGACACGACATAGCTGCAGGAGCGGAGCGAGATCTCGCCTTCGCGGACCAGATAGCTCTGCGGGGGCAGTGCTCTTGTGGAGAAACGCAACGCGAACAGCGCGTCGCGATCGGCCTGGTCGAGCGTCACGCGCCTGCCGACGCTTGCCACCATCTTTTCGAAAACTGCTTCGTTCATGGCGGGCTCCCAAACGGCGGGAGCACAAACATCTCTCGGTCGTCAGCGCCTTGTTACACATGCGACGATGCGTCACGTTAGCAGATGTTGGCGGGCTTCGTCGGACATATGTTAAGAAACCGGTCGCTGGTTGCAAAAGACTTTGGGCTACGTCGCCGGCGCTATACGCAGAGGCGGGAAAAAATGGCGGGGCATTGTGGTGATTGAAGACGACTTCCTCGAAGAAAACACCGTTACCGACGGCCGCCGCTACAAGGCGCCCGCGCTCGAAAAAGGGCTCGACGTCCTCGAGCTGCTGTCTACCACCAGCGAAGCGCTGACCCTGACCGCAATAGTCACCCGGCTGGGTCGCAGTCATGGCGAATTGTTCCGGATGGTCCAGGTGCTGCAGTTCCGCGGCTATCTTGAACAGGATCCCGCGACCGACGGCTATCGCCTGACCGACCGGCTGTTCTCGCTCGGCATGCAGCAGCCACGGACACAGGGGCTGGTCGAGGCGGCGCTGCCGATCATGCGGCAGCTTGCGGTCGATGCCGGCCAGTCGTGCCACCTGGCACTGCATTCGCGCGGCGAGATGGTGGTCGTTGCACGCATGGAATCGAGCGAACAACTCGGTTTCTCGGTGCGCGTGGGCTATCGCCGGCCGCTTACCCAGGCGGCATCCGGTGTCGTGCTCTACGCGTTCCAGCCGTTCGACGTGCAGCAGCGCTGGGAAAAGCTGTTCGAACCACGCCTGTCGCGCAGCGAACTGGCAGCATTCCGCGCGCATGCCGAGGAAGTTCGCCAGCGTGAGGTCGAGCTGACGCCGAGCCGCTTCGTCGGTGGCGTTACCGACATCTCCGCGCCGGTGATGCGCGGCGGGGCGGCGGCGGCGGCCCTGACCATGCCGTATCTCTCGACGCTCGATCCGGCCGTGAGCATCGACGTGGCGGCCGAGGCGGTCAAGGCGGCGGCCGGCCGCATCTCCACCCAGTTGATCGCGGCAGACAGTCGACTCTGACACGCGCCCGAGCGCTTGATCCACACGCTATCTTCACATATGAAAACCGCCGGCGTTGGTGAAGGCGCTTGGTACTGGCTGGTGCGAGGGAACAAGCGTTGACGATGATCACCCGGCTGGAAGTTCTCGACGTGCGCTTTCCGACGTCGAATTTCCTCGACGGATCGGACGCGATGAACCCGGATCCGGATTATTCGGCGGCCTATTGCATCCTCCACACCGATGACGCCGCGCTGACCGGACACGGGCTGACTTTCACGATCGGCCGCGGCAACGAGATCTGCTGTGCCGCGATCCGCGCGCTGGCGCCGTTGATCGAGGGGCTCGATCTCGAGTGGATTTGCGCCGATGGCGGCCGCTTCTGGCGGCACATCACCGGCGACAGCCAATTGCGCTGGATCGGCCCGGAGAAGGGCGTGATCCATCTCGCGACCGGCGCCGTCGTCAATGCGGTGTGGGATCTGCTCGCCAAGGCGGCGGGCAAGCCGTTGTGGCGCTACGTCGCGGAGATGACGCCGGCGGAGATCGTGCGCTGCATCGACTTCCGCTACATGACCGACGCCGTCACCCCCGACGAGGCGCTGACGCTGCTGACCGAGCGGGCGGCGGGCAAGGGCGCGCGGATCGCCGATCTCGAGGCGCGAGGCTATCCCTGCTATACCACTTCGGCGGGGTGGCTCGGCTATTCCGACGAGAAACTGGCGACCCGCTGCCGCGAGGCGGTCGCGGCCGGCTTCCGCCACGTCAAGCTGAAGGTCGGACGCGACGCCGCCGAAGATATCCGCCGGGTCGGTGTCGCCCGCGCTGCGATCGGCCCGGACGTCGCGCTGATGATCGATGCCAACCAGGTCTGGGAGGTAGATGAGGCGATCGATCGGGTCCGCGAGCTCGCCTTCGCCAACCCGTGGTTCATCGAAGAACCGACCAGCCCAGACGACGTCGCGGGTCACCGTGCGATCCGCACTGCCGTTTCCCCGATCGGCGTCGCGACGGGCGAGATGTGCCAGAACCGGGTGCTGTTCAAACAATTCATCGTCGGCGGCGCGATCGACGTCGTCCAGCTCGACGCGTGCCGGCTGGGCGGCGTCAACGAAGTCCTCGCGGTGCTGCTGCTCGCGATGAAATACGACGTGCCGGTCTGCCCGCACGCGGGCGGCGTGGGCCTGTGCGAATATGTCCAGCACCTCTCGATGATCGACTTCCTCTGCTTTTCCGGCACGACCGAGGGCCGGGTCGCGGAATATGTCGATCACCTCCACGAACATTTCGTCGACCCCTGCGTCGTCGACAACGGCGCCTATCGCGCGCCGACCGCGCCTGGCTATTCGATCGAGATGCACCCGCAGTCGCTGGCCGACTACGCGTTCCGCGGGGCACCCTAGGGCGCCGTATTGACGACGCACGTCCGCACCGGCAGCTATGGCGGCTCGAACCGGAGGATCGCACGCTGACTATCACGCCCATCGCCCGAATTGCACTGATCGCGGCGCTGCTGGTCACGACCGGCGCGTCCGCGCAGATCCGCGAGGACGCCGCCGGGATCCGCGAATATACGCTGCGCAATGCGCATGGCGTGACCTTCCGGTTCCTCGACATGGGCGGGATCGTCACCGCGATCGAGGTGCCCGATCGCGCCGGACGGCGCGCGAACGTGGTGCTCGGCTACGGCTCGACGCGCGAGTATCGCGAGCGGATCACCAAGAATTATTTCGGGGCGACGATCGGGCGCTATGCCGGCCGCATCGCGGGGGCGCGGTTCTCGATCGACGGCCGGGTCTATCGGCTGACGCCGAACGACGGGCCCAATGCGCTGCACGGCGGCGGCGCGCCGGGGCTGGAGGCGCAGATCTGGCAGGTCCGCCCGTTCACCGAACCGGGCGTGTCGGGCGCGCGACTGTCGCTGGTCAGCCCGGACGGCGCGCAGGGCTTTCCGGGCAAGCTGACGCTGACGCTGACCTACCGCCTGTTCGCCGACGATCATGTCCGCATCGACTATACCGCCCGGACCACGCGCGCGACGGTGCTGAACCTCACCAACCACAGCTATTTCAACCTCGCGGGCGCGGAAAGCGGCAGCGTCGCGGACCAGCGGCTGCGAATCGACGCCGCGCGCTGGGCGGAAACCGACGCAGCGGGCATCCCCACCGGACAACACCTCCTCGTAGCAAACACCCCGCTAGACTTTCGTGCCGAGCGTCGGATCGGCGATCGGATCGATGATCGCGCGCCGATGATGAGCGCCAAGGGCGGGTATAATCATGCCTGGGTGTTCGACCGTGCGCGGCGCGGCAGTCCCTCGGTGGTGGCGCGGCTGCGCGATCCGGAATCGGGGCGGACGCTGACGGTGTTGTCCACCGAGCCCTCGCTTCAGGTCTATACCGGGGATTATATCGACGGCCGCGATGTCGGGCCCGGCGGCCGGCAGATCCTGCCGCGTGCGGGCATCGCGCTGGAGACGCAGCATCTGTCGGATAGCCCGAACCGGCCGGCCTTCCCGACGACGTTGTTGCGTCCGGGGAAGGAGTTTCGCTCGACGACGATCTGGCGGTTCGGGCTAAGTGATCGCTAGCGGGACCTAAATCACCGCAACCGCATCCGGAGCACCCGGTCCGACGCCGTCATGAACAGCGTTCTCCCATCCTCGCCGAAGGCGCAGTTGGCGATCGGTCCGTCCGCCTCGACCACCCCCAGCGGCTTTGCATCCGGCGTCAGGATCATCAGCCCGCCGGGTGCCGAACAGAACATCGTTCCATCGCGGGCGATCTTCATGCCGTCGGTCAGGCCCTTGGCGCCCGGCACCTGCAGCGGCGCGGTGTCGAGCCAGACGCGCGATCGGATCGGCAAGCCGCGTCGATCGAGATCGTAGACCATGATCCGCGGCGCCTTCTCGTCCGACACCGACACGAACAACCGCCGCTCGTCGGGCGATAACGCGATGCCGTTGGGTCGGGTCAGCGTACCGTCGATCAGCACCGGCTGCCGCCCAGCGACCCAGCGATAGACGCCGTTGACGGACTGTTCCTTCAGCGGCGAGGTATCGCCTTCGGTCAG
>NZ_DASVTL010000002.1:0-28164 GCF_036387595.1 Sphingomonas sp.
TTCCTTCAACGCGCTGGCGGGCCTTTCGACCACTTCACCGGCTGCGATACGGTTGACAAGATGCTCTGGCAGGCGCCGTATTGACATGGGTTCTGGTCTAGACCAAGCGGCGCCATCCCGCGACCCGCAAACGCAAGGAACCGGCGCCAACCAGGCTCGGCGGCGGTCCGCGCGAGATGTGTGCGATTCGCCGGCCGGGATCCCTGGTCGGCCTGGCTGAACGGAACGATCCACCCCCATGGCCTTCTTCTCCCGCTTCTTCAAATTCATGTCGCACGACATGGCCATCGATCTCGGCACCGCGAACACGGTGGTCTATGTTCGCGGTCGCGGCATCGTCCTCAACGAACCGTCGGTGGTCGCGGTCGAGACGATCAACGGGGTCAAGCGGGTGAAGGCGGTCGGCGACGACGCCAAGCTGATGATGGGCAAGACCCCGGGCACGATCGAGGCGATCCGGCCGCTGCGCGACGGCGTGATCGCGGACATCGACGTCGCCGAACAGATGATCAAGCACTTCATCCAGAAGGTTCATGGCGGGCGCAGCTGGCCGTGGCGCCGGCCGGAGATCGTGATCTGCGTGCCGTCGGGGTCGACCAAGGTCGAACGTCGCGCGATCCGCGACGCCGCGTCGAATGCGGGCGCCAGCCAGGTGTTCCTGATCGAGGAACCGATGGCTGCCGCGATCGGTGCCGACATGCCGGTGACCGAGCCGATCGGATCGATGGTCGTCGACATCGGCGGCGGCACCACCGAGGTCGCGGTGCTGTCGCTGCGCGGGCTTGCCTACACCACCAGCGTGCGGGTCGGCGGCGACAAGATGGACGAGGCGATCGTCTCCTACGTCCGCCGCAACCATAATCTGCTGATCGGCGAAGCGACTGCGGAGCGGATCAAGCAGGAGGTCGGGATCGCGCGTCCGCCCGCCGACGGCATCGGCCTGACGATCCACATCAAGGGCCGCGATCTCGTCAACGGTGTGCCCAAGGAGATCCAGATCAACCAGGGCCAGATCGCCGAGGCGCTGAGCGAGCCGGTCGCGACGATCGTCGAGGGCGTTCGCGTCGCGCTGGAGAATACCGCGCCCGAACTCGCCGCCGATATCGTCGATCAGGGCATCGTCCTCACCGGCGGCGGCGCCTTGCTTCAGGGGCTGGACGAGGTACTGCGCGACGAGACCGGGCTGCCGGTGTCGGTCGCCGAAGACCCGCTGACCTGCGTCGCGCTCGGCACCGGCCGTGCGCTGGAAGATCCGATGTTCCGCGGCGTGCTGCAAAGCGGCTGATTCTGTAGGAGGAAGGGCGCATGGCGCCGCTCCGCGATCGCCGCACCGGATTTTCGCGGCGGCGGCAATATGGCCTGTTCCTGGGCTATGTCCTGGCCATCGCGGGTGCGGTGGTCGGCGCGGCGCTGCTCGTCCTGTCGACCTTCGATCCGCCTGCCTTTGCGGCGTTGCGCATGGCCGCCGCCGGCGTCACCACACCGCTGTCGTCGGCCGCGGCCGGCATCGGTCACGGCATTGCCTCGATCCCGGCAGGCATCACCGATCACTTTCGCGTCCGCAGCGAAAACGCGGCACTTCGCGCCCGGCTCGAACGATCGCAAAGGCTGGTCCTGCGCGCACGCACGATCGCCTATGACAATCGGCGCCTGCGCACGTTGCTGCGCGTGCGTGATCGCACGGCCGGGGTTGTGGTGACGGCCAGGCTGGTCAGTTCCACCGCGTCGAGCGCGCGCCGCTTTGCGCTGTTGAACGCGGGACGCTGGCAAGGCGTGCAATCGGGCATGCCGGTGGTCGGCGCGGACGGATTGATCGGTCGGATCGTGGAAACCGGGCCGAACGCCGCGCGCGTGCTGTTGCTGAGCGATGTCGAGAGCATCGTCCCCGTCCGCCGCGCGCGCGATGGGCTTCCCGCCGTCGCCACCGGCCGCGGCGACGGCACGGTCGAGATTCGCTCGGTGGATACAGCAGACGTCCGCTTCGTCGTCGGCGATCTGTTCGTCACCACGGGCACGGGCGGGCTTTATGCACCGGGCGTTCCCGTGGCGCAGGTCGTCAGCGCCGGCCGCGATCAGGTAGCGGCGCGTACCTTCGCCCGTCCCGACACGCTGGATTTCGCGATCGTCACCCAGCCCTTCACGCCGATGCCCGCGCCCGTCTCCGTCCCCGGGCTGCCGCGATGAACGAGACGATCGACTATACGCCCTTTGCCCCCGCCCTGCCCGCCCGCCGCGCGCGTGCGTTGCCGTGGCTGACCATAGCTGCCGGTTCGCTCTGCACGATCGTTCCGCTGATCGCGACGGTGCCCTTGTTCCCGCCACTCGGGCTGCTCATGCTGCTCGCGTGGCGGCTGCTCGCCCGCTTTGCGCTTCGGCCCTGGGCAGCCGCGCCGCTCGGGCTGTTCGACGATCTCGTCAGCGGCCAGCCGATGGGTAGCGCGGTTCTTCTTTGGTCGCTCTGTTTTCTGGCGATCGCATTCGTCGAACAACGCCTCGCCTTTCGTGATTTCTGGCAGGACTGGCTGGTCGCCGCGGGTGCCGTCGCGTGTACGCTGACCGCCGGCCGCCTCATTGCCGCGCCATTGTCCGCGCACGTCGATGGTGCCTTGGCTGCGCAGATTGCGATCGCGGTGCTGCTGTTCCCGGTCGCCACCCGGCTCGTCGCGTGGATCGAGCGCAAGCGCGAGCGATCGGCGTGAGGGCGCAGCGGATCGTCACCGAGGCGAGCCAGACCTACAGCTTCTCGCGCCGCGCCTGGCTGCTTGGAACGGCGCAAGGCGCGGTCGGGCTGCTGCTGGCGGGCCGGATGGGGTGGCTCGCGATCGCCGAGAACGAACGCTACACCGCCTTGTCCGAAAGCAACCGCGTGAACATGACGCTGGTCCCGCCACGGCGCGGCTGGCTCGTCGATCGCAACGGCGTGGCGATCGCCAACAACCGCACGGATTTCCGCGTCGACATCATCCCCGACCGGCTGCCCAAGGACGATCGTGACCGGGTGTTGTCCGCGCTCCAGCGGCTGCTCCGGCTCGAGCCCGAGGATATCGCGCGCATCCGCATCGATCTCGACCGTGCACCCGGTTTCCAGCCGGTTCAGGTCGCCGAGAAGCTCGACTGGGAACGCTACGCCGCCGTTGGACTCCACCTCCCCGAATTGCCCGGGGTCGCGCCGACTCAGGGGTTCGCGCGCAACTATCCCGCGGGCGCGGCGGTCGCGCATCTGACCGGCTACGTCGGCGCCCCCAATGCCGAGCAATATAAGGCCACCCGCGATCCACTGCTCGTCACGCCGGGGTTCAAGCTCGGCAAGGACGGGCTGGAGAAGATGCTCGAACCCCGATTGCGCGGCGTTCCCGGGGCCAAGATCGTCGAGGTCACCGCAGGCGGCCGGCCGGTCAAGGATCTCCCCACCCGCCCCGATCGGCCCGGACTAAGCGAGAAGCTGACCATCGACGCGGGGCTGCAAGAATATGCCGCACGGCGCCTGGGCACCAATTCCGGCTCGGCCGTCGTCATCGACTGTCGCACCGGGGAGATGCTGGCGATGGTGTCGATGCCTGCCTATGATCCCAACAGCTTCTCGGACGGGATCAGCCAGGTCGAATGGCAGATGCTGTCGGAAAACGACCATGTTCCGCTGATGAACAAGGTGACGCAAGGGCTCTATCCGCCCGGCTCCACCGTCAAGCCGATGAACGCGCTGGCGCTGCTCGCGGCGGGGGTGGACCCGGCGCAGCGGATCAACTGCTCGGGCGCGCTGCGGGTCGGCAGCGGCGTCTTCCACTGTCACAAGCGGCGTGGTCACGGTCCGCTCGACATGAAGAACGCGGTCATGCAGAGCTGCGACATCTATTTCTACGAAATGGTCCGCCGCATCGGCTACGATCGCATTGCGCCGGTCGCGCGCGCGATGGGGCTAGGGCAGAAGTTCGATTTGCCTTTCGGCAACCAGCGGTTCGGGACGGTGCCGGACAGTGCGTGGAAGCTGGCCAAGTACAAGGATCGCTGGACGGTTGCCGATGGCCTGAACGCGTCGATCGGGCAGGGCTATGTCCTCGCCAATCCGCTTCAGCTCGCGGTGATGGCGTCGCGACTCGCTTCGGGGCGCGCGCTCCAGCCCAGCCTGCTGGCGCGCGACGTCCACCGCGATGCCCCTGCCCTGCCGTTCCAGAGCGAACACCTGCAACTGGTGCGGGAGGCCATGTACGGCGTCGTCAACGGCGGCGGGACGGGCGGGGCCGCGCGACTGCTTGTGCCGGGCATGAGCCTGGCGGCCAAGACCGGCACCGCTCAGGTTCGCCGGATCACGATGGCCGAGCGCCGGTCCGGGGTGCTCAAGGACAGCCAACTGCCGTTCAAGCTGCGCGACCACGCCCTGTTCGTCTGTTTCGCGCCGGCCGAAAACCCCCGCTATGCGGCGGGCATCGTATTGGAACATAACGGCCACACTGTCCGCAATCTCGACACGCCGATGATCGGCCGCGACATCATGACCTATCTGCTCGATCGCGACCGCGCGTTGGCAAGCCTGGCGGAGGTCGAACCGACATGGGGCGGGGACATCGCGACGCGGATGGCGAGCGATGAAGCGGCTTATCGTACGGCCCATGCCCCCGCCCCGGCCGGCCTTGCCACCAAGACCGACGCGACGGTTCCGTCAGACGCGCCCGCGGTGGAGAGCGCGACCGATCTCGCCAATGCGAGTCAGGCCGCGCTCGCTGGCGACGGCCCCAGCGGCAACACCGTCGCCGAGGATGGCACCACCGAGGGCGAACCATGACCCGCACACGCTTCGTCCCCGATCCGCTGGCACAATTGCCGTGGCGGGTCATCCTGCTCGTGCTCGCGATCGGGGGCTTCGGGCTGGTGGTGCTATATTCGGCCGCCGGGGGATCGTTGCGGCCCTGGGCGTTCCCGCAGGGCGTAAAGTTCTTCGTGTTCCTGCTGGCCGCGGTCGCGCTGTCGCGGGTGCCGGAGGAGGTATGGAAGGCGGGTGCGATCCCCGCCTATGCGGTGCTCGTCATCGCGCTTCTGCTGGTCGAAGGGCTGGGGGCCGTGCGCGGTGGCAGTCAGCGTTGGCTCGATCTGGGGTTTATCCGCCTCCAGCCCTCCGAGCTGATGAAACCGTGCATCGTGCTCGCCTGCGCCCGGTTCTATGACATGCTGCCCCCGAACGAGACGCGGCGGTTCGGCGCGATCTGGCCTGCGGCGGCGCTGATCGGCGTGCCGGCGGTCCTGGTGCTCGTCCAGCCGGATCTGGGCACTGCGCTGATGATCTGCGCGGGCGGCGCGACCGTCATGTTCCTGGCCGGCGTGCCGCTCAGGCTGTTCGTCGGCGGCGCAGCGGCGGTTGCGGTGGCGGTGCCGCTCGCGGTCAATTTCCTGCTCCATGATTATCAGAAGAACCGCGTCCTGATCTTCCTCGATCCCGAAAGCGATCCGCTGGGCACGGGCTATCACATCAGCCAGTCCAAGATCGCGATCGGATCGGGCGGGCTGTGGGGCAAGGGGTTCCTGCAAGGCACCCAGAGCCATCTCGACTATCTCCCCGAACGCCAGACCGATTTCGTCTTCGCGACGATGGCCGAGGAATGGGGGCTGCTCGGCGGACTGTTCCTGATCCTGTGCTTCTTCCTCGTCATCCGCTGGGGAATCAACGTCGCGGCGGCCGCCCCCGGCCGCTTCGCCCGGCTCACCGCGGCAGGTCTGGCGACGACCATATTCTTCTACGTCTCGATCAATCTGATGATGGTCATGGGCCTGGCCCCCGTGGTCGGCATCCCCCTGCCCCTGGTCAGCTACGGCGGCTCGGCGCAGATGACGGTCATGCTGTGCCTGGGCATCCTGATGTCGATCGACCGCCAGAACCGTCGGACGATACGCTGGTAGCGGCAGAAAAGGGGTTGCGCGCGCGCGGAGTGATGCTAACAGCGCGGCTCCCCGACGGGATGGGCCCCACGGCCGCCCCGATCAGGCACGGACGCATAGCTCAGTTGGTAGAGCAGCTGACTCTTAATCAGCGGGTCCTTGGTTCGAGCCCAAGTGCGTCCACCATTTTTTGTGGCATCTGCATCGCGCCGGATATGCAACATCTATCCTCGGGCGCACTCTCAATTATCGGCGCGACATAGCGTTGTCGGCGAAGAACTAGCGCACGTTCCCGAAACCCGGCCGATCATGCCGTCGCAGCAATGCCGCGATCTCGGCATGTTCGAATCTGAGCGGTGGCGCGCGGCGGTCCGGCAGTGCAATGGTCAAAGGGCGCTGGTCGCTCTCATCGAGCCGGTCGACGTAAAGCAACACCTCCCACAATGGCCCTTCGTGGACCAGCTCGCGCGGCAACCCGTCATGCGGGATTTCACGGACCAGTGTGGCGGCTTCGCGCCAGATCTGGGTGACTTTCATGCGCATTCCCGTGTCGTATCAAGGCTGTCGGGAGCCGCGCCGCGGCTCCCGAGCAACGCGTATTCAGGGCATCAGCACGGTGTCGACGACATGGATCACGCCGTTGGACTGCATGACGTCCTTGATCGTGACCATCGAGGTGCCGCCCTTGGCATCCGTGAGCACCAGGCGTCCGCCCATCATGCGCGCGGTCAGCGGTTCGCCCTGGACCGTCGTCAACGTGGCGCTGCCCTTGCCCTTGCGGATCGCGGCGCCGATCGTCTTCGACGTCATCGTGCCCGGCACGACGTGATAGGTGAGGATGTTGGTCAGCGTGGCCTTATTCTCGGGCTTCACCAGCGTATCCACGGTGCCGGCGGGCAGCTTTGTGAAAGCCTCGTTGGTCGGTGCGAAGACCGTGAACGGTCCGGCGCCCGACAGCGTTTCGACGAGGCCCGCCGCCGTCACCGCGGCGACCAGCGTCGTATGGTCCTTCGAATTCACCGCATTCTCGACGATCGTCTTGGTCGGATACATTGCGGCGCCGCCGACCTTAGGGTTGGCGGGGGCAGACAGCGCGGGGGCAGCGGCGATCATCGCAGCGGCCGCAATTGCAGCGCGCAGATTGAACTTCGTCATGGATAATCCTCGTCTCGTGCAATCTCGATTCGACTGCACGGGAGATACGTCGTCAATCGCATCCCGGATGCACGGCGACATTCGATGCCGCGCTCAACTCTGCGCGATTTTGCCCGTCAGGATGACCGCTCCCGTCGGCGCCCCCGTCGGCGAACCGCCGCGCGGCTCCAGCGTGATGGCGAGCGTCGATCCGGGCACCATCAGCGCCGCGACCTGAGGCTGCGGAACGCGCGCCGTCCGCCCACTGGTGGCCACCACGCCCAGCGAAACGGGCGCCCCGCCGGCGGGAATGACCCACAATTCGGCATCGAAACGCCCGACGTCCAGTCCGGACGGCCGAGCGGAAATGCGCCGCGCCGCGGGATCGTAATCCACCGCCACCACGTCGCCGCGATCGGGCGATGCCAGCACGGCAACCAGCGTCGGCGCGGGAGCCTGAACCACGGGAACGGGTGCAGGATCGGGGCGCAGGAGCAGCGTGGCGCCCAGCACCAGCGCGATCGACGCTGCCATCGCGGTTGCGGCCTTCCAGCGCCCGACGCTCGACACGTTTTCATTGGCCGGCAAGCGACGTGCGATGGCGGCCCAGGTCGAGGCCGACGGCGCTGCGTCATGCCCTTCCAACAGCGCAAGGCTGCGCGCCTGCCACCATCCGAATCGAGCAGCGAACGACTCATCATCACGCACCCGTTGCTCCGCAGCGGCGCGCTCATCGGAATCCAGCAGGCCGAACGCCAGTTCGGCAGCCAGCAATTCGTCCCGCTCGTATTCGGTGACGCCGGGGTAATCGGTCACGAAAGACACCCCCGCAGTTTGAGCAAGGCGCGGCGAATGCGGCTCTTCACCGTGGGCAGCGGCATCGCCACGCGCCCGGCGAGTTCGGGGTAGCTCGATCCTTCGAAAAATGCCGCGACCAGGAAGCTGCGATCCATTTCCTCCAGCTGCCCCAGGCAGGCATGCAATTGGCGCCGTTCGTCCTCTGCCAGGGTGGCGGCGAACAGATCGGCGTCGGGATCGGCGATCTCGAAGGTTTCGGGCATCGGCAGTTGCGGGCTGCGCGCCAGCACGCGGTGACGATCGACCGCGCAATTGCGTGCAAGCGTCATCAGCCATGTCATTGCGGTGCCGCGTGCGCTGTCGAACGTACCCGCTCGCCGCCAGATCGAGAGATATGTCTCCTGCAAAGCCTCTTCCGCATGGTTCCGGTCGGGCAAGATACGCAGGCAGACGCCGAACAGCTTCGCCGAGGTCAAACGATAGACTCGTTCGAGTGCCCGTGCGTCCCCCGCGGCCACGTCGCGCAGGGCAGAGGCGAGGACCGCGCGGTCGTGATCGGACGCGACCCGGCGCGTGGGTCGATCGGCGCTATCGCTGCTCAGACAACCGCTCCCATAATCCGTATCTTCCCGTCCCGCGCATCCACGTCAACGTGAAAACGTCGTGCCATCGCCTGGGTCGCTCCTCCATTGCTGATGGGAACGCGGCCACCGACCACACGTTGAGCCGGCCGATCCCCGATTGGAGCGCATCAATGCCCTATGTGAAGACACGCGACGGCACCGACCTCTACGTCAAGGATTGGGGCAGCGGCCGGCCGGTGATCCTCCTTCATGGCTGGCCGCTCAATGCCGACAGCTGGGATGCGCAGGCGATGGCGTTGGCGGAGGCGGGCTTCCGCGCCATCGCCTACGATCGCCGCGGCTTCGGCCGTTCGGGGCAGCCGTGGAGCGGCTATGACTATGACACGCTATCGGACGATCTCGCCGATGTGATGGCTGCGACCGGTGCCGATCACGATGCCACGGTCGTCGGTTTCTCGATGGGCGGCGGTGAAGTGGCCCGCTACATGAGCCGGCACGGCGGACAGGGCGTAATCGCCGCCGGACTCATCGCCTCCGTGGTGCCGTACATGCTCCAGACCGAAGACAATCCGCACGGCACGCCGCAATCGACGTTCGATCAGATCGCGGCCGGCATCAAGAAGGATCGTGCGCATTTCTTCCGCGACACCTTCACGCCCGGATTCTACGGGGTCGGGTATATCTCGCATCCGGTCAGCGACGATGTGCTGGACTGGTCGACCGGGATGGCGCTGATGGCCGGCCTCAAGCCGACGCTGGCCTGTGCCGAGGCGTTCGGTCACACCGACTTCCGTCCCGATCTCGCCGCCTTCCGCGTGCCGACGCTGATCGTCCACGGCACCAGCGACAAGACCGTCCCCATCGACGCCTCGGGCCGCGCCGCGGCAAAGGGCATCGCGCAGAGCCAGCTGGTGGAATATGACGGTGCGCCGCACGGCTTGAACGTAACCGAAAGCGATCGGCTTACCAACGACCTGCTCACTTTCCTCGGGCGCTGACCCGGCATTGCCGGCCCATTCCCGCATCGTGGGAAAGGGCCTGGCTGCTATTTCAGCGGCACGATCACCTCGTCGGGGTGTGCGACGTTCAGTTCCTTGCGCACCATCTCATCGACCATGTCGGGATTGGCATGATCGGGGTTGAGCAAGGCCACCCGGTTCTTCAGCACCGCGCGCTGTCGATCGAGCCGCGCATAGTCCTGCTCGCGCTTCACCAACTGTCGTTTGTAATCGCCATAGGCCAGCACGCCGTTACGGCCGAGCACCGCATAGGCGCCGAAGAAGGCGATGATCGTCAGCCCGATCGCGGGCCATGCCGCGCGCTTCATCGTGCGCGCGAAATTGGACGGTTTTCTCATCGCCTCACGCCCCCATCAGCACGTCGCGCCCGGCATAACGCGCGGCATCGCCTAGTTCCTCCTCGATGCGGATCAGCTGGTTGTATTTGGCCAACCGGTCGGACCGCGCGAGGCTGCCGGTCTTGATCTGCCCGCAACTGGTCGCGACCGCCAGATCGGCGATCGTCGCATCCTCGGTCTCGCCCGAACGGTGGCTCATCACCGCGGTATAGCCCGCCCGCTGCGCCATCGACACCGCCTCCAGCGTCTCGGTCAGCGTGCCGATCTGGTTGACCTTGACGAGCAGCGAATTGGCCAGCCCGTCCCTGATCCCCTGCTTCAGCCGCTTCGGGTTCGTGACGAACAGATCGTCGCCGACCAGCTGGACCTTTTCGCCGATCAGGTCGGTCAGCGCCTTCCAGCCCTCGAAATCATCCTCGGCCATGCCGTCCTCGATCGAGAAGATCGGATAGCGGCGGGTGAGATCGGCGAGATATTCCGCCATCTCGTGACTGGACAGGATGCGGTTCTCGCCCGAAATGTCGTAGCGGCCCTGTTTGAAGAATTCGGTCGCGGCGCAGTCCAGCGCCAGCATCACGTCGTCGCCCGGCCGGTAACCCGCCTTCTCGATGCTCGCCATGATGAAGTCGAGCGCCTCGGTCGTGCTCGCGATATTCGGCGCGAAGCCGCCCTCGTCGCCCACCGCGGTGTTCAGGCCCTTTTCGCTCAGCCCCTTCTTCAGGGTGTGGAAGATTTCGGAGCCGCAGCGCACCGCCTCGACGATGTTCGACGCACCGACAGGCACGATCATGAATTCCTGAAAGTCGATCGGGTTGTCGGCATGTTCCCCGCCGTTGATGATGTTCATCATCGGCACCGGCAGCAGGTGCGCCGACACCCCGCCGACGTAGCGATACAGCGGCAAACCACGCGCTTCCGCCCCCGCCTTGGCGGCGGCCAGGCTCACGCCCAGGATCGCGTTGGCGCCCAGCCGACCCTTGTTCTCGGTGCCGTCCAGTTCGATCATCGCATGGTCGAGGTCCGCCTGGTCTTCTGCGTCCAGGCCAACGACGGCTTCGGCGATCTCGCCGTTGACCGCATCGACCGCCTGATCGACACCCTTGCCGCCCCAGCGCGTCTTGTCGCCATCACGCTTTTCGACCGCCTCGTGCGCGCCGGTGGAAGCGCCGGATGGCACCGCGGCGCGTCCGAAGCTGCCGTCTTCGAGCAGCACGTCGACCTCGACCGTGGGATTGCCCCGGCTGTCGAGGATCTGGCGCGCGTGGATGTCGATGATCGCGGTCACGGGTTGCAAACTCCTGGCTGCACTAGACGATAGGTGCCGTCGCTCTATCGCGTGGCAATGGTCTCGGCAATTGATCGACGCAATCATGGAACGCCGTTCGCGCGCAGGTGTTGAGAAGCCGATCCTTTCGAGAGGGAATAGCATGTCCGACACCGACTTCCGCCGCGAGACCGACGCCGATCTCACCCCGCCCCCCGCCACCGCGGTCTTCACGCCTGCCGAGCCGCTGAAAACCTCCGGGGTTGGCTTCGCTTCGGCGGCCGGGCAGGATTTGGGCGCCGACGGCGAAGCCTTGCCAGCATCTGACGGCATCGAAGCGTCAAGCCAGCCTGTCGGCACCAAGCAGGCTATCCGTGAGAGCGGTACGAAGATCGCCGCCCAGGCTACTGACAAGGCGCGGTTGTTCGCGGATCAAGGCAAAGCAAAAGCCGGTGAAAAGCTGGATCAGTTTTCGCAGATGCTGACCGACGCCGCGACCACCGTCGATGAAAAGCTCGGCGGCCAATATGGTCAATATGCTCGCACGGCGGCCGATCAGGTGACCAATTTCTCCAACTCGCTGAAAGCCAAGGATGTCGACGAACTGGTCGAGGATGTCCGCGGTTTCGTGCGCGCCAGCCCGGCGATGGCGATCGGCGTCGCTGCCGCGGTCGGCTTCGCGCTTGCCCGCGTGGTTCAGTCGGGCATCGAGTCCGGCACCGGCACGCCGAAAGCATAAGCGATGGCGCTGAACGAGCTGAGCGTGGAACACCGGCAGGTGCAACAAACCGAACCGGGTGTCGCGGCGTTGGTCACGCAGCTGATCGACGACACGCGCGAAGTGGTGAGCGCGGAGATCGCGGTGCACAAGGCGCGGATCGGCGAGCGCGCGGCGGCGTACAAGGGCGCCGCGGTGTTCTTCGCCATTGCCGGCGTGCTGGCCCTGGCCGCACTCATCGCGATGCTCGTCGGTGCGATCCTCAGCCTCGCGACCTTGATCGGGCCGGGGCTGGCGACGCTGGCGATCGTTCTGGGTACGCTCCTGATCGCGGGCGTACTCGCGATGATCGGCAAGCGTCGCCTGGCTGCCCCCCCTGTCGAGATGGCCCGGGCATGACCGCCGCATCCGCAAATCCGGCGGCCCCCACGCCCGTCGAGACTCTTGCCGCGGCGGAGGCTCGCGTCCTGCATGCCCACGAACGCCTGTCCACGACGGTGACACAGTTGCAGGCCAAGCTTGACCCACGACCGCGGGCGCAAAAGGTCGCGCGTGAGGCTCGCGTCGTTGGTGAGACCGCGGCTGGCATCGCGAAGGAAAGGCCGGAGATCGTGGCCGGCGCGGTCGCGGCGGGAGCCTTGTTCCTTGCACGCCATCGCATCGCACGGCTCTTTCGCCGGCCCCGCAAAGACACTCCCCCCGCGACGGCGGGACTGACTCCAGTGACGAGGACGCAACCATGACCGATACGACCTTCCAGAATCAGGACACCGCCCAACCGACAACCCAGCACACCGGCGTGCAGGCACGTCTGCGCGATGGGTATGATGCCGTGTACGACACAACGGCCAAGACGACGGCAAAGGTCGTCGATACCGCTTCGGACGCCGCCCGGCGGGCGACCCGCGGCATCGAATCGAACCCTCTGGGCCTGCTCATCGGCGGCATCGCGGTCGGCGCGGCGGTCGGCGCGCTGCTGCCACGTTCGCAAAAGGAAAAGGAACTGCTGGCGCCACTCGGCGCGCGGCTGGGCACCACCGCGCGCGCAGCGGTTTCGGCTGCCAAGGACGCGGGCCGTTCCGAACTCGAAGCCCGCGGCCTGACCAAGGATGCCGCACGCGACCAGGTTAAGGGTCTGTTCGACGGCGTCATAAAAGCTGCGAGTTCTGCCGGAACGGCCGCCAGGGAATCCGCCCAGACGAACTGATCCCATGTAACGGCGCGCGGATCACGCGCGCCGTTGCGACGCAGCAATTGACCGGTTAGGGCATGCACTCACCTTCCCGAAGGGACGCGCAGACCCATGAGCAAGCTCCACCTCGTGTTCGGCGGCCGCGTTGCCGATCCCCAGACGCTCGAGTTCGAAGATTTGAACTCGATCGAGATCGTGGGGGTCTTTCCCGATTACGCCAGCGCCGAGAAGGCGTGGCGGGGGGCCGCGCAGCGCACCGTCGACGACGCCGAGATGAAGTTCGTCGTCGTCCACCTTCACCGCCTTCTCGAACCCGACATGCTCACGCGGCCTGCCGGATGATCTCGGCGGTTTCGCGCGTCGGTTTATGCTGACCGATGCCGAACCCTGGAACGCGTTTAGATGGATGCGGCTGTCCGACCCCATGGACGCCGGAACATTGGTCAGGCGTCCCGGTAGCGCCACAACAGCAAAGGGCGCGCCAATGCCAGCCCGGCGAGGAATCCGCCGACGTGGGCTCCGATCGCCACGGTGACTCCGCCCATTCCCGCGGCGCCGATCAGCAGCTGGATGCTGATCCATCCGGCCGCGAGCCAGAGGACGTGAACAACGCCCGCGGGCACCGGCCCGATCGCCTTCACCCGCTGCTCGCTGAAGAGCAAGGCATAGGCCCCGACAGTTGCCGAGATCGCGCCGCTCGCCCCGATCATTGGCGCCACCGAGACCGGATCAAACGCCCATTGTGCCCCCGCGGCGGCATAGGCGCCCACCCCGTAGAGGATCGCGATGCCGCCGCCGCTCAGGACATGTTCCAGCATGCGACCGCAATAAACCAGCATGACGAGATTGAACACGAGATGCGCGATGCCGCCATGGATCAGCGTAGCGGTAAGTGGCGTCAGCCATGTCGGAACGACCAGCGGTAGCCCGTCGGGCAACACCGCTCCGGCCAGTCGCACCGGCACGAACCCGGCGCCGTAGGCAATGGCCGAAAGATCGCCCGCCATCAGCACGATCGCCGAGAAAACGGCCGTCGCGATCGCCAAGCCGATGGTTATCGGCGCATCGTTTCGCGTCATGCCGATCAGATGAACGCGATCTTGGAAACCACGTAATAACGATCGCCCGACGGCACCGTGACCTCGACCTCTTCGTCCACCTTGCGGCCGATCAGGGCACGGCCCAGCGGAGAATTGTAGCTGATCCGCCCCGTCTTGGCATTCGCCTCGGTCTGACCGACGATTTGATAGGTGACCGGCTTGTCGTCCTCGTCGAGCAACGTCACCGTCGCACCGAACACCACCTTGTCGCCCGACAGATCCTTCGGGTCGATGATCTGGGCGCGGCTCAGCTTGTCTTCGATGTCGGAGATCGTGGCCTCGTTCTGGCCCTGCTGCTCCTTGGCAGCGTGATATTCGGCGTTCTCCGACAGATCGCCATGCGCGCGCGCCTCCTCGATCGCATCGACGATCTTCGGCCGTTCCGTTTTCAGACGCCGCAGGTCTGCGGTGAGCGTTTCATAGCCCTCTTGCAGCATCGGCATCTTGTCGACGGTTGCCATGTCCTTGTCCCCAAAATCAATTCACCCCGCGCGAGCCTTACCAAGGCTCGCGGCGCACATCACATTCTCTCTGAAGGGATCAGTCGTGCGACCCGGAATAATAGGATTGCAAGGGGCGCACTTCAACCCCGCTGGTCCCTCCCGCGGCGATCGCTCGCGCCGCTTCGACCGCTGCCGGCGCCGTGGTGAAATACGGAATGCGCTGGGCCAGCGCGGCCTGGCGGATCGGCTTGCTGTCGCGCAGGCTCTGCCATCCTTCCGTCGTGTTGAAGATCAGCGCGATCCCGCCGTCCTTGATCCGATCGACGATATGCGGCCGGCCCTGCGCCACCTTGTTGACCCGCTCCACCGGAACGCCTGCCCGCGCCAGATGGTCGGCGGTGCCGCTGGTAGCGACGATCGTGAACCCTTTGGCCGCTAGCATCTGCGCGGCGCCCGTGATCGCTGCCTTGTCGCCGCCCTTCACGCTGACGAACACCGCGCCGCTTTCCGGCAGAACCGTCCCCGCCCCCAGCTGGGCCTTGGCAAAAGCGGTGGTGAAATCACGGTCGATGCCCATGACTTCGCCGGTGCTCTTCATCTCAGGCGATAGCACCGGATCGGTGCCGGGGAAGCGCGAGAAGGGAAACACCGCCTCCTTCACCGCGACATGCGCGATGTGGCGGTCGATCGGCGGCAGGTCGCGCAGCATCTCGCCCGCCATCACCCGCGCCGCGATCTTGGCGACGGGCACGCCGATCGCCTTGGCGACGAACGGCACCGTGCGGCTGGCGCGCGGGTTGACCTCGATCAGATAGACCAGCCCGTCCTTCACCGCGAACTGGATGTTCATCAGCCCCTTGACCGAAAGGCCATGCGCCAGCGCCACCGTCTGCCGCTCGATCTCGGCGATGATGTCGGCCGACAGGCTGTACGGCGGGATCGAGCAGGCGCTGTCCCCCGAATGGACACCGGCTTCCTCGATATGCTGGAGGATGCCGGCGACCACCACGTCCTCCCCGTCGCAGATCGCATCGACGTCGACCTCGATCGCGTCACGCAAATACTGGTCGATCAGCACCGGACTGTCGCCCGACACCTGCACCGCGGTGGCGATGTAATCGTCGAGTTGCGCAGGCGTATCGACGATCTCCATCGCGCGGCCGCCCAGCACGTAGCTGGGGCGCATCAGCACCGGGTAGCCGATCCGCTCCGCCGCCACGATCGCCTCGTCGCGGCTGCGCGCCAGACCATTCGCCGGCTGGAGCAGCCGCAACTTGCTGACCAGCCCGGCGAAACGCTCGCGGTCCTCGGCCAGGTCGATCGCGTCGGGCGACGTGCCCAGGATCGGGATACCCGCCGCTTCCAGCGCGCGCGCCAGGTTGAGCGGGGTCTGCCCGCCGAACTGCACGATCACCCCGACCAGTTCGCCGCGAGACCGTTCGACGTCGAGGATCGCGAGCACGTCCTCGGCGGTCAGCGGCTCGAAATACAGCCGGTCGGACGTGTCGTAATCGGTGCTCACCGTCTCCGGATTGCAATTGACCATGATCGTCTCGTACCCGGCCTCGGCCAACGCGAAGCAGGCATGGCAGCAGCAATAATCGAACTCGATGCCCTGCCCGATCCGGTTCGGCCCGCCACCCAGGATGACGATCTTGCGCCTGTCCGACGGCTGGCTCTCGTCCTCCGGCTCGCCGAACGCCGGCGCCTCGTAGGTCGAATACATATACGGCGTCTTCGCCTCGAATTCGGCGGCGCAGGTGTCGATCCGTTTGAACACCGGGCGCACGCCCAGCCGGTGGCGCAGCGCGCGCACCTCGTCCTCGGTCACGCCGCCGGTCATCGCGACCACCGCCTCATGGATCAGGCCCGATCCGCGCGCGACGCCGCGGTTCATGCCGCGCAGGTCGACCGATTGCAGCGCCAGCCAGGCGAGGCGCTTGTCGCTGAACCCCATCGCCTTCAACCGCCGCAGCCCGGCCGCCTCGATCGGCAGGCCGTCCTTCATAACATCGGCTTCCGCGGCGACGATCTCGGCGATCCGCTCGAGGAACCAGGGATCGTATTTGGCGATTCCATGCACCTCGGCGACGGTGAAGCCCTCGCGCAAGGCCTGCGCCGCAACCAGCAGCCGGTCGGGCGTCGCGCGCGCCAGCGCCGCCTCGATTTCAGCGCGGGGTGCGCCGACCAAGGCATCGACCTGGTTGAAGCCCGACAGCCCGGTCTCCAGCCCGCGCAACGCCTTCTGCATTGATTCATGGATATTGCGCCCGATCGCCATGACTTCGCCGACGCTCTTCATCGCGGTTCCGAGCAACGGCTCGGCGCCCTTGAACTTCTCGAAGGCGAAGCGCGGGATCTTCGTCACAACGTAGTCGATAGTCGGCTCGAAACTGGCGGGCGTCGCGCCGGTGATGTCGTTGACGATCTCGTCGAGCGTATAGCCGACCGCCAGCTTGGCGGCGACCTTGGCGATCGGGAAGCCGGTCGCCTTGGAGGCGAGCGCCGACGACCGGCTGACCCGCGGGTTCATCTCGATCACGATCAGCCGGCCGTCCTTGGGATTGACCGCGAACTGAACGTTGGAACCCCCTGTTTCCACGCCGATTTCACGCAGTACCGCGATCGACGCATTGCGCATGATCTGGTATTCCTTGTCGGTCAGCGTCAGCGCCGGCGCGACCGTGATCGAATCGCCGGTGTGGACCCCCATCGGATCGACGTTCTCGATCGAACAGATGATGATGCAATTGTCCGCACGGTCGCGGACCACCTCCATCTCATATTCCTTCCAGCCGAGCAGCGACTCCTCGATCAGCACCTCGGTCGTCGGCGAAAGGTCCAGGCCGTTGCGGACGATCCCGAGAAACTCCTCGCGATTGTACGCAATGCCCCCGCCCGATCCGCCCATCGTGAAGCTCGGTCGGATGATCGCCGGAAGCCCCACTTTCTCAAGTGCTTCCAGCGCCTCCTTCTCATCATGCGCGATCGCCGACCGGGCGGATTCCAGTCCGATCCGATCCATCGCATCGCGGAATTTCAGCCGGTCCTCCGCCATGTCGATCGCATCCGCATCCGCGCCGATCATCTGGACGCCATATTTGGCCAGCGTACCATCGCGGAAGAGCGCCAGCGCGGTATTCAGGGCCGTCTGCCCCCCCATCGTCGGCAGCACCGCGTCGGGCCGTTCCTTGGCGATGATCTTGGCGACGATCTCGGGCGTGATCGGCTCGACATAGGTGGCATCGGCGAGTTCGGGATCGGTCATGATCGTCGCCGGGTTCGAATTGACCAGGACGATGCGATAGCCCTCTTCCTTCAGCGCCTTGATCGCCTGCGTGCCCGAATAATCGAATTCGCACGCCTGCCCGATGATGATCGGGCCAGCGCCGATGACGAGGATGGAGGATATGTCGGTGCGTTTGGGCATATCACCAGCCAAGAATGAGTTTCATGAGTTGCTTGCACGCTTCACCGATCGCGGCGTTAGCGCTCTTTTCAGCTATCCAACCGAGCGCTGACCGCGCCCGTTCTCGGAAAGCCTTGATGCGGATTACCCCAGACCGCCACAACACGCTCAGGGATTTTACCTCAGCCAGCGCAGCTTCTCGCGCAGCCGGATCTCCCTCGAAAGCGTCGTTGGATGTTCTGATTTGCTCCTCCAAGCCTTTCATCGCCTGGCTTACTTCAACCGCTTTATCGGTGGCATGATCTACTTCTATCATCTGCTCATCAAGTCGTAGAGCAGATCGTGATCCGTAAAGCGGATCGACGTTACCGGTAAGCTCCTCGGCACGAAGGACGCCGTCATCCGAAAGTGTGTACGTCGCAAGCCTATTGGGGTCGTTTGGATCCATCCGCAATTCGACCAACTCTTCCTCTTCTAGCGACATAAGCGCTTTGGCGATAAAGCTAAGAGTGGTGTTGGTGTCGACCAGCGGTGCAAGGTCACGAGCAGACAAGTACACCTGACCGTCACTCGCCGTTTCTGGCGTGTTCAGAGCAACATATAAGGCAATTAATGCCTCCCGCTTCACCTCATAATAGCTAACGGGCACTACGCCTTAGCTTTCATAACGGCCACGAACCGCTCGAACAAATACAAGCTGTCCTGCGGCCCCGGACTGGCCTCCGGATGATATTGCACACTGAACGCCGGCCGATCCGTCAGTTCCAGCCCCGCATTCGACCCGTCGAAAAGCGACACATGCGTCTCGGTCACTCCTTCCGGCAAACTCCCGCGCTCCACGGCAAAGCCATGGTTCATGCTAGTGATCTCGACCGCGCCATCGCTCAGCCGCTTGACCGGGTGGTTGGCGCCGCGGTGCCCCTGGAACATCTTGGTCGTCCGCCCGCCCAGCGCCAGCGCCAGCAGTTGGTGACCCAGGCATATCCCGAACAGCGGCTTGCCCGTGTCCAGAAGCGCCCGGATCACCGGCACCGCATATTCGCCGGTCGCCGCCGGATCGCCCGGACCGTTGGAGAGAAAGATACCGTCCGGCTCCAACGCCATCACCGTCTCGAACGTCGCGGTCGCGGGCACCACCGATACCTTCGCACCTGCCTTAGCAAGGTTGCGGAAGATGTTGCGTTTGCTGCCGTAATCTATCGCGACGACGTGGGGCTTGGCCTGCCCTTCGACTTCGCTCAGGGCGAACGGAGGTTTCCCGTTCGCCCTGAGCGAAGTCGAAGCACCCTCTGCCTCATAGCCGAACCCAAGCCGCCACACTCCGCCTTCCCAGCCGTAATGCGTCTCCGTCGACACCGCCTTCGCCAGGTCCATGCCCTCCAGCCCCGGCCACGCCCGCGCCCGGTCCAGCAGGAAGTCCAGATCGAACGTCCCGCTCGCCGAATGCGCGATCACCGCGTTGGGCGCACCGCCTTGGCGGATGCGGCGGGTCAGCGCGCGCGTGTCCACCCCCGCCAGCCCGATGCGCGTGTGCCGCTTCATCCACCCATCCAGCCGCTCGACCGCACGGAAGTTGGACGGCTCGGTCGGCGCCTCGCGCACGATCATGCCCACCGCATGGGGGCCGTCGGCCTCCACATCGTCGGGGTTCGCGCCGACGTTGCCGATGTGCGGGAAGGTGAAGCACACCATCTGCCCGGCGAAGGACGGGTCGGTCATGATCTCCTGATAGCCGGTCATCGCGGTGTGGAAGCACAATTCGCCCACCGCATGGCCCTCCGCGCCGAAGCCGTGGCCCCAGACGCACTCGCCGCTCGCCAGCATCAGCACGCCGGTGGCGCCTGCGGGCTGGGGCGCATGGCTATGCTTGGCGTCGGCCATGATCGGCGGGCACTCCTTCGGGTTTGCAGCGATGTCGCTAAGCCCGGCCCGCTACGCCCCCACCCCTCCCGCGTCAACCGCGGCGTAGCGCTCGTGCGGCTTCCCCGCTATGGCGGCGCGATGATTAGAGACGAGATCAAGCAAGCCCAGATCGCCGCCATGAAGGCCGGCGACAAATCGACACGCGCCGCCATCGGCCTCATCCAGGCCGCGGTGAAGAACCGCGATATCGAGGCACGGACGGGGAAAGCGCCGGAAGATGACGACGCGCTGATCGTCGAAGTCCTTCAGAAAATGGTCAAGCAGCGCCGCGAATCGATCGCGATGTTCGAAACCGGCGGGCGTCAGGAACTCGCCGACGCCGAAAAGGCCGAGGTCGCGGTGATCGAACGCTTCCTGCCGCAGACGCTGAGCGACGACGAGACCCGCGCCGCGATCGCGGCGATCAAGGCCGAACTGGGCGCCACGGGCATGAAGGACATGGGCCGGGTGATGGCCGAACTGAAGGCGCGCCACGCCACGGTGCTCGACATGAGCAAGGCGAGCGGGCTGGTGAAGGCGGCGCTGGCGGGGTGAGCGCGATGCCGTACCATCGGCCGGGCGCTCGCCGGAGGGGAAGTACGTGACTCTCACCCCCGCCTTCCTCGACGAACTGCGCGCACGCACCGCGCTCACCGCGCTCATCGGCAAAAGCGTCAAGCTGACCAAGGCCGGGCGCGAATCGAAGGGGTGCTGCCCGTTCCACCAGGAAAAGACGCCCAGTTTCTACGTCAACGACGACAAGGGCTTCTACCATTGCTTCGGCTGTTCGGCGCACGGCGATGCGATCCGCTGGATGACCGATCAGCGCGGGTTGCCGTTCATCGACGCGGTCAAGGAACTCGCGCAGGCCGCAGGGATGGAGATGCCCGCGCTCGACCCGCGCGCCGCGCAGAAGCAGGAGGCGGCACGCGGGCTGCATGACCTCATGGCCGAGGCAGCGGCGTGGTTCACCGCGCAGCTGGACGGCATCGGCGGCGGCGAGGCGCGCGCGCTGCTCGACCGGCGCGGCGTGTCGCCCGGCACCGCGCGCGACTTCGGCCTGGGCTTCGCGCCCGATTCGCGCGGCAAGCTGAAGGCGGCGCTCGCATCCGCGGGCGATGCGATGCTGGTCGAGGCGGGAATGCTGATCCAGGTCGAGGGTAAGGAGCCGTATGACCGGTTCCGCGGCCGGCTGATGATCCCGATCCGCGATCCCCGCGGGCGGACGATCGCGTTCGGCGGCCGGATCATCGGAGACGGCGAGCCGAAATACCTGAACTCGCCCGATACGCCGCTCTTCGACAAGAGCCGCACCCTCTACAACCTCGATCGCGCCGCGCCCGCGGTGCGCAAGGCGGGCCGTGTGCTGGTGGTCGAAGGGTATATGGACGTCATCGCCCTCGCCCAGGCCGGCATCGTGGAGGCCGTCGCCCCGCTCGGCACCGCTTTGACGGAGGCGCAGTTGGAGCGGCTCTGGCGCCTGTCCGACGTGCCGATCCTGTGCTTCGACGGCGATGCGGCGGGGCAGAAGGCCGCGCTTAGGGCCGCCCACCGTGCGCTACCGCTGCTGACGCCGGGCAAGAGCCTGTCGTTCGTGACGATGCCCGAGGGGCAAGATCCCGACGACCTCATCCGTGCGAAGGGCGCCGCAGGGTTCGAGGCGGTGCTGGCTGAGCGCGAGCCGCTGGTCGATCGGCTGTGGACCTCCGAAGTCGCCGCGGAAACGCTCGACACGCCCGAACAGCGCGCCGGATTCAAGCGGCGGCTGGCCGAACTTGCCGGCGGCATCGCCGACGCTTCGGTTCGCGGCGAATACCAGTCCGAATTCCGACGCCGCTGCGACAAGCACTTCACGCCGCCGCGCAAACCCTTCGTGCCGTTCGAGAAACGCGCACCGTGGCAGGGGAAGGGCCAGTGGAAGCCCGCAATCACGTCTCCTTCCTCCGCCGCCAAGGCGGTCAACGCCAGCGGGATCGACCCGCTGCTGGCGAAAGCGGTACTCGCGGGGCTGATCCGCCACCCGGTAGAGATCGCGCGCCATATGGAAGTGCTGGGCAGCCTGCGGCTGGGCGCCAAGGACTCTGGCGGCGCACTCGGGCGGCTGTTCGAGGCGGTGGTCGATCTGGCGCTTGAGGACCGGGCGCTTGATAGCGCGCGACTCGTCACCATATTGGCGCGGTCGGGGTTCGATGCGATCGCAACCGAATTGTTGAGAGCAGACTCGATGCCCTATTCGTTCACGCAAGGCACTGCCGATCCAGTCCGCGTCCGGGAAGACCTGGACGAGGCGATCGCGGTCCTGGCGGCGCGGCCGGAGGTGGATGCGGCGCTTGCGAGTGCCACAGCGGCGATGCAGGCCGATTTCACCCCCCAGGCGTTCGAACGGCAGGTGGCGGCAGTGAAGGAACAGCAGGCGTTGGAGCTTCGACTTGCAAATCTGGTGCAAGAGAACGAAGACGCCCGCGCGTTGGGATCCGAGGGCAATTGATGGCGAATGAAACGACCGACGGCGATGCACCGCCGCTGATCGACCTGAACGATGCGTCGGTCAAGAAGGTGATCGCGCGCGCCAAGAAGCGCGGGTACATCACCTACGACCAGCTCAACGAGGCACTGCCGCAAGGCGAGATGACGTCCGACCAGATCGAGGACATGACGTCCGCGCTGAGCGAGATGGGTATCAACATCGTCGAGAACGACGAGGCAGGCGAGGACGGCGAGCCCGAGGCGCGCGCCGACGACGACGATGAGCCCGAGACGGTCGATGCCGAGGCCGGCGCCGCGGTAGAGGTGAAGAAGAAGGAGACGGTCGATCGCACCGACGATCCCGTCCGCATGTACCTGCGCGAGATGGGCGCGGTCGAACTGCTCAGCCGCGAGGGCGAGATCGCCATCGCCAAGCGGATCGAGGCCGGCCGCGACACGATGATCCTGGGGCTGTGCGAATCGCCGATCACCTTCAACGCGATCATCGACTGGTCGACCGCGCTGAACGAGGGCACGATGCAGCTTCGCGAGATCATGGATCTCGACGCGATGCTCTCCAAGGATCCCGCACCCGAGGCGCTGTCGGACGAGGAAGATCCCGCCGACGGCGAGATCAGCGAGAAGACCGCCGGTCCTTCGTTCAAGGAAGAGGCCGAGCCCGAGGAAGCGCCGGTCGCCGAGGATGACGACGAGCTGACCGAACGCCGCACGCCGCGCCCCAGCGACGACGAGGAGGAGGACAACACCCTTTCGCTCGCCCAGATGGAGGAGCAGCTCAAGCCGATTGCGCTCGAGCGTTTCGCCAGCATCACCGCGCTTTACAAGAAGTTCAGCAAGCTCCAGCAGACCCGGCTCGACGCGATGGCGGCGGGCGGCGAACTGTCGGCGGCCGACGAGCGCAAATATCAGAAGCTGCGCGAGGAACTGACCGCCGAGGTCGAGAGCGTCCAGTTCCACAATGCAAAGATCGAATATCTCGTCGATCAGCTCTACGCCTACAACCGCCGCCTCACCGCGCTCGGCGGGCAGATGCTGCGCCTGGCAGAGCGTCACAAGGTCAACCGCAAGGACTTTCTTGACCGCTACGTCGGGCACGAACTCGACGAAAGCTGGCTCCAGTCGATCCCCAAGTCCGACAAGAAATGGACCGCCTTCGCGACAAACGAGGGCGAAGCGGTCGATCGCATCCGTACCGAAATCGGGGAGATCGCCCAGGCCACCGGCATGGCGCTCGGCGAGTTCCGGCGCATCGTCAACATGGTCCAGAAGGGCGAGCGCGAAGCGCGGATCGCCAAGAAGGAGATGGTCGAGGCGAACCTGCGGCTCGTGATCTCCATTGCTAAAAAATATACGAACCGCGGGCTGCAATTCCTTGATCTTATTCAGGAAGGCAACATCGGCCTGATGAAGGCGGTCGACAAATTCGAATATCGCCGCGGTTACAAGTTCAGCACCTATGCGACCTGGTGGATCAGGCAGGCGATCACGCGCAGCATCGCGGATCAGGCGCGCACGATCCGCATCCCGGTCCACATGATAGAGACGATCAACAAGCTGGTCCGCACCAGCCGCCAGTTCCTTCACGAACAGGGCCGCGAGCCGACCCCCGAAGAGATGGCAGAACGCCTTTCCATGCCTTTGGAAAAGGTGCGGAAGGTGATGAAGATCGCCAAGGAGCCGATCAGCCTCGAAACGCCGATCGGCGACGAGGAGGATTCGCACCTCGGCGACTTCATCGAAGACAAGAACGCGGTGATCCCGGTCGATGCGGCGATTCAGGCGAATCTCAAGGAGACGGTCACCCGCGTCCTCGCCTCACTGACGCCGCGCGAGGAACGCGTGCTGCGCATGCGTTTCGGTATCGGTATGAACACCGATCACACGCTGGAGGAGGTCGGCCAGCAGTTCAGCGTCACCCGCGAACGCATCCGCCAGATCGAGGCCAAGGCGCTGCGCAAGCTCAAACACCCCAGCCGCAGCCGCAAGATGCGGTCGTTCCTGGATCAATAGGAGACTTGCAGCGGCGCCGGCTTCTCACCGCCTGCCGGTTCCCGAAACCCTGGCTCGCAAGATCGGGGCGCTCTCGCAAGAACGGGTAGCCGAGATGGAGGATTTCGTCGATTTCCTCGGTCATAGGGACCGCGAGATTTCGGAAAAAGCATTGCGTCGGGCCGCCATGACCGCCAGCGAAGCATCGTTTGCTGCGGTCGGGAACGACCAGAGGACGACGTTTACGATGCCCTCTGAGGCGGACGACGTCGGCTTCGGCGATGTCGTTCTCGTGCCGTTTTCCTTCACGGATCAGTCGGGCACAAAGCGCCGCCCTGCAGTCGTGATCGGCACCGCTCGCGACGCGCTGCGTCACGCGCTGAACCAGCTTATCGGCTGACGCATCGGACGCGTCGCAACCCGGCAACACCGGCAAAGTCTTGCCGCCTCGCGGAACGTGCTTGCCGGAAGGTTAAGCGCACCTACACCGCGTCTTTACACGCTTGGCACTATCTACAGGGCGCAGGATCGAGACGGCGGGCGCTGCGTCCCCGGGTTTTTGCGTAGAGGTATCAATGCGTTCGGATAGCGTAGAGCAGCGGTTGGCAAGGGGGGACACGGCCGCGGGCCAGGTCGTCTCGCGCGTCGCCGGGATCGAAGGCAGCACCGGCAATCGCCATCTGGCACGACTTCTCCGCCCGACTGTTCCCTTGCGCGATCTGGGCGATCTCGTTCACGCGCTATGTGCGGTCCACGGCAAGCGTCCCGACATGATCGAAGATGCGATGGCCACTTCTGTCGACCCGATCGAGCGGGAATGGCTTGGCCGGGCGGCTGGTGGGTTCGCCGACGAGCGTCACTATCTGGCACGACTTGTCTCCGCCGCCGGACCTCTTCCCTCCACCCCCGGGCAGGCCGAATGCGAATCGGCGTTCGTCGGACTGCGTCATGCGTTCGGCATGCTCGCCCGCTCCGGGCGGTCGGGTTGCGCGATGGGCGCGATCGAGGCACTCGTCATGGAGTGGCACGTCGTGCGGCCGCTGCTGGACCGTTCTGCCGATCGCTTCCACGTTGCGGGCGCCGCCTGCACGATGCCCGACAGCTTCGCCGACATCGTCGCGACCCCCAGCATGGAGCGCGCGATGGCGTTCGGTGCGCAACAATTGCTCGTCCAGCACCGCGGACTGTGGGACTTGCTCGAAAGCCGCGCCGCCGCCCGAGACGCTTCGGCCTGACTTGCGCCGCCCGGCGCGCTGCCCCTATGGCAGCGCGACCAGCAAGAGGGCGAGCGATGAAGCGTTTCGAGGGCACCGCAGGCTATGTCGCGACCGACGACCTCAAGGTCGCGGTGAATGCCGCGGTCACGCTGCGCCGGCCATTGCTGGTCAAGGGCGAGCCGGGCACCGGCAAGACCGTCCTCGCCTATGAGATCGCGCGCGCGGTCGGCGCGCCGCTCATCGAATGGAACGTCAAATCGACGACCAAGGCGCAGCAGGGCCTCTATGAATATGACGCGGTCGCCCGCCTGCGCGACGGCCAGCTCGGCGATGCTCGGGTTCACGACATCGCCAATTACATCCGCCGCGGCAAATTGTGGGAGGCGTTCACCCAGCCGGCGCCACCGGTGCTGCTCATCGACGAGATCGACAAGGCCGATATCGAATTTCCCAACGATCTGTTGCAGGAACTCGATCGCATGGAGTTCCACGTTTACGAGACCAAGGAAACCGTGCGCGCCGTCGAGCGGCCCATCGTCGTCATCACCTCGAACAACGAAAAGGAACTGCCCGACGCCTTCTTGCGTCGCTGTTTCTTCCACTATATCAAATTTCCCGATCGCGACACGATGCAGGCAATCGTCGACGTTCACTTCCCCGACATCCAGAAGCTGCTGGTGTCGCGTGCGATGGACATCTTCTATGACGTCCGCGACGTGCCCGGCCTGAAGAAGAAGCCCTCGACCAGCGAATTGCTCGATTGGTTGAAGCTGCTGCTGCACGAAGACATGCCGCTCGAAGCGCTCCAGAATCGCGATCCGACCAAGGCGATCCCGCCGCTCCACGGCGCGCTGCTCAAGAACGAACAGGACGTGATGCTGTTCGAACGCCTCGCCTTCATGGCCAAGCGGCAGCAGAATCGGCCGAGCTGAATCTGGCGCCCGAGGTAACGATTCGTTAACCATATTCGCCCCACACTGCGGGAATGCGAAGCCTGTATCACAGCATCGCCGCCACTGCCGCGCTGGTCGCCTCGGCCGCGACCGCGCCGGCACATGCCTCGCTTCTGGATTACGTCGGCCAGTGCGTGCCCTTCGCACGCGCCGCGTCGGGCATAGCGATCTACGGTGACGCCTGGACCTGGTGGGACAGCGCCGAAGGCCGATACCGCCGCGGTGACACGCCCCGGACCGGCGCAGTGATCGTCTTCGCGAAATCCGCGCGCCTGCCGCTCGGCCATGTCGCGGTCGTCAGCCGGGTAGTAGAAAAGCGCGTCGTGATGCTGACCCACGCGAACTGGTCCCGCCAAAACGGCGAGCGCGGTCACACCGAACAGGACGTCACCCTTTACGACGTGTCACCCGGCAACGACTGGAGCGACGTGAAGGTGTGGTATCGCGATTCTGAAGGGCTTGGCGGCAGCGTCTATAGGGTCAAGGGCTTCATCTACGGCGACGCCAGACCAGCGCGCGAATTGACCGGCCGCAACCCCGATTACGTTGGCGCGCTCATCGACGCCTACGCGCGTTGACTGCTGCGGCGTTGCCCCGCCCCTTTGCCGCTGCCATGATGCGTGCATGTTCCTCAACTTCCTCGACGAGCTCCGTGCCGCGGGCATTCCCGCCAGCCTGAAGGAGCATCTGATCCTCCTGGAGGCGCTCGACGCGGAGGTGATCGAGCGGACGCCCGAGGATTTCTACTACCTCGCCCGCGCGACCTATGTGAAGGACGAAGGGCTGCTCGACCGCTTCGACCAGGTTTTCGCGAAGGTCTTTCGAGGCATCGCGACGACGTTCGCCGCGCAGAATGCCGAAATCCCCGCCGACTGGCTGAAGGCGGTGGCCGAGAAATATCTCACGCCCGAAGAGATGGAGCAGATCAAGTCGCTCGGCTCTTGGGACGAGATCATGGAGACGCTCAAGAAGCGGCTCGAAGAACAGCACGCGCGCCACCAGGGCGGCAGCAAATGGGTCGGCACCGGTGGCACCAGCCCTTACGGCAATTCGGGGTACAATCCCGAAGGTGTCCGCATCGGCGGCGAGTCGAAACACGGTCGGGCGCTCAAGGTCTGGGACCAGCGCGAGTTCAAGAACCTCGACAACACCAAGGAACTCGGCACCCGCAATATCAAGGTCGCACTACGCCGCCTGCGCCGCTTCGCGCGGGAGGGAGCGGCCGACGAACTCGACATCGACGGCACGATCGACGGCACCGCCCGCCAGGGCTGGCTCGACGTCCGCATGCGCGCCGAGCGCAAGAATGCGGTCAAGCTGCTGCTGTTTCTCGACGTCGGCGGCTCGATGGACCCCTGGGTCAAGCTTTGCGAAGAGCTGTTCTCGGCGGCAACGACCGAGTTCAAGAACCTGGAATTCTTCTACTTCCATAATTGCCCCTATGAGGGCCTGTGGAAGGACAATCGTCGCCGCTTCCAGGAGCGCACGCCGACCTGGGACGTGCTCCACAAATACGGCCACGACTACAAGCTGGTGATCGTCGGCGACGCGTCGATGAGTCCCTATGAGATCACCCATCCCGGCGGCTCGGTGGAACATTTCAACGAAGAGCCCGGCTCGACCTGGCTGCATCGGCTGACCAACACCTATCCGGCGGCGGTGTGGCTGAACCCGGTGCCGGAGCAGCAATGGGGCTATTCGCAATCGGTCAAGATCATGCGCGAGCTGATGACCGACCGCATGTATCCG
>NZ_DASVTL010000003.1:0-6491 GCF_036387595.1 Sphingomonas sp.
CGCTCGTGGTCCCAGCCATGCGCGCCATAATAGGCTTCGAGCATGTCGATCGGCGCGGCGGGGTCGCTGTCGTGGTCGGCTTGATCGAGCATCATCATGTCCTGGCAGCGCTATCGCACGAAAGACGCTGCCGAGGCAAAACCGCGCGGGCAAGCGCGGTAGCCGAGGGAGTCGAGAAATCTGTGGAAAAGGTCAGGGTAGCTTGGCCTCTAGAGCTGCGATCCGCGCCTCGAGCAGGTCGTTCTGCTCGCGCGCCGCCACCGCCATCGCCTTCACTACCTCGAACTCGTCGCGCGAGACGAAGTCGAGCCCGCCGATCCATTCGCGCGCGCGGCTGCGCGCCGAGGCATCGGTCTCGCGCGCGACGCCGGCAATCGTGCCGGCAGCACCGTTGAACATCTTGACGATGTCGTCGAACATACGATTTTCTGTCTGCATCACCGTTCCTTTCACAACATCTGGGTTGTTTGCGGGAAGGGTACAAGTGTTTCCGCGTCGGGGTTGAGCTGCCCGATCCGTAACGTCAGTACGCTCGCGAAGCTGATCCACACCATATACGGCACCAGCAGCCACGCCGCCGCCTTCCGCACCCGCGCAAACGCGAAGGTCGTCGCGATCGTGAGCAAGGTCATCGCCACGATCACCAGCAACGCCAGCCCGACCCGGTGCGCGCCGAAGAACAGCGGCGTCCACGACAGGTTGAGTGCGAACTGTGCGAGGAACAGGGCGATCCCTATGCCCCGCGCCGGCGCACCGCGCGCGTTGAGGACCAGCGCGAGCGCGAGCCCCATCATTACGTACAGGGCCGACCACACTACCGGAAAGACCCACCCCGCCGGCGTCAGCGCAGGCTTGGCGAGCGCCCGATACCAGCCATTCTCGTTGCCGACGGGTACCACCTGCCCGGCCAGGAAACCGAGCAGCAGGATCGACGGCACCGTCACCATGGCCCAGCGCACGAACGACATGCGCAATTGGCCCCTCGACGCGATCTCCCCCACGGCATCCCCCGATTTCTATTGTCACCCGACGTTCTGGCGCGCGGCGGGCGGCAGGTAAAGCGATAGGATGCGTATTATCGGGGTTCGACCTGACTGGCGTAGGAGCGAGCGGCCTCAATGTTCCAGCCTTGTGTCCCCGCGAAGGCGGGGACCCGGTACTGGGCTCCCGCCTTCGCGGGAGAACAAGGGCCGCGAGCCGGCCGCGGGCGTGAGAGCACGCCCCAAGTCCACTCACCCCCGCACGGCCGCCACCAGGAACTCCACATTCCCCTCCGGCCCCGTGATCGGGCTCTCGACCACGCCCTGCACCGACCACCCCGCCGCGCCGAGCCACGCCACCACCTCGTCGCACACGCGCCGATGCACCAGCGGATCTCGCACCACCCCGCCCTTGCCGACCTCCCCGCGCCCGGCCTCGAACTGCGGCTTGATCAACGCCAGCAGCCGCGCGCCCTCGCGAGCGAAGGACAGCGGCCGTTCGAGCACCTTGGCAAGGCCGATGAAGCTGGCGTCGCAGACGATCAGGTCGATGGCTTCGGGGATGTGGCTATCGGTGAGGATTCGCGCGCTGGTCTGTTCGAGCACCACGACACGTTCGTCCTGGCGCAGTTTCCACGCGAGCTGGTTGGTGCCGCTGTCGACCGCATAGACCCGCCGGGCACCGCCGGTGAGCAGCACGTCGGTGAAGCCGCCGGTCGACGAGCCGACATCGATCGCGACCGCGCCGTCGACGTTCCAGCCGAACGCGGCCAGGCCGTGCGCCAGCTTGATCCCGCCGCGCGACACCCACGGATGATCGCGGCCGCGGACGTCCAGCTCGACGTCATCTGCAAGCGTCTGCCCCGGTTTCTCGACCTTGCGCGTTCCTGCGAAGACCAGCCCGGCCATGATCAGGGCCTGCGCGCGGGTGCGCGATTCGGCGAGGCCGCGATCGACGAGAATCTGGTCCGCGCGTTGCTTCGCCATGGCCCGCTATCGCCGCCGCATCGGCCCGCCGCAAGCCGTGATCCGCTCGTCGCAGGGGCATTGTCCCCCGGATCGGTAGGTATATGCCTGTAGCGGGGGGGCGTGCCGGATCGGCGTGCCCTAGAGCGCAGGTCCGACACGCCCCTCTTGGCGAGAAGCAGCCGCTTCTTCGCAAGGAGCAGGAGGTGACCATGGGTAGTTTCGCGCCGCACGACGCCGTTTCCCCGACGATCCTCACGGTGCCCGGACTGGGCGGTTCGGGCGCCTCGCACTGGCAGACGCTGTGGGAGCGATCGCGCCTCGACACCGTCCGCGTCGAACTCGGCATGTGGGACACGCCGCATCGCAATTCCTGGGTGACCAAGCTCGACGAGGCGATCCGCCAGGCGCAGGCGCCGGTGATACTGGTCGCGCACAGCCTAGGCTGCATCGCGGTCGCGTGGTGGGCCGAACTGGCGCCGCAACCCTATGGCTGGCCGGTTGCCGGCGCGCTGCTGGTGGCACCCGCCGACGTCGACCGCGCCGACGCGCCGCGCGAACTGGCCGGCTTCGCGCCCGTCCCTCACGGCCCGCTGCCGTTCCCGTCGATCCTGGTATCCTCGACCGACGATCCCTGGGTCGCCCCCGCCAGGGCACACAGCATGGCCGCCGAATGGGGCAGCCACCATGTCGAGATCGGCGCGCAAGGCCATATCAACGCGGCGAGCGGACTCGGCGCCTGGCACGAGGGGCAGGAGCTGCTCGACCGCGTGATCGACGCCAGCCGCGACGGCCGCGGCCACGCTCGCCCGCCCGGCGACGCGCGCGCGATGCTGACGCGGACGCTCGGGGTGGAACAGCGGCTCGTCCAAGGTTGAGCCGCCTCTTCGTATGGATGACCAGATCGAGAGCAGCGTTACTGCCCCGCAAGGCCCGCCCGGATGCCGACATCTCCGCGTCCTCCGCGCCTCTGCGTCAACGAAATCCTCGTTGTGTTGCCATCGTCTGTAGCTGATTAGGCGAAGCTTACCCGAGATGTCGGCTTCAGAGGCCGCCGCCGCAACGCTGCGCCGACGCCGCCGAAGCCGAGGATCATCATCGCCCAAGTTGCGGGCTCGGGAACCGCGCCGACGCGCGGATTCCAGCCGAGCGCCATCATCTGGATGCCCTCTGGCGACCCGAGGCTGAACGTTACCGTCGGCTGATTGGAACAGGAGATCGAATCCATGAACAATCCGATCGGCCCGCCATTGCCGTTCCCCGTCGAACAAGGGGTGAGCGGCCCCCAGCCATTCGGATCTCCGCCCCTCCTCGGATCCGTATAGAATTCCTGTATCTCGGTCGTGCCGCCGTCGATCGAGAAATAGACGCGCCCCGGCTCTCCGAAGTTCGCTACGCCGGGCGCCGAATAGCGAAATAGGTCCAACGATTCCATTTGGCTATCCGAGCCGATATTGGAGTTCCCGCCACCGAGGACGTGCATGATCTCATGTTGGAGCGTGTTGATCGCCGAGAAGCGGATCGACTCACGCGTCCCATCGAACTTCGGGATGTCGAATCCGAACAACATCTCGCTTATCGACGCCAGAGTGACGACGCCGTCGAGGCCGCCGACCTTCAACTCCTCACCACCCAGGTCGTATATCGGCGTGCCGTCTGGGTTGGGGTGTTGCTCGAGATCACCATCGATCGGGATTCCGTTGGCACGGAGCAGCGCGCTGCTGGCACCGATCCTCGTCAGATCGCGGTTGGCGAAATTGCCTTGTCCGAGAGCCTCGATCGCTTGTGCCAGGACCGTGTTTTCCGGATGAGCCGCTGCGTTGTCCTGCAGCGCCTCGGCGTAAACGTCCTTGCGGAGCGAGTCGCCCGCATAGCCCGACCGGCCGAGATAGAAACTGAACGTCGTGTCCAGATCATACGCGATGTTGACTGTGACCTCGTTCGACAACAGCGCCTCAAAGGCCCGGGACGAATAATTGATTGCCGCCATGATTTCGTCGGCGCGAGCGTTGCTTCGTAGATGCGCGGAGAAATAGTTGTTGATCACCAGGGCGTTCGCGGAAGTACCGATCAACGCTGATGATATGGTAGCAGACATTAGAGCAATCCGCTTGGTAATCATCTTCATCATCCAAACCATTCCTGTTCAAGATCTGCCCGACCACATCGTTCAGATTGCAGATACAGTAGTTTGATCACCGAAGAAGGGGTGATTGACGTATTGCCCGGAACAAACATCCTAGCTATTCGCCGGCGCCAGCTTAGTACGGGTATTTATGATCCGTAGGACTTCTGAAATACTCGGGCAGCTCAAGCATCAAGCAACCCCGCTAGCGAGGGCGGGAGCGCTATACTGAGGCCACGATTGCCGGAGCGCATAGGGATGACCTGTCGACGCGTGCGTGTACCGACTGATTAGGGGCCGCGCTGCGCCGCGCTGCGCCTCGCTGCGCCGCAACGAGCCAGGCGCGTGCCGCCCGATCCCGCAAGCGGATCCCCCGATCTCCGGCTCGCGACACTGCTACGCGCGGGGTCGAACGCGTTGCGCACTCGCCCACAGCCCTCAGGCGCAGGCGCCCTCGCTGACGGCACTGCTGTTGTGGCGAAGCGTCGTCAGCACCGTGGTGACGATGTGCGCGGCATCCAGGCCGGCATCGGCATATTGCTTCTCGGGCTTATCCTGGTCCTGGAACGCGTCGGGCAGCCGCAGCGTGCGCAGCTTCAGCCCCGCATCGATCAGCCCTTCGTCGCTCGCCAGCGTCAGCACGTGCGCGCCGAACCCGCCGACCGCGCCTTCCTCGATCGTCACCGCGACCTCATGCGTGGTCAGCAGCCGCCGGATCAGCGCCACGTCGAGCGGCTTGGCGAAGCGCAGGTCGGCGACGGTGGTCGACAGCCCCTTCGCCTCGAGGATCTCCGCAGCCTTCAGCGCCTCCTTCAGCCGGGTGCCGAGCGACAGGATCGCGACGGTCTTGCCCTCGCGCACCAGCCGCCCCTTGCCGATTTCCAGCCGCTCGGGCGTCGTCGGCAACGCCACGCCGGTGCCGTTGCCGCGGGGATAGCGCACCGCAATCGGCCCGCTGTCGTGCATCGCGCAGGTATGCGTCATGTGCACCAGCTCGGCCTCGTCCGCCGCCGCCATCACCACGAAGTTCGGCAAGGTCGCCAGATAGGTGACGTCGAACGCCCCCGCATGGGTCGCGCCGTCCGCCCCGACCAGCCCGGCGCGGTCGATCGCGAAGCGCACCGGCAGGTTCTGGATCGCGACATCGTGGACGACCTGGTCATAGGCGCGTTGCAGGAAGGTCGAATAGATCGCGCAGAACGGCCGCATCCCCTGCGCCGCGAGCCCCGCCGCGAACGTCACCGCATGCTGTTCCGCGATCCCGACGTCGAAAAACCGTTCGGGATAGGTCGCCGCGAACGCGTCCAGCCCCGTGCCCGACGGCATCGCCGCGGTGATCGCGCAGACGCGGTCGTCGCGCGCGGCCTCCGCCACCAGCTGCTGCCCGAACACGTTCTGATACGCCGGCGGCCCCGGTGGCGCCTTCGCCTGCGCGCCGGTGATCACGTCGAACTTCTGGACACCGTGATATTTGTCCGCAGATGCCTCCGCGGGGGCGTAGCCCTTGCCCTTCTTGGTCACGACATGGACCAGGATCGGACCTTCCTCGGCGTCGCGGACATTCTCCAGCACCGGGATCAGATGGTCGAGATTATGTCCGTCGATCGGCCCGACATAATAGAAGCCGAGTTCCTCGAACAACGTGCCGCCCATCGTCATCCCGCGCGCGAATTCGTCGGTCTTGCGCGCGGCATTGTGGAACGGCCGCGGCAACCGGCGCGCGAACTTCTTGGCGAGCTCGCGCAGGCCGAGAAACTCGCGACTCGACACGATCCGGCTCAGATAGGCGCTGAGCCCACCCACCGGCGGCGCGATCGACATGTCGTTGTCGTTGAGGATCACGACCAGGCGATTGCCCGCCTGCTCGGCATTGTTCATCGCCTCGTACGCCATGCCAGCGGACATCGCGCCATCGCCGATCACCGCGATGCCCTTGCCCGGCGTCCCCGCCAGCTTGTTGGCGATCGCGAAGCCGAGCGCGGCGGAGATCGATGTCGACGAATGCGCCGCGCCGAACGGGTCGTATTCGCTCTCGCTGCGTTTGGTGAACCCGCTGAGGCCCCCGCCCTGGCGCAGCGTACGGATCCGGTCGCGACGCCCGGTCAGGATCTTGTGCGGATAGCATTGATGCCCGACGTCCCACACTAGCCGGTCGCGCGGCGTATCGAAGACATAGTGAATCGCGGTGGTCAGCTCGACCACGCCGAGCCCCGAGCCCAGATGCCCGCCGGTGGTGCCGACCGCCGAAATCACCTCGGCGCGAAGTTCGTCGGCTAGCGCGCGAAGCTGTTCGGGCTTGAGCGTGCGGAGGTCCTGGGGCGTCGCGACGGTGTCGAGCAACGGCGTTGCGGGTAGATCGGCCATCACCCCGTTTACCCGCGCAGTCGGGTGGTGTCGATTGCAACCGACAACTTGTCAGA
>NZ_DASVTL010000004.1:0-19907 GCF_036387595.1 Sphingomonas sp.
GCGGCAACCACCCGCTCGCGCAAGTCCATCGAATAGGGCTTCGCCATCAAGGCTGGCCTCCTCGCCCAGCCTGCATCTTGAATCAGACTTCTCGCCCCAACGGAATCCTCAATCGATTCAGAGCAATGTCATCCCGCTCTAACGCCGCGATTTGTCAGCATCTTCTCGGTTGGACCAACAAACCTCTCGACATTCCCTGCTCGCACCTCGCGGTTCAGCTCGCGGGCTGAAGCTCGACGCTCCTCGGCGCTGCTCGAGTGTGCGGTTCGATCGTTCAAGAAGCGGGCGTGATCGCGCGCTTCGATTTGACCGACGACCTGCTCGTACACGGCACGGATGATGGCCTGTTTGGCCAATTCCGAAGGCACAACGCGGGCGGATGATCTTGGCTCGAGGTCGATCAACGCAGAAAGTGGGTTGAGGCGAATCGTTGCCCATTGTTCATCTAAGCTTTCGAGGATAGCCATGGCAACCTTGGTCGCTTCACGATCATTGCTGGTTCCCAACGACTTGGTAATGACAGAGCGGCCGAACGCCGCTTGAACGTCGGCGGGAACCGGCTTGCGAAGCTGCCACATTGTGGAGCCTGGCCGCTTGACCATATACTTTTCGAGTACAGTGCTTGTAGCAGGCATGGTAGCAGCAGATTGTAGCAGACAGCTTGACCCGTTAAGTGGGTGAGTGACAAGGAGAGCGAACGGTGTAGCAGGTTCGAACCCTGTCGCCCCAGCCAACCTCGTCCGCCGGCCCGATGGCCGGACCGAGCGAGTCTTCGGTTTCTTCATGCGACCATAAGCAGTGCCATCCACGGCATGCGGGGCGTTGCCGCTTTGCGGCCGTGATCGCAAACGGAATTCATATTCGCAAAACAGTTGCGTTTTCGAAAACGGCAATTATGAAGAGCGATCAGGAGGATCGGCATGGCCAAGCGACGTTCGATCGAAAGCGAAATGCGCGACGACATCGTGCGTGGTCGCATCTCAGCCGATTCCTGGCTCCGGATGGAGGATTTGAAGGGCCGGTTCGACGTCGGTTTTTCTCCGATCCGCGAGGCATTGTCGCGATTGGCCGCCGAAGGCCTGGTCGAACTCGAGCCGAACCGGGGCTTTCGCGTTCCCGCCCTTTCGCGCGACGATCTGGCCGACATCGCGGTCACCCGCGCGGCAATCGAGACGGCTGCGCTGCGCCGTTCGATCGAGCGCGGCGACCATGATTGGGAGGTCGGCGTCGTCTCGGCCATGCATCGTTACCGGCTCAAATCGGAAACGGCATTTGAAGACGAGGACACGCTGCGTGCGTGGGAGGAGGCGCACGAGGCGCTGCACGCTTCGCTGATCGCCGCTTGCGCATCACCGCGCCTGATCGCCACGCAGAAGCGGCTTCAGGACCAGCACACGCGCTATCGCCGCGTCATCGTGACGCCGCACGTGTCGGCCCATGCGCATGTCGAGGAGCATGAGCGGCTCGTCGCGCTCGCACTTGCCCGCAAGGTGGACGAGGCCGTCGTCGCGATCGAGCGCCACATGATGATTACCGTCGACGCGCTGGATGCCGCCGACTTCTGGCAGCCCGCCAATTTCGCCCGCCAAGACTGAACAAGACTGGGCCTGAGCCCGGATAAGGAGAGGATCATGAAGGGACTTTCTGCGGCTTCGGCCGCCACGATCGCGCTTTGCCTGGTGTCCGGCAGCGCTTATGCACAGGTCGCCGGGAGCAGCGATCCGGCGGCACAAACCGTGCCATCGCCCACAGCAACCGTCGGATCGACGGTCGCGACCAGCGATCCTGCTGCGCAGACGGAGGGGTTGGAGGACATCGTCGTCACCGCCCAGCGCCGCGACGAGCGGTTGCAGGACGTGCCGGTCGCGGTGTCGGTCGTCAGCGGCAGCTTCCTGGTCGAAAACCAGGTCCGCACGCTCCAGGATCTGGGGGCGACCGTGCCCGGACTGGTCGTCACCAACTCCGTCAATTACGGCTCCGCACCGCTCAGCATCCGCGGCATCGGCGGCGCGAACGGCGGCGGCAACGTGTTCGCTGACGAGCCGGTTGCGGTCTATGTCGACGACGCCTATGTGTCGCGCCTGCGCCTTTCTACCGCCGACCTGATCGACATCGGCGGCATCGAGGTGCTGCGTGGCCCGCAAGGGACGCTGTACGGGCGCAACTCGACCGCCGGCGCGGTGCTGGTCCGCTCGGCCGAGCCGACTGCAGACCTCTCGGGCCGGGCCAGCGTGGGATATGATTCGATCGACACGTTCCGCGCGCAAGCCGCGATCTCGGGCGCGATCGACAAGGCCGGTACTCTCACCGCGCGGGTCGCGGGCGGCTATTCGAACCGGGGCGGTTGGGGCAGCAACCGGTCGGGACCGCAGCTCAACACCGGCCGCGACTGGCAGCTGCGCGCGTTCTTCCGCTATCGTCCGGTGGATGCGCTGACGATCGACCTGATCGGGGACGTCAGCTATTCGCGCTCGGAACCGGGGACGATCGCCATTTCGGACACCCGCAACCTGCGCGATGAAAGCGCAAATCCGACAGGCTCCAACGTCGTTTTCCCCTATGTCGCCCGGCCGGACCTGGACGAGGTGCGCCAGAACAACCGGTACGACCTGAACTTCCGCACCTATTCGCGCACCCGCGGGCGCAATCTGACCGGCCGGATCACCTATGCGCTGGATGCGGCGACGCTGACGTCGGTCACCAACTACCGCGAATGGGACCAGATCGGCTCGCAGGATTCCGACGGCACCGGCGTCAACCCGCCCAATCCCGCCTTCGTCGGCGGCCCGGCGATTACCAACGTCGGCAACAATTTCACGGTGGCCGAGGATTTGCAGTTCAGCCAGGAACTGCGGCTGGCATCGAGCGGGCAGGGGCCGTTCAGCTGGCTGGTCGGCGGCTATTATTTCACCGAGAAGAACAGGGTGGAGCCGGTGTCGATCACCAACAATCTGGCCGGCCCGGGCGCGGCCGGAACGCTGGTCGTCTTCAACGCCGATCAGCGGACCCGCAACTGGGCGGCGTTCGCCAACGCCTCCTACGCGCTCACCGACACGGTCAAGCTGTCGCTCGGCGGGCGTTACAGCGAGGAGACCAAACGCTTCAACAATACGCAATTGGTGACGCTGATCCGCCAGTTCGACCCGCCTGGCCCCGCCTTCTTTCCCGCAGGCCAGGTGCTGAGCGCGCCGCCTGCGCTGAACCTCCGGCGCAAGGACACCAACTTTTCGCCGCGTATCGTGGTGGACTGGAAAGCGACCCCAGACACGCTGCTCTACGCGAGCTTTAGCAAGGGCTTCAAATCCGGCGGGTTCAACGTCTTTCGCGGCAACAACCCGGTGTTCGATCCCGAAAAGATCAACGCGTACGAGGTGGGCTTCAAGAGCGACGTGACCTCGACGGTGCGGTTCAACGCGTCGGCCTTTCGCTACGACTATCGCGATCTCCAGGTCCGCACGCCCGTGCCCGCCGGGGGTGTCGGGATCGAATCCGCCGCCGCAGCGCGCTCGCAGGGCATAGAATTGGAAGCGACCTATGCGCCTGTCCGGGGGTTGCGCTTCGACGCCAACGCCTCGTTCCTCGACGCCAAGTTCCGTAGGGGCACGCTCTCGACGGTGGCGGCGCAAAGCTATGTGTTCGGCACCAATCCCGCGATCGCATTCGAGGACATCGCGGGCAACCGCCTGACGCGCGCGCCCAAGTTCCAGTTCGCGCTCAACGGCCGCTACAAATGGGACGTCGGCGCAGACTATAAGGCAAGTGCGCAAGCGTCCGTCCGCCACCAAAGCAGCGTCTTTTTCCTCGAAACCCAGCAACAGGCACCGACCTTTCGCGAGCGGGGCTGGGAGGAGGTCGACGCGCGGATCGGCTTCGGCGACCGGGCGGAGAAGTGGACCGTATCGGTGTTCGTCAAGAACGCGTTCGACAACCGCCACTTCAGCCAGGTCTCGGCGTTCTTCGGCCTGCCCAATGGCGCGCTCAACGATCCCCGGCGCATCGGCGCGCAGCTCGACGTGGCGTTCTGAGATGCGGTTGCTGACCTTTGTCCAGAATGGCGGCGGCGAGCGGCTGGGCGCGCTCGCCGGGGATGGCGGGATCGTCGATCTTGCGGCGCGCGATGCCTCCCCGGCGTTCGTGTCGATGCAGGCGCTCATCGAAGGGGGGGCGGAGGCGCTCGCCGCCGCCGGTCGCCTGGTCACGCAAGCGGCGGAGACGATCGATCCGGCTGGCGTCCGGTGGCTCGCACCGCTGCCCCGCCCGGCGCAGATGCGCGACTTCCTGGTGTTCGAGGAGCATATGCGCATGGCCGGCTGGCAGGGCGCGAAGCTGAGGGCGACATGGGGCGGGCCACCGGCGCCGCCCGAACCGATGCCGGTGCCGCCGATCTGGTACGAGCAGCCGATCTATTACAAAGGCAATCGCTTCGCGGTCGCCGGGTCGAGCACGATCGACTGGCCTGCCGGGTCCAAAGTCATCGACTATGAGCTCGAACTCGCGTGCGTGATCGGACGCGGGGGGCGCGACATCGCGGCTCGTGACGCGCACGCACACATATTCGGCTATACGATCTTCAACGATCTGACCGCGCGCGACTGGCAGTTCCGCGAGATGCAGGGGCCGCTCGGGCCCGCCAAGGGCAAGGACTTCGACGGTGCCAACGTGCTCGGGCCGGTCATCGTCACGGCTGACGAGTTCGGCAACGCGCCGGCGCTGGCGATGCGTGCCTATGTCAACGGCGAACTGTGGAGCGAGGGGAACAGCGGCACCATGCACTGGTCCTGGGGGCAGCTGATCGAGCATGTCAGCCGAGCGGAAACGCTTCATCCCGGCGAGGTGCTAGGCTCCGGCACGGTCGGGGGCGGCTGCGGGCTGGAACTCGGGCGCTTCCTGCGCCACGATGACGTCATAGCGCTCGAGATCGAGCGTATCGGTCGGATCGAGACGCGAATCCGTGCGCCGCATGTACCCGAGAGGCTGACGCTATGAGGTTCGTCGATCTATCCATCCCCTTGTCCAACGACGTGGTCACCGATCCGCCGCCGCTGCGCCCGCGCATCGCCTATTCCGACCATCGCGAAGGCGTCGCGCAGATGCTGCCCTTCTTTCCCGGCCTGACCGCCGACGACCTGCCCGATGGGGAGGCCTGGGCGGTCGAGGAGGTGCAACTCTCGACCCATGCGGGCACCCATATGGATGCGCCATGGCATTACCATTCGACGACCGACGACGGGGCAAGGCCGGCGCCGACGATCGACCAGGCACCGCTGGACCTGTTCCTGCGCCCCGGCGTCAAGCTCGACTTTCGTCACTTCGCGGACGGCTATGTCGCCACCGCGAGCGATATCGAGGCTGAACTGGAGCGGATCGGCCACGCGCTCCAGCCGCTCGACATCGTGCTGGTCAACACCGCCGCGGGTTCAGCCTATGGCGGCCCGGACTATGTCGCCAGCGGCTGCGGCGTCGGCCGGGAGGGCACCAACTACCTCACCGAGCGCGGCGTCCAGGTGGTCGGCACCGATGCCTGGTCGTGGGATGCGCCATTCGTCCATACCGCGCGTGCCTATGCACAGACGGGGAATGCAGCGCTGGTCTGGGAAGGACATAAGGCGGGACGCGAGCGGCCCTATTACCAGATCGAGAAGCTCCACAATCTGGAGAGTCTGCCCGCGCACGGCTTCACCGTCGCGTGCTTTCCCGTCAAGATCGAACGCGCGTCGGCCGGCTGGGTCCGCGCCGTCGCATTGCTCGACGCATGACCGCGCCGGCCGCATCCTTGCGCATGAGCACCGGGCAAGAGTTCGCGCGCGGCTGGCCGGTGCTGGCGGCGGCGTTCCTGGGCATCGCCGCGGGCGTCAGTTCGCTATACTTCTATTCGCTGGGCATCTTCATCAAGCCCATGGCGGCCGAGTTCGGCTGGTCGCGCGGTGCGGCGTCGCTGGGCGCGCTAGTTGGCACCGCGGGGGCGGCGCTCGCGGCGATTCCCACGGGGCGGCTCGTCGATCGGCTTGGCGCCAAGCGCGTCGGCCTGGGGTCGGTGATCGTGCTTGCCCTGGGCTTTGCGATGATAGGTTGGCTGACCGTGGGGCTGGCCAGCTTCCTCTTTCTCAGCTTCGCGCTCTCCCTGGTGACGGCCGGCTCGAGTCCGCTGTCGTTCACGCGGCTCGTGGTCGTCGCCTTTTCTCGGGCACGAGGGTTGGCGCTCGGGCTGACGCTGGCGGGAACCGGCATCGGCGGCATCCTGATCCCCGCGCTGCTGACGCCGTTCGTCGCCACACACGGCTGGCGCGCGGGATTTCTGGTGCTTGCGGTGGTGGCGGGACTCGCCGTGCCGGTCTTGGCGCTGCTGCTCGCGCGGTGTGAAGCCGAAGTCCGCACCCCGCCCGCAGGCGAGGTGCCGATCGCCGTACTCGCGCGATCGCCCGCCTTTGCGTTGCTGGCCGTCACCTTTTTTCTGGCAGCGACGGCGGTGCTGGGGACGGTCGTCCAGTTCGTGCCCATGCTGACCGATCGCGGACTGGACGCGGGCACCGCGGGGCGGCTGACCGCACTGATCGGGGTCGCGGCGATCGGTGGACGCATCGCGGCGGGCCTGCTGCTCGACCGCGTCGCCGCGCCGCTGGTCACCATGATGCTGTTTCTGCTGACCGCCATCGGCCTGACCATCCTGGCAATTGGCGGCATCGGACTTGCCGCCTTCGGCGCGCTGGTGACCGGCCTGGCGGTCGGCGCGGAGGTCGACCTGATCGCCTTTCTGGTGGCGCGGCATTTTCCGCCGACCGCTTACGGCAAAGCCTATGGCGCGATCTATGCGTGTTTTCTGCTGGGCGGCGCGATCGGCCCGGCACTCTCGGGCGCACTCAGGGATGCGACGGGCACTTACGTGGTGTCGTTGCTATGCGCGGCCGGCCTGCTGGCCGCGTCGGTGTTGGTCGCCGCGCGCCTCCGTCATGTTCCAGCCTGGGATGATGGCGTGCCTGACTAGGGTCTCCAAGTGTAAGCATATCGGTCGTTACGCGGCTAGATGGCGCATTCGTGAGACGGCGATCTTGTGCTGCCGATGCTTCACCGTAGCAGCGAGGGTGTCGCCTGCGCCGCGTCCCGTTCTCCCGCGATCGCGCGGTCGATCATCATTCGCGATCGCACTCCCCCGGCGTCGATGTTCAGCTTGAGCAGTTTGCGATCGGGGTGATCGGAGAGATTATGCTGCTGGCGTTCGAGCATTTCGAGATCCTCGCTGAAAATCCTTTGTTGCCCTGCGCGGATTTCATCGGTGAGGGCGGTGTCGTGGATCGCGAACTGACGCGCCATGCCCCAGAAATACCAGTGCGAAGTCTCAGTTTCCGGGGTGATGAAATCGACGACGATGCTCGATGCCTTTACGGCCGGATCGGCATCATACCCGCCGCGACCCGCAAGCGCGACGCCGACCTCGATCATCACATGGCTGGGCAGCGAGAAACGGCACGTCTGCCAGCGATCGACCATCACGTCGTCCGGCAGGCCCGAACCGCGTAGCGCCATCTGCCAGAACGGGGGAGGGTTAACGTTCTCCATGTACCGGCTGGTGACGACCTCATCGGCATCCGCCCGCGTCTTGACCGCCGCTTCGTCGATTTCCTTCTGCCCGATGCTGGACGCATGGACATAGGTTTCGTGGGTCAGATCCATCAGATTGTCGATCATCAGCCGGTAATCGCAAGCCACGCGAAACATGCCGCCGCCATAGGCCCATCGGTCGCTGCCCGCCCAGGGCAAGTGGTGTAGTTTCGCCGGGTCGGCGCGTGTCGCTTCGCCCGGCCAGACCCAGATGAAGCCGTAACGCTCAACGGTGGCGAAGGCGCGGATCGGCGGGAAATTGCGTACCATCTGTCCGGGCATGCCGACCGCACGGCCATCGCAACCCATCGCCAGCCCGTGATAGCCGCAGACGAGCGCACCATCGCGAACGAACCCCAGCGACAGCGGCGCGCCGCGATGCGGGCAGAAATCCTCGACCGCCGCCGCCCGACCCTCCGCATCGCGAAAGATCGCCATCCGCTCGCCGCAGATGCGACGGCCCAGCGGTTTCCCGTCGATCTCGTCGGGCGTGGCCGCAACGTACCAGGCGTTCATCGGCCACGGTGCGGGCTGTCGCGTCTCGATGGAATCACGCATAGGATCGGTCCTCACCCTCGGCTGCTCTATTGGATCCAATAAAGCAGCCGCTCGGACGGGAAGTCAATTGGCCGCGAAGGATGTTTGGTCGGATGATGTTGGAAGAAGCGTTGTGCCTGCCGCGGCGCGTTGCATGAAGCCAGGGCAGCGGGTGATCGTTGCACTGCGCGCGATGATCGCGGCGGGCACCCTGCGGGACGGCGATCGCATCGCGGAAATCGCGACCGCGGAGGCTTTGGGCGTCTCGCGCATGCCGGTCCGCACGGCGCTGCGCGCCCTCGAGCAGGAGGGGCTGGTCGTCAAACTGGGTGCGCGCGGTTATGCCGCACGCGGTCCGTCACGCGTGCAGATCGAAGGCGCGATCGAGGTTCGCGGCGTGCTGGAGGGATTGGCGGCCCGGCGGTTGGCGACGGGGGGGGTGGATACGGCAACCGCCGCGGCGATGCAGCGATGTCTGGATGATGGCAACGCGATCTTTGCGAAAGGGAGTCTCGACGATGGCGATCTCGAGCAATTCTACGCGTACAACCTGATGTTCCATGAACTGCTGGTGAGGGCCAGCGGCAATCCTGCGATCGGCATCGCGCTGGTCCGCAACAATCACCTGCCCTTCGCATCGGCAGCGGCGCTCGCTCTGGACTGGCAGAACCGGGCGGCCGAATACCAGCATCTGCTGGGGGCGCACGAACAGCATCACGCGGTCGCCGACGCAATTCGGCGGGGCGATGCCGATACTGCGGAGGCGATCATGCGAGATCACGCCAGGATGGCGATCGGCAGTACCGGCGTGTTCGAGCGATTCGGGATCGAGGCCGCCGGACGATCGGAAGGCGCCGAGGCGGACACCATTCTCATGTGATCCGAAGCAGGTGCGCGGGGAACCCGGCCGTGCGCCCGGTGCCGGTGCGCGACGCCGGTCGGTGGACTTGCCGACCGTGACGGTCGCGCAGCCAGGATGCGACCGCGCCGCCTGAGACTGCTCTACCGCGGTTCAGTCGCGCCGGTTGTTCCGTATCGCGCCACCGGACGAGCCCGGAATCTTTGCGAGCAGCCGGGTGCAGGCATCGGCCAGCGTCTCCGCGATCGCCTCGCGCTTGGCCGCGAAGCGCGCCGTGGGTACGGGTACGGACAGGGCAAAGCTGCGACCGATGGGATCGACGAAGGCGCTGCCGGCAGCACAGATGCCATCCGTATGCTCTTCGATATCCCAGGCAATCCCCGTCGAGGCCGCCAGATCGAGGTCGCGATCTAGCGCGGCCCGATTGGTCAGCGTGTTGGCGGTATAAGCGGTCAGCCGCGCAGCGAGGATGCGGTCGCGACGCTCGGGCGGCAGGCGGCTGAGCAGCGCCTTGCCGTTGGCGGTGCAATGTAGCGGGAACGTCTCGCCGACCGCAGAGATGGCGACCAGCCGTGAGGTTCCCACGACCTGATCCACGAACACGGCGCACCCGCCTTGCAGAATGGACAGATCGACCGTCTCGCCGATCGCGCGCGATATTTCCTGGAGGAAGGGGCGCACCGCCTGTTCGGTGTCGATGATGGCCGCGGCAGCCAGCCGCGTGAGGGCAGGGCCAAGCGTTACGCCCGATCGCGGCCCTGCACTTATCAGCAAGCCTTCGTCGATCAGCGCCCCGACGATGCGCTGTACCGTCGATCGCGCGAGATCGAGTCGGGTGGCGAGATCGCCCAGGCTCAGCCCAGCAGGCTCGGTCTCCAGGGCGCGCAAGATCGACGCGGCACGCGCGATGACCTGAATACCGCTGCGATCGGCAGGTGTCGGGGTCGGTTCCGTCATCGCCTCTGCCATTGTCACCCTTCCTCGCAGCCGTCCACCGATCTGCCGATCGGCGCATCAACGCACTAGACACAATCCCGTAATGCGGTTATTATGTACCGCAATACAATACAGGAGAGTGACATGGATTGGCGAGACCCAGACTTGTGCAAATTCGAGTCGTCGAATCTGGCGAACCCGATGGGGCTGCAGTTCTACGATCTGTCTCATCCTTGGGGTCTTGGTCAGCCATGCTGGCCGTATTTCGAAGACGTGAAGATCGAGCGGCTTCACGGCATGTCCAAGTCGGGTGTGCTGACCCAGAAGATCACCACCGTCATGCATTCCGGAACGCACGTCGATGCGCCTGCTCATGTCGTCCAGGGGACGCCGTTCATGGACGAGGTTCCGCTGCCGTATTTCTTCGGTACGGGGGTGGTCGTTTCCATTCCTAAGAAGAAGTGGGAAGTAATCACCGCAGAGGATCTGGAGAACGCGCGGCCGCAAATCCGCGAAGGCGACATCGTCATCGTCAACACCGGCTGGCACAAATATTACGGGGATAACTCGCACTATTACGGCTATTCTCCGGGCTTCTACAAGGAAGCGGGCGAATGGTTCGTCAAGCGCAAGGTCAAGATGTGCGGGTCCGACACCCAGGCGCTCGATCATCCGCTGGGCACCGCGATCGGGCCGCACGGGCCGGGTAAGCCCAATGGCCTGCTGCCCGACATCAACGACGAATATTTCGCGCTGACCGGACGCCGGGTGATCGAGGATTTCCCCGAGTGGGAGCCATGCCACAATGCGATCCTGTCGGCAGGCATCCTGGGGTTCGAAAATGTCGGCGGGGACATCGACAAGGTCACGGGCAAGCGTGTGACCTTCGCGGCATTCCCGTGGCGCTGGACCAAGGGAGACGGGTGCATCGTGCGGCTTGTCGCGATCGTCGATCCCTCGGGCGAATATCGCATCGAAACCGGCCGGGACGCCTGACATGCACGTCACGCGAGCCGGCGCCGCGCGCGAATATCACCCGCCGCTCCACCACGGCTGCACGGCGCTCCGGCTTCAGGGCATGGAGGCGAGTCCGGCCGATTTCGCCTGGGTCGGTCTCAGCCATATCGCGCCCGGCGGCGGCGCGGACATGGACGCGGGGCCGCTTGGCAAGATCTACGTCGTGCTCGACGGCGACGTCACGGTGACGCTCGGCAACGGTGAAAGCACGACGCTGGGCAGGCTCGACAGTTGTTACATCGCGCCGGGCGAATCGCGCGCGGTCCGCAACGATGGTTCGGCGGCGGCGAGCATGATCGTCGTCATGCCAGGCCCGGCGCCTGTCGGCCGGGAGGACGCGGCATGAGCTTGCCCGCCATCGAGGTTTCGAACCTGTTCGATGTGGCCGGCAAGTCCGCGGTGATCGTCGGCGCGACCGGCGCCTTCGGCAAGGTCGTCTGCGCCACCCTGGGGAGGGCTGGTGCGAGGCTGACGATCACCGCGGGCAGCGGCGAGCATCTCGCCACACTCGTCGCCGAACTGGTCGCGGAGGGGATCGACGCGGTCGCCGTCGCTCGCCGCCCCAATACCGAGGCCGATTGCGATGCGATCGTCGGTGCGGCAATCGAGACCTATGGCGCGATCGACATCCTGGTCGTCGCGTCCGGAACGAACGACGTTGCCGCGATCGAGACGATGCCGCCCGAGCGATTTCGCCGCGTCATGCTCGCCAATGTCGAGGGCGCCTGGCTGATCGCGCGCGCCGCCGGCGCGGCGATGATCGCGCAAGGGACGGGGGGCAAGGTCGTCTTCACCTCGTCTGCACGGGGCAAGCTGGGCCATCCGGCAGGCTATTCGGCCTATTGCACGTCCAAGTCCGCGGTCGACGGGATGACGCGTGCGCTCGGCTGCGAATGGGGCAGGCACGGCATCACCGTCAACGCGATCGCGCCCACCGTCTTCCGCTCCCCCCTGACCGCGTGGATGTTCGCCGACGACGATCACGCGCGATCGGTACGTGCAGGGTTCCTGGCGCGGGTGCCCGTCGGCAGGTTGGGCGAACCCGAAGACCTTGCAGGACCGCTGCTGTTCCTCTGCTCGCGCGCGTCCGATTTTCATACCGGCCATGTCGTCTATCCGGACGGCGGCTATACCGCGGGATAAGGCATGGCGAACAAGGTCATCATCACCTGCGCGATAACCGGCGGCATCCACACGCCGACGCTCTCCGACGCGCTGCCGTGGACGCCCGAGGATCTGGCCGCGCAGTCGATAGCTGCGGCGCAGGCCGGTGCGGCGATCCTTCACCTGCACGCGCGCAACCCGGCAGACGGATCGCCCACCGGCGACCCGGCAGTGTACCAGCGCTTCCTGCCGCAAATCCATGCCGCTACGGACGCGGTCATCAACCTGACCACGGGCGGCAGCCCCGATATGAGCCCGGACGACCGGCTGGCCGCGGCATTGCACTTCTCGCCCGAAATGTGCTCGCTCAACATGGGGTCGATGAACTTCTCGTTCCACGACATGGGGCGCAAGGTCGATCGCTGGAAGTTTCCGTGGGAAGCGCGCTACATCGCGGACAGCGAGAAGTTCATCTTCCGCAACACCTTTGCCGACATCCGCCGCGTGGCGGAACTGATGAGCGATCACGGCACGCGGTTCGAGCATGAATGCTACGATATCGGTCACCTCTACAATCTGTCCTACCTCGCCGACCGTGGCATCCTGAAACCCCCGTTCTTCATCCAGAGCGTCTTCGGCATCCTAGGCGGTATCGGTGCGGAGCCGGACAATGTCGTGTTCATGCGCCGCACCGCCGATCGCCTGTTCGGCGACGATTACGTGTGGTCGGTGCTCGCGGCGGGGCGGGCGCAGATGCCGCTGGTCACCCAGGCGGCGATGATGGGCGGAAACGTGCGCGTCGGGCTGGAGGACAGCCTGTTCATCGGCCGCGGCAAGCTGGCCGCGAGCAACGCCGAACAGGTGACCAAGATCAGGACCATCCTGGCGGAATTGGGCCTCGAACCTGCCACGCCAAGCGAGGCGCGGGCGATGTTGGCGCTCAAAGGTCGCGATCTCGTGCGTATCGCATGACAGCGCGGGTTGCCTTGATCGGCGCCGGGCTGATGGGGGCAGGGTTGGCCCGCCTGTTCGCCGCGCAAGGCTGGCCGGTCACCATCTGGGACCGGGATGCGGACGCCGCCGCGCGACTGGCGAGCGGCTCCGTGCGCGTCGCGCGCGATCTCGCCGATGCGGTGCAGGATGCCGATCTCGTCATCGAGGCGATCGCCGAGATCGCCGAAGCCAAGCAGGCGCTGTTCGCCGAACTCGCTGGGTTGACGGGTGAGGGGACGATCCTCGCCACGAACTCGTCGGTGATCCCGGTGGGCACGGTTGCAGCCCGGATCGACGATGCACAGGCGGGGCGCGTGGTCGGCACGCATTTCTGGAACCCGCCCGATCTCATCCCCCTCGTCGAGGTGATCCGCGGCCCGCGCACCGTGCCCGCGACCGTCGAACGGACGATGTCGCTGCTGATCCAGGCAGGCCGCGAGCCGGTGCGGGTCGATGGCGACGTCGTTCCCGGCAACCGCCTGCAACATGCGCTATGGCGTGAGGCGATGGCGTTGGTGGATGAGGGACTCTGCACGCCCGAGGATGTCGATCGGATCGTCAAGCGCAGCTTCGGCGCACGGCTGGCGGTGCTCGGTCCGCTGGAAAATGCCGACCTCGTCGGTCTCGAACTTACCGAACAAATCCACCGTGTCGTGCTGCCGATGCTCAGCCGCGCGACCGAGCCGTCGCCTGGCCTGCGCGATCGGATCGGGGCGGGGGCGGCGGGGATAGCCGCGGGAAAGGGCTTCCACACCGGCTGGAACGCCCAAAATGTCGCGATACTTCGCGATCGGCTTTCGACGCATCTGCGCGCCAGCTTCGCGCCCGGCACCGCGACATGATCGGCGCGCACCAACGCGCCGCGATCCGCAATGAAACGATGGTCAGCGTCGCGATCAACGCAATCGTCCCGACCGCGATCATCTGGGCCGCAGGAGTGACCCCGCCCGCCATGTTGGCCGGAGCGCAGGGGCTGTTGGCCGGGATGGCGAAGGGATCGGGCATCGCCACCTTGCTGATGACCGCGATCGTGACGCTCTTGATCCGCAAACGGGTGCGAGCGAAGCCGGCGCTGGCGCTTGCTCCATCCGAACTGCCGCCACTCGTTCGCAGCTTGCCCGGCAATGTCGTCGCGCGGGCGATCATCATGAGCCTGGTCGCGATGATCCTGCTGGTTCCTGCGGGCGCCGCTGTTGCGACCGTCCTTGGCATTCTGCCGCTCGACACCGCCGGGTTCGTGATCTTCAACGTACTTTTCGGCACGATCGTCGGGCTGACGATGACCCCCATGGTGGTCATGCGCGCATTGGCGGACGAACGCGCGTGACCGTGCTGACGCTGGCCCAGAGTGCCGCCATCGCCGCAGCTGCTATCGAGGCGGGTGTGGCGCATGGGTTCGCGCCGCTCTGCTGCGTCGTTCTCGACGCCGCCGGCGCTATCCTGGTCGTGCAGCGATCCGAGGTGGCGGCGCCATACCGGGTCGACATCGCGCATGCCAAGGCGGCAGGCTGCATCGGGATGCGGTCGGGAGGACGCGCCATCGCCACCCGCGCAGCGAAGGTTCCGGCCTTCTATGCGGCGGTAAACGCGCTGGTGCCGCTGGTGCCGGTGCCGGGCGGTATCTTGGTGCGCTCGACCACCGGCGAATTGCTGGGCGCCGTCGGGATCAGCGGGGACACCGCCGACAACGACGAGATCTGCGCGCTGGCGGGCGTCGCCGCCGCCGGGCTGGTAGGCGAGGCATGACGACGGTGCTCGCCTATCTCAAGGAACCCGAGCTGAGCGCGATCGCGATCGAGCGGCTGGCGGCGGCGTTCCCGGACGTGACGGTGCACAAGACCGGGCGGCTCGCCGAGGTCGAGGCGGTGATCGCCGACGTCGAGGTACTCGTCACCATCGGCCCCGTGCTCGACGCGGATGCGGGTGCGGTCTTCCGCGCTGCGTGCCGCCTGCGCTGGGTGCAGACGATCGGCACCGGCACCGACAACATTCTGGGCCATCCGGACCTGTCGCCCACCGTCGCGGTGACCAACGTCCGCGGTGTGCATGGCGCCCAGATGTCCGAAGCGGCGATCGGCGCGATGCTGGCGATGGCGCGCGACATTCCGCGCATCGTGCGCAACCAGGACGAGGGCAGATGGGAACGGTTCGCGCCGCGGCTGCTCGCCGGCGGGACGGTCGGCATCGTTGGCACGGGTGCGATTGCGGAGGCCCTCGCGCCCAGGTGCAAGGCGCTGGGCATGACCGTTGTGGGGATCAGTGCAAGCCCGCGCGAACTGCCGCATTTCGACCGCGTGGAACCGCGCGCCGATCTCCCGCGCATTGCCGGCGATCTCGACTGGCTGGTGCTGCTGACGCCCTATTCCGCGGATACGCACCACCTTATCGGCGCAGACGTGCTGTCGGCGATGAAGCCGGATGCGTGCCTCGTCAATCTGGCGCGCGGTGGTGTCGTCGACGAAGACGCCCTGCTCGCCGCGCTTGATGCGGGCGAAATCTCAGGCGCGGCGCTCGACGTGTTCGCGCACGAGCCGCTCGCGGGCGAAAGCCGCTTCTGGCGGCATCCGCGGGTCATCGTCACGCCGCACCTGGGTGGGTTTCATGGTGGCTATGCCGATCAGGTGCTGTCGGCGATCACCGACAACTTCACGCGCTACCGTGCCGGTGGAACCGCCGCCCTCATCAACCGGGTCAACTGATATGCTGTCGGACGAACGCGTCAATACGCCGATCGCGACACGCGAACTGGAACGCCGGTGGAAGGCGGTGCGCACCGCGATGAAAGCGGCCGGCATCGACGTTCTGCTGACCCAGGCCAATCAGGACTTCATGGGCGGCTACGTCAAATGGTTCACCGATCTGCCCGCAACGCAAGGATATACCGAGATCGTCGTGTTTCCGCGCGACGAAGGCATGACGATGATCGGTCAGGGTCCGTTCGGTGTCGACCGGCGTTTGCCGCCGGAAGGCGACGGCAGGCGCCGCGGGGTCGATCGGGTGTTGAGCGCGGCCATCTATGCGTCGGCCGGATACAGCCATGCCTATGACGCCGAGCTGACGGCCAAGGCGCTCGCGCCCCACGCTCGCGCGACCATCGGGCTGGTGGGGCTGTCCACGCTGTCGCATCATCTGATCGACGCATTGCGCACCGGGCCGCTTTCGGATGCGACCTTCGTCGATGCCACCGATCTGATCGACCGGATCAAGGCGATCAAGAGCGCCGACGAGATCGCGGTGATCCGCGAGACGGCCGCGATGCAGGACCGGGCGATGACGGCCGCCTTCGCCGCATTCCGCCCCGGCGCGCGCGACCGCGACGTCACCGCCGCGGCCGAATATGCCAGCTTGCGCGAAGGCAGCGAGCAAGGGCTGTACATGTGCGCCTCCTCCCCGATCGGGGTCGGCGTGCAGTTCGCCAACCGGCATTATCAGAATCGCGTCATCCAGCCCGGCGACCAGATGTCGCTGCTGATCGAGAATAGCGGCGCCGGCGGATATTATTGCGAACTCGGGCGAACTGCCACGCTGGGGCCACCGACGGCGGCGATGCGCAACGGCCTGGCATTCGTGCGCGAGGCGCGCGCCTTCATGCTCGACCGGCTTCGCCCCGGTGCGTCCTGCCCGGCGATCTGGACCGAATACAACGCCTTCATGCGCGCGCACGGGAAGCCCGAGGAGGACCGGCTGCATTGTCATTCGATGGGCTATGATCTGGTCGAACGACCGCTCGTGCGCTTCGACGAGCCGATGACGCTGGCCGCGGGCATGGTCGTGTCGTGCCACCCGACATGGTTCGACGACGGGGGGCTGCACTGGCTGTGCGACAATTACCTGATCGGTGAGGATGCGACCGAGCGCCTCCACGCCTTTCCGGAAACCATCACCGAGCTGAACTGAAGGACGTCGCCGTGACCAATCTGGCCTTTCCCGACACGCCGGTCTTCCGGGGCTATGCCGCGCCCGTCCGTATCGAGGGTGATGTTCACGACCTAGAGGTGATCGGCACCATACCGGCCGGGATGAACGGCGATTACATCCGCAACAGCGCGGATCACCAATATCCGCCGATGTTCGAGGACGACCTGTTCCTGAACGGCGACGGCATGCTCCACCGCGTCCGCATCGCGAACGGCCGCGCGAGCCTGAAGACCCGCTATGTCGAGACCGAGAAGCTGAAGCTGGAACGCGCCGCCGGGCGCGCGCTGTTCGGCCGCTATCGCAACCAGTTCACCGACGATCCCAGTGTCGCGGGCGTCGACCGGGGCACCGCCAACACCTCCGTCGTCTGGCACGGCGGCAAGCTGCTCGCGCTCAAGGAAGCCGCACGGCCGATGGCGATCGACCGCGAGACGCTGGCGACGATCGGCAGCTACGATTTCGACGGGGCGCTGAAAAGCCAGACCTTTACCGCACATCCCAAGGTCGATCCGGCGACCGGCGAGATGGTCGCTTATGGCTATTTCGTCGATGGCGTCGCCGACACCGCGGTCGAGATATACTTCATCGCCGCCGACGGCACGCTGACCCGTACCGAACGCTTCCACGCGCCTTATGCGTCGATGATCCACGATTGCCTGCTGTCGGAGCAGTACATCGCCTTCACCATCTGCCCGATGGTGTGCGACTGGGACCGGGTGCAGGCGGGCGAGGCGTTCTTCCACTGGGACGACACCCGCCCGACCACCGTCGCGGTGGTGCCGCGTGCGCCCGGCGGCGGCGGCAACGTCCGCTGGTTCGACAGCCCGACCCCGGTGATGCAGACGCACACGTTCAATGCGTGGGAAGAGGGCAGCCTGCTCCATCTGGAGCATTTCATCACGCAGACCGGCTGGCTGTCGCAATTCCCCGACATCAACAATCCGGGCACGCGCGAACAACCGCCGTTCGCCTATCGCTGGACGATCGACCTGGAATCGAACACCGGCGGGTTCATCGCCGAGAAGATGTTCCCGCATATCGGCGAGATGCCGATGATCGACCTTCGCCACGCGACGACAAAGACGCGGCATTTCTGGTTCGGCACCAGCAACACCGATCTGGGTCCGATGCTGCCCTTCGGACCCAAAGGACCGCCGTTCACGTGCATCGGTCATTTCGATGCGGATAGCGGCGCGCTCGATTATTATTACGCCGGACCGGACAGTTCGCCCGAGGAACCCGTGTTCGTCCCGCGCAGCCCGGACGCGTCGGAGGGCGACGGCTGGCTGGTGACGATCGTCGGGCGACGTGCCGAGAACCGGACCGATCTGGTCATCCTCGATGCGCTGAACCTGAGTGCCGGGCCGGTGGCGACGATCCGTTTCCCCACGCGCGTGCATGAGGGGTTCCACGGCATCTGGATTCCCGGCTGAGCTGGCGGCACTGGCCTACGGCACCGTCAACGCCAGCTTTCCATCGCCCTCGTCCACCGCGACCCGCGCGCCATCCTTCACCTCACCGCGCAAAATCATCTCGGCGAGCGGATCCTGGAGGTGGCGCTGGACCGCGCGTTTGAGGGGGCGGGCGCCGTAGACGGGATCATAGCCGACGCGGCCGAGCCATGCGCGGGCGGCATCGGTCAGATCGAGCGCGATCTTGCGATCCTTGAGCAGCTTGCCGACGCGGGCGACCTGGATGTCGACGATCGGCGCCATGTGCGCCTGGCCGAGGCGGTGGAAGAGGATGACCTCGTCGAGGCGGTTGAGGAATTCGGGGCGGAAATGCGCACGGACGACGTCCATGACCTGTGGCTCGACCGACGAAACTTCCTCATCATCGCGCATAGACGCCATGAACTGGCTGCCGAGATTGCTAGTGAGAATTATTAGCGTGTTGGTGAAGTCCACGGTGCGGCCCTGGCCGTCGGTCAGGCGGCCGTCGTCGAGCACCTGGAGCAACACGTTGAAGACGTCGCCATGCGCCTTTTCGACCTCATCGAAGAGGATGACCTGATAGGGGCGCCGCCGCACCGCTTCGGTCAGCACGCCGCCTTCCTCATAGCCGACATAGCCTGGGGGAGCGCCGATCAGTCGGGCGACGGCGTGCTTCTCCATGAACTCGCTCATGTCGATGCGCACCATCGCGGCGGGATCGTCGAACAGGAACTCGGCGAGCGCCTTGGTCAGTTCGGTCTTGCCGACTCCGGTAGGGCCGAGGAACAGGAACGATCCCATCGGCCGGTTCGGATCCTGCAGGCCAGCGCGCGAGCGGCGCACCGCGGTCGACACCGCGTGGATCGCGTCGGCCTGCCCGATCACGCGCTTGCCGATCGCCGCCTCCATATTCAGCAGCTTCTCGCGCTCGCCCTCGAGCATGCGATCGACCGGGATCCCCGTCCAGCGGCTGACCACCCCCGCAATGTCGTCGGCGGTGACCTCCTCGCGCAGCATCGCGCCCTGGGTCGCGCCGGCGGCTTCGGCGAGCTGCTTCTCGAGCTGCGGGATGCGGCCATAGGATAGCTCGCCAGCGCGCGCGAGATCACCCGAACGCTGCGCCTGTTCGAGTTCGAGCCGCGCTGCGTCGAGCTGCTCCTTCAGCTTCGCCTCGCCCGCGATCTTCTCCTTCTCCGCCTGCCATCGCTGCGTCAGCTCGGCGGACTGCTGTTCGAGATTGGCGAGCTCCTCCTCCAGGTTCGCGAACCGGTCGCGCGAAGCCTCGTCGGTTTCGCGGCGCAGCCCCTCGCGCTCGATCTTCAACCGCAGGATGCGGCGGTCGAGCGTCTCGATCTCCTCGGGCTTGGACTCCACCTCCATGCGGATGCGGCTGGCGGCTTCGTCCATCAGGTCGATCGCCTTGTCGGGCAAGAAGCGATCGGTGATGTAGCGGTTCGACAGCGTCGCCGCGGCGACCAAAGCGCCATCGGTGATGCGCACGCCGTGGTGGAGTT
>NZ_DASVTL010000005.1:0-2568 GCF_036387595.1 Sphingomonas sp.
CGTCGCGACCACCAAGATCGCCGACCGCGCCGACAAGTCGCAGGACAAGCTGAAGACGCTCGGCGAGGCGCTGACCGAAGCCGGTGAAGACTCGCCCGACGAGGAGGAGGATACCGAGGCTGCCGCCAACCCGAAGCGCGCGCGCAAGAAGTAGCAAGGCTGGGGGGAGGCCGGATCGGCCTCCCCCGAAACGCGAGTCGCTACATCGGCGGCATCGGCGGATAGGCCAGAGGCGGAACGTCGGCACCCGGCGATCCGAACGTGACGAAGCCGTACAGGGCAGCGCCCACCGGGCTATAGGCGATCAGGCTCATCGCGATCTGTGCGCCGGCGATGCTCCCCATCCCCCACCACCACGCGGGATGCACCCGCCCGCTCGTGCGTATGTCCCGAATCGCTCCGGCCAGCGGGAAAAGCATCACCACCACGAACACGGCCCATGCCGCATAGGGGATCAGCAACGGCATCGGCAGCAAGCGCCCGATCCCGGGTCCGGTCAGCGACGCCATTGCGCAGAACAACAGCCGGCGGTGGTACTGGGTCTGGCGGCGCATCCTTATACCGGCCGCGGTCAGCGCTGCGAAGGTCAGGATGTTGAGCGGGTTCATCACCAGGAAACAGGCGGGCGCGAAGACGAAGGGCACGGCGCCGCGGCGGACCATCGCGACGGTGACCCAGATGCCCATCACCACCATCGCCGGCGCCCACACCGCGGCGAACCAGCCGAGCCGCCGATGGGTGGCAAGCGAGCCGGTCGACGCCAACGCGGTCTGCAGGACGTAGAAAACCGCCCACCCGAAGAACAACACGCCGTGGACATGGACCAGCGGCGGCGCCGCGAAGCTCGACCGTCCCGCCACCAGCTGCATCGAGAAGCCGAGCACCAGCACCGCCATCATCAGCAGGGCGCCGATCAGGTAGAAGCGCGCCTCGGGCAACACCCGTGGTCGCGCGTACAGACGAGTCGCCATGCCCTGCCCCGTAGATCGTTCTCGAGCGGATCCGCTTATCATCATGCCGACCACGCCGATTGTACGGAAGCGACGTGAATCACCCGTGACACCGGCCGCCGCGTCACCGTAGACAGCCGCGACCTTGAAGGGGATCATCATGCGCGCTTCGTTCTTTCTCGCCACCGCCATGGCTTGTGCGCTCGCGGGGGGCGCCATCGCTGCGTCGGGTGATCCGACCGCGTGGAAGAACCGGGCGCTTTCCGCCGACGCGCGCGCCGACTTGCTGGTGAAGGCGATGACCGAGGACGAGAAGCTGGTGGTGATCACCGGGTTCTTCGGCGTGCAGCAGGACTGGAACAAGTTCCGCCATCCCGAGGCACGGCTGCAATCCGCGGGCTTCGTTCCCGGCATTCCGCGGCTCGGCTTCACGCCGCAGTGGCAAAGCGACGCGGGGAGCGGCGTCGCCACGCAGGGCGAAGCGACTCCGGCGCTGGAGCGGACGGTGCTGCCGTCGGGTATCCTCACCGCATCCAGCTGGGATCCGGGCGCGGCCTATGCGGGGGGCCAGATGGTCGGCGCCGAGGCGCGCGCGTCGGGGTTCAACGTCCAGCTCGCGGGTGGCGTCAATCTCGATCGCGATCCCGGCAACGGTCGCAACTTCGAATATGCGGGCGAGGACCCTCTGCTCGCGGGGATGATGGTCGGTGCCTTCATGCGCGGGATCCAGGCGAACGGGATCGTCACCACCGTCAAGCATTATGCGCTGAACAACCAGGAAACCGGTCGCAGCACGATCAACGTGCTGATCGACGAGGGCGCCGCGCGGACGTCGGACCTGCTCGCGTTCCAGTTCGCGATCGAACAGGGCGATCCTGGATCGGTGATGTGTTCGTACAACCTCGTCAACGGCAAGCACGCGTGCCAGAACGACTGGCTGCTCAACACCGTGCTGAAGCGCGACTGGGGCTATCGCGGCTATGTGATGTCCGATTGGGGCGCAGCGCACGATACGATCGAGAATGCGCTCGGCGGGCTCGATCAGGAGACCGGCGTCTCCACCCCTGAGAACTACGTGTGGCGCGACAAGCTGAAGGCGGCGATCGCCAAGGGGACCGTGCCGATCGCGGTGATCGACGACAAGGTCCGCCGGATCGCGCGCGCGCTGATCGCCAGCGGCGCGGTGGATCGCCCGGTCGCGCTCGCCCCGATCGACTTCGCCGCGCATGCCGCGGTCGCGCAGGCCGCCGCCGAGAACGGCATCGTGCTGCTGAAGAACGACCGCGACATGCTGCCGCTCGCACGCACCGCGAAGCGGATCGCGGTGATCGGCGGCCATGCCGATGTCGGCGTGCTGACCGGCGGTGGATCGGCGCAGGTCTACGCACCCGGTGGCAATGCGGTGCGCGGGCTCGGCCCGAAGAACTGGCCCGGCCCGGTGGTCTATGCGAAGTCGTCGCCGTTGGTGGCGCTGCGCACGGAACGTCCGGACGCGGCGATCGCATTTGACGCGGGCACCGATCTCGCCGCGGCCGCTGCCGCCGCGAAGACCGCCGATGTCGCAATCGTGTTCGTGACGCAATGGACCGCGGAGTCGCTCGATTTCCCGCTCACGCTG
>NZ_DASVTL010000006.1:0-2654 GCF_036387595.1 Sphingomonas sp.
CGGACCGCCGTCGATGCCTCAGCTTTCCCAAATAGGCGAGATCTACGCGTCACAGCTGTTCTGGCTCGTGATCGTGTTCGGCCTGATCTATTTCGGGATCGGCAAGGCGATGGTGCCCAGGATCGAGCGGACGATCGACGATCGTAACGCGCGCATCACCGGGGATCTCGCTGCGGCAACGACGGCCCGCGACGCGGCCCGGGCTTCGGAAGAAGCTTATCAGGGCGGTCTCGACACCGCCCGGTCTCAGGCGGCGCAGACCGTCGGCGCTGCCAAGGCACGCGCCACGGTCGCCGCCGAGACCAAGATGAAGGCGGGCGATGCCGCCGCGGCCGATCGCCTGCACGCGGCGACCGCAAGCATCGCGACGTCCAAGGGCCAGGCGCTCGCCGAGATCGAAACCGCAACGGTCGATGCGGTCGAGGCGATCGTCGCCAAGCTGTCGGGCGTCGTGCCCGATCGCGCGGTCGTCGAACAGAAGGTGAAGGCGGAACTCGCGCATGGTTGATCCCCACGCCAACGTGGCGACTGCCGCTGCCGGCACCGCCGAACTGCATCATGCGCCGACCGCGCTCGGCATCTCGGCCCCCGGCTGGGTCGCGCTGTCGATGCTGGTCGTGATCGCGATCCTCATCTGGAAGAAGGTCCCCGCGCTGGTCGGCCGGATGCTCGATCAGCGGATCGCGACGATCCGCACCGATCTCGACGAGGCCAGCAAGCTGCGCGCGGAGGCGGAGGCGATGCTCGCCGACGCCAAGGCGCGTAACGCCGCCAGTGCAGGTGACGCTGCCGCGATCGTCGCGCATGCCGAGGCCGAAGCCGCGGCGATGCTCGCCAAGGCCGAAGCGGACTCGACCGATCTCGTCGCGCGCCGCCAGAAAATGGCGGAGGACAAGATCGCCGCCGCCGAACGCGGCGCGATCGCCGAGGTCCGCGCCAGGGCGGCCGACGCCGCCGCCCGCGCCGCCGCAGCGATCATCGCCGACCAGCATGGCGCGGTCGCCGACAAGGCGCTGGTGGACCGCACGATCGCAGGGCTGGGCCGCCCGAACTGATCCTCAGCTGCTTGTGCTCCCGCGAAGGCGGGAGCCCAGTACTGGGTCCCCGCCTTCGCGGGGACACGAGATGCGGCATCGTGCGTGAGCCAATGCTCCCTCGATAGCGGCGTCACCGCCTAGCGCTCACGCCCCCGAGTCCCTAGATTCGCATCGATGTCGACGCCCAACGCTCCCGACCGGTTCAACGAAGAAAAGAACACCTTCACGGTCCGGGGCACCGACGCGCCCGATCTCGCCGCCGGCGTGGCGGCGATCCGCAACGTGTTGAAGACATTGCCGATCCGGTCGGGCGTCTACCGCATGCTCGATGCCAAGGGCGACGTGCTCTACGTCGGCAAGGCCCGCGCGCTGAAGAACCGCGTCGCCAACTATGTCCAGGTCGATCGCCTGTCGAAACGGCTCCAGCGCATGGTCGCGCAGACCCGCGCGATGACGATCGTCACCACCAACAACGAGGCGGAGGCGCTGCTGCTCGAAGCGCAACTGATCAAGCGCTATCGCCCGGCCTACAACGTGCTGCTGCGCGACGACAAAAGCTTCCCGTTCATCTTGCTGCGCGCCGATCACGATTTCCCGCGCATCCAGAAGCATCGCGGCGCGCGGCGCGCCAAGGGCGACTATTACGGCCCCTTCGCGAGCGCCGGCTCGGTCAACAACACGCTGAATGCGCTGCAGAAGCTGTTCCTGCTCCGCTCCTGCACCGACGGCTTCTTTAAGACCCGCGATCGCCCGTGCCTGCTCTACCAGATCAAGCGCTGCTCGGCGCCCTGCGTCGGCCGGATCGACGAGGCCGGCTATGCCGAGCTGGTGTCGGACGCCAAGCAGTTCCTCGGTGGCAAGTCGACCGGCGTCCAGGCGAAGCTCGGGGCGCAGATGCAGGCTGCCGCCGAGGCGATGGATTTCGAACTCGCGGCGCTGTTGCGCGACCGGTTGCGCGCGCTGACATTCATCCAGGGCACCCAGGCGATCAATGCGGAAGGGGTCGGCGACGCCGACGTCTTCGCGCTCGCATGCCGCGACGGGACGATGGGGATCCAGGCGTTCTTCATACGCGGTGGCCAGAATTGGGGCCATCGCAGCTTCTTCCCCGCGCACACCAACGACGTGCCGGAGGACGAGGTGCTGATGAGCTTCCTCTCCCAATTCTACGAAGAGGTGCCGCCGCCGAAGACGATCCTGCTCGATCGGGACCTGAACGAGGGCGGCTTGCTGGAAGAGGCGCTTGCCGAACGCGCGGGCTACAAGGTCGCGCTCTCGGTGCCGCAACGCGGCGACCGGCGCCGGCTGATGGAGCAGGCACAGCGCAACGCCGTCGAGGCGCTCGAGCGCCGCCTTGCGGAGAGCACCACCCAGGCGCGGCTGCTGCGCGAGGTTGCGGAACTGTTCGATCTGCCCGAACCTCCCGACCGCATCGAGGTCTACGACAACAGCCATATCCAGGGCACCAACGCGCTTGGGGCGATGGTCGTCGCGGGGCCGGAAGGCTTCCGCAAGGGCCAGTATCGCAAGTTCAACATCAAGAACAAGGACACCGTGCCGGGCGACGATTTCGGGATGATGCGCGAAGTGTTCGCGCGGCGGTTCGCCCGGGCCCAA
>NZ_DASVTL010000007.1:0-3063 GCF_036387595.1 Sphingomonas sp.
GCGAGCGCCGACAGCGGGATCAGGTTGAGCACAGCCGGGATCAGCGCGACGCTGAGCAGTAGCCAGAAACCGTGCAGGATCGTCGACAGCTTGCTCTCCGCGCCCGAGTCAACGTTGGCGGACGACCGCACGATCACCGAGGTGACGGGCAGGCCGCCGATCATGCCCGCGACGATATTGCCGCCGCCCTGTGCCATCAGCTCCCAATTCTTGTCGGTGGTCCGGCGGCGTGGATCGATCTCGTCGACCGCCTTGACGCTCAGCAGCGATTCGAGGCTGGCGACGATCGCGAGAGTCGCCGCGGTGGTCCAGACCGCGGCGCTGCCGATTGCAGAGAAATCGGGGAAGGTGAACAGCGACGGGAATTTGGACAAGCCGTCGACGATCGGCACCTGGACAAGGTGCTGGGTGCCGAGCTGCCATTCCGGCTTGAGCAGGCCGAGCAGGATATTGCCGACCACCCCGATGATGACCACGACGAGCGGCCCTGGCACGAACTTCAGAACGCCCTCTTTCGGCCGCGCCGCATCCCACCAGAACAGGAAGGTCAGGCTAACCAGCGCGATGATCACCGCACCCGGAGTCAGACTGCCGGTGAGGCTGTCCCATACCCGCGCGAAGGTGTTGATACCGTCGGCGGTCGTGAATTCGAAGATGCCCTCCGATTCCCTGTCATAGCCCACCGCATGGGGGATCTGCTTGAGGATCAGGATCAGGCCGATCGCGGCGAGCATGCCGGTGATCACCGACGATGGCACGAACTCGGCGAGTATGCCCGCCCGCGTGAACGAGAATGCGAGCTGGAGCACGCCACCGAGCACCACGGCGAGCAGGAATACCTGGTAGCTCGGCAGGCTCTCGATCGCGGCGAGAACGATCACGGTCAAACCAGCGGCGGGGCCGCTCACGGACAGCGGCGCCTTCGACAGAATGCCAATGACGATACCGCCGACCATGCCCGAGATCACTCCGGCAAACAGCGGCGCTCCCGACGCCAGAGCGACGCCAAGGCATAGGGGCAGTGCGACCAGGAAGACGACGATCGACGCGGGAAGATCGGCCCGCCACGTCGAGAAGATGGATCGTGGTGTCGGCACCTGAGCTCCTGTCGATCAGTCAAAAATAGGTATAGGATTTCATAGCATCAGCCGTCGCGTGGCAGTGCGTCATTTTGTTGCTGGCGACTGCCAACCGGCCCCGATCGTTTCGGCAGCATTACATAACGTTGCTGAGTTGCGCCGCGTCGCAACAAAGGCGGGTTGCGCTGGCGAGTCCGCAGCCTATGTCGCAGCGATGGCGCGAACATCGTCTCGATCGAACGACTGGGGTTTCCCGCGGTGGCGCGGCTATGGGTCGGGTCGCGAGACGACGACGGTGCGGCTGTGCGACCGTCACGGCTGTGAAGAGCCTGGGAACTGCCCCGCGCCGAAATCGCCCAACAGTCCCGATCGCTGGTATTTCTGCGAGATGCATGCCGGCGAGTACAACCGCGGGTATAATTATTTCGAAGGCTTATCGGCGGAGGAGGCCGCGGCGCGCGAGTCCGACGAGACGCGCGACGCATCAGGCTATGCCAATGCGAAACACTATGCTTGGGGCGGACCGGGCGACGGCACGCGATCGCGCGACGAACTTCATGCGCTCGAAGCGCTCGGGGTCGACAGCGATGCGGACTTCGACACTATCAAGGCCGCGTGGCGCAAGCTCGCCAAGGAAAACCACCCGGACGTGCGTCCGGGCGACGCGGATGCTGCGGTTAAGTTCCAAGCGGTGCAGGCCGCCTACGAGATCCTACGGAGCGCCGACGAACGGCGCGAGTGGCGCCCGCGTTGAAGGCCCCGCATTGAACAGGGCAGCATGTTGAAGACGGTACGCAGTGACTGGCAGGGCGCGGTACTGGTCTGCGGCAAATGTTCGAAGAAGGTCGGTGGCGGCTTCGGCGACGATGGCAAAACGTCGCTCATAAAGGCGTTGCGGCGCATGCTGGGTTTGAAGAAGGGACGGCGTTCGGGGCTGGGGATCGTCGAGAGCAAATGCCTCGGGGTCTGCCCGAAGAATGCGGTCGTGGTGGTCGATGCGCGGGCGGCGGGCGAGTGGCTGGTCGTGCCCGCCGGGGCGCCGCTCGAAGACGTGGTGGAGCGGTTGGGCGTGGAGTATGTTCGCCCCAAAGCTCCGTCGCCCGGCTTTTGATCCGGGGTTCCACTTTGCGGCCGTCCAAGAGGTAGCGTCACCCCGGCCCGGGTCCGGGGTGACGGGAGTGGTAGCAATCCCGCCTATGTGTATCGCGCGGCGGTTTCGCGGATCAGCGCGATCATGTTGGGGATGCCCTGCGTCCGGTTCGAACTCAGCTGCTTCGACAGGTCGAACGGTGCCAAGGCGGCGGGGATGTCGGTCGCGAGGATCTCGCCGGCAGGACGGTCCTGCACCGCCAACAATACCAGCGCGATGATGCCTTTGGTGATCGCGGCGTTGGAGTCCGCCAGGAAATGCAGCGTCTCGTCGTCGCGCGCCGTCGGATAGACCCACACCGACGCCGAACACCCACGCACCAGCGTCGCGTCCGATTTTAATGCCGCGGGCATCGGTTCCAGTTCGCGACCGAGGTCGATCAGCAGGCGATAGCGATCGTCGGCTTCGAGGAACTCGTATTCGTCACGAACATCGGCGAGGCTTGGCATCCGCGGCGGGTACAAGCGGCGAGGTTAGAGGTCCACCCCTGCGGCGATCGCCTCGAGCTTCTTGATGCGTTCCTTCAGGTCCGCGATCTCGATCCGGGCACCGGCGGTGGGAACCGGCGAGGTGGATCCGTGCGCCTGGTCGAGTTCCGAATGCTTCAGCGCCAGCCAGCTACGCCAGCCCGAAAGCCCGGCGGTGGTGACCATCGCCAGTCCGGCGAGCGATGCGGTAGCGAGCGTCAGGTAGAGATTGGCATCGATCATGTCCGCCTCCTTCAGCGGTCGCGCAGCCGGTCGATCTCCTGGGTGAGATCGACGCTGCCATGGTTGTCGGTGATCACGCGTTCGAGCACCTGGATGCGTTCGCGCAATTGCTGGACTTCGTCGC
>NZ_DASVTL010000008.1:0-4506 GCF_036387595.1 Sphingomonas sp.
CAGGAAGGCATCCAGATGCATGGCGGCATCGGCATGACCGACGAATATGACATCGGCTTCTTCATGAAGCGCGCCCGCGTGCTGGCGGAGATGTTCGGCGACGCCAACTACCATGCCGACCGGCTGGCCCGGCTGGCGGGCTATTGACCAAAACCCGTTCGTCCTGAGTAGGGACTGAGTAGCGCCGCAGGCGTGTAGCGAAGGCCCGTATCGAAGGACATGGGCTTACCCACCTGCCCTTCGATATGCCGCCTCGGCTTCGCTCGTCGGCTACTCAGGGCGAACGGAAGTCTTGTGCGATGGCCCTGAACACCCCCCGCGACACCCCGCCGGAGACGCTCGTCGCCTCGCTCGTCGCGCTGCTCGACGTCGAACAGCTCGACACCGACCTGTACCGCGGCGCGCGCCAGCCCGGCGGGGTCGGCCGCGTCTTCGGCGGCCAGGTGATCGCCCAGGCGCTCCAGGCGGCACAGCGTTCCACCGACGCGCCCAAGACCGCCCATTCGCTCCACGCCTATTTCATGCGGCCGGGCGACGAGAACCACCCGATCATCTACCGCGTCGTCCGCGATTTCGAGGGGCGCAGCTTCGCCACGCGCCGCGTGATCGCCACGCAGAACGGCCAGCCCATCCTCAGCCTTACCGCCTCGCTCCAGGTGCCGGAGGAAGGGCTGCACCACCGGGACGCGATGCCCGACGTGCCGCCGCCCGACGCGCTGCGCTCCGAGCGCGAGCTGCGCGAGGAGATGATCGACGAGATCCCGGAGAAATGGCGCCCGCATCTGCTCCGCCCCCGCCCCGTCGAGATCCGTCCCGTTCATGCGCGCAGCTGGTTCCGCCCCGAAGCGCGCGAGCCCGCCCAGGCGAGCTGGTTCCGCCTCTGCGCGCCGATCGGCGACGACGCGGCGATGCACCGCGCGGTGCTGACCTACACGTCCGACATGTCCTTGCTGGGCACCTGCACCCTGCCCCATGGCGTCAACTGGATAACGCACGACCTCCAGACCGCGAGCCTCGACCACGCCCTCTGGCTCCACGAACCCTTCCGCGCCGACGAATGGCTGCTTTACGCCACCGACAGCCCCTGGGCGGGCCATGCGCGCGGCTTCAACCGGAGGCGCATCTTCGCGCAGGACGGCCGCCTAGTGGCGAGCGTCGCGCAGGAAGGGCTGATTCGGCTGCGGAAGTAGGGTGAAGGAGGCGGTAATGACCGCTCTCGCCCATTTGCCGATGTTGAGCGACCACGCTAGGTTCAGCTCACTGCTGTGGAGGTATGCTTTGCGCTTGATCGACCTTCTGCAATCGACCTCCGAATGGCAAGACGACGACGCGACGATCTACGTAGCGCAGCCATGGTCCGGTGATTCGGATGCAGTTATCATCAAGTCCGCGCCAGACACCACGGAGCCGGTTAAACACGGCGAGATCAGCTACAGCTACTTTCTCGAAGCCTTCATCGCTCGCGACTTCATTAAGGACTACGCTGCGTCGGGCGAGGGCGCATCGGCAACGGAGAGCGAGCGTTGCGAACGCTTGATCCGCTACGCAGAGGACGACGCCTAGGCGGCGTGGACAAATTTGAGCCAGTATCTTGCGGTGGCGAGGTGGACCATGCCGAGGAAGCTGCTGGCGAGTTGGTCGTAGCGGGTGGCGATGGCGCGGTTGATCTTGAGGTGGCCGAACATGCGCTCGATGCGGTTGCGCTGCTTGTAGAGTACACGGTCATGCTCGATCTTCATGCGGCGGTTTGACCGGCCGGGGATGACCGGTTCGATGTTCCGCTTGGTAAAATCAGCGCGGATGGCGTCGGCATCGTAGCCCTTGTCGGCAAGCAGAGCATCCGGTGCTCGCTCTGGCAGGACGATCAGAGCATCATACGCCTTGCAGTCTGCCGCCTCGCCGCCGGTCAGGTAGAAGGCGAGCGGTCGCCCGAGGGCGTCAGCCAGGCAGTGAAGCTTACTGGTGAACCCGCCCCGCGAGCGGCCAAGAGCGCGTCGATGAGCCCCCCTTTTCCGCCCGCTGCCGAGACGTGGGCGCGAACGGTGGTGCTGTCGATGCTGTAGTGGCCGGTATCCGCCATGATCTCGGCCAGCGTGACCGCCACGATCTCCCATACCCCGGCTTCGCTCCATCGCCGGAACCGGCGATAGATGGTGTTCCAACTTCCGTATTTGGGCGGCACGTCGCGCCACGGTGCACCGCACCGCAGCCGCCAGAGTATGCCGTTGATAATCGAGCGGTTCTGTTCGGGAGGCCGTCCCCGACCTCGGTTCTTCCGCTCGATTGGCAGCAAGTTCCTCAGGATGCGCCATTCCGCCTCGGTAAGATCGCCCCGGCTCAAGCCCACCTCCAAAAAGCAGAATTGAATCAATCCTTTCCGGCTGCGTCAACGATGGTGCTCACATCGGGTCTGGTGATGCTCGGTGTATTGCGGTCGCTCATCTGTTATCCTCGCTGCAAGAGGATCATATGCACATCACCGAACAAGACGGCACCTTCACCGCGCAACATGTTACCGGCCCAACGCACAACATGCTTCGACTGACCTTGGTACGAGGAAGCCCGCAGGAGTTCGCCGTTACGGTGCTACCTGCCATTGGCGAGTGTCTGCATTACGAGGGCTTGACTGCCGAAGAGGTCCTGCCAGCGATTCAGTCGGGCCTTGCCGACGTGAATGCGGCGCTTAAGGCGGACTACGTCATCAAATCTGCCGAGATTGTCGAGAACGACAGTCGGCAGCGTGGCATCTACGAGTATTTGACACGCAAGATCATAGAAAAAGCAGCGGAGACCGACCGGGCCTGAGCGCCACAGTTGCCCGCGCGAATTTGTCCACGCCGCCTAGCAAACGTCCGCTAACCACCGGTTTCGGACATCCTCGCCGACAAGCTCCCGACCCTAAACCGCCGTCCGGCCATATTCCTGCTTCGTCACCGGGTGGCTCGACGACAGCCCGCCATCGACCGCGATCGCCTGGCCGTTGACATAGCTGGCATCATCCGACGCCAGGAACAGCGCGACCCTGGCGAGTTCCTCGGGCTGGGCGCCGCGGCGCAGGGGATTGAGGCGGCCGACGCGGTCCATCTTTCCGGCGTCGCGCGCATAGTCGAAGGTCGGCTTGGTCATCCCCGTCTCGGTCAGGCCGGGGCAGATGGCGTTGACGCGGACATTGGACCCGGCGAGCTGCTGCGCCGACACCTGGGCGAGGTTGATGACGCCCGCCTTGGACGCCGAATAGGCGGGCGATCCCGCGCCCGAGCGGATGCCGGCGACGCTGGCGGTGAGCACGATCGCCCCGCCCCTTCCGGTATCCCTGGCGCGCTCGGCGATGCGCGGCGCGGCATGCTTGATCGCCAGGAACGGGCCGATCAGGTTGACGCGCAGCACCTCCGCGATGAGCGCCACGTCCGTGTCGAAGATGTTCGCCATCCCGCCCGATATGCCCGCATTGGCGAACATCACGTCGACGCCGCCGAATTCGGCCACCGCCAGCTCGACCGCGCGCACGACATCCTCCTCCAGCCCGGCGTCGATGCGGATCGCGCGCGCGATGCCGCCCGCTTGCCCGATCAGCTGCGCGGTCTCGTCGGCGCCCTCGGTCCGGTCGGCGACGATCACCGACCCGCCCTCGGCCGCGAACAGGCAGGCGGCGGCGCGGCCGATGCCCGATCCCGCGCCGGTGACGATGATCGACTTATTCCGGAACCTCATATCGTCACGCCCCCATCCACCACGATCGTCTGTCCGGTCATGTAGCTCGACGCGTCGCTCGCCAGGAACACGACCGCGCCCGCGATCTCGTGCGGCTCGCCGATGCGGCGAAGCGGGGTCTCGGCGTTGCGGCGCGCGGCGGCCTCCGGGTCCTCCCACAGGGCGCGCGCGAAATCGGTCTTGATGAGCCCCGGCGCGATGCAGTTCACGCGGACATTGTGCGGGCCGTATTCGACGGCCAGGTTGCGCGCGAGCTGCATGTCGGCGGCCTTGGAGATGCAATAGGCCCCGATCACGGGCGACCCGCGCAGGCCGCCGATCGACGACACGATCACCACCGACCCGCTCCCGCGCTCGCGCATCTCGGGCGCGACCATCGATATCAGCCAGTGGTTGGACAGGATGTTGTTGTCCATGATCTTGCGGAACTGCTCGTCCGCGATCCCCTCTTGCGGGCCGTAATAGGGGTTGGACGCGGCGTTGCAGACGAGGATGTCGACACGCCCGAACGCGCGACGGGTCTCGTCGACCAGGTTCCGGAGCCCCGCCTTGTCGGAGATGTTGGCCGCCACCGCGATCGCGCTGCCCTCGCCATATTTGCCGTTGAGTTCGTCCGCGACCGCCTCGCAGGCGTCCTGCTTGCGGCTGGAGATGACGACCTTGGCGCCGTGCTCGGCCAGCTCGAAGGCGGAGGCGCGGCCGATCCCGCGCGACGATCCGGTGACGATCGCGACCCTGCCGGTCAGGTCGAATTGCGACATGCTATGCTCCCGCCTTCACCGCGAAGTCCCACGC
>NZ_DASVTL010000009.1:0-44044 GCF_036387595.1 Sphingomonas sp.
CGGCGCCTATCGTCTTCGCGTGGTCCAGCCAAAGGATCGCGCTATGGCATATCGTGCGTCTGCGGACCTGCCGGCTGCGGTGGTGACCGATCTGGGCACGGAGACGGATCGCCAGTATCTGCTCACCGATCCCGCGTCCGCGATCATCCCGGAAGGCGCGCCCCCGCGGTATGGCGCGGTTCGCCAAGTGCAGTTCAGCAGCTATCCCGATTGGGCAGCGGTTTCCCGCACCTTCGATCCACTTTTCGTGCGCGCAGCGGCGCTGTCGCCGAGCTCACCGGTGAAGGCGGAAGCAAGCCGGATCGCGAAGGAAACGCCGGATGCAGCCCGCCGCGCGGAAGCAGCGCTGCGCGTCGTCGAGGATCGCATCCGCTACGTCTATGTGGGACTGGACGGGGGCAATTACCGGCCAGCGAATGCCGACGATACGTGGCGGCGTCGCTTCGGCGACTGCAAGGCCAAGACGGTGTTGCTGGTCGCCCTGCTGCGCGAACTGGGGATTGCCGCGGAGCCGGTCCTGGTCGGCGCGCAGGGCGGTGACGGGATCGATCGGCGGCTGCCGACGCCCGCCGTCTTCGATCATGTCGTGGTCCGCGCGACCATCGACGGTGCCGCATATTGGCTCGACGCGACACGATCGGGCGATCGCCATCTGGCCGATCTGGACGCGCCCCGGTCGCGCTTCGTCCTGCCGCTGCGTTCCGCAGGAGCATCGCTCGAACCTGTTGCCGTCCTGCCGCCGAAATACCCGCAGATGGTGCAGGTCGTCGAGATCGACGCATCCGCCGGCTTCGCCAATCCCGGGAAATACAAGATACAGCAGACGATGCGCGGGGACGAGATCCTCGGCATCCGTGCGCAACTCGCGGGGCTGGCTCCCGCGGATGCGGATCGGATGCAGGCTGCCTATTGGCGCCAGCAGATGCCCAACGTTGAGCCGTCACGTACCACCTGGCGCTTCGACGAGGACAAGCGTCTGCTTGTCCTGACGATGGAGGGCGAGGGCAAGGTCGATTGGGAGGGCGACGACAAGACCGGCCACACCCATTACCTGTTGGGCGCGGGCTTTCCGCCACCTGCGGAAATGAAACACCCCAAGGATCAAGCGCAGGACGCCGCCTGGGCGACCGATTATCCTGCGTTCACGTGCTATGCCACAACCGTCAAAGTGCCGCCTGCGGGGAAAGGATTGCACTGGTCCTATTCGTCGAATCCGGTCGATCGCATGCTTGGTGGGATTGCCTATTGGCGGATATCTTCGTTTGAGAATGGCGTGGCGCGCATGGCCAAGAGCCGGCGCGTCATGGTGCCCGAAGTCAGCGCGGCGGAAGCAGCGACCGTCAACAGCGCCATCGCCGGCTTCGACAACAACAAAGCCTATGTGTCGGAAGTATCCGGGCGCGGGAGCGGGCTGCCGAAGCTGACCGGGCTGGCGGATACCCTGCGCAACCATTTCGGCACGTTCGATGAATTCGCCGGCGCCACGCCGCCCTGTCAGGGGCATGCCGCCGATCGGGACGCATCGTCGACGCCGGCCAAGGACAAGACGCCGTCTTAGAGTAGGGTCTTAGGAGTAGGGTCTTAGGAGTAGGAGAGTCGGGCCTGCCTGGCTGACCGGCAAGGCCCCGGCCGGGACGGGGTGTCCGGGCCGGGGCGATTCGATCAGTAGAAGAAGCGATTGTGGACGGCGACCACGCGGCCGGACCGTGTGTCGACCAGGGCGACGTCGTTGCCGTAGCGCACCCAGCGTTGATAGCCGTAGCGGGGGGCGGCCAGGCGATAGGTGCGATAGTCGTCGATGCGATATTGGCGACCGTAATAGCTAGGCGCGAAGCGGTGGCCGATCGCGATCGGGCGATAGCGATAGCCCTGCGGCCCGCGATAGCCGCCGCGGCGGTACACGTCGGCGTGCGCGCGGCGATAGTCGCGCCAATCTTCGCGCGCTTCCTGCCGATCTTCGCGCAACTCGCGGCGGGCTTCGCGGACGTCCCCACGGTCGCCGCGGCGCTGCGCCTCGCGCAAGTCGCGACGATCTTCGCGCAGTTCGCGCTGGTTCCGGCGGACTTCGCCATAGCTCTGTGCGCTGACTGCGACGGGGCAAAGGACGGAGGCGGCAAGCGCCGTGAGGATGAATTTACGCATAAGCGATACTCCTGGTTCAAACCGTGCTTTGGGCATCGGCCTGGGATCGCAAATACGCATCGCCCGGTGAACCGTTGCGGAATGGCGCCGTCAGCGATCCGACAGGAAGTTGGTTCTCGGCCGGCTCAGCCGATCGCCAGCCGGGCGCCGATCGCGCAGAGCAGGGCAGGGGGCATCACCCGTGCGCCGACCTTCAGGAAGCGCCAGAAACTCACGTCCTCCCCCTCCCGGCGGATCGCCGTCAGCCACAGGATCGTCGCCAGCGATCCGGTGATCGACAGATTGGGGCCGAGATCGACCCCGATCAGCAGCGCGTCTGTCACCATCTGCGGCGGACGGGCGTGAGCGATGGTAGTCGCCGCGATCAGGCCGGCGGGCAGGTTGTTCATCAGGTTCGACACGATGGCGAGCGCTGTCCCGGCGACACCCGCTGTCACTTGCGGCGATCGTGACGCCGCATCGGCCAGCGCGCGGGCCAGCACGCCGATGATTCCGGTCGTCGCCAGCGCCTCGACCAGCACGAACAGCCCCGCAACAAGTGGCAAGACCGACCACGACACCGCGCGGGCGATCGTCAGCCGCGATTTGCGACCGGCGATGCACACGATCGTCGTCGTCGCCACGCCCGCAAGGCATGTCGGCAGGCCCAAAGCGCCGTCACGGGCCGAGACGGCGATCAGCAGACCGCCGGTGACGATGATGCCGGCCAGCGCGACCTTTCCGCCGCGCGGCAATGCCACCGCTTCTACCCTGAGCTCGCACGATCCCGCCAGATCGTCGCGCGCGACCCAGCGCAACATGACGAAGGTCGCCGCGATCGACAGCAGCGATGGCAGAGCGAACGACGCCATCCACGCGCCCAGCGGCGGCATGCGCCCGCCGTACAGCACGAGATTGGCGGGGTTGGAGATCGGCAGCACGAAACTGGCGGCATTCGCGACGAAGGCGCAAGCGAACAGCATCGGCAGCGGCTTTGCTTTCGCCTTGCGCGCCGCGGCATAGACGGCCGGGGTCAGGACGACTGCGGCCGCATCGTTGGACAGGAAGGTCGTCACGATCACGCCGACGCCGAAGATCAGTGCGAACAGCCGGCGGGGAGAGCCGCGCGCCCGGTTGACCGCGTGAACCGCAAGCCAGTCAAACAGCCCCTCGATGCGAGCCGCCTCGGACAACAGCATCATGCCGATCAGGAACAGATAGACGTCGCCGCCTCCTCGGACCGCCGACAAGGCGGCGTCGGGCGCAAGCAGGCCCGCCACGACCAGCAGCAGCGCACCGGCAATGGCCCAGATCGCTTCGGGAAGCTTGAACGGCCGCGCGATGACGCCAACGGTCGCGATCAAGCAGATGATCCAGATGGCGGCGTTGACCGTCATTGGAAATACCGGCAGGCGCTCATGAAAAAGGCCGGGATCGCTCCCGGCCTTCTCGCTTGTACCGTCGCGGATGTGGAGCGGAATTCACACCCGTGCCGGCGGCGCCGAAGATATGCGCCCGCGCTTGGCTGGCGCATCGCGCGGCTTAGGCTGCGCTTACCTCGGCGGTATCGACCTTGATGCCCGGCCCCATCGTGCTCGAAATGGCGACCTTGCGGACATACTTGCCCTTCGCGCCCGATGGCTTGGCGCGGACGACCGCGTCGAGCAGCGCGTCGAAATTGGCGCGCAGGTCTTCGGCAGGAAAGCTCGCCTTGCCGATGCCGGAATGGATGATCCCGGCCTTTTCGACGCGATATTCGACTTGGCCGCTCTTGGCGTCCTTAACGGCTTGCGCGACGTTCATCGTGACGGTGCCCAGCTTGGGGTTCGGCATCAGGCCCTTGGGCCCGAGCACCTTACCCAGGCGACCGACGATGCCCATCATGTCCGGGGTCGCGATGCAGCGATCGAAATCGATGGTGCCGCCCTGAATGGTTTCCATCAGGTCTTCGGCACCGATCACGTCGGCGCCCGCTTCCCGTGCTTCGTCGGCCTTGGCGCCGCGTGCGAACACGCCGACGCGCACCGTCTTGCCGGTGCCCTTCGGCAGGTTCACCACGCCGCGAACCATCTGATCGGCATGACGCGGATCGACGCCCAGGTTCAATGCGACTTCGATCGTCTCGTCGAACTTGGACGTCGCGCCGGCGCGCGCCATCGCGATCGCCTCGTCGATGCCGTGCAGCGCCTCGGGATTGACGGTGTTCGCCTTCTGCTTCTTGGTCAGCTTCGCCATGTCTTAGCCCTCCACCACGGTGAGGCCCATCGCGCGGGCGGAGCCTTCGATGATCTTCGTCGCTGCGTCGATGTCGTTGGCGTTCAGATCCTTCATCTTGATCTGCGCCACTTCGCTCAGCTGCGCGCGGGTGATCTTGCCCGCCGACGTCTTGCCTGGCTCCTTCGAGCCGGACTTCAGGTTCAGCGCCTTCTTGATGAGGAAGGTGGCCGGTGGCGTCTTCGTCTCGAAGGTGAAGCTGCGGTCGGCATAGACCGTGATCTTCGTGGGGAGCGGGGTGCCCTTGTCGACATCGGTCGTCTGCGCGTTGAACGCCTTGCAGAATTCCATGATGTTAACGCCGCGCTGACCCAGTGCAGGCCCGATCGGCGGCGCAGGCTTCGCCTCGCCGGCGGGAACTTGCAGGTTGATATAACCCGTAATCTTCTTTGCCATGTCACTCTCTTCAGGTTTAGCGGTGATAGCGACGCGCGAACGCGCCTCCCGCAGGCTGTTATCCAACGATGACGGTGGAAGCCGGCGCGCATAGCCGAAAAGCGTTGCGCTGCAAAGCCCGTGTCGCCACCACATCGCGGCTATGGACAATCAAGACGATCGTCGCCGGCCGGCGGGCCGCGCCGTTCCGCGCGGGCGGCTTTCCCGACTGGGCGTGTTCGGCCGGATGGCCGGCGGAGTCGCGGGGGGCATGATGGCAGAAGGCGCCCGGCGCCTCGCCGATGGTCAGCGTCCCAATATCAGAGAGATGTTGCTGACGCCCGCCAACGTCGCGCGCGTCGCGGATCAGCTTTCGCACTTGCGCGGCGCGGCGATGAAGCTGGGGCAGATGATCTCGATGGACGCAGGCGATGTCCTGCCGCCCGAGTTGACGTCTATCATGGCACGGCTGCGCAGCGGTGCGCATCACATGCCGCCCGCGCAATTGCAGGCCGTGCTGGCGAGCCAATGGGGCAGCGACTGGCGCCGCCGCTTCGCCCGGTTCGAAGCGACGCCGGTCGCCGCCGCCTCGATCGGTCAGGTCCACCGCGCCAGCACGCACGACGGGCGCATGCTGGCGATCAAGGTGCAATATCCCGGTGTCGCCGACAGCATCGACGCCGACGTGGACAATGTCGCCACGCTGCTGCGCGTTTCCGGGCTGCTGCCCGCCGGGCTCGACTTTGCGCCCCTGCTGGCGGAGGCGAAGGCGCAGTTGAACGAGGAGGCGGATTACGTCCGCGAAGGCGCGCAGCTGGAGCGGTTCGGCGGGTTGCTGGCAGGGTCTGCCAAGTTCGTCGTGCCTGGGCTGGACCGCGAATTCACGACCGACCGCGTGCTGGCGATGGACTTCGTCGACGGCGTCGCGATCGAGACGCTGGACGGCGCCGACCAGAGCGTGCGCGACGGCGTGATGGCGTCGCTGATCGAGCTGGTGCTGCGCGAGCTGTTCGACTTCGATTGGATGCAGACCGACCCCAATTTCGCCAATTACCGGTATCAGCACGACAGCGGGCGCATCGTCCTGCTCGATTTCGGCGCCGCGCGCGCCGTCGCGCCGGAGACGGTGGCGGCCTATCGCAACCTGCTGCGCGCCGGTCTGGCAGGCAGCCGCGATGCGGTGAGAGAAGCCGCTATCGCGGCGGGGTTCGTCGGCACCGCTGCCGCCGCCCGGCATGGCCCGCTGCTGGATCGGATGATCGACGTCATCCTGGGAGAGTTGGGCAGGGAAGGTCCATTCGACTTCGGCGACCGCGCGTTCGTCGGTGTGCTGCGCGAAGACGCCGCGGTCATGATCGCGGACCGCGCGACATGGCATCTGCCGCCCGCCGCCATGCTGTTTGCTCAGCGCAAGATCAGCGGAACCGCGCTACTCGCCGCCCGCCTGAAGGCGCGGGTGGAGGTGAGGGCGATGGCGGCGCAGTGGGTGGCATAAGCCGACCCGCCTGCCACCCGCGTTACTTCGACCGTTCGACCTGCTCGAAATCGAGTTCCACCGGCGTGGCGCGTCCGAAGATCGACACCGATACCTTGACCTTCGACTTGTCGAAATCCAGTTCCTCGACCAGGCCGTTGAAGCTGGCGAAGGGGCCTTCCAGCACCTTGACCGCGTCGCCGATCTCGTAATCGACCTTGATCTTCTGCTTCGGCGCTGCTGCCGCCTCTTCCTTGCTGTTCAGCATGCGCGCCGCTTCGGCCTCGCTGATCGCCTGGGGCTTGCCCATCGATCCCAGGAAGCCGGTCACCTTGGGTGTGTTCTTGACCAGGTGATAGACGTCGTCGTTCATGCTGAGCTTGGCCAGGACATAGCCGGGCATGAATTTGCGCTCGACCGCGATCTTCTTGCCGCGACGGGCTTCGGTGATCGTCTCGGTCGGAACCTCGATCTGCTCGACCAGCTGCTCGAGGCCCATGCGGGTCGCCTCGGCCATGATCGAATCGCGGACCTTGCCCTCGAAACCGGAATAAGCGTGGATGATGTACCAGCGTGCCATTGGTTATTGTCCCGGACTTGTTGGCTTATTGGCTCTGCGCGAACTTCAGGAGCTGCCTGACGATCGCTTCGAAGATGGAATCGACGCCCAGGAAGAACAGCGCCAGGATCGTCGTCATGATGACGACCATCACGGCGGTCATCACCGTCTCGCGCCGCGTCGGCCAGACGACCTTCTTGGTCTCTGCCTGCACCTGCCGGAAGAATTCGGTCGGGGACGTCTTCGCCACGGTGATCTCGGCCCTTTTTCTGACACGGCGCCCCGCCCGCCCCGTTTGAGGGAGCGGCGGAAGATACCGTGCTGTCGGATGGTTGGCGCAGATAGCGCCGGCGCCGGCGTAAGGCAAGGGTGGGCGATTTCCCACGCGCCAGCCGGTTCGATGTGCGGCTTCGCCGTTTTCGTCGAACCTGGCAGGGGCACTCGGATTCGAACCGAGGGCCTTCGGTTTTGGAGACCGACGCTCTAACCAGCTGAGCTATGCCCCTGTATGGGCGCTGCCGTTAGCGCCGCCGATGCCGCGACACAAGCCAGCAAACGCACCGCCGTTGTTATCGTTGACCGCACAGGAGTCGCTGCGTATAGGCGCCGACAGTCCAGACCGGCATTCATGCCATACGGGCGATTGAACATTGCTGGATGCACTCCAGGGCCGAGGGTCAGCGAAGGCTGATCCGTGGTCCTTATTTGTATTCGCGAAGCCATCGAGCTTCGCAGGGGCGTCAGAACCTAAGGTTCAGGGCTCCAGCAAAGTAACCCAATGAAAGGTGAAGGCTTCAATGCCGACGATCAACCAGCTGGTCCGCAAGGGCCGCGAACCGCAGAAGGCCAAGTCCAAGGTCCCTGCGATGGAGCAGAACCCGCAGAAGCGGGGCGTTTGCACGCGCGTCTACACGACGACCCCGAAGAAGCCGAACTCGGCGCTGCGCAAGGTGGCCAAGGTCCGCCTGACCAACCAGCGCGAAGTCATCAGCTACATTCCGGGCGAAGGGCACAACCTCCAGGAGCATTCGGTGGTCCTGATCCGTGGCGGTCGTGTGCGCGATCTTCCCGGTGTTCGCTATCACGTCCTGCGCGGCGTGCTCGATACACAGGGTGTGAAGGATCGTCGCCAGTCGCGTTCCAAGTACGGCGCCAAGCGTCCGAAGTGATCATGCCGGGGGCATGATCATCCTCGAAAGATCGCCTCAGGCGAGCTTGCCGGGGATCCAGGCTCCGGACCCCAGACCCAGTAAGCCCCGGACGTGTTCCGGAACAGGCTGAAGCAGATAAGGAATTTGAAATGGCACGTCGTCGTCGCCCCGAAAAGCGTATCATCCTGCCCGACCCGAAGTACGGGGATGAGGTTCTGTCGAAGTTCATGAATTCGGTCATGCTGGACGGCAAGAAGTCCGTCGCGGAACTGATCGTCTACGGTGCGCTGGAAACCGTCGAAACCCGCGCCAAGCGCGACCCGATCGGCGTGTTCCATGATGCGCTGACCAATATCAAACCGGGCATCGAAGTGCGCTCGCGCCGCGTCGGCGGTGCGACCTATCAGGTGCCCGTCGAAGTGCGTCCCGAACGGGCGCAGGCACTGGCGATCCGCTGGTTGATCTCGGCCGCGCGTTCCCGCAGTGAGAACACGATGGCGGCCCGCCTTTCGGGCGAGCTCATGGACGCCGCCAACAACCGCGGCAACGCGGTCAAGAAGCGCGAAGACACGCACCGCATGGCCGAAGCGAACCGCGCGTTCAGCCATTACCGCTGGTAAGGCGGTGGCCGGTGGCTTTCCACCGGTAGCATTTGCACCTATATCGTGGGGAGCGGGCGTAATGCCCTGCTCCCCACATCGCTAAGGAAGCACCGATCATGGCCCGCAGCCATCCGCTCGAGAAGTATCGCAACATCGGCATCATGGCGCACATCGACGCCGGCAAGACGACGACCACCGAGCGAATCCTCTATTACACCGGCAAGTCCTACAAGATCGGCGAAGTGCATGAAGGCACCGCGACGATGGACTGGATGGAGCAGGAGCAGGAGCGCGGGATCACGATCACGTCGGCTGCCACCACGTGCTTCTGGGACGATCACCGGATCAACATCATCGATACGCCCGGCCACGTCGACTTCACGATCGAGGTCGAGCGTTCGCTGCGCGTGCTCGACGGAGCGGTCGCGTGCTTCGACGGCGTCGCCGGCGTCGAGCCGCAATCCGAGACCGTCTGGCGCCAGGCCGAGAAGTATCACGTCCCGCGGATGTGCTTCGTCAACAAGCTGGACCGGACCGGCGCCAGCTTCGAGCGCTGCGTCGAGATGATAAAGGATCGCCTCGGCGCGCGCCCGGCGGTGCTGTACCTGCCGATCGGCATCGAGGGCGGGTTCAAGGGGCTGGTCGATCTGGTCGAGAACAATGCGATCATCTGGCTCGAAGAGTCGCTGGGCGCCAAGTTCGAGATCACCGCGATCCCCGACGACATGGCCGCCGCCGCCGCCACCGCGCGCAGCGAGCTGATCGAGATGGCGGTCGAGCAGGACGACGATGTCATGGAGGCGTATCTGGAAGGGCAGGAGCCCGACACGGCGACGCTGAAGAAGCTGATCCGCAAGGGCACGCTGAACTTCTCGTTCGTCCCCGTGCTGTGCGGCTCGGCGTTCAAGAACAAGGGCGTTCAGCCTCTGCTGGACGGCGTCGTCGACTATCTGCCCAGCCCGCTCGACATCAAGGACGTCGAGGGCCTGAAGCTCGATGGCGTGACGCCGGACACGCGTCCGCCGACCGACGATGCGCCGATGTCGGCGCTGGCGTTCAAGATCATGAACGATCCCTTCGTCGGCACGCTGACCTTCGCACGCATCTATTCGGGCCGCATGGACACCGCATCGGTCGTGATGAATTCGGTCAAGGACAAGAAGGAAAAGGTCGGCCGCATGCTGCTGATGCATGCCAACAGCCGCGAGGATATCCAGGAGGCGTTCGCGGGCGACATCGTCGCGCTGGCGGGGCTGAAGGACACGACGACCGGCGAGACGCTGTGTGCGCTCAACGCGCCGATCATCCTGGAGCGGATGGAGTTCCCCGATCCGGTCATCGAACTGTCGGTGGAGCCCAAGACCAAGGCCGACCAGGAGAAGATGGGCGTCGCGCTCAATCGCCTGGCGCGCGAGGATCCGTCGTTCCGGGTGTCGTCGGATGCGGAGAGCGGCCAGACCATCATCAAGGGGATGGGCGAGCTTCACCTCGAAATCCTGGTCGATCGCATGAAGCGTGAGTTCAAGGTCGAGGCGAATGTCGGCGCGCCGCAGGTGGCGTATCGCGAATATCTCGCGAAGAAGGTCGATATCGACTATACGCACAAGAAGCAGTCGGGCGGCTCGGGCCAGTTCGGCCGCGTCAAGCTGACCGTGATCCCCGGCGAGCGCGGCACCGGCTTCCAGTTCTTCGACGAGGTCAAGGGCGGCAATATTCCCAAGGAATATATACCCTCGGTCGAGAAGGGCATGCGCGAGACGGCGGAGGGCGGATCGCTGATCGGCTTCCCGATCATCGATTTCGAGGTCCATCTGTACGACGGCGCCTATCACGACGTCGATTCGTCGGCATTGGCGTTCGAAATCTGTGCCCGTGGCGCGATGCGCGAAGCGGCGCAGAAGGCGGGCATCAAGCTGCTGGAGCCGATCATGAAGGTCGAGGTCGTCACCCCGGAGGATTATCTGGGCGACGTCATCGGCGACATGAACTCGCGGCGCGGCGCGATCCAGGGGACCGATTCCCGCGGCAACGCGCAGACGGTCGAGGCGATGGTGCCGCTGGCGAACATGTTCGGTTATGTGAACCAGCTGCGTTCGTTCACGCAGGGCCGCGCGCAGTACAGCATGCAGTTCTCGCATTACGACGAGGTTCCGAGTAACGTCGCCGAGGAAATCAAGGCGAAGCTGGCCTGAGGCGCACGGGGCTAAGCGCGCTTAGCCCCTCGACGTCGAAGGCCGGCCGGCCTCGGGCAAGCCCGAGGACCGACGACCGCGAATTCATTTCGCGGTCAGCCCTCGAAGAAGCGGAACTTCGGATCACTTCGAGGTCACGGCGAAGCGAGAGGCTGGCGCAACTTAGAAACAGCCGCTATGGGGCCGCGTTCGCGTGGCCTCGGATGCGGCGGCGGATTCGAATCAGAAGGTAGGAAACATGGCGAAGCAGAAGTTCGAGCGGAACAAGCCGCACCTCAACATCGGCACGATCGGTCACGTCGATCACGGTAAGACGTCTCTAACGGCCGCGATCACCAAGGTTTTGGCCGAGACCGGCGGCGCGACGTTCACCAGCTATGCGAACATCGACAAGGCCCCCGAGGAGCGCGAGCGTGGCATCACGATCTCGACCGCGCACGTCGAATATGAGACGCTGGCGCGCCACTATGCGCACGTCGATTGCCCGGGCCACGCCGATTACGTGAAGAACATGATTACCGGTGCCGCGCAGATGGACGGCGCGATCCTGGTCGTGTCGGCTACCGACGGCCCGATGCCGCAGACGCGCGAGCACATCCTGCTCGCCCGCCAGGTCGGCGTGCCCGCGATGGTCGTGTTCATGAACAAGGTCGATCTGGTCGACGACGAGGAAATCCTCGAACTCGTCGAGATGGAAATCCGCGAACTGCTTTCGAAGTACGACTTCGACGGCGACAACATCCCGATCATCCGTGGTTCGGCGGTCGCCGCGCTCGAAGACAAGACCCCGGAAATCGGCCATGATGCCGTGCTGAAGCTGATGGAAGCGGTCGATACGTATCTGCCGCAGCCCGAGCGTCCGCTCGACAAGCCGTTCATGATGCCGATCGAGGACGTGTTCTCGATCTCGGGTCGCGGTACGGTGGTCACGGGCCGCGTCGAGACCGGCATCGTCAAGGTCGGCGAGGAAGTCGAGATCGTCGGCATCAACGACACCCGCAAGACCACGGTCACCGGCGTCGAGATGTTCCGCAAGCTGCTCGATTCGGGCCAGGCAGGCGACAACATCGGCGCGCTGATCCGCGGCGTCGGCCGTGAAGAGGTCGAGCGTGGCCAGGTGCTCTGCAAGCCCGGCTCGATCAAGCCGCACACCGATTTCTCATCGGAAGTCTACGTGCTGTCGAAGGACGAGGGCGGCCGTCACACGCCGTTCTTCGCCAACTACCGTCCGCAGTTCTACTTCCGCACAACCGACGTCACCGGCACCGTCGAATTGCCCGAGGGCACCGAGATGGTCATGCCCGGCGACAACGTCGCGCTCGGCATCAAGCTGATCGCGCCGATCGCGATGGACGTGGGCCAGCGCTTCACGATCCGCGAAGGTGGCCGGACCGTCGGTTCGGGGATTGTCAGCGGCATCTCGAAGTAATATAGGCTAAGGTCTGGAGCGGAGCGGCCGGCCCCGGATACGGGGTCGGTCGCTCCCTTTTTATGTGAGGGCCGTCGATTGCGGCCCTTGTAACCTTGGGTTTTTCGGACGTGGTTCCCTTGCTTCCCCGTCGTCCTGGACTTGGTCCGGCTGGCGGGATGAACTGGGTGGCCCCGTCTTCGCTCTTTCGCATCGGTAGGGACTATGGACAGCAATATCCGCATTCGTCTTAAGGCGTTCGATCACCGGGTGCTCGACCAGGCGACCGGCGACATCGCCGACACCGCACGCCGTACCGGCGCGCTCATCCGTGGCCCGATTCCGTTGCCGACGCGCACCGAGAAGTTCACGGTGCTGCGCGGGCCGCATATCGACAAGAAGTCGCGCGAGCAGTTCGAGGTCCGTACCTACAAGCGGATGCTCGACATCGTTCAGCCGACTCCGCAGACTGTGGACGCGCTGATGAAGCTCGATCTGGCCGCGGGCGTTGACGTCGAGATCAAGTTGGCCTAACGGCCTGCATCCGCTGCGCAGTCGACGAATCGTCCTGCGCTTTCGGATGTGAGAGATACCGCCGCCGGCCTCGGCCGTCGGGACAGCGTCTCCCGTCTGTTTCTGTTCTCAGAGACACCAGCCCGGGACGGGGGCACGCTTCGCATTTCGGGCTGACACGCACCGGAGGATTTCCCTCCCGTGCCTCTGTGAGGAGTTTGGTCATGCGCACCGGCGTGATCGCGAAGAAGATGGGAATGACCCGCGTGTTCCAGGACGACGGACGGCATGTGCCGGTCACCGTCCTGCAGCTCGAAGCGCTCCAGGTCGTTTCCCGCCGCGAGATGAATACCGACGGCTATACCGCCGTCCAGCTTGGCGCAGGCGTCGCCAAGGTGAAGAACGTCGCCAAGCCGCAGCGCGGCCATTTCGGCAAGGCCGAGGTGGAGCCGAAGGCGGTGGTCCACGAGTTCCGCGTGACCGAGGACAACCTCCTCGACGTCGGCGCCGAACTGTCGGCGGATCATTATGTCGCAGGCCAGATGGTCGACATCCAGGGGCGGACGCAGGGCAAGGGTTTTGCCGGCGGCATGAAGCGCTGGAACTTCGGCGGTCTGCGCGCGACGCACGGCGTCTCGGTTTCGCACCGCTCGCTGGGTTCCACGGGTCAGCGCCAGGATCCGGGCAAGGTCTTCAAGAACAAGAAGATGGCCGGCCACATGGGCGACAAGTATCGCACCCAGCAGAATCTGGAGATCGTCGGCACCGACGTCGAGCGCGGGCTGATCTTCGTGAAGGGGTCGGTCCCCGGCTCCAAGGGCGGTTGGCTGTTCGTCAAGGACGCGGTCAAGGTCAAGGCCCATGCCGAGGCGCCGTATCCGGCCAGCTTGAAGCAAGCCGCAAACACGAACACCGCATCCGACACGCCTGCCGAGACCGCAGACGCGCCGGCCGCGACCGACGGCCAGGAGGGCTGATAAGTGCAGATCAAGATTTCCTCCTTCGCCGGTGACAGCACAGGCGAGGTCGAGCTTTCGGACGAGGTCTTTGGCCTTGATCCGCGCGCCGACATTCTCCACCGCGTGGTCACCTGGCAGCTCGAGAAGCGTCGTGCTACCGCGCGGGGCACCCGCGAACGCGCCGATGTCGCGCGGACCGGCAAGAAGCTGGGTCGTCAGAAGGGCGGCGGTGTGGCGCGCCACGGCGATCGTCGCGCACCGATCTTCGTTGGCGGCGGCAAGGCGCACGGCGCCCGCGTTCGCGACTTCGATCCGAGCCTCAACAAGAAGGTTCGCGCGCTTGGCCTGAAGATGGCGCTGAGCAGCCATGCCAAGGCGGGTTCGCTCGTCGTCATGGACAGCCTGGCGGTCGAGGGCGGCAAGACCAAGACGCTGAAGGGCGATCTGGCCAAGCTCGGCTTCGGCAAGCGTGCGCTGGTGATCGACGGTGATATCGTGGACACGAGCTTCGCGTTTGCAGCGGGCAACCTGCACGAGGTGGATATCCTCCCTGCGGTCGGCGCCAACGTCTATGACATCCTTCGCGCCGAGACGCTGGTCCTGACCCGCGCCGGACTCGAGAAGCTGGAGGCCCGTTTCAATGGCTAAGGTTTTCGGGGGCAAGCCCCAGAAGGCGACCGACATCCGTCACTATGACGTGATCCTGGCGCCGCACATCACCGAAAAGGCGACCCTGCTCAGCGAGCATAACGCCGTGGTCTTCAAGGTCGCGAACTCGGCGTCGAAGCCCGAGATCAAGGCTGCCGTCGAGGCGCTGTTCAACGTCAAGGTGACAGGCGTGAACACGATCGTCCAGAAGGGCAAGACCAAGAAGTGGAAGGGTACGCCCTACACCAAGTCCGACATAAAGAAGGCGATCGTGACGCTCGCCGACGGTCAGACGATCGACGTGACGACGGGGGTCTAGGATCATGGCACTCAAGCAATATAATCCGACGACGCCATCGACGCGCGGCCTCGTCCTGATCGACCGCTCGACGCTCTGGAAGGGCAGCCCCGTCAAGGCGCTGACCGAAGGCAAGCGCAAGTCGGGCGGCCGCAACAACAAAGGCCATGTGACCAGCCGCGGCATCGCCGGTGGTCACAAGCAGCGTTATCGCCATATCGACTTCAAGCGTCGTCGCTGGGATGTCGAGGGCACGGTCGAGCGGATCGAATATGATCCCAATCGTACCGCGTTCATCGCGCTCATAAACTACGGCACCGTGGCCGCGGATGCAGAGGGCGAAGGCAAGGCCGACGTGGCCTATATCATCGCGCCGCAGCGGCTCGCCGTGGGTGACAAGGTGATCGCTGCCAAGCGCGCCGACGTGAAGCCGGGCAATGCGATGGAACTGGGCCAGGTGCCGGTTGGCACCATCGTCCACAACGTCGAGATGAAGCCGGGCAAGGGCGGCCAGATCGCACGGTCCGCAGGCACGTATGTTCAGGTCGTCGGTCGTGACCGCGGGATGGTGATCGTTCGCCTGAACTCGGGCGAGCAGCGCTACATCCATTCGGAGTGCATGGCGACGGTGGGTGCGGTGTCCAACCCGGACAACCAGAACCAGAACCTGGGCAAGGCCGGCCGCAACCGCTGGCTGGGCAAGCGCCCGCTGACCCGCGGCGTCGCCAAGAACCCGGTCGACCATCCGCACGGCGGTGGCGAAGGCCGTACCTCTGGCGGCCGCCATCCGGTCACCCCCTGGGGCAAGCCGACCAAGGGTGCGCGCACCCGCCACAACAAGTCGACCGACAAGATGATTATCCGGTCGCGTCATTCGACGAAGAGGAAGGGCTAACATGGCTCGCTCGGTCTGGAAGGGTCCGTTCGTGGACCTTCACCTGCTCAAGAAGGCAGAAACCGCCCAGGATACCAACGCGCGTGCGCCGATCAAGACCTGGTCGCGCCGCTCGACGATCCTGCCGACGTTCGTGGGGCTGACCTTCAGCGTCTATAACGGCCGCAAGTTCGTGCCGGTGAGCGTGAACGAGGATATGGTGGGCATGAAGCTCGGCGAGTTCGCGCCCACGCGCTACTTCCCCGGCCACGCCGCCGACAAGAAGGGCAAGCGCTGATGAGCAAGCCGAAATCCCCCCGCAAGGTCGGTGACAAGGAAGCGTTGTCGGTCGGCACGCAGATCCGCGGCAGCGCGCAGAAGCTGAACCTGGTTGCAGGCCTGATCCGCGGCCGCAAGGTCGGCGATGCGATGAACATCCTGCAATTCTCGACCAAGGGCATGGCGGTCGATGCACGCAAGGTGCTCGCCTCGGCGATCGCCAATGCGGAGAACAACCACAACCTCGACGTGGACGCACTAGTCGTCGCTGAGGCTTCGGTCGGCAAGGGTATCGTGATGAAGCGGTTCGCCACGCGCGGCCGCGGTAAATCGACGCGCATCCTCAAGCCGTTCAGCAAGCTGCGCATCGTCGTCCGCGAGCAGGAAGAAGCATAATGGGTCACAAGAGCAACCCGATCGGGATGCGGTTGCAGATCAACCGCACCTGGGACAGCCGCTGGTATGCCGATGGCGCCGATTATGCGCGTCTGCTGCTGGAAGATCTGAAGATCCGCACCTTCATCATGAAGACGCTGCCGCAGGCCGCGATCTCCAAGGTGGTGATCGATCGTCCGGCCAAATTGTGCCGCATCTCGATCTTCGCGGCGCGCCCCGGTGTCATCATCGGCAAGAAGGGCACCGACATCGAAAAGCTGCGCAAGACGATCGGTGCGATGACCGCGTCGGACGTCTCGCTCAACATCGTCGAAATCCGCAAGCCAGAAGTCGATGCTCGGCTCGTGGCACAGGGCATCGCCGACCAGCTGGAGCGCCGTATCGCGTTCCGCCGTGCGATGAAGCGTGCGGTCCAGTCGGCAATGCGCCTGGGTGCCGATGGCATCCGCGTTGCCTGCGGCGGCCGTCTGGGCGGCGCGGAAATCGCGCGTTCGGAGAGCTACCGCGAGGGCCGGGTTCCGCTGCACACGCTTCGCGCGAATATCGACTATGCCGAGGCGACCGCGCACACGTCCTACGGGGTTTGCGGCGTCAAGGTCTGGGTCTTCAAGGGCGAAATCCTGGGCCATGATCCGATGGCAACCGACCGGCTGATGATGGAGGCCCAGACTTCGGGTGTCCGTCCGGCTCGCGACGACCGCCGCTAAGGAACGATCCGATGCTGCAACCGAAAAAGACCAAGTTCCGCAAGGCATTCAAGGGCCGCATCCATGGCGATGCGAAGGGCGGCACGTCGCTGAACTTCGGAGCCTATGGCCTGAAGGCGATGGAGCCGGACCGGATCACCGCGCGCCAGATCGAAGCGGCCCGCCGCGCGATCACGCGCCACATCAAGCGCCAGGGGCGGTTGTGGATCCGCATCTTCCCGGACGTGCCGGTCTCGTCGAAGCCCGCCGAAGTCCGCATGGGTTCGGGCAAGGGTTCGCCGGAATTCTGGGCGGCGCGGGTGAAGCCGGGCCGCATCCTGTTCGAACTGGACGGGGTGGAAGGCAAGATCGCCGCAGAGGCGTTCGAACGGGCGGCGATGAAGCTGCCGATCAAGGTGAAGGTGGTGGCACGCCTCGGCGACACCAGCCACCTCGGAGGCGAGTAAGATGGCGCGTATCGACGATCTCAAAGGCTCCAGCGACGACCAGCTCGTCGAGCAGCTGGTCCAGCTGAAGCGCGAGCAGTTCAACCTGCGCTTCCAGTCGGCGACGAACCAGCTGGAGAAGCCCAGCCGCGTGCGCGAAGTGCGGCGCGACATCGCCCGCATCAAGACCCTTCAGACTCAGCGCACCGGCGCTGGGTCTGCCAAGTAAGGAACGTATCATGCCGAAGCGCGTGCTGACCGGAGTGATCGTCTCCGACAAGACCGACAAGACGGTGGTGGTGAATGTCGAGCGCAAGGTGAAGCACCCGCTCTACGGCAAGATCATCCGCCGTTCGAAGAAGTATCACGCCCATGACGAGGCGAATGCCTTCAAGCAGGGCGAGACGGTGCGGATCGAAGAGACCAAGCCGATCTCCAAGCTGAAGACCTGGACGGTGATCGAGCGGGTGAACACCCATGCGACGCCGGAGCGGGCGTCGGCCGAGGGTTGAGTTTTCGCGCCGCCCGTCACCCCAGGGGAAGCTGGGGTCTCGTGGCGGGGTGGTTCTCCCTAACCTGATACCCCAGCTTTCGCTGGGGTGACGGGCGGAGGAGAGGTTCCGGACCTTGTGTTCGGACGTGGGAACGGCTAACAGGCCGCTCCCCCGACGCGAGGCTCACCTCGCGCCGGGCTTTGTATTTTTAGGCGGGTGCCGGTCAGCAATCGGCCCCATAGGTTTGAGAAGGATACGGATCCATGATCCAGATGCAGTCCAATCTCGACGTCGCTGACAACAGCGGCGCGAAGCGGGTGCAGTGCATCAAGGTGCTGGGCGGCTCCAAGCGTCGCGTGGCCGGTGTCGGCGACATCATCGTCGTCAGCATCAAGGAAGCACAGCCCCGCGGCAAGGTGAAGAAGGGTGACGTGCACCGCGCCGTCATCGTACGGACCCGCAAGGATATCCACCGCGCGGACGGATCGACGATCCGGTTCGACAGCAACGCAGCCGTCCTGGTCAACAAGAACGAGGAGCCGATCGGCACCCGTATCTTCGGCCCGGTCGTGCGCGAACTGCGCGGCAAGAAGCACATGAAGATCATCAGCCTCGCGCCGGAGGTGCTGTGATGGCCACCGCCAGCAAGACCGCCGCACCCAAGCTGAAGATGCGCATCAAGAAGGGTGACCAGGTCATCGTTCTGTCGGGCAAGGACAAGGGGCGCACCGGTACGGTCACGCAGTCCATGCCCAAGGACGGCAAGGTGATCGTCGGCGGCATCAACGTCGCGACCCGCCACAAGAAGCCGACCCAGGCAGACCCGCAGGGGGGGCTGGAAAAGGTCGAGGCGCCGATGCACGTCTCCAAGGTCGCGCATGTGACCGCCGACGGCAAGCCGACGCGCGTTCGCTTCGAGATCAAGGATGGCAAGAAGGTCCGCGTGGCCGTGAAGACCGGGGAGACGATCGGTGGCTGATTACAAGCCCCGCCTGCGGGCGATGTACGACGACTCGATCGCCAAGGCGATGACGGAGAAGTTCGGCTACAAGAACGTCAACGAGGTGCCCCGGCTCGACAAGATCGTGCTGAACATGGGCGTCGGCGAGGCGACCCAGGACAAGAAGCGCGTCGACCAGGCAGCTTCCGAAATGGAGCTGATCGCCGGGCAGAAGCCCGTCGTCACCAAGGCCAAGAAGTCGATCGCGCAGTTCAAGCTGCGCGAGGGCATGCCGATCGGCGTGAAGGTCACCCTTCGCCGCGAGCGGATGTACGAGTTCCTCGACCGCTTCGTCACGATCGCGCTGCCGCGCGTTCGCGATTTCCGCGGGCTGAACCCCAAGAGCTTCGATGGTCGCGGCAATTACGCCTGCGGTATCAAGGAGCAGATCATCTTCCCCGAGATCAACTATGACCGCATCGACAAGGTGCGCGGCATGGATGTTATCGTGACGACGACCGCAAAGACCGACGACGAGGCGCGCGAGCTGCTCCGCCTGTTCGGCTTCCCGTTCCCGATCGAAGAAGCCGTCGAAGAGAAGCAGGCGGCTTAGTATTAACGAGCCCCTCCCCTTCGGGGGAGGGTTTGGGATGGGGCCTATCAACGAGCGATTTGCTCGCGGCCCCGCCCCGCCCCCAGCCCCTCCCCCAAAGGGGAGGGGAGCTAAGGAAGAGAGCTTAAGTCCAATGGCGAAACTGAGTTCGGTACTGAAGAACGAGCGTCGCAAGGCGATGGTCAAGCAATATGCGCCCAAGTTCGCGGCGTTGAAGGCCAAGGCCAACGACACGACTCTCGACGATGGCGAGCGCCTGATCGCGCGCCTCAAGATGGCGGAACTGCCACGCAACGCGAACCCGACGCGCGTGCGCAACCGCTGCCAGCTGACCGGACGGTCGCGTGGCAATTATCGCAAGTTCGGGCTTTCGCGCATCATGCTGCGGGAATTGGGCAACAAGGGCCTGATCCCCGGCCTGACGAAGTCGAGCTGGTAAGGACCGACAGATGGCAGTGACCGATCCCGTGGGTGACCTGCTCACCCGCATCCGTAATGGCCAGCGTGCTCGCAAGGACAGCGTGCTGACGCCCGCGTCCAAGCTGCGTGCCCGGGTGCTCGACGTGCTCCAGCGCGAAGGCTACATCCGTGGCTATAGCGAAGAGCAGATGGGCCCCGCCGCGGGCCTTCGCATTGAATTGAAGTATTTCGAGGGCCAGCCCGCGATCAAGCATGTCGCGCGCGTCTCCAAGCCCGGCCGCCGTGTCTATAGCGGCAGCCAGGCACTGCCCCGGGTCATGAACGGCCTTGGCATCACCATCGTCTCGACGCCGCGCGGCGTGCTTTCGGACAACGAAGCGCGCGAGCAGAACGTCGGCGGCGAAGTCCTCGCGGAGGTGTTCTGATGAGCCGCATCGGCAAGAAGGCGATCCCGGTTCCGGCCGGCGTTACCGCGACGATCGACGGTGGCGTGATGAGCGTGAAAGGCCCAAAGGGGCTGCTGACGCTCAAGCTGTCGGACGACATCAGCTATGACGTCCAGGCGGACGGTATCGCCGTGACCCCGGCGAACGACACCCGCCGCGCACGTGCCTTCTGGGGCATGCAGCGGACACTGGTGCAGAACCTGGTGACGGGCGTTACGGACGGCTTCACGAAGAAGCTGCTCATCACCGGCGTCGGCTATCGCGCCAATGTGACGGGCAAGAAGCTCAAGCTGCAGCTCGGCTACAGCCACGATGTCGACATCGTGGTGCCGGATGATCTGGACGTGAAGACGCCGGACAACACGACGGTCGAGATTTCGGGCGCCGACAAGCAGAAGGTCGGCCAGCTGGCCGCCGAAATCCGCCGCTGGCGCAAGCCCGAGCCGTATAAGGGCAAGGGCATCAAATATGCCGGCGAGTTCATCTTCCGCAAGGAAGGGAAGAAGAAGTAATGACCAAGGGTCTCTCTCTTTTCGCCAAGCGGCGCCGCCGCAACCGCACCGCGCTGCGCGCGCGGGCAGGCACCCGGCCGCGGCTGTCGGTGCATCGTTCGGGCAAGCATATCTATGCGCAGGTGATCGACGACGTCGCCGGTGCGACGGTCGCGTCGGCCTCTACGCTGGAAAAGGACGTGCGCGGCGTATCCGGCGCGAACATCTCGGCGGCGACCGAGGTTGGCAAGCGTGTGGCGGAAGCGGCCAAGGCCGCCGGCGTCACCCAGGTCGTGTTCGACCGCGGCGGCTTTCTCTACCACGGCCGCGTCAAGGCGCTGGCCGATGCGGCGCGCGAAGCCGGACTGGAGTTCTAAGACATGGCTGACGAAACCAACATTCCAGAGACGGTGATCGCCCCCGAGACGGTCGTGCAGGATTTGACCGGCCAGGCGGGACAGCAGGGCGGTGGCTATCAGGGCAGCGGCGGCGGTCGCGGTCGTGGTGGTCCCGGCGGCGGCGGTGGCGGCCGTGGTGGCCCCGGCGGCAATCGCGGTGGTGGCCCCGGTGGCAATCGCGGCGGCCGTGACGGCGGTCGTGGTGGTCGCGACGGCAACCGCGGGCGTCCGGGCAGCGACGACGGCGGCGAAGAGCTGATCGAGAAGCTGGTCCACATCAACCGCGTGTCCAAGACGGTGAAGGGCGGCAAGCGCTTCGGCTTTGCGGCGCTCGTCGTCGTCGGCGACGGCAAAGGCCGGGTCGGCTTCGGCCACGGGAAGGCGCGCGAAGTGCCTGAGGCGATCTCCAAAGCGACCGCGGCTGCCAAGAAGGCGATGGTCCGCGTGCCGCTTCGCGAGGGCCGGACGCTCCATCACGACGTCAACGGTCACTTCGGTGCCGGTCGCGTCACCGTCCGTTCGGCGCCGCAGGGCACCGGGATCATCGCGGGCGGCCCGATGCGTGCCGTCTTCGAATCGCTGGGCGTTGCCGATGTGGTGACCAAGTCGGTCGGCACGTCCAACCCCTATAACATGATCCGCGCGACGTTCGACGCTCTGGGCGAGCAGACCTCCCCCAAGGCGGTCGCACAGCGCCGCGGCAAGAAGATCGCGGACCTGCTTGGTCGCGGTGGCGCCGACAAGGGCGTCGCCGAGGCCGAAGCCGCGGCGATCGTGGAGTAATCGATATGGCCACCGTCAAGATTACGCAGACCGGCTCGCCGATCCGCCGCAAGGGCGACCAGCGCGCGACGCTGATCGGCCTGGGGCTGAACAAGATGCACAAGACTCGGGAGCTGGAGGACAGCCCCGAGGTCCGCGGCATGATCCGCAAGGTACAGCATATGGTGAGCGTGGAGGGCTGAGTCCTTCTTCCTCTCTCCCACCGGGAGAGGGGCTAGGCGCGCAAGCGCCGCGGGGTGAGGGCGGCCGGGCCGCCCTCACCCTTCCGCCGCTTTCAGTGGCTCCAGTGCTGGGGTAAATAGTGCCCCGCACTATTTAGGCCATGCCGGGGGCGTGGCCGACCCCAACACTCTCTCCCAATGGGAGAGGGAATTTTAGCGCGACAAAAGCGAAAGCGAGTGCATGATATGAAATTGAATGATCTCCGCGACAACGAAGGTGCCCGCAAGTCCAAGATGCGCGTCGGGCGCGGCATCGGCTCGGGTAAGGGCAAGACCGGCGGGCGTGGCCAGAAGGGCCAGAAGAGCCGTGAGGGCGTGTCCATCGCGGGCTTCGAAGGCGGCCAGATGCCGCTGCACATGCGGCTGCCGAAGCGCGGCTTCAACAACATCTTCGCCAAGGATTATGCCGAGGTGAACTTGGGCGCGATCCAGAAGGCGGTCGATGCGGGCAAGATCGAGGCGAACGCCACGCTCGATCATGAAGCGTTCAAGGCTGCCGGCCTGGCGCGCGGTGGCAAGGACGGCGTGCGCCTCTTGGCCAAGGGTGAACTGACTACAGTGCTGAACTTCACGGTTGCGGGTGCGTCCAAGGGGGCGATCGAGGCGGTCGAGAAGGCTGGCGGCAAGGTCGATGTGATCCACGTGGTTCCCGCCGCCGAGAAGGCTGCCGCAAAGAAGGGCGTGAAGTACAAGGAGCGTGCGGCGCACAAGGCTTCGTTCAAGGCGTAAAGCCGACCGCCACGTCACCCTGGCGAAGGCCGGGGCCATTCCGGTACGCGCCTAACGGTCGCTGGAATGGTATGACGATGGACCCCGGCCTTCGCTGGGGTGACGCAAGGTGGTTAGACAAGCGCCATCGGGCGCCTATATGAGCGGCGGGGCGGGTTGAAGCGCATCCCGCCGCTTTCCGTTTCCCGCCGTTTTCTGTCACCAAGGTATCGCACGAGCATGGCATCCGCAGCCGACCAGATGGCGCAAAGCATCAGCCTGTCGAAATTCGCGCAGGCGACCGACCTCAAGAAGAGGCTGTGGTTCACGATCGGTGCGCTGATCGTCTTCCGCCTGCTCAGCTATGTGCCGCTGCCGGGGATCGACCCGACCGGATTGGCCGGTCTGGCGAACCGCGCGCAGGGGGGCGTTCTCGACTTCTTCAACACCTTTTCGGGCGGCGCGCTGTCGCGTGCCAGCCTGATCGCGCTGGGCGTCATGCCCTATATCACCGCGTCGATCGTGGTGCAGCTGTCGACCTCGCTGTCGCCGACGCTGGCGGCGATCAAGAAGGAAGGCGAATCAGGCCGCAAGCGGCTGAACCAGTACACGCGCTACGGCACGGTGCTGCTGACCGCAGTGCAGGGGTTCTTCATCGCGCGCGGGCTGGAAGCCGGTGGTGCGGTCGCCGAGCCGGGTACGGTGTTCGTCGTCGCTGCGATCATCTCACTGATCGGCGGCACGATGTTCCTGATGTGGATCGGCGAGCAGATCACCAGCCGCGGGATCGGCAACGGCGTGTCGCTCATCATCATGGCGGGCATCGTCGCGCATCTGCCGACGACGCTGGTCAATCTGCTGGAGGGCGGGCGCACGGGATCGCTCGATCCGCTGCGGCTTGTCGGCATTATTGTCGCTGTCGTCGCGCTGATCCTCTTCATCTGCTTCATGGAGCGTGCCCAGCGGCGCATCCTGATCCAATATCCCAAGCGGGCGACGCAGCGCGGGATGCAGGCCGATCGCAGCCATCTGCCGCTGAAACTCAACACCGCCGGCGTCATCCCACCCATTTTCGCCTCCTCGCTGCTGCTGATGCCGCTGACGATCTCGCAATTCGCGGGCGAACGGGTGGCAGGCGAGAGCGCCTGGGGCGACTTCATCATCTCGCTCAATCAATATCTTCAGCACGGCTCGCCGGTGTACATGCTGCTGTATGGCGCCGGGATCATCTTCTTCTCGTTCTTCTATACCGCGGTGGTGTTCAATCCCGAGGAGACGGCCGAGAACCTCAAGCGTTACGGGGGCTTCGTGCCGGGCATCCGGCCGGGCAAGAACACCGAGACGTATTTCGATTACGTGCTGACGCGTATCACGGTGCTGGGTGCCGGCTATCTGGCGATCATCTGCCTGCTGCCCGAATATCTGGTGTCGGCGCTGTCGATCCCCTTCTATCTGGGGGGCACCAGCCTGTTGATCGTGGTCAACGTGACGATGGACACCGTAACCCAGATCCAGAGCCATCTGCTGGCGCATCAATATGGCGACCTCATAAAGAAGTCGAAGCTCAAGGGCGGACGGCTGCGTTAAGCCGGAATCGTCTGGTCGATACGGACGAAGGGAGAGCGTTCGCGTGAATATCATCCTCTTGGGGCCTCCTGGCGCCGGCAAGGGTACGCAGGCGGCGCGGCTCGTCGCCGAGCGGCATATGGTGCAATTGTCCACGGGCGACATGCTGCGCGCCGCGGTGAAGGCGGGGACGCCGGTGGGCGTTCAGGCCAAGGCGGTAATGGAGGCTGGTGAACTGGTCTCCGACGCGATCGTCTCCGCGCTGATCGGCGAGCGGCTGGACCAGCCCGACAGCGCCAAGGGCGTGATCCTGGATGGCTATCCGCGCACGGCGGCACAGGCCGAGGCGCTCGATGGATTGCTGATCGAACGGGATCGGGCGCTGGACTTCGTGATCGAGCTTCAGGTCGATGAGGATGCGTTGATCGAGCGGATCGTGGGGCGTTATACCTGCGCGCAATGCGGCGAGGGCTATCACGATCGGTTCAAGCTGCCCAAAGTCGCCGGGGTGTGCGATGTCTGTGCCGCGACAGAGTTCAAGCGCCGTCCCGACGACAATGCCGAGACGGTACGTACCCGCATGGCCGAATATCGCGCCAAGACCGCGCCGATCCTGCCGCTTTACGAAGCCCGCGGGTTGGTACGCCGTGTGGATGGCATGGCGGACATGGACCATGTCGGCGAAGCGATCGCGGGAATTCTCGACAAATCCTGATTGATGACCCGTCGCATCCTGATCGTCGAGGACGATGCCTCTACCGCGGCCTATCTCGCCAAGGGATTGAGCGAGGCGGGTTATCGGGTCGAACAGGCGCATGACGGGCGCGATGGGTTGTTCCTGGCCAGCGAGGGCGTGTTCGACCTCATTATCGCCGATCGCATGTTGCCAGGTCTCGACGGACTGGCGATGATCGGCGCGATCCGTGCCGCGGGGATCGCGACTCCTGCGCTGGTTCTCTCCGCGCTTGCCACGATCGACAATCGCGTCGACGGGCTGAGGGCGGGCGCGGACGATTATCTCTGCAAGCCGTTTTCCTTTGCCGAACTGTCGGCGCGGGTCGAGGCGCTGGTCCGCCGCGCCGACCGCGCCGCGGCCGAGCCGCAGAAGACCCGGCTATCCGTGGGTGACCTGGAGATCGACCTGCTGGCGCGGCATGTCGCACGGGCGGGCAAGACGATCCCGCTGGGCGCGCGCGAGTTCAACCTCCTGGAATTCCTGGCGCGTCACGCCGGGCAGGTCGTCACGCGCACGATGATGCTGGAGAAGGTGTGGAACCTCCACTTCGATCCGGGCTCCAACGTGGTCGATGTGCATATCGGTCGACTCAGGCGCAAGCTGGAGGAAGGGTTTGAGACGCCGATCCTCCACACGGTGCGCGGTGCGGGTTACCGTCTGTCGCCGGAAAGCTGACGGACCGTGCGGCTGTCGATCACCGCGAGGATCGCGCTGCTGTCGATCGGTCTTGCCATCATCTCGAACTTCGCGCTGAGCGCCTTTGTCTGGAAGCAGGCGCAGAGCGATGCCAGGGAAGCGGTGCAACGCGAGACGATCGAGCAGGCGGATGCGTTGATTGCGGTCTGGCGCGACGGTGGAGACGCGATCCTGGCGCCCGCGATTCGCAGCGCGCTGGCCCCTGCCGACATGTCTCAGGTGCTCGCGATCCTGGATGAACGCGGGAACAGGCTGGTGGGGCTCGCGCCCATGCGCTTCGCGCCGCCGCTGGAGCGGACTCTTTTTCGGGTCGCCCGGCTCGGCGCGGATGGGCGCTGGGCGGGGCGCGACACCGGCTATTCGCTCCGGCCGATCGGGCGCCGATGGCTGCTGGTCGGGCGCAACATGGACCTGATCGCCGCCGAGCAGCGTGCGATCGAGCGGGCGCTGATGCTTGCGGTGACGCTGAGCCTCGCGCTCGGCATTTTCGAGGCGCTGGTGCTGGCCCGCTATGTCTCGCGCCGGCTGGACGGGATCGCCGGGGTGGTCGATGCGGCCGGCGAGGGCGATCTGTCGCGGCGCGTCGCGATGGTCGCGGGGGGGAACGACGCCTTCGATCGGCTTGCCCAGCATCTGAACGCGACGCTGGACAAGACCGAGGCGCTGATGAACGAGCTGCGCGTGGTTACCGACAGCCTGGCGCACGATCTTCGGTCACCGCTTTCGCGGTTGCGGACGAAGACGGAGCAGGCGGTGACGCTGGCCGATCCGCACGCCCGCGAGGCGGCGCTTGGGGGATTGCTGGTCGAGACCGATCTCGTGCTGCGGATGCTGACGATGGTGATCGAGATCAGCCGATCGGGCAGTGTGCCGCGTGATCGCTTCACCCGCGTCGGGCCGGCCGAACTGGTCGAGGAGATCGCCGAACTCTACGAACCGGTGGTCGAGGACGCGGGGCTGGCATTCAGCGTCCGGATCGAGGCGCGGCCGGCGGCGATGGCGTTGCACCGGCAGTTGATGAGCCAGGCGATCGGCAATCTCATCGACAACGCGATGAAACATGCCGCGAATGGAGGGACATTGGTTCTTCGACTTGCGCAGGGCGTCGATGGGGTGGCGATCCAGGTCGAGGATCGCGGGCCGGGGATAGCGGAGGACGACCGTGCACAAGCGCTCAAGCGCTTCGGGCGGCTCGATGCCGCGCGCTCGACGCCGGGGGCGGGGCTGGGCATGGCGCTGATCGAGGCGGTGGCGCGGCTGCATCACGGACGCTTCGAACTCGCCGACAATGCGCCCGGGCTGATCGCGCGGATCGTGCTGCCGGGGTGAAGTTCGGTCCCGACTGAAAATCTCCGGCGTTCTCCTGCCGCTGCGGCGCGGGCCGGCGTTGCTCCCGTGGCTTGCACCGCCTAAGCGGCTCGGATGGTGTACCGCTTGGCGCGGCTGTGCAGGGGTGCGGTCGTCTGCATCCTCCTGCCCACGAGCCTTGCCGCGCAAGAGGCCCCGGCATCGCCGGAAGCCGCACTCGACCCCGATTCGCCGATGGCGTCGCTGCCGGACATCGGCGTGGCGTGGCCCGACCTCGCCACCGGCGCCCCGGAAGCTACCGGCGCACCGGTGGCCGATGCCGCGGCCGAGGCAAGATACACCTGGGCGATCGAGGGCATCGCCGAGGCAACATCCCCGCTGCTGCGCGAGCGTTTCGCTCAGGCATCTACCCTGAAGGCCAATGACGGCGAAGCAGCCAATCCGGCGCAGCTGGATCGGCGGGCGCGCGAGGATGCCGATCTTCTCGTCGGCCTCCTGCGCGGGGAGGGCTATTACGACGCGCGGGTTGCGACGCGTGTGGAGGCAGCCGCCACGCCGGGCGCGCGGCAGCGGGTGGTGCTCGATGCCACGCCCGGAACGCTCTATCGCTTTCGTGGCGTCACGATCGACGGGATCGCGGCAGCGGGCGGCCAGGCTGCGCCGCTGACGGACGCCTTCGGGATCAGCGAGGGAAGCGTGGTGAACGCCGATACGATTGTAGCCGGGCAGGCCGCGCTGTCGGGTGGGTTGGCGCGGCAGGGATTTCCCTTCGCGACCGTCGGCGAACCCGAGATCGTCGTCGATCGGGCCGCGCGCACGGCCACGTTGGACGTGAAGGTCGATCCCGGCGCGTCCTTGCGCTTCGGGCAGGTCGTGACGGCGCCCGGCAATCGCGTGTTCGATGCGCGTCATGTGCAGGACATCGCGCGCTTCACCCCCGGCGACGCTTACGACGTTGCAGTCCTCGACGATCTGCGCCGCGCGCTCATCCAGACCAGCCTGGTGTCCACGATCGAGGTGAAGCCGGTGCCCGGCACCGAACCCGGCACGGTCGACGTGTCGGTGCGGATGGACCCTGCGCCACCGCGCACCGTCGCGGGCGAACTGGGCTATGGCACCGGGGAGGGCGCACGCGCAGAGGTCAGCTGGACGCACCGCAACCTGTTCCCACCCGAAGGCGCGCTGACCCTGCGGGGTGTGCTCGGCACCCAGGAGCAGCTTGGGTCGATCGTCCTGCGCCGCAACAACTTCCACGCGCGCGACCGGGTACTAACCGTTCAACTGGCCGCCGCCAACACGCGACGCGATGCCTATGAGGCCACGACCTTTTCGCTGGCCGGGGCGATCGAGCGGCAGACGAACATCTTCTTCCAGAAGACCTGGACGTGGTCGCTGGGTGCCGAGTTGCTGGCGTCGGACGAGCGTGATGTCGATTTGGCGACGGGACAACCGCGGCGACGCACCTTCTTCATCGCAGCACTGCCGACCAGCCTGAATTATGACGGGTCGGACGATCTGCTGAACCCGGCGAGCGGGTTTCGGCTGGGCGGACGGCTCAGCCCCGAATTGTCGCTTCAGGGCAGCGCGTTCGGCTATGCGCGCGCGCAGATGGACGCGAGCGCGTACCGCCGGATCGGCGGCGTGGTGCTGGCCGGCAGGACGCGGCTGGGCACGATCCTGGGCGCGCCGCGCGATCAGGTCGCGCCTTCGCGGCGCTTCTATGCGGGGGGGGGCGCGTCGGTGCGCGGCTATGGCTTTCAGTCGATCGGGCCGCGCGATCCCAACAACGATCCGATCGGCGGGCGCAGCCTTGCGGAGTTCGCGATCGAGGCGCGGGTGAAGCTGTTCGGCAACATCGGCGTCGTGCCGTTCCTGGATGCGGGCAATATCTACACGTCCGGGCTGCCCGACCTCTCGGGCCTGCGGTTCGGGACCGGGCTGGGCCTGCGCTATTACTCGAACTTCGGGCCGATCCGCGTGGATGTCGGGACGCCAATCAATCCGCAGCGCGGCGATTCGCGCGTCGCGGTGTACGTGTCGCTGGGTCAGGCGTTTTGAGGTGGCTGCGGCGGATCGTGCTGGCGCTGGTCGGGTTGGCGGCGATCGCGGGGGTGATCCTGACCGCGGTCGATACCGACATGGGCCACCGCTATGTGGCGGACCGGCTGGCGGCCGTGCGAACCGCCAACGGTCTGCGCTTTGGCGTGGGGCGGATCGACGGATCGCTTTACGGCAGAACCCGGATCACCGACCTGCGCGTGTACGATCTTGACGGGCTGGTCTTTCAGGCGCCCTCGGTCGCGCTCGATTGGCGGCCGTGGCGTTGGTTCGGCAATCGGCTGGATATTCGCTCGCTTGTCATTCCGAGCGCTACCCTGCTGCATAAGCCGCGCACCCGGCCGGGCGCCTCGCGCGCCGCCATTCTGCCGGACTTCGACATCGCGATCGGGCGGTTGCGGGTCGATCGTCTGGTGCTGGCCAGCCCGGTCCTCGGCCAGACGCGGGTTGCGCGCCTCGACGGGCGTGCCGACATCCGGCGAGGTCGGGCGCTGGTCGATCTCTCTGCAGTCGTCGCGGGCACCGACCAACTGACGCTGAAAGTGGACGCCGAACCGGCACGCGATCGTTTCGACATTGCGCTGGCCGCTCGGGGCAGTGCGCAGGGCGCGCTGGCGCGGATGGCGGGCGTCCGGGTGCCCGTGCGACTGGAGGTTGCGGGCGACGGGCGTTGGGCGGCGTGGAAGGGCCGCGCGGCGGGGCAGGCGGGCGATGTGCGCGCGATCGACCTGGCACTTGCCGCGCAGGCCGGGCGCTACACGCTGTCGGGCACGCTGGTGCCGGAAGCGTTCGTGCGGGGAAAGCTGCAGCGGCTCTCACGCCCGCGCGTGTTGGTGAACGGTGATGCGACGTTCGAGAACCGGCGGCTGACGGGCGCTTTGTCGCTGCGCTCCATCAGCATGGCCGTGGAGGCGACCGGGGAGGTCGATCTGGCGACGAGTGCCTATCGTAACGTCCGGATCGCGGCGCGGCTACTGCGGCCGGAGGCGTTGTTCCCCAATATGACGGGGCGCGGCGTGGCGTTGCGCGCGATCCTCGACGGGGCGTTTGCAACTGCGGCGTTCGACTATCGGCTGAGCGCGGATCGCTTCGCCTTCGACAAGACCGGCTTCGAGATGGTGCGCGCCGGGGGGTGGGGGCGGCTGTCGAAGGCGCCGGTGCTCGTGCCGATCCGCTTCGTGGCGGCACGGGTCACCGGCGTGGGGAATGTCGCCGGCGGCATCCTGCGCAACCTGTCGATCGCGGGGGCGCTGCGGGTGACGCCGCAGACGGTGACCGGCGACGATCTGCGGCTGGCGTCCGACAGGCTCAGCGGGCGGATCGCGCTGTCGCTCGACCTGCGCAGCGGGCAGTTCGAGGTAGGCGTCAACGGCGCGCTCGGACGGTATCTGATCCCCGGCATCGGGCTCGTCGACGTGCAGTCTCGCCTCAGCGTCGTGCCGGGGGCGGGGGGCAGAGGCACGCGGATCGTGGGGCGGGGCGAGGCACGGGTGTTGCGGCTCGACAACGCGTTCTTCCGCAGTCTGGCGGGCGGATTGCCGCGGATAACGACCGGGCTGGAGCGTACCGCCGAGGGTATTCTTCACTTTCGCGGGCTGGTACTGACCGCGCCGTCGATCCGCCTGGCGGGGGACGGCTTTCGCCGCCGCGACGGCACGTTCCATTTCGAAGGCGTCGGGCGGCAGACGCGGTACGGCTCGGTGCGGCTGGTGCTCGACGGCGACATTTCTCGGCCGACGATCGACCTGTTGCTGGCCAGCCCGAATGCCGCGCTGGGGCTGTCGCAGGTCCGCGCGCATCTCGACCCGATTCCGCAGGGGTTCGCATTCCGGGCCGCGGGAGGATCGGTCCTTGGCCCCTTCAGCGGCGACGGCGCGATCCTGCTGCCACGCGGCGGTCAGGCGCAGATCGCGGTCGCGCGGCTCGACCTCGCCGGAACAAGGGCGAGCGGCGCACTCGACGTCATGTCCGGAGGGTTCGACGGGCGGTTGGCCGTCGGCGGCGGCGGCATTTCTGGCGCGGTCCTGTTCCGGCCGATGGGCGACATCCAGCGGGTGGAGGCTCACCTGGACGCCCGTGGCGCCAGAATAGCGGGCGCGACGCTGCGATCGGGGCGCGTCGATGCGGTAGTGATGCTCGATCCTGCGGGCACGACCGTGGACGCCAACGTCAGCGGGCAAGGGCTTCGGCGAGATCGGCTGAGTCTCGCACGGTTCGTGGGCGCCGCTTCGCTACGCGGCGGCCTGGGTACGGTTCGAGCCTCGATCGCCGGATCGCGCGGACGGGCGTTCGACATCCAGACGGTAACGCACGTCACCCCCGGCCGATACGAAATCGCCGCGCAGGGGACGCTGGATCGGCGCAGGCTTGCGCTGCTGACGCCTGCGGTGTTGACGCGCGATGAAGAGGGCTGGCGGCTTGCCCCTGCACGACTGACCTTCGGCGGTGGCGAGGCTGAGGTCGGCGGACGCCTGACCAAGGGCGGCGGTGCAGTGGAAGCGTCGCTGACCGCGATGCCGCTGGCGGTGCTCGACATCGGCTTTCCCGGCCTGGGACTTGGCGGAGCGGCTTCCGGCAAGCTGTCCTTCGCCGCCGGGACGGGGGCGGCGCCGACCGGACGTGCCGATCTGACGATCCGGGGGCTTACCCGATCGGGGCTGGTCCTGTCGTCGCGCCCGGTCGACGTCGGCCTGGCCGGCGTACTTACCGCCGAGCGGCTTGGGGTGCGCGCGGTCGCGGCTTCGGGCGGGCGGACGATCGGGCGCGCGCAGGCATTGCTGACCCCGCTTGGATCGGGCGACGTGGTTCGCCGGATTGCCGACGCGCCGTTGTTCGCCCAGTTGCGCTACGGCGGCCCGGCGGACACGCTCTGGCGACTTACCGGGGTCGAGTTGTTCGACCTTTCGGGTCCGGTGGCGATCGGCGCGGATGTGCGGGGGCGGCTGTCCGCGCCGGTCATCGCCGGGACGATCCGGACGAGCGGCGCGCGCATCGAAAGCGCGACGACGGGCACGATCCTGACCAACGTCCAGGCCAGCGGGCGCTTCGGCGGTTCGCGGCTGGCGATCGACCGCTTCGCCGCGGACGCCGGCCGTGGCGGACGGGTGACCGGTACCGGCAAATTCGACTTCGCGGCCCGGCGCGGCATCGGACTCGACCTGCGGCTCCAGGCCGATCATGCGGTGATGATCGCCCGCGACGACATCGGCGCGACCGTCAGCGGCCCCTTGGTCTTCACCTCCGATGGCGCGGGAGGGACGATCTCGGGCAATGTCGTGCTGGACAGCAGCCGTTATCGCCTCGGCCGGGCGACCGCTGCCACGGCCGCCCCGCGGATCAACGTCCGGGAGATCAACGTGCCGGGTGGCACCGACGACGAGGACAGCCCGACCGCACGGCCCTGGACGCTGGCGCTGCACGCCCGCGCGCCGCGTCAGGTGCTGGTCAGCGGGTTGGGGCTTACAAGCGAATGGTCCGCGGACCTGACCATCGCGGGCGAGCCGACCAATCCCGCGATCACCGGCCGGGCGAACCTGATCCGCGGCGATTACGAGTTCGCGGGTCGCGAGTTCGAACTGGAACGCGGCATCATCCGCTTTTCGGGCGATGTCCCCGCCAATCCGGCGCTGGACATCGAGGCGAATGCCGACAGCACCGGCCTGAATGCGTCGATCCGCGTCACCGGTACGGCGCTCAAGCCCGAAATCGGCTTTTCCAGCACGCCAGCGCTGCCCCAGGACGAGCTGCTGTCCCGGCTGCTGTTCGGGACGTCGATCACCAATCTGTCGGCGCCCGAAGCGCTCCAGCTTGCTGCGGCGGTGGCAGCGTTGCAGGGCGGCAATGGCGGGCTGAACCCGATCAACGCCGTGCGGCGTGCGGCGGGACTGGACCGGTTGCGCATCCTGCCGGCCGACCCGCAGACCGGGCAGGGCACGTCGATCGCGGCGGGCAAATATGTGACGCGCAAGCTGTATGCGGAGATCGTCACCGACGGACAGGGCTATTCGGCGACGCGGCTGGAGTTCCAGATCACCCGCTGGCTATCGGTGCTGTCGAGCATCTCGACGCTGGGCCGGCAGAGCGCGAACGTGCGCGTGTCGCGCGATTATTGAAGGCCGGCGGGAGAAGCTAAAACCGTTACCCCGGCAACCCTACGACCGTCTTCACCTCCATGAAGTCCGCCAGGCCATAGCGGCCGTTCTCGCGGCCGTTGCCGGATTGCTTGTAGCCGCCGAAGGGGGCGCCGGCGTCGGGGCTCCACGAGTTGATCGTCACCAAGCCGGCGCGCAGGCGCGGCGCAACCTTGGCCGCGGCTTGCGGATCGCCGGAGATCGTCGCGGACAGGCCGTAGGCTGTATCGTTGGCGATGCGGACGCCCTCGTCCAGATCGCCATAAGCGGTGATCGTGGCGACGGGGCCAAATACCTCCTCCTGCGCGATGCGCATGTCCGGGGTGACGTCTGCGAACAACGTCGGCCGGATGTAGAAGCCGGCGTTGCGGCCGTCGGGGCGGCCGACGCCGCCGGTGACGAGCGTCGCGCCCTCGTCGATCGCGGACTGGATCAGGCCCTGTATCTTGTCGAACTGCGCCTTGTTCACGACGGGGCCGATGTGCATGCCCATTTCGGCGGGGTCGCCGGTCTTGGTCTGCTCCATCATGGCCTTTACGAAGGCGGTCGCCTCGGCGACCTGGCTATCATGGACCAACAGGCGGGTGGGGGCGATGCAGCTCTGCCCCGAATTCGCGAGCACGCCCGAGACGGTGGGCGGCAGGACGGTGGCGAGATCGGCGCCTTCGAGTACCAGGTTTGCGGCCTTGCCGCCGAGTTCCTGGTGGACGCGCTTGACCGTCGCCGCAGCACTCTGCGCGATCGCGATGCCGGCGCGGGTGGAGCCGGTGAAGCTGACCATGTCGACGTCACGGTGGGCACTGAGCGCCGCGCCGACACCGGGGCCATCGCCTTGCACCAGGTTGAACACCCCCGCGGGCACCCCCGCCGCGTCGAGGATCTCGGCCAGGATCGCGGCGCAGCCGGGCGCTTCCTCCGAGGGTTTCAGGATCATCGTGTCGCCGGCGGCCAGCGCGGGCGCGACCTTGGCGCAGATCTGATTGAGCGGCCAGTTCCACGGCGTTATCATCGCGACGACGCCGAGCGGCTCGTGGACGACGCGCGCCTTGCCGATCGTCTCCTCGAAGGTGAATTCGCCCAGCGCCTTCAGTGTCGCGGCGAAATGGGCGAGGCCGGCCGGCGCCTGCGCGGCCGAGGCCAGGCCGATCGGCGCGCCCATCTCCTGGCTGATCGCGCGCGCCAGATCGGGGATGCGGGTCTTGTAGACCGCGATGATCCGGCTCAGCAGCGCCTGGCGATCGGCGACGCTGGTCTGCGAGAAGGTCTCGAAGGCGCGGCGCGCGGCAGCGACGGCCTTGTCGACGTCGGCGGCGGTGCCGAGCGTGATCTCGGTGACCGGCTGTTCGGTAGCGGGGTCGATGACGTGATGGGTCGTGCCGCCCTCGCTCGCAACCCAGGCGCCGCCGATATAGTGGTTCAGGTAGCTGTTCATCACCGCACTCCGCATTATGCTTTGAAGATCGGGTATTGCGCGGGCACCCGCCTGGCAACCGGAATCGCCGAAGGGAGCATGTCGCCATGCAGGCAAGGGTAGCGCGCATCGACCGGATCGGCGGGCCGGAAGTCATCACCTGGCACGACGTCGACCTGCCGCCGCCGGGGGCGGGCGAGGTGACGGTCCGCCACGAGGCGGTCGGGCTGAACTTCATCGACATCTATCACCGCACGGGCGTCTATCCCGTCGCCTTTCCCGCCGGCCTGGGTTCGGAAGCCGCGGGCGTCGTCGTGGCGGTGGGCGAGGGGGTCAGCGGCTTCGTGGCGGGCGACCGGGTGGGGACGTTCGGCCCGTCGCGTGGCGCCTATGCGACCGCGCGCAACGTGAGCGCGGACGAACTGGTCCACCTGCCCGATGCGGTCGATGCGCGCACCGCGGCGGCGCTGCTGCTGAAAGGATGTACCGCGGAGTTCCTGGTCGAACGCTGCGCGAAGGTGGAGCGTGGCCAGACCGTGCTGGTCCACGCCGCGGCGGGCGGGGTCGGCCAGTTGCTCACCGGCTGGCTCGCCGCGGCGGGGGCGACCGTCATCGGCACGGCGGGCACGCCGGAGAAGGCCGAGCGCGCCAAGGCGGCGGGCGCGGCGCACGTCCTGCTGAGCCGTGAGGAGGACATTGCCGCACGGGTGCGAGAGATCACGGGCGGTGAGGGCGTGCCGGTGGTGTTCGACGGCGTCGGCCGAGTGACTTGGGCGGCCAGCCTTGGCTCGGCGGCACGGCGCGGGCTGATCGTCAGCTACGGCAATGCCAGCGGGACGGTCGAGGGCGTGAATCTGGGCGTGCTGGCGGCCAAGGGATCGCTGTTCGTCACGCGGCCGACGCTGTTCGATTATGCGATCGGCCGCGCGGAGAAGCAGGCGATGGTCGATCGCGTCTTCGCCATGCTGGCGCGCGGCGCGATCCGGCCGGAAATCGGGCGGACGTTTGCGCTGGAGAACGCCGCGGAGGCGCACCGGGCGCTGGAGGCGGGGGAGACGCATGGGAGCAACGTGCTGATCGTGTGAGGCGCGGAAGATCCGTGGCCCGTTAAGCGGCTTCAAAGGTAACGAAGGTGACGGTAATTCCCGGCGAAACGCATCCCATTGTCACGAACACGTTTGTCCGGCTCGATGCCGACTCTTTTACGACGACATGCGGATGGAGCGGAAGAGAGATCGACATCGGGAGCGAGGTTGGCACAGGTCGCTGCCTGTAGGACAGGGGTTTGCGGCGAAGGACAAAGGGAAATGGGCAGGCAGCTTCGATATGGCCGTCCGGCGGCCCTGCTGACGCCTGAAAATCATGGACGTGCAGGTGAAGTTCAGCGGTCGGCCGCGGACGCGCCTAAATCGTGCATCCAGCAGGTTTGGCGTTCAGCATGGTCGGCACATCGACCACTTCCAGGTCCACGAGCTGCCGCAGATATGATTCGATGAACGGCTTGTGCGAGGCGCCGACGATCAGCAGGGCGCGACCACCGGGATCGGCCGCCGTCGCCTCGCGAATGGCGAGCGCCATGCGCAGATTCTGCGCCTCCCATGCCGCGACCCACTGCCGACCGGTCTTGCCCATGGCGGGGTTGCGCAGCATCGACAGCCACTGACCGTCGGCGTCCATCCGCGCGAAAGCGGGAGAATTCCTTATCTTGAAGGCGGGCATGACTTCGTCGGCGGACTTCAGGGTCAGACGATCGGCAGACATGTTGCGCCAGCGCGCATCCTCGTGATTGGCCTTCTCCTTCTGACCGGGCGCCGCCTCGAAAACCTTGGTGAACTCGTCCCAGGCAGGTTGCACGACGTCGCTGGCGTGCGATCCGGCGCTGTGGACCCGCTCAAGTCCCGCGTCCGCCGCGGTGCGCGTGGCGAGAGACATGAGCTCGCTCCGGCTCGACAGGAACCGGTCGAGGGACGCGGCGGTGGAGAGGTCAACGCCGTCCTTTGCCAGGCGTTCGCCGGGGGCAAGACGCAGCCACTGCACCGATGCCGCTAAGGGCTCTCCGGCAGCGACGAACAATATCGCTAGCCGACGTCGCTCGGCTGGGGTGGCGGGATGCTTGATCGCCAGCGTATTGGCGGCCACCAGCGCCTGCGGGGCGCTCATCTCGAGATTGGCTTGGGCGATCCGGGCCTGTTTCAAGGTCGGCCCGGCATATCTGCCGGGATCGGTCCCGTGATAGGCGACATAGGAATCCAGGTGCATGACCTCTTCCCCGGACATCGCCTCGCTCAGCACGACGGTGGGGCGATAGGCGCGCAATCGGCAGAGTACCGGCTCCAGCCACGCCGTTTCGAAATCCTTGGCGGCACCATCGAGATGACTCAGGCCGAGCACCATGACCTGCGTGGGCGGAAGCGCCATTCGTTGACGGGTATGGACGGGCTCCACCGCACGTCCCGCCGACAGGGCGACACCCGGTTCAACCATGCCGATCATGGCCAATCCAGACGCAAAGGTGCGCATCGCTGCAGTCAGGTGGCGCATGTTTGCTGTCCCAATCCGTTCATGGCTTAGCTGCCCGGTGGGGCGCACCCGCTCCGCTAATTGAAATGCCACGGATGCGCCAGTGGGCCACGACCGCTATCGTTGGCCGCACCGAAATCATCGATGCAGTACGTCGATTAAGTCCTCTTCATTCATCGGATCAACAGCGTGCCAAGTCGTCGTGCGCCCAATTACCTCTTCTCGCTCGCGTACCGCGAGATCAGCACCGCGCTCCGCAACGCCTGCCTCGGCACGCTCGCCAGGTCGACCCATTCGCCCTCCGCATGCGCGTTGCCGCTGACCGGACCCATGCCGGCCAGTGTGTCGACGTCCGCCGCGACGAAGCTGCTGTCGGCGGCGCCGCGTTTGGCGGGGTCGAATTCGGTCATTTCGGGTAAGGCCAGGTCGCGGTTCACTTCGTTCAGCCTGGCGAGGACGGCGCGGTTGCCTGCGGTCGGGGCCATCGGCGGGTAGCCGTCGGAGAAGGCGATCGTCGCGCCGGTGCCGGGCAGGTGTTGCTCCACGATCGCCTGCATCTTCGCCATCACCCGCGCATTCTGTTCGGGGGTGAGCGCGCGGATGTCGCCGCGGGCGACGGCGCTGGCGGCGGTGATGTTGGGCTTGCCGGTGGCGGTGGCGACGAGCTGGTCCTTGTCGAAGGCGCCGGGCGTGCCGCCGGCCATGACGCCGACGTTGTAGGTGAGGTTCGGTTCGGGCAGGTCGCGGCGGAACTGGTCGATGATGCGCGCCAGTTCGTAGATCGCACCATAACCGAGGGAGGGGCCGAACACGCCGCTGCTATGGCCGGAATTTCCGGTCGTGGTCAGCGTCCAATCGGTCGAGCTGCGCCGCGCGGTGGAGCCGTATTCGCGCCCCTGCTCGGTGGCGAGGTTCTCATATTCCAGCGCGACGTCGGCGCGCTTGCCCGCGGCGATCAGATCGCGGCGGGCGATGGCGAGCGGCTTGCCCGAGCGTTCCTCGTCGCCGGTCATCACGATCTCGATATCGGCGGCCTTCAGCGTGCCCGCGGCCTGCATGGCGCGCATGGCGGCGATCACGACGACAATGCCGCCCTTGTCGTCGCCGGAACCCGGCCCGATCGCGCGCGTGCCTTCCCGCTTCCAGCCGGTGAATGGCGAGGACGGTTCGAATACCGTGTCGAGGTGGGCGATCAGCAGCACGCGCTTGCCGCGGCCGTTGCCCTTGTGGACCGCGACGAGGTGACCGGCGCGGCCGGTTTCGGTCATGTCGATCCAGCGGACCTTGAAGCCCAGCGGTTCCAGTTCGGCGCGGACCATGTCGCCGACCGTGCGCACGCCGTCGAGGTTCAGCGTGCCGCTGTTCTGGAGGACGAGACGCTCCAGCAGCGCCTCGTGCCGGGCGGCATCGGCGGCGACCGCGGCCTGCATCTTGACCTCGGCGGGATTAAGTTTCGCAGTGGCGGGGGTGGTGAGGGAGAGCGCGGCCAGGGCGAACATGATGCCGTTGATCCCGGCGCTTGTGCTTCGACTTCGCTCAGCACGAACGGATGAAGGGTCGGTCGATGCCATCAAAATTTGTGCCCTCACAATTTGCGGCCGATCACTTCGCGCATGATCTCGCTGGTGCCGCCATAGATGCGCGATACGCGTGCGGCGCGCCAGCTGCGGGCGATCGGATATTCGTTCATATAGCCCGCGCCGCCATGCAGCTGGAGGCAGGCGTCCATCACCTCCCATTGCAATTCGGTGTGCCAGAGCTTTGCCGCGGCGCCTTCCTCGTTGGTCAGTTCGCCCGCCAGATGGCGTTTGATCGCCCAGTCGAGATGCGCCCAGCCGACCTGGAGCTTGGTCTTGAGCGTCGCCAGCACGAAGCGCGTGTTCTGGAAATCGAAGACGACCCCTGCAAACGCCTTGCGATCCTTGGTGAAGGCGACGGTTTCGTCGAACGCCTTCTGGGCGGAGGCCTGCACGCCGACCGCGATCGACAGCCGCTCCTGCGGCAATTGGCTCATCAGCTGGATGAAGCCCTGACCCTCGGCGCCCAGGCAGTTGGTCATCGGCACGCGGACGTCGGCAAAGAACAATTCGCTGGTATCGGCGGCGTCCTGACCGATCTTGTCGAGCTTGCGACCGCGGCGATAGCCTTCGCGGTCGGCTTCGACCAGGATGATCGACATGCCCTTCCAGGCCGGCTTGGCATCGGGATCGGTCTTGGCGACGACCAGCACCAGATCGGCGTTCTGGCCGTTGGTGATGTAGGTCTTCGAGCCGTCGATGACGTAGTGGTTGCCGTCCTTCTTCGCGGTCGTGCGGATGGATTGCAGGTCGGAACCGGTGCCGGGTTCGGTCATCGCGATGGCGGTGACGATTTCTCCCGATACCATCTTGGGGAGCCATTCGGCCTTTTGCTCGGGGCTGCCGTAATGTTCGACATAGCCCGCGACGATATCGGATTGGAGGGCGAATCCGGCGGGGACGCCGGCGTAGGCCATTTCCTCGTTGACGATCGAATTGTAGCCGAAATCAAGGCCCAGGCCGCCGTATTCTTGGGGCACCGTCGGGCAAAGCATCCCGACCTCGCCTGCCGCGCGCCAGAACGACTTCGGAACGAGCCGCTGTTCTTCCCACTCGGCGACGTGCGGCACGCCCTCCTTGGCGAGGAAGCTGCGGACCGTGCGACGGAAGGCCTCGTGATCTTCGTCATAGGCGAAGCGGCCGGGGATGCTGTCGAGCGTCAATGCGCCTCTCCTTGATGGCTTTTTGCGCACCCTATCCGTTCGTATCGCCGGAAGTCGAGACGCATCGGGGAATGGCTCGACTTCGCGCAAAACGAAGGCGTAAGAGGAGGAAACGAAAACGAGAGGACGCACATGAAACTGGCAAGCCTGAAGCACGGCCGTGACGGCCGGCTGGTCGTCGTGTCGAGCGACCTGGCCTATTATGCCGACGCCGGTCACATCGCGCTGACCTTGCAGGCAGCGCTCGACGATTGGGACATGCTGGCGCCGGCGCTGGCGAATCTGGCGACCGATCTCGACCATGCGGCGATCCCGCGCGAGCGCTTCCACGAACATGATGCCGCCGCACCCTTGCCGCGGGCGTATCAATGGGCGGACGGTTCGGCCTACGTCAATCACGTCGCGCTGGTGCGGCAGGCGCGCGGAGCGGATATGCCCGAAACGTTCTGGCACGACCCGCTGATGTACCAAGGCGGATCCGACGGGTTCCTGGGCCCGCGCGACGCCATCCCGCTGGCGGATGAAGCCTGGGGCTGCGACCTGGAGGCCGAGGTGGTGGTCGTCACCGGCGACGTCGCGGCCGGCGCGTCGCGCGAGGAGGCGCTGGCGGCGGTGCGGCTGGTCGGGCTGACCAACGACGTTTCGCTGCGCAACCTGATCCCGGCCGAACTGGCCAAGGGCTTCGGCTTTTTCCAGTCGAAGCCGCCATCGGCTTTCTCGCCGGTGTTCGTCACCCCCGATTCGCTTGGGCACTGGTGGCGGGACGGCAAGCTGCACCGCAAGGTGATGGTCGATCTGAATGGCAAGCCGTTCGGCCGCGCCGAGGCGGGCGAGGACATGACCTTTGATTTCGGCACGCTGATCGCGCATGCGGCGAAGACGCGGGCGCTGGGGGCGGGGACGATCGTGGGGTCGGGCACGGTGTCGAACCGCGGCGCCGATGGCGGGCCGGGCAAGGCGATCGCCGATGGCGGGGTAGGCTATTCCTGCCTGGCGGAGGTGCGCACCGTCGAGACGATCGCGGGCGGCGCGGCGGTTACACCGTTCCTGAAGCGGGGCGATATCGTGCGCATCTGGGCGGAAGACGATCGCCATCATCCGATCTTCGGGGTGATCGAGCAGGTGGTCGGCTGAGCGCAAAGATGCTTGTAATTTAATTACGCGGGGGCGAGAGAGGGCAGGAAGCGTTGGAGCCGAGAAGCATCGACGCGCCGAAGGAGAAACCCGTGGCGAGCGACCACCGCCGTGCCAATCTGCCGCCGCTGACGCTGCACGTGCCCGAGCCGCGCTTCCGGCCCGGCGACGCGGTGGATTTCGCGGAGGTCGAGGTGCCGGCCGCCGGGTCCGTGCGCCGCCCCGATACCGCCGAGCCGGCGCGCGCCTTCACCGATCTGGCCTATACTTTGGTGCGTGTCCTTGATGATGATGGGCAGGCCGTCGGCCCGTGGAACCCGCGGCTCTCGCCCGACATGCTGCGGCGTATGCTGCGCAGCATGGTGCTGCTGCGCGCGTTCGACGAGCGCATGTTCCGGGCGCAGCGGCAGGGCAAGACCAGCTTCTATATGAAGGCGACGGGCGAGGAGGCGGTGGCGGTCGCCGCGGCCTATGCGCTCGATCGCGACGACATGTGCTTCCCGTCGTACCGGCAGCAGGGGCTGCTGATCGCGCGTGGCTGGTCGATGGTCGACATGATGAACCAGATCTACTCCAACACCGCCGACCGGCTGCAGGGCAAGCAGCTGCCGATCATGTATTCGGTGAAGGAGGCCGGGTTCTTCTCGATCTCGGGCAATCTCACCACGCAATATCCCCAGGCCGTCGGCTGGGCGATGGCGAGTGCTGCCAAGGGCGACACCCGCATCGCCGCGGTATGGTGCGGCGAGGGATCGACCGCGGAGGGCGATTTCCACTCCGCATGCACCTTCGCCAGCGTCTATCGTGCGCCGGTGGTGATGAACGTGGTCAACAACCAATGGGCGATCTCCAGCTTCTCGGGCTTCGCAGGCGCCGAGGCGACGACCTTTGCGGCGCGCGCGATCGGTTACGGGCTGGCGGGGCTCAGGGTCGACGGCAACGATGCGCTGGCGGTTTATGCGGCGACGTCCTGGGCGGCGGAGCGCGCGCGGACGAACCAGGGACCGACGCTGATCGAGCATTTCACCTATCGCGCGGAAGGGCATTCGACCTCCGACGACCCCGGCCAGTATCGCAGCGCGGGCGAGCCCAACGCCTGGCCTTTGGGAGACCCGGTCCGGCGGCTGAAGGATCATCTGATCGCGATTCGGGAATGGGACGAGGAGCGGCATGCGGCACAGGACAAGGAACTCGCCGAGGAGGTGAGGGCCGCGCAGAAGGAGGCCGAGAAGAACGGCATCCTCGGCCACGGGCTGCACCAGCCGCTCGACACCTTGTTCGACGGCGTGTTCGAGGAGATGCCCTGGCACTTGCGCGAACAGCAGGCGCAGATGATGGCGGAAGAGACAGCGAGCGGACGGCCGTGGGACAAGTAAGTATCTCCCTCTCCCCGCGAGAGAGGGAAGGGGCCCGCTCGGCGCAGCCGAGTGGGAAGGGTGAGGGCGGCCATATGCGCATCGCTCGTTGCCCTCACCCTTCCGCAGCCTTCGGCTGCTCCCTCCCTCTCCCGACGGGAGAGGGATTGTGACCGACACCACCCGCATGAACATGATCCAGGCGATCAATTCCGCGCTGGAGGTGATGATGGAGCGCGACCCCGACGTGCTCGTCATGGGCGAGGACGTCGGCTATTTCGGCGGCGTCTTTCGCGCGACCGCGGGCTTGCAGGCGAAATTCGGCAAGACGCGCGTGTTCGACACGCCGATCACCGAGACCGGGATCATCGGCGTCGCAATCGGCATGGGCGCATACGGCCTGCGCCCGGTGCCCGAAATCCAGTTCGCCGATTACATCTACCCCGCGCTCGACCAGCTGGTGAGCGAGGCGGCGCGATTGCGCTATCGCTCGGGCGGCGAGTTCACCGCGCCGATCACGGTGCGCTCGCCGTTCGGCGGCGGCATCTTCGGCGGCCAGACGCATTCGCAATCGCCCGAGGGCATCTTCACCCACGTCTCGGGGATCAAGACGGTGATCCCGTCGACGCCCTATGACGCCAAGGGGCTGCTGATCGCGTCGATCGAGGACAATGACCCGGTGCTCTTCTTCGAGCCGAAGCGGATCTATAACGGTCCGTTCGACGGCTACTGGGAACGGCCGGCGCAGAATTGGTCGAAACATCCCGCGGGCGAGGTGCCGGCCGGCTATTACCGTATCGACCTGGGCACCGCCAAGGTGGTGCGCGCGGGCGAGGCACTGACCATCCTGTGCTATGGCACGATGGTCCACGTCTGCACCGCGGTGGTCGCGGAAATGGGCATCGACGCCGAGATCGTCGACCTGCGCACGCTGATCCCGCTCGACATCGAGACGATCGAGGCGTCGGTGAAGAAGACCGGGCGCTGCATGATCGTCCACGAGGCGACGCGCACCGGCGGTTTCGGCGCGGAACTTTCGGCGCTGGTGCAGGAGCGGTGCTTCTATCACCTGGAGGCGTCGATCGAGCGTGTCACCGGCTTCGACACGCCCTATCCGCACAGCCTGGAATGGGCCTATTTCCCCGGCCCCGTCCGCATCGGCGAGGCGCTCAAGAAGATCATGAAGGACGCCGCCTGATGGCTCGCTTTTCCTTTCGCCTGCCCGATATCGGCGAGGGCATTTCCGAGGCCGAGATCGTCGCCTGGCACGTGGCCGTCGGCGAGCGGATCGAGGAAGACCAGCAGATCGCGGACATGATGACCGACAAGGCGACCGTCGAGATGGAATCGCCGGTGTCTGGCGTGGTTGTCGAACTGGCGGGCGAGGTCGGCGATCAGGTGGCGATCGGGGCGACGTTGGTGGTGATCGAGACCGATGCCGCCGAGGGCGGCGAGGTGGTGGCGGCGCCGCCGAGCGATGCGCAGGCGGAGATGGCCGAGCAATATGAGGCGGAGAATCCGGGGGTGGAGGAGGCGCAAATCCTCCCCGATACGGGGAGGGGGACCGCTCGCGAAGCGAGTGGTGGAGGGGCAGCCCCAAGCGGGTCGCCCGTTGCGGGGG
>NZ_DASVTL010000010.1:0-2710 GCF_036387595.1 Sphingomonas sp.
CTCGCGAAATAGCCGCGGGCGCGCAACGTACGGACCAGCGCGGCGGCGAGCAGGAAGCAGACGCCGACCGCGGCAAGATGGCCGTGGGCAGCGCCGTCGGTCTCGTCGAGGCGGTTGGGATTGACCAGCGAATGCGCGACCGGCAGCGCGGCGGCGCATTTGTGGTGATCGACGACGATGACGTCGACCGGTGCGGCATGCGCCATCGCGAGCGCCTCGAATGCCTGCGCGCCGCAATCGACGGTGACGATCAGCGATGCGCCTTCGGTGGCGAGGCGGACCAGCGTCTCGCCCGAGGGGCCATAGCCTTCGAGCAGGCGATCGGGGATGTAGGGGCGGGCCTCGATCCCGAGATCGCGCAGGACGAGGATCATCAGCGCAGCGGAGGTGGCGCCGTCGACGTCGTAATCGCCGAACACCGCGACGCTCTCGCCCGCTTGCACCGCGTCGGCGAGGCGATCGGCGGCGCGGTCCATGTCGCGGAAGATCGACGGATCGGGCATAAATCCGCGGATCGACGGAGTGCGGTGCTGATCGAGCGTTTCGCGCAATGCGCCACGGGAGAGCAGTAGCTGGGTGACGAGGTCGTCCCCGCCGAACCCATCGCGCGCATCAGCGGCGAGTGCGCGCCACCGCCAGGGCTGGCCGAGGATCGAGCGGGTGATGCCGAGAACGGGGGTCATCCGGCGCTCATAGAGGCTGGGCGGGAAAAGTCACAAAAGTCACACCATTACGCGTGCGCGGGAGGCGGGGCGGTGAGATCGAGATGCAGGCGGGGCGGGTGGCGGCGGTTATCGGCGGGCATGCGGCGGATGTGGCAGGGGCGGGCTTGTAGGACAGGGGTGGTGATGGGTTGCGGGGCGAGCGAGCCGACGGCGGTCCTCCTCTGCCGCTGATGTGGGATCTCTGCGCAATGCGCCTCGTCACCTCGGACCCGATCGTCGATCATCCCCTTCGGACGCGAAGGCGAATAGTCGCGATTTTGACGCATCCTGTTTGTGCTCCCGCGAAGGCGGGAGCCCAGTACTGGGTCCCCGCCTTCGCGGGGATACAAGGCGGTAAATGTCGGAACGGTATAAGCACCGACTTCATCCTGCTCCCTCCTGCCGAAGAATGCTTTGGCTCGTGCGGACTAGCGGGACCCCGGATCGAGTCCGGGGTGACGGAGGATGAAAAGGGGCGGTAGTTCATTTGTGATCTTCTTGCCCGCAAAGCGGGAGGCGAACCCTACCGCTTGATCCAGGATTGCTCGCGGAACCACTTCGTCACGATGTACTTCGTGCCAGCGACCACCGCGGTGCCTTCGTGGATGGTGCGCTCGTTGGGGCTGCCGTCCGGCTTCATGTTGTTCCAGGCGAGCAGCAGCCCGCGCTTGGGGGCGATGCGCAGGCCGGCCTGGGGGAACCAGGTCGCGCCGCCTTCCTTGACGTCGTTGAGGTAGATCATCGCGGTCCAGGTGCGCTGGCCGCCGGACTTCTTCATCGTCTCCCAGTAGCTCTCGCCCTCGTGGAAATAGTCGTGATGGGTGCGAAATTGCTGGCCGGGCGCGTAGCGTTGGCCCTGGATGGTCTCCCCGTGATCGGGGTCGATGCCCAGCAGGAGGGCGATGGATTCGTCGACCGGCCGGACCTCCGGCGACCAGCGTTCCAGGTCGCAGCTCTCGCTGGTACGAAAGCCGGTGCCGGCGCGGTCGGACAGCAGGGTGGACGGGCGGCGGCCGGCGTCGATCAGCGCGATCATGCGCTTGCATTGCGCCGCGTCGAGGAAGGCGTCGTACAGATAGACCTGGGCAAAATCGGTGTCCGCGCGGCGGATGCGCGGATCGGCCTCGAGTCGCCGGGCGACCTCTGCGCCGATGCGGGCGCGTTGCTTGTCGGGCGCGTTGGCGGCGGGGGCTTTGCGGGCGAACATCGTCAGCGACGTGGCAAGCGTGCCATGCAAAGGCAAGGGCCCGGCGGCGATGCCGGGCCCTGCTGCAAGGTCGATCAGTAGAAGATGTCGTAAACGGTATCGACGACCTGGCCGCTGCCGATGTCGACGAGCAACGCGTCGTCGTAATAGCGGACCCAGCGATACGGACCATATGCCTCAGGCAGACGATAGGACCAGGGATCGTCGATCCAGTAGTTCTGGTCCCACAGGATCGACGACAGCGTGATCCCGACCGAGAAGCGGCGATAACCGTTGCCCCAGCCGTTCGGCGCATAGTAACGCGGGAGGCGGTACAGGCTGGAGTTGCCGCTGCGATAGCGGTTCCAGTCATAGCGGTTGTCGTTGCGCCAGCCGCGGTTCCACCCCTGACGCTGGTCGAAGCTGCCGCCGCCGAAGCTATTGCCGCCGAAGCTGCTCCCGTAACCGTTGCGGCCGGCATAGCCGCGATTGCGATCCCATTGGCCGCGCTGGCGATCGCGGGCGATGTCCTGGCGATCGTTCCGGCCGTTCCCACGATAGTCACGACGGTTGTCTCGACGATCGTCCCTGCGATCCGCGCGATCGCCGCGGAAGCCGGCGCCATTGTCGGGTCGGTAATCCCGGCGAGCGTCGCCCCGGTCGTCGCGGGAACCGTTGCCGCCGAATTGCTGCCCCAGATTTTGGCGGACGGCGGAGCGACGCTGTTCGCGCAGGTCGCCGCCGGCGTCACGGCGCTGCTGCCACTGTGTGCCGGTCTGAGCCTGCGCGCCAGCGCGGTACTGGGGGCGATCGCCGCCGT
>NZ_DASVTL010000011.1:0-1759 GCF_036387595.1 Sphingomonas sp.
TGGATTCGAACCAGCGTACGCTTGCACGGGCAGATTTACAGTCTGCTGCCTTTAACCACTCGGCCACCTGTCCAGATGGGCCGCTTTTCAGAGCGAGGCGGCTCCATGGCGAAGCGGGACGCGGCTGTCAACGCGGGTCAGTGTCGCGGCACTGCTTGCGCGCGGTAGGCGGCGCCCGTAGCAACACGGTCGATATCGTATCGAAGGGGGTCCCATGCGCCATTTCCTGCTCGCCGCCACTGCGGCGGTCGCTCTCATGCCGTACCATGCGGGTGCGCAGGACAAAGCATCGGCCAACCGGATCATCGACGAGGGCACCAACCACAGCCAGGTGATGGTCACCGCGCAACACCTGACGGACGTTATCGGCCCACGGCTGACCAACTCGCCGGGGATGCGCAAGGCGGAAGGCTGGACCGCGGCGAAGTTCACCGAATGGGGGCTGAAGAACGTCCACAAGGAAGGTTTCGCGTTCGGGCGCGGGTGGACGATCGAGCGTGCATCGGTGCGGATGCTGACCCCGCGCGCGGTGCAACTGACCGCGATCCCCGTTGCGTGGACGCCGCCGACCAATGGCGCACTCACCGCCCCGATCGTCGTCGCGCCGATGAAGCGCGAGCGTGACTTCGACAAGTGGCGCGGGCAGCTGCGCGACAAGATCGTGCTGACGACGCTGCCGGTCGCGGCGCGCGAATCGACCGATCCGATGTTCCAACGGCTATCCAACGAGGATCTGGCGAAGCTCGACCAGTTCCAGCAGCCGGTGAACGATCCCGATGCCGCCGATCGGCGGCTGAAGCGGCTCGATTTCGCGGCCAAACTCGACGCGTTCCTGAAGGCGGAGGGCGCGGTGGCGATGGCGACGATGGCGTATCGCGACGGCAACCTGGTCAGCGGCGAGGGCTATCTGTTCGGCACCGGCGCGACCGCCGCCCTGCCCGCGGTGCAGATTGGGCAGGAGGATTATCTGCGCCTCGCCCGACTGGCCAAATCGGGCACCGCGCCGACGCTGGAGATCGTCAGCGACGTGCGGTTCGACGATACCGACGAGCAGGCCTACAACATCATTGCGGAAATCCCCGGCACCGATGCGAAGGCAGGTTACGTGATGGCGGGTGCGCATCTCGACAGCTGGGTGGCGGGCGACGGCGCTGCGGATAACGGCGCGGGCAGCGCAATGATCATGGAAGCCGCGCGGATCATCGCCGCGACCGGGATCAAGCCGAAACGCACGATCCGCTTCGCGCTGTGGACCGGCGAGGAACAGGGGCTGCTCGGATCAATGGCCTATGTCGAGAAACATCTCGCGACCCGCGGCGCCGCCGGTGGCACCGCCGACACGGGGCTGAAGCGCTTCTACGGCTGGACCAATCGGTGGCCGGTCACGCCGCAGCCGGGCTATGGCGCCCTCGCCGCCTATTTCAACATCGACAACGGCTCGGGCAAGCTGCGCGGGCTCTATGCGGAGCGCAATCCCGCGGTGGTGCCGATCTTCCGCGAATGGCTCGCGCCGTTCGCCGCGATGGGCGCGAACACCGTAGCGCTGCGGCCGACCGGCGGCACCGATCACGTGTTCATGCAGGCGATCGGCGTGCCCGGCTTTCAGTTCATCCAGGATCCGCTCGATTACGACAGCCGGGTGCATCACAGCGGAGTCGATACGTTCGATCACCTGAAGGCCGACGACATGCGCCAGGGATCGATCGTGCTCGCATCGGTGCTGGTTTCGGCCGCGAATGCCGAAAAAGCCTTGCCGCGT
>NZ_DASVTL010000012.1:0-1830 GCF_036387595.1 Sphingomonas sp.
GGCGTTCGACGGCAGATCCCTGGCGGTGCGCTGTTCCTCGACCAGTCGTTCGGCGGGGAGCGCGCGCAGCGCGGCGAGCGTGGGTGCGCCGATGCGCTGCGCGAACGCCGCTCCCATGGCTTCGGACTGCGCCAGCGTCGGTGGCGTCCTGCTCTGCAGCACCGCGCCGCTTTCGCCGATCGCGCCCGCGATGTTGCCGCGCGATAGCGGTGACGCCATCAGCGCGCTGACCGACATCGAGCCCGCGGATTCGCCCGCGATCGTGATCCGCGCGGGATCGCCGCCGAACGCAGCGACGTTGCGCTTGACCCAGGCGATCGCCGCCGCCTGATCGAGCAGCCCGTAATTGCCCGACGCGCGGTGCGGCGACTGCGCGGTGAGTTCGGGATGCGCCATCGATCCGAACACACCGAGCCGGTAGTTCATCGTCACCACGACGATCCCCCGCTTGGCCAGCGCGGCGCCGTCGTAACGCTTTTCCGATCCGTCGCCGGCCTGGAACCCGCCGCCATAGACATAGACGAGCACCGGCAGCTTGGTCCGTGCGGGCCGGTCGAGCGCGGCGGGAGTCCAGACGTTGAGGTAGAGGCAATCCTCGCTCACGCCGGGCGAGCGGAACATCATGTCGGAATAAAGCGGCAGCTGCATGCACCGCGCGGCGAAGCTCTTGGCGGGGCGAACGCCGCTCCAGGGTGCGATCGGCTGCGGCTCCCGCCAGCGCAGATCGCCGACCGGCGGTGCGGCGAAGGGGATGCCGCGGAAGCTGCGGACCGAGGCATCGCGCTCGTCTACCGTGCCGGCCAGCTTGCCCCCCTCGACCGCGACGGTCGGGTCGCCCGCCGCCAGGGCCGGCGTGGCGCAGAGGGCCGCCAGGGCGACCAACGAACCGAGCTTCCGCATCATGCAATCCTCATCCGCCACGCACGGAGAGCCCGCGCCGTCGTTCTTGTCGACACGGACCCTATTGGCCGGTCGCGGCGACGGTCAAGCCATCGTGCGCGCCGGGCCGACGGGCTTGATGCGTTGGCGTACCGGTTTTTACGGCTATGGTGCAGCCGACGAAAAACGGCGGACGCGGGAGAGTGCATGTCGGGTACATGGTCGAAGATCGGGTTGGCCTCGCTCATGCTGACGCTCGGCAGCGCCGCGCCGGGCCAGCAGGCGCGGGTCGCGCAGGCACAGGCCAAGCCAGGCGCGAACCCGATCATCCGCGACAAGTTCACCGCCGATCCCGCGCCTCTCGTGGTCGGTGATCGGCTTTACCTCTATGTCGGGCATGACGAGGCGCAGCGCGACGAGATGTTCAACATGCGCGAATGGCTGGTCTATTCGACGACGGACATGAAGACCTGGACCGATCATGGGCCGATCATGAAGGTCGCGGACTTCAAATGGGCGAAGCAGGATGCGTGGGCGTCGCAGGCGATCCGCAAGAACGGCCGCTACTGGTTCTACGCCGCTGTCGAGCATGACGGCACCCATCCGGGCAAGGCGATCGCGGTGGCGGTGTCGGACAGCCCGACCGGGCCGTTCGTCGACGCCAAGGGATCGGCGCTGATCACCAACGAGATGACGCCCAAGGGCACACATAGCTGGGAGGACATCGACCCCACGGTGCTCACCGACAGCGACGGCACGACCTGGATCGCGTGGGGCAACCGGCAATGCTATATCGCGCGGCTGAAGCCCAACATGATCGAGATCGACGGTCCGATCACCGAGATCACGCCGCCGCATTTCGAGGAGGGACCGTGGCTGCACAAGCGCGGCGCGCTCTATTACCTGACCTATGCCTCGCTCGATCGCGCCAAGCACCGCGACGAGCGCGTC
>NZ_DASVTL010000013.1:0-2441 GCF_036387595.1 Sphingomonas sp.
GACCAGCAGGGCGATCTGGAGCGGGTCGGCATCGATCTGTCGCGCGCGCGCCAGCTCGGCCAGCGCATCGTCGACGGGTCGCACACCGGCATCCGCAAGGTCGCCAACGGCTGGGCGGCGTCGCTCTATCCCGGCGCCGAGAAGTCGCCGGCGGTGATGCCGGTCAAGGACGCGCCCGGCCTCAGCCCGTATCTGGTGATTCGCGTCAACGGCGTGCGGATCGCGGCGCGCGGCGGCAATATCGGCATGGACGATTTCATGAAGCGCACCGAACGGTCGCGCCTCGAACCGTTCTTCCGGCTCCACAAGGATGCGCACCTCAACATCATCCGCAACTGGGTCGGCCAGAATACCGAAGAGAGCTTCTACGAACTCGCCGACGAATATGGCCTGATGATCCTCAACGATTTCTGGGAATCGACCCAGGACTACAACATCGAGGCACAGGACCCGCAGTTGTTCCTCGCCAACGCGGTCGACACCATCAAGCGCTACCGCAACCACCCGTCGATCGTCGTCTGGTTCGGCCGCAACGAAGGCGTGCCGCAGCCGATCCTCAACGAAGGGCTGCAGGATGCCATCGCGCGCTTCGACGGCACGCGGATCTATATGGGCTCGTCCAACCGCATCAATCTCCAGGGCTCCGGTCCCTATAATTGGCGCAACCAGGCGGAATATTTCACCGAACACGCCAGGGGCTTCTCGGTCGAACTCGGCACGCCCTCGCTGCCGACGCTCGAGGCGTGGAAGCGCGCCATCCCCGAGCCGGATCGCTGGCCGATCAGCGACACTTGGGCCTATCACGACTGGCACCAGACCGGGAACGGCGCGGTGAAGACCTATATGGATGCGCTCGATCGTCGCTTCGGACCCGGCACCAGCCTTGAGGATTTCGAGCGCAAGGCGCAGATGATGCAGTATGAGTCGTATCGCGCGATCTTCGAAGGCATGAATGCGGGGCTGTGGACGCAGAATAGCGGCCGCATGCTCTGGATGACCCAGCCCGCTTGGCCGTCTTCGGCATGGCAGATCTTCTCGTCGGATTACGACACCCACAGCTCGTTCTACGGCGTGAAGAAGGCGTCCGAGCCGGTCCACGTCCAGATGAACCTGCCCGACGGCAAGGTCATCCTGGTCAACAACGGCCTCGCGCCGCTGACCGGCGTCACCGTCGCTGCGAAGGCGGTCGGGCTCGACAACCGCGTCATCGCCGAACGCTCCGCCACCGTCACCGCGAAGGCGCAAGCCGAGAATGCTGCTTTCGCGCTCGATCTGCCGCGTATCACCGATGGCGGCATGGCGCTGGTCAAGCTCACCGCCACCGCGGCCGACGGCAGTTTGCTATCGACCAACCTTTATTGGCAGGGGCGCGACGATGCCGCCTACCGCGCACTGAACGCGCTCGCCCCGGTGACCTTGCAGACCGAGACGGCGCGCACCCAGGTCGGCGACGAGACCGAGGTCCGGCTCACGCTACGCAACCCCGGCACGATTGCCGCACTCGCCGCCAAGATGACCGTGATGAACGCCGATGGGAGCCAGGTCTTGCCCGCATATTTCTCCGATAACTACGTGTCGCTGCTGCCCGGCGACACCCGCACCGTGACGATCCGCTACCCGAACACCAAGGCGGTAAACCCCCGCATCACGTTGCGCGGCTGGAACGTCGCCGCTGCCACGGTGACCGTACAATGATGCGCGCGCTCGCCGCGGCGTTCCTCGCCACCACCGCGGTTGCAACCGCCGCCGGTGCGCAGACCGTCGCCTCGCCCGATGGCCGGATCGAATTGACGCTCGCGCGCAACGACCAGGGCCAGCCGACCTATGCGGTTACCGTGGCGGGCAAGCCGCTGCTCGATCCGTCGACGCTCGGCATCGAATTCGAACGCTACGCCAAGCTGTCGAACGGCCTTGTCGCGGGCCGGGTCGATCGGCGCGCGGGCGAGGATCGCTATACGCTCGTCGCGGCCAAGGCGTCGCGCGTCGACGATCGCTTTCGCGAGATGGTGGTGCATTTCGCCGAGCCCGACGGGCTCGCACGCAAGCTCGATGTCGTGGTGCGCGCCTACGACGACGGCATCGCGATCCGCTACCGCATCCCGCGCCAGCCCAATGTCGGGCAGCTGCGGATCGCCAACGAACTCACGCAATTCGCCTTCCCTGCGGATTATGGCTGTCACGGGCTGAACCTCGGCACCTTCGGCACCAGCCATGAGGGCGAATATGACCCTGTCGCGGCGTCCGCGATCCGGCCGCAGAACCTCTACGAACTGCCGCTGGTCTGCCAAAGCGATGCCGGTCCCGCCTTCGCGATCGCCGAAGCCGATGTCGAAAACTACCCCGCGTCCTACCTCACCGGCACCGAGACCGGCCGGCTCGGCGTCCAGGTTCGGCTGACGCGTCGTCCCGACGATCCCGCGATCGCGGTGGTGCGTGACGTC
>NZ_DASVTL010000014.1:0-1959 GCF_036387595.1 Sphingomonas sp.
CCTCCACTTCAACTGGGACGTCAACGACCGGATGAAGACGCGCCTGTCGTTCAACACCGGCGCGGCACGCCCCGATTACGATCAGCTTCGCCCCAATCTGTCGTTCAGCGACGCCAATCTGACGATCTCGGGCGGCAACCCCGAAGCCAAGCCCGAAAAGGCACGCGGCGTCGATCTGTACGTCGAATATTACACGATGCCGCGCGGCTTCCTGTCGGTGGGCGTGTTCTACAAGGACGTGCGCGACGTCCTGTTCGACACGTCCAGCACCTTCAACAGCACCATTCTCAACACCAACGGGGTGGATCGCTCGCAATATCAATATACCACGATCGCCAATGGCGGCGACGGCTACATCTACGGACTGGAGGCGGCGATCCAGCAGCAGCTGGAGCCGTTCGTGACCGATCTGGGCTTGCCCGACTGGATGGGCGGGTTCGGCGTGCAGCTCAACGCGACGCTCAACAAGAGCCGCTCGGAGACGCCGGACGGTCGCAAGATCCGTCTCCCGGGCGCGTCCGACGGGGTGTATAATCTGATCGGCTATTACGAGAAATACGGCTTCTCGGCGCGCGTCTCCTACCAGAACCGCTCGCCCTGGATAGATTCGATCGGTGCGTTCGGGCTCGTCAACGGCGTCAATCGCGGCATCGACGGCGGCGACGCCTATTGGGCGCGGGATGACGAACTCGACGCCAGCGTCCGCTTCGCGATCACCCCCAATGTCGAGATCTACGGCGATTTCGCCAACCTGCTCAACGGCCCCGGCCGCCGTTACGCCGGCAGCAGCCAGTACACGATCGAACATGAGACGTTCGGCCGGCGCTACACGGGCGGCGTTCGGGTCAGCTTCTGATGCGCCCGGTTCTTGCCGCAGCATTATTGTTGTCCGGCTGTGGTGCGACAACGGTGGTGGGTCCGCCCGCTGCCGATCGCATCACGGCGGCGCCCGACATTCCCACGATCGCGGAGACCGAACCGGTCGCCAGCGCCGACGATGCGGCCGACGACCCGGCAATCTGGCGCAACCGGCGTTCGCCAGCCAAGAGCCTCATCGTGGCCACCGACAAACAGGCCGGGGTTCACGTCTATGACCTCGCGGGCAAGCGGCTCAGCTACACGCCAGCGCAGCGGCTCAACAATGTCGACCTGCGCGAGAGCGGTGGCCGCATCACCGTGGTCGCCAGCGACCGCGCCGATGTGGCGCAGGCGCACGTCTCGCTCTTCGATCTCGATCCCGCGGCCGCGAAGCTGCGTCCGCTGGGTCGTTTCCCCGTGGGTCCGGGCGAGGCTTACGGCATGTGCCTGTGGAGCCGGCCGCGGGACGGCGCATTATTCGGCTTCGTCGTGCTGAAGGACGGGCGCATCGACCAGATCGCGATCGATCGGTCGGGCGCCGCGCCGCAGGTGCGCACCGTCCGCTCGATGAAGCTCGCCAGCCAGTCCGAGGGCTGCGTGGCCGATGACCGCACGGGATTGCTCTATGTCGCGGAGGAGGATGTCGGGTTGTGGCGCTTCGCCGCCGATCCCGCGGCGTCCACCACCGCCACCGCGGTCGCGCGCGTCGATGGCACTACGCTGGTGGCCGATGCCGAAGGACTGGCGCTCGCGCCGGAGGGCCGCACCGGCGGCTACCTCGTCGTCTCAAGCCAGGGCGACAACGCCTATACGCTCTACCGCTTGCCGGGCGTGACCTATGCCGGCCGCTTCCGCATCGGCGGTGGAGCCGTCGATGCCACCAGCGAGACCGACGGCATCGACCTCGTGCCGGGCAGCTTCGGGCCGGCTTACCCGCGCGGCCTGATGGTCGCTCAGGACGGCGACAATGCGCCCGCCACCCAGAACTTCAAATATGTCAGCTGGGCCGCCGTGCGTAAGGCGTTGCGGCTGCGCTAGCTTCTGTTCCGGCGACACGCGCTTGCCGTTCGATGATGAACAAGGACCGTTCCATGACGAAGA
>NZ_DASVTL010000015.1:0-7422 GCF_036387595.1 Sphingomonas sp.
TGATGCGAAAGGCAGCCGAGCGATCCCACGAGGCGACATGGCGCCGCGTCGGCACACTCCTCGATACATTCTCCGCCTCAGAATGCCGAAAATATCTCGTCAACTCCGGATACGGGTCAGCCTGATGTCATCCGACTCTAAAGGCGGCACTGGACGACAAAGATGCGTCCGTCCGTGAGGCCGCACGTGCTGCTATGACCGCAATAGCCCGAAAAGATCACCATCTGTTTGTCGACCGAACAGGCAGTGGAAGAAGCTATTGGGTGGTGAACCCTGAAGACAAGCCTAGCTCGTAGAGCCGTTGCAATTGGCTGATTGAGGTCCGCATTCCGCTTGTGTCACAACCGGTCGGTTCTCACACCAAACCCACCATCGACGATCATGCGCGGGTCTGCCGGTGTCGCAACGCCGCGTCATAACTGCGGCGAGCAGACCGCGGCGGCCCCACCCGGTCACCCCCGTGCCTTCTGCAGCGCGCCCGCAATGCGGCGGGCCAGGACGCGGGGGGTGAAGCGGAGGGAGTCGGCCATTATGGTGTTCATCCAGCCCGAGATCTTCACCGCCTGGTTCGCTTTCAGCGCGGACAGGCCGTCGCGGATCACTGCTGCGGGATCGCTGGCGAGGCGCTTGAACAGTTCGCTGTCGCCCATATCCGCGACCTGCGCGAATTCGGTGCGGGTCGGCCCGGGGCAGAGCGCGGTGACGCGGATGCCGTTTGCCGCCACTTCCTCGTGCAGCGCCTCGGAAAAGCTCAGCACGAAGGCCTTGCTGGCGTAATAGACCGCCATCCACGGCCCCGGCTGAAACGCGGCGGTCGAGGCAATGTTGAGGATGGCACCAGTCCCGCGCGCGATCATCCCCGGTAGCAGGGCGTGGCTGAGCGCCACCAGCGCGCGGCAGTTGACGTCGATCTGGCCGAGCTGGCCCTCGATCGCCATCTCGGCGAAGCTGCCGCGTGCGCCGAAGCCTGCGTTGTTGATGAGCGTGTCGACGCTTAGTCCTGCCGCGGCGATGTTGGACACCAGGCGAGCGGGTGCGGCGGGGTCCGCCAGGTCGGCGGGGAGGACGTGCACCGCGACTCCGTGGGCGGCGCGCAGTTCTGTGGCCAGCGACTCGAGCCGGTCGCTGCGCCGCGCGGTGAGGATGAGGTCGTGTCCTTCTGCTGCGAGCGCTCGCGCGAAACCTTCGCCGAGGCCTGAGGAGGCGCCGGTGATGAGGGTGGCCATGTGCTGTTCCTTTGATTGGAGGGACGACGGCAAAGCCGCCGTCGGAAGGGTCCAGCGGGGCGGCCCTCCGTCCGTGCCGGGCGCTCGTGCGGTGCACGACCGGCGCCGTCGCTGCGCCGACGCGCCAGCGCCCGTCAGACGATCTCGAACAACCCCGCTGCGCCCATGCCGCCCGCGGTGCACATCGACACCACGACATAGCGCACCCCGCGCTTGCGTCCCTCGATCAGGGCGTGGCCGACAAGCCGGCTGCCGGTCATTCCGAACGGATGCCCCACCGCGATCGCGCCGCCGTTGACGTTATACTTCTCGGGGTCGATGCCGAGGTGATCGCGACAATAGAGGCATTGCGACGCGAACGCCTCGTTCAGTTCCCACAGGCCGATGTCGGAGACCGACAGTCCGGCGCGGTCGAGCAGCTTGGGAATGGCGAAGATCGGGCCGATGCCCATTTCGTCGGGCGCGCACCCCGTCGCCTGGAAGCCGCGGTAGATACCGAGAATGTCCTTGCCCTCGGCCTCCGCGGTCTTGCGGTCCATCAGCAGCTGGCACGAGGCTCCGTCCGACAGCTGGCTGGCGTTGCCCGCAGTGACGCTGGTGCCGGGACCGCTGAAATCGCCGCCCGGCCATACGGTCTTCAGTCCGCGCAGCGCCTCCGCGGTCGTGCCGGGGCGGATGCCTTCATCCTGGGTGATCGTCACCGTCTGCGTGCCGGTGCGCGTGCCAGCCTTGTCGAGGATCGCCTTGTCGACGGTGATGCCCACGATCTCCTCGGCGAAGGCGCCCTTCGCGATGCCTTCGGCGGCCCGCTGCTGACTGCGCGCGCCATATTCGTCCTGCGCTTCGCGGCTGATGCCGTAGCGCTGGGCGACGATCTCAGCGGTTTCGATCATCGGGATGTAGGCGGCGGGCACGTTGGCGGTGACGCTTTCGTTGACGAAGCGCGGTGCATCCTTGGTGACGGTGTAGCTTATCGACTCCATCCCGCCGGCTAGCGCCACGTCGATCTCGTCGCAGATGATCGAGCGTGCCGCCAAGGCGACCGCGGTCAGCCCGGAGCCGCATTTGCGATCGAGCGTGAACGCGGGCACCGAGTGCGGCAGCGCGCCCGCGAAGACCGCCATGCGGCCCGCATTGCCGCCTTGCGTCCCCCATTGATTGCCGACGCCCCAGAAGATCTCGTCGATCCGGGTCGGGTCGATCCCCGCCCGCTGAACCGCGGCGTTCATCACATGGCCGGCGAGCACCGGCGCCTCGGTGGCGTTGAACGCGCCGCGATACGCCTTGCCGATGGCGGTGCGGGCGGTGGCGACGATGGCGGCTTCACGCATGGGTCGATCCTTCTATCGAGCAGGGGAAGGGCGGCGCTGTTCGCCGATCCAGCGCCAGAAGGCGGGATCGTCATAGGCGGGCACCCAGGAGAAATGATCCATCGCGGGATAGACGGTCAACCGCGGCTTGACCGATCCGCCGCACGCACGGATCGCCTCGACCATCTCGAAATCGCCGCGTACCGGCACTGCGCCGTCGTCATCGCCGTGGAAGGCCCAGACCGGCAGGTCTTTCAGCCTGCACGCGTCCTGGGTCGGCGTCATGGCCGCCACCGGCGCGATGGCGGCGAACAGGCCAGGCCGCGCGAGCGCCCAGCGCCACGTCGCCATGCCGCCCAGCGACAGTCCGGTCAGATAGAGGCGCGTGTCGTCAATGCGGTAACGCTTGCGGACGTCGGCCAGCAGCCGATCGAGCTTCGCCACGTCCCAGTCGCCACCTGCCTCAAGCTGCGGCGAGACGATGAGCATCGGCGTGCCGGGGTGCGCGGCGATGACGTGCGGTGGTCCCCATTTGGTGACCTGCGCCAGGTCGGCGCCGCGCTCGCCCGATCCGTGGAGGAAGATCATCAGCGGCCAGCGCACACGCGTGTCCACGTCATAGCCCAGTGGCACGAACAGCTGGAAGGGATAGTCGCCCGCGCGCTGCGCCGCCTGTTGATTCTGACCCGGCGCGGTCACCGGCGTCTGCGCGGCCGCCGCGCCGTTCGCCGCAAGCGCCGCCGCCATCATCATCCAGCGCATGATCGCCTCTCCTTGGCCGTGGACCGCGGCCCCCGCACCGCGGTACAGGAGAGCGATGACCGTGGAAACCCGCCGCGACGGCCATGTCGCCATCATCACATTTGCGAACCCGCCACATAATTTCGCGGACCTGGCGCTGATCGAGGGGATCGGCGTGGCCTTCGCCGCCGCCGATGCGGACCCCGGCGTGCGCGCGATCGTATTGCGTTCGGAGGGGAGGGTGTTCTGTGCGGGTGCCGACCTGGTCAACGCGAACCCCGTCGCCGCGCCGCAGCCGGAGGGTGCGCGCAATCCCTTCTACATCGCCGCGGCAGCCTTGTTCGCGGTTCAGACGCCCGTGGTCGCGGCGATTCAGGGCAGCGCGGTGGGCGCGGGGCTGGGGTTGGCGCTGGTCGCGGATTTTCGCGTCGCAAGCGCGCAGGCGCGGTTCGTGGCGAATTTCGTGCAGATCGGATTCCATCCCGGGTTCGGCATCTCCGCGGTGCTCGAACGCATTGTCGGGCGCCAGCGTGCGCTGCTGATGGCGCTGACCGCGCGGCGGATCAGGGGTGAGGAGGCCGAGCGTTGGGGGCTGGTCGACCAGCTGGTCGAGGCCGAGGCTCTCGATTCTGTGGCACTGGCGCTGGCGCAGGAGATCGCCGCGGGTGCGCCGCTTGCGGTGCGGTCCACGCGCGCGACGATGCGCGGCGACCTGCACGCCCTGGTGCTGGCGCAGACCGACCACGAACTGGCGGAACAGGCTTGGTTGCAGCGGACGGCGGACTTTGCCGAAGGGGTGCGCGCGGTGGCGGAGCGGCGGCCGGGGCGGTTCATCGGTGAATAGCCGCAGGGCATTCCGCAGCCGCATGGCAGGGGTACTCGGATTCGAACCGAGGGCCTTCGGTTTTGGAGACCGACGCTCTAACCAGCTGAGCTATACCCCTATCGGCGCTCCCGTTACCGTCGCGGCCGGCGCGAGACAAGGCCGAATACGCGTCCGCACCGCACACCGTTGACCGCGAGCGAGTCGGGGCGTATGAGCGCGCCCGTCCGGTCGGGTTTCGATCCTGCCGGCCGATTGAACATTGCTGGATGCATTCCAGGGCCAAGGGGCGGCGAGATGCTGCACCGGTGGTCCTTTTCTGTATTCGCGGAGTCTCGAGGCTTCGCAGGGGCGCCGCACGGCTCCAGCAAAGTAACCATTTGAAAGGTGAAGGCTTCAATGCCGACGATCAACCAGCTGGTCCGAAAGGGCCGCGACCCGCAGAAGGCCAAGTCCAAGGTGCCTGCGATGGAAGCCAACCCGCAGAAGCGCGGCGTGTGCACCCGAGTGTACACCACGACCCCGAAGAAGCCGAACTCGGCATTGCGCAAGGTGGCCAAGGTCCGCCTGACCAACCAGCGCGAAGTCATTAGCTACATTCCGGGCGAGGGGCACAACCTCCAGGAGCATTCGGTGGTCCTGATCCGTGGCGGCCGCGTGCGCGACCTTCCCGGCGTCCGCTATCACGTCCTGCGCGGCGTTCTCGATACGCAGGGCGTCAAGGATCGCCGCCAGAGCCGCTCCAAGTACGGCGCCAAGCGTCCGAAGTAAGCCGGCGGCTCTGTGTCGTCACCAGGCTGAAGTTTAGAAGGAATTTGAAATGGCACGTCGTCGCCGCCCCGAAAAGCGCATCATCCTTCCCGATCCCAAATACGGGGATGAGGTGCTCTCCAAGTTCATGAATTCCGTCATGTACGACGGCAAGAAGTCCGTCGCCGAGCTGATCGTCTACGGCGCGATGGAGACCGTCGAGAGCCGCGCCAAGCGCGATCCGCTGGGCGTGTTCCACGATGCGCTGACCAACATCAAGCCGGGCATCGAAGTGCGTTCGCGCCGCGTCGGTGGTGCAACCTATCAGGTGCCGGTCGAGGTTCGCCCCGAGCGTGCCCAGGCGCTCGCGATCCGCTGGCTCATCACCGCGGCGCGCTCGCGCTCGGAGAACACGATGGCCGCGCGGCTGTCGGGCGAACTGATGGACGCCGCCAACAACCGCGGCAACGCGGTGAAGAAGCGCGAAGACACCCACCGCATGGCCGAAGCCAACCGCGCCTTCTCGCATTATCGCTGGTAAGGCGTTATATCGGGTGTAGGAGACACGGCGATGGCGACTGCACCCGAACCGTCCATTGATGAACTGAACCGTCAATCGGCGCGGCTCGAGGCGGAATCCCGCAAGCTGCGGGCGGAGGCGAACAAGCTGACGGCTGAGGAAGCGAAGCTGTCGGCGGAACGCTACAAGCTACTGGCCGAGCAATACAAGCTTGAGCGGGACAAAATGTTGTCCCCTTGGGCGATCGTCGTTCAGGCGCTGATAGGCGGTGCCGCGTTGCTGGCTGCTGCGCTTGCGCTTCTGAAATATCTCGCCCCTTAAGGGCTGTTACACCAACATCGATCTCTAGTCCGAAGGACCACCGTCATGGCCCGCAGCCATCCGCTCGAAAAGTATCGCAACATCGGCATCATGGCGCATATCGACGCCGGCAAGACGACGACGACCGAGCGCATCCTCTATTACACCGGCAAGTCCTACAAGATCGGCGAAGTGCATGAAGGCACCGCGACGATGGATTGGATGGAGCAGGAGCAGGAGCGCGGGATCACGATCACGTCGGCTGCGACGACGTGCTTCTGGAACGATCACCGGATCAACATCATCGATACGCCCGGCCACGTCGACTTCACGATCGAAGTCGAGCGTTCGCTGCGCGTGCTCGATGGGGCGGTCGCCTGCTTCGACGGCGTTGCCGGCGTCGAGCCGCAGTCCGAGACCGTGTGGCGCCAGGCCGAGAAATATCACGTCCCGCGGATGTGCTTCGTCAACAAGCTCGATCGTACCGGTGCGAGCTTCGAGCGCTGCGTGTCTATGATCAAGGACCGCCTTGGCGCGCGGCCGGCGGTGCTGTATCTGCCGATCGGTATCGAGGGCGGGTTCAAGGGCCTGGTCGACCTGGTCGAGAATCGCGCGATCATCTGGCTCGAAGAGTCGCTCGGCGCGAAGTTCGAATATCAGGACATCCCTGCCGAGATGGCCGATGCCGCAGCGACTGCGCGCAGCGAGCTGATCGAGATGGCGGTGGAGCAGGACGATGCGCTGATGGAGGCGTATCTGGAAGGCACCGAGCCGACCACGGCCGAACTGAAGGCGCTGATCCGCAAGGGTACGCTGAACTTCTCGTTCGTTCCCGTCCTGTGCGGGTCGGCGTTCAAGAACAAGGGCGTGCAGCCGCTGCTCGACGGTGTCGTCGACTATTTGCCGTCGCCGCTGGACATCAAGGACGTCGAGGGCCTGAAGCTCGACGGCGAGACCACCGACTCGCGCCCGCCGCGCGACGATGCGCCGATGTCGGCGCTGGCGTTCAAGATCATGAACGATCCGTTCGTCGGCACACTGACCTTCGCCCGCATCTATTCGGGCAAGCTCGACACCGCGTCGGTCGTGCTCAATTCGGTAAAGGACAAGAAGGAAAAGGTCGGTCGCATGCTGCTGATGCATGCGAACAGCCGTGAGGATATCCAGGAGGCATTCGCGGGCGACATCGTCGCACTCGCGGGGCTGAAGGACACCACGACGGGTGACACGCTGTGTTCGCAGCAGTCGCCGATCATCCTCGAGCGGATGGAATTCCCCGAGCCGGTGATCGAGCTGTCGGTGGAACCGAAGACCAAGGCCGACCAGGAGAAGATGGGCGTCGCGCTCAACCGTCTCGCTCGCGAAGATCCGTCGTTCCGCGTGTCGTCGGATGCCGAATCGGGCCAGACCATCATCAAGGGAATGGGCGAGCTCCATCTCGAGATCCTGGTCGACCGCATGAAGCGCGAGTTCAAGGTCGAGGCCAACGTCGGTGCACCGCAGGTGGCGTACCGCGAATATCTCGGCAAGAAGGTCGACATCGACTACACCCACAAGAAGCAGTCGGGCGGCTCCGGCCAGTTCGGCCGCGTGAAGGTGACGGTCGTTCCTGGCGAGCGTGGCTCGGGCTACCAGTTCTTCGACGAGATCAAGGGCGGCAATATTCCCAAGGAATATATCCCCTCGGTCGAGAAGGGCATGCGCGAGACGGCGGAAGGCGGCTCGATGATCGGCTTCCCGATCATCGATTTC
>NZ_DASVTL010000016.1:0-1687 GCF_036387595.1 Sphingomonas sp.
AGCCGATCGGCCGCCGCGGAAATCTCCCCCGCAGCCATGCTTTGCGCTGCTATGAGCGTCGCCGTGAACATCGCAAACTCCAAGCCGAAGGTGGCGCTCATCGCAGGGCCGACCGCCAGCGGCAAGTCGGCGCTCGCGATCGATATCGCCGATCGTCACCGGGGCGTCGTCATCAATGCTGATGCCAGCCAGGTCTATGCCGACCTGCGCATTCTCAGCGCACGACCATCGCCGGCCGACGAGGCGCGCGTACCGCATCGCCTGTTCGGTCATGTCGACGGCGCCGACTCCGGCTATTCCGCCGCACGCTGGGCCGCGGAGGCCCGCCAGGAGATCGACGCCGCCCATGCGGCTGGCTTGCTGCCCGTGCTCGTCGGCGGCACCGGCCTCTACCTGCGCACCCTGATCGACGGCATCGCGCCGGTCCCGCCGATCGATCCGGCGATCCGCGAGGCGGTGCGCGCGCTGCCGGTGGCGGAGGCGCATGCGCTGCTCGCCCTCGAGGATTCCGGGGCGGCCGCGCGCCTCGCTCCTGCGGACACCACCCGTGTTGCCCGTGCGCTGGAAGTCGTCCGCGCGACCGGTCGCCCGCTTGCCGTATGGCAGCTGGAGCGGGCCGGCGGCATCGGCGACGCCGTAGATCTGGCCGCCGCCATCCTCCTGCCGCCGCGCGAGCTGTTGATGGCGCGGATCGACCGTCGCTGCGGGGAGATGATCGAAGCGGGCGCCGCCGACGAGGTGGCGGCCCTCACCGCGCGTCATGATATTCCGGCCGAGGCGCCAGTGCGCCGCGCGATCGGGGTTGCACCCCTAGTAGAGCTACTAACTGGCGGGCTGGATGCTGCAGCTGTACTGTCGCGTCTGCAGCTCGAAACACGTCGTTATGCCAAGCGGCAATATACCTGGTTTCGCAATCAATCTCCACAAAACTGGCTTCGTACGACAGAATCTAACTCTGCAATGCTCTCGATAGAAACATTGTTGTTATGATGCGGGTTGACGTGACCTGATTGGGAAGCTAGCCGCACTGCACAATTCCAACCAAGGCCAAGGTGATCGATATGACCGAGCAAAGTGGAGCCGACATCCTCGTCGAGGCACTGTGCGATCTCGGTGTCGAGATCGTCTTCGGCTATCCCGGTGGCGCGGTGCTGCCGATCTACGACGCGATGTTCCGGTCGAAGCGGATCAAGCACGTGCTGGTTCGCCACGAACAGGCGGCGACCCATGCGGCGGAGGGCTATGCGCGCTCGACTGGCAAGCCCGGCGTGGTGCTGGTCACCTCCGGCCCCGGCGCCACGAACGCTGTCACCGGGATCACCGACGCGCTGATGGATTCGATCCCGATGGTGGTGATCACCGGTCAGGTGCCGACCGCGCTGATCGGGACCGACGCGTTCCAGGAGGCCGACACGATCGGCATCACGCGCCACTGCACCAAGCACAACTACCTCGTGAAGGACCCCGCCAAGCTGGGCGCGGTGATCCACGAGGCGTTCCATATCGCCACCAGCGGCCGGCCCGGCCCCGTCGTCGTCGACATCCCCAAGGACGTGCAGGTCGCCACCGCGCGCTACGCCAAGCCGGGCCCGATCCAGCACAAGACCTATCGCCCCGCGCTGAAGGCCGATCGCAGCCAGATCGAGGAACTGGTCGACATGCTCGCCGCGGCGGAGCGGCCGATCCT
>NZ_DASVTL010000017.1:0-1849 GCF_036387595.1 Sphingomonas sp.
GTAACACACCGATGGGGAAATGATGGCCGATCCGTATCAGATTTTGGGCGTGGCACGCGGCGCGGCGGATGCCGACATCAAGAAGGCGTATCGCAAGCTCGCCAAGGAGCTGCACCCCGATCGCAACAAGGACAATCCCAAAGCCGCCGAGCGCTTCAGCCAGGTCACCAACGCGTACGACCTGCTGAGCGACAAGGACAAACGCGCGCGGTTCGACCGTGGCGAGATCGACGGCGACGGCAATCCCGCAGCGCCGTTCGGCTATGGCGGCCAGCGGCCGGGTGCGGCGGGCGCGCAACGCGGCGGCTTTGAATTCGGCGGCGACAGCGCCGAGATGGGCGACATCTTCGAAGGCCTGTTCGGCGGGCGGAGCGGCGCCGGCGGCGGCGGTTTCACCAGCGGCTTCGGTCGCCGGCCCCCGGCCAAGGGCGCGACGATCAACTACACGCTGCAGGTGCCGTTCGTGGACGCCGCGACGCTCAGCCCGCAGCGGGTGACGCTCGGCGACGGCAAGACCATCGACCTGAAGCTCCCCGCCGGGGTCGAGACCGGCACCCAGATGAAACTCACCGGCAAGGGCGAGCCGGGCCCGGGCGGCGCCGGTGACGCGCTGGTGACGATCGAGGTCCAGCCGCATCGCTACTTCACCCGCGACGGCGACGACGTGCGCGTCGACCTGCCGATCTCGCTGAAGGAAGCCGTGCTCGGCGGATCGGTGCGCGCACCGACCGTCGACAAGCCTGTGATGCTGACGATCCCCAAGGGCACGACGTCGGGCAAGACGCTGCGACTGAAGGGCAAAGGCTTTCACAAGAAGGCCGGCGGTCGCGGCGACCAGCTGGTGACGCTGATGATCGACATCCCCGCAGAGGACGCGGCGCTGGCGGCGTTCGCCGACGCCTGGGAGGCGAGCGGGAACCCGCGGGCGTCGATGGGCGTCTGAGCCCCTGTGACCGATGTTCCAGCCCTGACGCCTGAAGACCGGGGCAAGCACCACGGTGCTGCGCGTCGGCGGTTCGACAAGGAACTCGCCAAGGTACGGCCCGGCAGCTACGCGTTCGAGATCCTCAAGAGGTCGGCGCTGGGCGTCTATAACGACGGCTTCATCCACGCGGGCAACCTCGCCTATCTCGCGCTGATGACGCTGTTCCCGTTCTTCATTACCGCCGCCTGGGTGCTGTCGATGGTCGGGCAGAGCGCGGAGACCCAGCGCACCGTCGCTTCCTTCCTGCAGGTGCTGCCGCCCGACGTGTCCGATCTGCTGCGCAAACCGCTGAGCGACGTGCTCGCCGCACGCACCGGATCGCTGTTGTGGCTGGGCGGGCTGGTCGGGCTGTGGACGGTCGGCAGCTTCGTCGAGACGATCCGCGACATCTTCCGCCGCGCCTATGGCACCAAGAGTTCGCAAACCTTGTGGCGCGCGCGGCTGCGGCTGAGCCTCGCGATCGTCGCATCGGTGATCCTCGCGCTGATCTCGTTCCTGGTCCAGGGCATCCTCACCGCGGCGGAACAGTTCGTGTACCGGCTGCTGCCCTTCGCCGAGAATGCCGCGAGCTGGATCGGCATCTCGCGCATCGTCCCCGGGCTGGTGATGTTCGGCGCGCTCTACATGTTGTTCTATTCGGTGACGCCGTCGAAATACCGGCATAGCGACAGCCGCAAATGGCCCGGCGCGCTGTTCACCACATTGTGGTGGGTGAGCATGACGGCGCTGCTGCCGGTCGTGCTCGCGCAGCTCGGCGGCTACGACCTCACCTATGGCAGCCTTGCCGGCGTCGTCGTCATGCTGTTGTTCTTCTACCTGATCGGCCTGGGCATCGTGTTCGGCGCGCATCTGAACGCGGCACTG
>NZ_DASVTL010000018.1:0-2299 GCF_036387595.1 Sphingomonas sp.
TCGTGCAGGCCGCGAGCGCCATCGCAGTGGTAACGGCAAGAAGGTGCTTGGTCGACATCATCGCAAATCTCCATTGACTGCCGGCGTCTTTGCGCCTGGGCAATGCAGGTACGGGGCGACACCGCGATAGTTGCGTTTGCCTTCTCACGTCAGGGCAGGCGCGCTTCCGCCAGGATGTCGGCGAGGAGCTGGAAGTCGCGTTCGCGCGGGGAGGCACGGCGCCACACCAGCGCGATATGGCGCATCGCGTTGGGCGCATCGAGCGGCCGTGCGATGACGTTGGTATGGTCGAGAATCCCGCCCTTCAGCGCCATTTCCGGCAGCATCGTCACGCCGAGACCGTTATCGACCATCTGCACGATGGTGTGCAGCGACGTGCCAAGCATCGTCGCCTCGGCACGCAATTCGGGCCGATTGCACGCCGACAGCGCGTGATCCTTCAGGCAATGCCCGTCCTCGAGCAGCAACAGCCTGGTCTCGTCGATCAGGGCCGCGGGGATCATCGGCGGTGCGCTCGGCATGTCGGGGGGCTGGTAGGCGACGTACAGACGGTCGTCGAACAGCGCCTGGCTCGCGACCTCGCCGCACGCGAACGGCAGGGCGAGCAGCACGCAATCGGTGCGGCCGTTGTGCAGCCCTTCGCAGGCGGGGCCGCTGGATTCCTCGCGCAGGTAGAGTTTGAGGTCGGGATAGTCGGCACGCAGGCGGGGCAGGATCCGCGGCAGCATGAACGGCGCGATCGTCGGAATGACGCTCATCCGCATGTCCCCCGACAGCGGCCGTCCGGCTGCACGCGCCATGTCGCCCAGCTCCTCCGCCTCGCGCAGCACGCGGCGCGCCTTGTCGGTCATCGCCTCCCCGAGCGGGGTGAAGCGGACCACGCGGCGTGTACGTTCGACCAACGTCACCCCGATCAGCGTCTCCAGCTCGCGCAGACCTGCCGAGAGCGTGGACTGGGTCACGAAGCATGCCTCCGCGGCACGCCCGAAATGGCCATGGTCGCGGAGCGCGATCAGATACTGGAGCTGTTTCAGGGTGGGCAGGTAGGTCGCGGCCATGGGGCCGGTCCCTAGATCATCCAGCGTGGTGGCGCATCACCGCATTCCACAGGCCGAACAGGCTGGTGATCGTCAGGATGATGCCGACCAGGAACATCAGCCGCTTGGGCGCGATGCGTTTCGCGAGGATCGCCCCGACCGGGGCGGCGATCGTGCCGCCGATCAACAGGCCGACCGTCGCGATCGTGAACGCCGCCCAGCCGAGCTGCGTGATGAAGGTGATCGAGATGGTGAGCGTGAGGAAGAACTCGGCGGTATTGACGGTGCCGATGGTGGTCCGCGGCGATGCGCCCTGAACCAGCAGGTTCGACGTGACCACCGGTCCCCAGCCGCCGCCGCCGGCCGCGTCGAGGAAGCCGCCGATCAGCCCCAACGGCTCGACGATCTTGGGCTCGCGGATCGTCGGCGGGTAGCGCAGGGACCGCCACAGCAGGTAGACGCCGATCGCCGCGAGGTAGGCGAGGATGAACGGCTTCGCGACCGCGGCGTCGATGTTCGACAGCAGATACGCACCGCAAACGCCGCCGATCACGCCCGGGATCATCAGCCGCAGGAACAGCGTCCAGTTGACGTTGCGGTGAAGCGCATGGCTGATCCCCGACACGGCGGTGGTGAAGGTCTCGACGGTGTGCACGCCGGCGGACGCCGCGGCCGGCGGCACCCCGATCCACAGCAGCATAGTGTTCGAGATCACCCCGAACGCCATGCCGAGCGCACCATCGACGACTTGCGCCGCGAAGCCCACCGCGATGAACGGCAGCAGGGCGGAAAAGTCGAAATTGCTCAGCGCGTCCAAGTCGATCTCCCGGTGACCGTGTCGATGTGGCGCACCCGAGCAAATCCGACAACAAAGATAGACTTTACTCGGTCGCGGTCATGCGAGGCCCGCTTCTAGTAATCCGCCCGTCTAAGGACTAAATCCCGCACTTGCGCGTAGGGGACCGCCGATGGCGAATCGTTTGACTGCCTATCTCGATTCGATCCGCGCGCGCGATCCGGCCCCGCATTCCCGGCTCGAGGTGCTGACCTATCCGGGCGTATGGGCGCTCGCCTGGCACCGGGTGGCGCACCGCCTGTACACGGCGCGGCTGTTCTTCCTGGCGCGGCTGGTCAATCACCTGTCGCGGATGACGACCGCGATCGACATTCATCCGGGCGCGACGATCGGGCGCAACTTCTTCATCGACCACGGCTTCGTGGTGATCGGTGAGACTGCCGAGATCGGCAACGACGTCACGATC
>NZ_DASVTL010000019.1:0-2150 GCF_036387595.1 Sphingomonas sp.
GTTCGAAACCTTCGCGACAGGCCCGAACGACAATGATCTCGATCTGTGGGGCGTCCAGGGCGTCATCGCCTATGAAATCGGCAGCGCCACGCTGAAGTCGATCACCGCCTATCGCGACATGAAGGCGTATTTCACGCGCGACGGTGACGCGTCGCCCTTCCTGTTCCGCCAGACCACCAACCGCGACAAGCAATGGCAGTTCAGCCAGGAGCTTCAGGTGACCGGCAAGATCCTGGACGACCGGTTGAGCTACGTGATCGGCGCGTTCTACTTCAAGGAGAAGGCGTCCGACATCGCCACCGCCGACATCGCGGTCGGGCTGCAGCCCCCGCTCGCAACCGCGGGGCCGTTCACGCCGGCGGTGTTCGTCCAGAACTATACCGACAATCGCAGCCTTGCCGCCTACGGCCAGATCGATTTCGAGATTCTGCCACGGCTGAGCCTGACCGTGGGTGCGCGCTATACCAGCGATAACAAGGTGTTCACCTCGATCAACGTGCGTCAGCGCGACCTTGTCGAGTTCGTCAATGTGACGAAGGAGGCGACCTTCAACAAGTTCACGCCGCGGCTCGGGATCAGCTACAAGGCCGCCGACGATGTGCTGCTCTACGGGTCATATTCCGTCGGCTTCAAGCAGGGCGGGTTCAACGGGCGTCCGCTCGCGAACGCCGAGGAGGTGACCCAATACGCCCCCGAGGAGCTCACCACCTACGAGGCGGGCATCAAGGCGCAGTGGCTCGACGGGCAGCTGACGACCAATCTCGCGGCGTTCCACTCTATTTACAAGGACATCCAGCTGACGGTGAACCAGACGCCGACCAACTTCGTCGCCAACGCCGCGTCGGGCGAGATCAACGGCATCGAGTTCGAGACGGTGATGCGCCCGGCACGCTGGATCAGCGTCAACGCGGGCCTGGGCTATCTCGACGCCAAATACACCTCGGTCGGCGAGGGGTTGGGGCCGACGCAGATCCTGCCGATCACGCTGGGCAGCCGCTTCGTCAAGGCGCCCGAGTGGACCGTCACCGCGGGCCTTGATCTCAGCCACGAGTTCGACGGCGGCAGCGAGGCGGCGTTCCGCCTGGACTATACGATGTACAGCCGCATCTTCCAGGATGTCGCCAATACGCCGATCATCACCGAACCAGGTTACGGCCTGCTCAATGCGCGACTGAGCTACACCTTGCCGAGCCGCGCGATCACGGTGGCGGTGTTCGGCACCAACCTGACCGATTCGCTCTATCTGGTATCGGGCAACATCTCGGGCGCGTTCGGTCTTGCCGAGGGCAGCTATGGTCGCCCGCGCGAATGGGGCGTCAGCGCGAGCTACAAATTCTAGCGCCCCGGCGCTAGACGGCGCCGCAAGTGACTGTTGGGAGCGACATGACCGCCACAGACCCGCGCTCGATCGTCGATGCGGCGCCCATGTCGCGCTTTCAATGGGGGATCGTCGCGACGATGATCGGCCTCAACGCGCTCGATGGATTCGACGTGCTGTCGATCAGTTTCGCGTCTCCGGGGATCGCCGCCGCCTGGGGGATCGATCGCGCGGCGCTCGGCTTCGTGTTGTCGATGGAATTGATCGGCATGGCGATCGGATCGCTGGTGCTGGGCGGCGTCGCGGATCGCATCGGGCGGCGCGCGACCATCCTGGGATGTCTGACCGTGATGGCCGGCGGGATGCTGGGGGCCTCGACCGCGGGTGACGTGACGACCCTGTCATTGTGGCGCGTGCTGACCGGGCTTGGCATCGGCGGCATGCTGGCGGCGACCAACGCGGCCGTCGCCGAAGCCGCCAATAGCCGTCGCCGGGCGCTTTGCGTCGTGCTGATGGCGGCCGGCTATCCCGTCGGCAGCGTGATCGGCGGGTCGATCTCGGCGGTTCTGCTCGCGCGCTACGACTGGCAGGCGGTGTTTGTGTTCGGCGGGATCGTGACGTTGTGCTTCATTCCGCTGGTTCTGTGGCGCGCGCCCGAATCGATCGCGTTCCTGATGCACCGGCGTCCGCCGGGCGCGCTGGCGCGGATCAACGCCATGCTGGCGCGAATGGGGCATCTGCCGGTCGATGCCCTGCCCGCGCCCGAGCCGAAAGCGGCCAAGGTGCCGCTGGTCGAACTCTTCTCACCCGCCTTCGTGCGGGTGACCGGGCT
>NZ_DASVTL010000020.1:0-7286 GCF_036387595.1 Sphingomonas sp.
CCTTTCGGCCGACGGCTCCGCCCGTTCGCGAGGGAGTTCAAGTCAAGCGAACGAGACCTTGGTGGACTTGCGGCGATAGCGCAGCGTGGCGCCCATCATGCCGAAGCCGAGCAGCATCATCGCCCAGGTGGCGGGTTCCGGAACCGCGGCGGTGGGCACGATCGCCAGGTTGCGGATGGCGATATAGGAGTTGCTGAAGCGAATGCTCTTGATCGGGGCCGCGGTGTTGGCGAAGCCGAAAAAGCCGGGCTCCTCTAGGTCCATGCTGTGCTCGGTCAGCGCGATCCGCTCGAGCTCGTTGCCGGCCATGTCGAATGCGGTGATCGACGCGTCGTCGTACAAGTTACCCGCCCAGTTCACCTCGGCAAGGAAGCCGGTGATCGCGGTGTCGAAGTTCAGCGTGAACGATCCGGAAGCGCTGTTGAGGCCGAGCAGCGGCGCGCCCTCCCACGTGTCATGCTTCTCGAAGCCCCAGGCACCTTCGTAGCCGACATAGCCGTCGTTGGTCGCGGTGAAGGTCACGCCTGGTGCGACACTGGTCGGTCCGTTGGTCTTCTGGAACGCACCCATCGTAAGCACGGAGCCGCCCGGCAGGCTGACGATCGGCGCGGCGACTGCCGGTGCGGCCAAGGTCATCAGGGCGGCGGCAGCGAACAAGTTGGTAAGCGTCTTCATGGATGAACCCCTGTAGAAATCTGGTTCGATGCATTACTGCACCGTCGCTATTCTTATGGCTGATCCGGCCCGCCGAATAAACAGGTAATGAACCACCTGTTAATCGCAATCTGTTCCAAGCTTAGATGAAATCATGGCGTTAACCAGTACGCTTCATCTTTGCATCGGTGGTCGGGTGTTTTGAGGGTACGCCCGGTCGCAGTAACCATGCAGCCGCTGATCATCCAGGTTTCGATCGCAAGATGATTCGCACGCTACCGATCGTCATTGCCCGGACGAGGGCCGGCGGCTAAGCCCGCGCGGTGTCCACGCTGCGCGCCCTGTTCCGGCTTCATCCAGCCTTGGCGGCGTTGCTGGTCGCGGCTGCGCTGGCGATGAAGATGCTGGTGCCGAACGGGTACATGCCGGTGAACGGCGCCGGTGGCATCACGCTCCAGCTCTGCCCGGGTGCCGCCGTAAACGCGCCAGCGCCTGCTCCGATGGCAATGGCACACCACGCGATGGCCGCGCCCGCCGACGACCACAGCGAGCGCATGCCTGCGTCGAAGGCCGAACTGCCCTGCGCGTTCGCCGGGCTTGCGGCGCCGGTGCTCGCCGCGGTCGATGCGGTGCTGCTTGCGGTCGCGCTCGCGTTCGTGGCGGCGGTGGCGATACGCGGCACGCATCGTCCGGCACCGCGCCCGACTTCCCGTCTGCGTCCACCACTCCGCGCCCCTCCCCTGCCTGCCTGACCACCGCCGGCGCCTGCGGGTGTCCAGGGCTTCATGATCGCGGCACGGCGCACGCCGCCGCCGCGATCTCGTGCGCAGGACTCCATGATCTCATCACCTATCAGGACGGCTGCGGCCGTCATCGCTCTCTTGCCGTCCGCGGCGCTCGCCCAGACCGGAAGCCGCGCAGCCGATCCGCGCGCCGGCGACATCGTCGTTACCGCTCGCTCGCTGTCGCCCACCGCGCAGGCCGCAGGGCAGACCGCCACCACGATCGATGAATCGGCAATCCGCGGAGTCCCCGCCACGACGATCGCCGATCTGGTCAAGCTGTCGCCGGGCGTCGCGGTCATCCAGGGCAATGGCCCGCGCGATGTCGGGCTGTCGATCCGCGGATCCAACGCGCGGAACAGCTTTGGCGCGCGCAACATCCAGGTCTTCGAGGACGACTTTCCGGTCACCCAGCCGGATGGCCTGGCGCGGTTCGACCTTGCCGATCCGCATGCCTATGGCGCGATCGAGGTGGTGCGCGGGCCATCGTCGGCGCGCTACGGCAATTACGCGCTAGGCGGAGCGGTCAATTTCCGCACGCGGCGCGGGCGCGATATCGACGGGCTCGATGTCGGCACCGACGTCGGAGGCGACGGCTATGGCAACGTCTATGCGACGCTCGGCCACGGCAACGACACGCTCGATTACAGCGTCTTCGGCAGCCTGGTCGGCGGGGTCGGCGCGACCGGGCATAGCGACTATCGCACCGCCACGATCAACGCGCTCGCCACCGCATCCCTCGGCGCGAACGATCGGGTCGCTGCCAAGCTGATCTACAATGCGGGCGAGTTCAGGCTGTCGACGCGGCTGTCCTACGACCAGTATCTGGCCAACCCGTATCAGCAAGGATGCGCCAGCGCTGCCACCGCCGCGGCAGGCTGCGGGACGATCCAGGTGTTCGTCAATGGTCGCAACGGGCAGCGCATCGCGCAGACCGCGACGGAGGGCGATCTCGCCCGCGACGATCGCCGCGCGATCCTCGGCGCGCGCTACGAACATGATTTCTCGCCGACCGCTACCTGGCGGACGCAGGCGACGTTCGACAGCCGCATCGTCTACCAGCCGACCAGCGCGACGCCGTTCCGCGGCGGCTTCGAAAGCTACAATCTCACCAGCGACGTCACCGCCGATCACCGGCTGGCGGGGATGGCCGCGACCGGCTTCGTCGGGATCTTCTACAATCATCTGGATAGCCGCAGCTTCAGCTTCAACAAGACGCCGGCGGGTCGCGACGGGTTCGGGGCGCCGACCCAGATCGTGATCGGCACGGTCGACAATATCGGCGTACGTGCGCGCGAGGATCTTGCGGTCACCCCGCGGCTGGGGCTGATCGTCGGCGTGGGGGCTGAGCGATCGACGATCGACGTCGCGCAGACCGCCTATAACTATCCCCCCGGCGGCGCGGCGATCACCACCGCGCTGCCCGCAAGACGGGTGTTCTGGAACGTCGCGCCCGATGTGGCGCTGCGCTGGCAGGCGATCGATGCGGTAAAGCTGCATGCGCGGCTCGCGACCGGCTATGGCATCCCGCAAGCCGGCAATCTGTTCGTCACCGCGGCGGGCGTGCCGGGCAACAACGTGTCGCTACGGCCCCAGCGCAATATCGGGCTGGACGTCGGCGCGGCGGTGGCGGTGGGCAAGCGGCTGGACGCGGAGATCACCGTCTATCGCGAGTGGTTCCGCGACGAACTCGTCGGCCAGTCGGCGGGGATCGATCTGCTCGCCTATACCAGCAACGTACCGCGCTCGCTCCACCAGGGGATCGAGGTCGGCGCGACGTGGCGCCCGGTCGCGGGGGCTCGGCTGTCGGCCAGCTACAGCTACCACGACCAGCATTATACCCGCTTCGAGGAGCGCTTGACCGCGGGGCGATCGTCGCGCGTGTTCGATCGCGCGGGCAATGCCATCCCAGGGGTGGTGCCCACGTTCATCAACCTGCGCGCCGGCTATGACCGGCCGTACGGCATCGCCCAGGGCCTTGGCGGGTTCGTCGAGGCGACGCATCGGTCGCGCTACGCGATCGACAACGCCAATCTGCTGTCGGTGCCGGGGCATGTGCTGGTCAATCTGAACCTCCAATACGATCCGCCGGCAGCGACAGGCAGTAGCTGGTCGCGGATCGGCGTGTTTGTCGCGGTGCAGAACGCCTTCGATACGATGCATGTCGGTTCGGCCGCGGTGATCAGCGACAGCCTGTCCGCCACGACCGGCGAGCAGAACCCGGCGAGCGTGCTGCGCACCACCACCGGATCGCTCTACGCGGGTGCGCCGCGAACCATCTATGCCGGCATCAGGAGCCGCTTTCGATGAACGAACTCCCCTCCGCGGCGGTCGTGCGGCGCTGGCCCGGACACAATGCGATCTGGCGGTGGCATTTCTATGCGTCGCTATTCTGCATTCCGTTCGTGCTGTGGCTGTCGCTGACCGGCTCGATCTACCTGTTCCGGCCGCAGATCGAGGCGTGGATCGACCGGCCCTATGCGCATGTGGCAGTCGCCGGCACTTCCGCTACGGCCGCGGATCAGGTGCAGGCGGCGTTTCGCGCGGTGCCGGGATCGACGCTCGCCGCGTACGAGCTGCCCGCGACGCCGGAGCAGGCGGTGCAGATGCTGGTGCGTACGCCCGGGGGCGACGTCCGCGTCTATGTGCATCCGCAGACGCTCGCGGTGCTTCACACCGTGGACGAGGAGTCGCGGATCATGCGGCTCGTGTTCCGGCTCCATGGCGAGCTGCTGGCCGGGCCGATCGGCTCCTATATGGTCGAACTCGCGGCATCGTGGACGATCGTGATGATCCTGACGGGGCTGGCGCTGTGGTGGCCGCGGGGCGGCGGGCTGGCAGGCGTGGTCTATCCCCGGTTGCGCGCCGGGGGGCGCCGGTTCTGGCGCGACATCCACGGCGTCACCGGCTTCTGGGTATCGCTCGCGGCGCTGTTCCTGCTGCTGTCCGGGCTGCCCTGGGCGCAGGGTTGGGGCGGTTACCTGAAGGTGATCCGCCATGTCGCCGAGGGCGCGCCCGCCAGGCAGGATTGGAGCAGCGCGCATGGCGAGCATCACATGGCGATGACGCCCGGCACCGCCTCCCCGGGTATCGAAGTGCTCGATCGCGTGGCGGCGACGGTGCGGCCACTGGCGCTCGCGCGCCCGGTGCTGATCGCGCCGCCGGTCGGCACGGGCGACTCGTGGACCGCGAAGTCCGACGCAGCGAACCGCCCGCTGCGCACCGATTTGACGATCGACGGGCAGACCGGGCGCCTGCTCACCCGGCGCGACTTTGCCCAGCGTCGGCTGGTCGATCGCGTGGTCGGCTACGGCGTCGCGATCCACGAAGGACAGGCGTTCGGCGGGCTCAACCAGCTGCTCAACCTGCTGACCGCGATCGGGCTGACGCTGCTGTCGATCAGCGGCGCGATCCTGTGGTGGCGCCGCCGCCCCACCGGCAAGCTCGGCGCCCCTCCGCCCCGCCCGGCCGCGCCGCTGGTGCGCGGCTTCGCCGTGGTGCTGGTGGGGCTGGGTGTGCTGCTGCCGTTGTTCGGCTTGTCGCTGGCGGTGGTTTTGGTGGCGGATCGGTTGGTGCTGACGCGTGCGGTGGTGATGCGGCGGTCAGAGTCACGTAGCGGGCAGGGGCACCGGGTCTGATGCACGCGCAGCCTCCGCTTGCGGCGGGCGCTGGAGATCGCGGGGGCCCTGACGCGACAGCGCGCGGCGATAGTTCATGATCACGGCGGACAAGGCCATCATCACCGACAACAGCATCTGGCTGCGCCCACCCAGCGACGTGACCGTGTACATCACGATCATCGCCGCCAACCCGCTGAAGACGAAGGCAATCTGTTGTTGGTCACGCACGGCAATCAGGCGATTGGAACGCAATCCCCAGAGCGGCACCATCGGCGAGATCAGCACGATCACGAAAATCAGAAGGCCAATCAGGCCAGAGACCAACGCCATATACAGGTATGTGTTGACGAAATCGACGATCCCCTCCCCCTGGATCAAATCGCGCAGTGAGTAGTACACCTGTCCTATAGGCCGGCCGATAAATGGATACTTCTTAACTTCCTCGACGCCGCGGGAGAAAAGCGACACTCGATAATCTGGTCCGTTGTTGATACCAAGCGTGCTGGTAACGCGGTCACCGACCGAAGAACTTGCGACCACCACGACGAGCAGACCTACACCACATAACGCCATCCGGCCTAAGCTCGCGATTTGGTTGCGGAAAAGTTGGTACGCTACGACGCCGACGATCAAGCCCATCCAAGCGCCACGCGATTGCGGTGCGAGGATGCCGACGGTCGTAATGCCGATAATAGCAAGATGGGCGTACCTGCTGCGGAACGCGCTGCGGATGGAATAGGTCGCGATGTAGCCGACAGCGAGGCAGAAGGCGAAGGAGACTGGCTCCGGAAACGGACCAGGAGAGCGAATGAACCCGCCGCGCAGTTTGACAGCAGCGCCAGCGCTGATCGGTATTCCATAGTGGGCGAATACGACCCGGTACATCGGCCAATGGCGAAAAGCCTCGTAGAACGCGAGCACGCACAAGGCCACCGTTGCCGCTATCAGCCCGAACAACGCGACACGAACGTCTTCAAACGTGCGCAACGACCGACTAACGACGTAGTAGGGTAGGAGCGTGTCCCATCCCGCCTCGATCGCAGAACGCATGACGTTGGTCGCAGACGTATCGCGCGCAGTCTGCGCTACCAGTAGCAGGAAAAAGAGGAGTGCTGGAACGTCCCAGACGATGGTACGCGAAAACGTGCCGCGGGAACGCAGCGCAAGCGCCGCAAGAGCTCCCAGCCCTGCCGCCATACCTACGTCGAACGTCAGTAGGTAGAGACTGCCAAAGCCCAGCACGACAGTGACCATGGGCATCGTAAGCTGAAGGAATAGGTAGATTGGCGCGATCAGGCGCCGTTCAGTTGCAAGGATTGGAACCGACAGCCCGACGATGAGATTGAGCGAGAGGATGGAAGGCGCGCAGAAGGCGGCGAACTGCGTCACGGCCGTCAGTAACATCAGCTTCGTCATCAGCAACTTGACCAGCGAACGATCACCGCACAGCCGAAGACAGAATAATCCGCTGACCAGAAGCGCTGATACGAAGCCGGCAGTTTTGATCAGTTCGAACACATCGATCTCGTCTAGCAGCGGCGGGCGTCGTCCGGCCGCGGGATGGCGACCGACTACCAGATGCGCACGATCAAACCCAACACTATCGGTTGCGGTCGCCAGCGTCATGATGCTTGACGTGAACCGACCGTTGTCGATCAGCGCTTCTGGCTGGACGCGGAAGTCGTGGGCCTAAGTATACAGGCGCGACCGTTGGGTATCCAGCCGAACGATGCCGCGTTTCAGAGCAGTCACCTGGCGAATTCCATCGCTGCACGCCGCTTCGGCGTGTCGGCGAGTGGCTGTCCCGCATACTCACGGATGCCCCAGGCGCCGTATTGCGAGATGGTGCCGGTGGCGGAGTACAGGGTCATGGTGTCGTTGAAGATCGTCTTCCAGTCGGTCAGGAACCGCTTGTAGATGTCGTACATCATCGGGCTACGCTGCATCTGTGCGGCCGTCTCGGCGTTCGCGGCTGGCGGAACGATGTGCTGGCCACCCTCATAGGCGATGTAGCGCTTCCCGTATTTGTCGGCCGCCGCCTTGTTCTCCTTTGCCTTGGCGATCGTGTTGGCACGCTGCGCCTCGAGGGCCACGAACAGCGTGAATAGATCGGTGACACCGGCATTGGCGCCGTTGAAGAAGCCGTGGCCGAAATAGGGCGCAGTCGCCAGCGCATCGACCCACTGCGCGGTATCGCGGAACTGCAGTATAGTGCGCGCCGTGTAGCTGT
>NZ_DASVTL010000021.1:0-3155 GCF_036387595.1 Sphingomonas sp.
GAGGGAAGTGTTCTTCCACGTTCCGAACCAGAGCAGCACCACGCGCTTGTCGTGCTGCCGCGCCTGATCGAGCAGCGCTTGCAGAAATGAGAGGTCGAAGCGCCCCTCCTGCGGCTCGACCTGCTGCCACGCGATCGGCACTTCGACGGTGTTGGCGTGGATGCGGTCGAGCACCGGCCAGGCGGTCTTCAGGATTTCGGGATAGTTGGTCGAATTGTTGACTTGCCCGCCGAGGATCGTGAAGGGCGCACCATCGACGATCAGCGCGTGCCGGTCGCCCCGCGTCTCGATCCGCGGCACGGGCGTCGCGGTCTGCGCGACGGCGGTCTGGGGGATCGCTGCGGCCATGGCCGACAGTAGAAGTACGCGTCCGATCATCGTGTTTTTCCCTCTGGATCGCCGTAGAACAGGCCGCGGCCGTCGGTGCCGACATAGACCCGTCGAGGCAGGCGCGGATCCCCCGAAATCACGCGGTAGCGCGCGCCCCAACGATGCGCGTCGTCGTCGATCCGCTGCCACGACGTCCCGCTATCGATGGACCGCCAGATCCCGCGAATACCCTGGTCGGTACCGATCGCGAACAGCGCGCCCTTGCCGATCCCGAACAGCTCGACGGCCAGCTCGCCGCTTGCCGGTTTGAAGGAGACGCCACCGTCGCTGCTGTGGAACAGCCGCTCGCCCGCCTTCAGCCATAGTTCGCCGGCGCGATCGGGGGCTGCGAGCAGCGCACTCTGCGCCTCCCGTCCCTGTCGCCCGCCCGGCCTGAGATCGGCCGGCAGGCCGCGCCCTGCGACCGGCGCAAAGCTCGCACCGGCATCTTGCGACACCAGCAGCCGGCCGTTCGCAACATCCACCGCATAGAAAACCCGCGGATCGACCTTGTCCGCCACCGCGCGAACGCCACCCGGCAACCCGCGTACCGCGGTCCAGCTGCGGCCATCGTCGCGCGTGCGCTGCGCCACCGGCGTCGCCACGATCATGGTCGCGCCGTCCGCCGACACCGTGATCGCTGCCTCGCCGATCAGATCCTCGCGACGGGGCGGGTCGCCCATCGGCGGCACGCGTACCGGCGCCCAGGTCATGCCGCCGTCGTCGGACCGGGCCAGCGAGGCGGTGCGTGGCCGGTCGGCGTAGAGGCTGCCGCTGCGGACCAGTATCGCGGGCTTGCGCCCCGCATAATCCAGCGTGTTGGTGTTCGACAGATACGGGTTGGTGAAGGTCGGCTTGGGCGACCGTCGTAGATCCTGATGTACGAAGCCGGCAAGGTCGCCGAACCCCGACACGAGCGGCGCGCCGCCCGTTGGCGAGATCAGGGTGATGATCGCGGTCTGCTCGATACCCTCGGACCACGGCGCCCAGTCCACCGCGCCGCGCACGCCGAGCCCGGCGGTCGCGTAGACGGTAGCGCCGGTGGTATAGGCTAGATGCGCGGCATCGAACGGGTCGATCGCCAGCCCCGAGATCCAGTGGCCGAAATCGGCGCCCTTGCCCTCGTGCAGCAGGAACGGCGTGCTGGACACGTCGCGGCGGCTCCGCGGCCCGACATCTTCCCACGTCCGCCCGTCGTCACGCGTGATCCACAGCGAGTCACCCGCCCGGTAGCGATCGATCGTCGTCACCGCGACCGTTCCGGGCGCAGACCGCGCCACCGCAACGCCGAGAAACCCGCCTTCCGCCCCCTGCGCGCGCCAGGACGGCGGCGTGACGTCGCGCGCGTCGCCCTGTGGATCGAAGCGCCAGACCGCACCGGTCGTCGCGTCGCTCGGGCCGATGCCGCTCGCATAGCCGACCCACAGCACGCCGCGCGTGTCGATCGCGGCCTTCACCGCGAGCAGACCGGGCCCATCGACCGCACGCCAATTCGTACCGCCATCGTCGGAGCGGTAGAGCGCTGCGCCGCCCCGATCGGCGACACCCGCCCAGATGCGCCGCGACGCCGCGCCCTTGCTCCCGCTGGTAGGGTCGACGACGACGAAGGCGACGCCGCCATGACTGGTGCGCGGCTGCGGGCGGCCAAGCCCCTTCAGCGGGAAACCTGGCATCTTGGTCCAGGTCGCGCCCGAGTCATTGCTCTGCCAGAGCCCGTCATGGCGCGAGCCGAAGAACAGCCTGGTCGAATCGTTCGGATCCACCGTGAGCCGCTCGCCGAGCCCCCTGCCCGCTTCGTTGCCGCCCATCGCGAACGGCACCGGCACGATCCGCCACGTCGCACCCCGATCCGCGGACCGCATGATCGCCGCCGGCTGCCCGGCGTTCATGCCCGCGGCCAGATACACCACGTCGGGGTTCACGGGATCGGGCGCGATGCTCTCGATGCCCATATAGCTGGATACGGCATTGCCGTCCTGCAGCGCGAGCCAACGGCGCTGCGCGGCATCCCAGCGATAAGCGCCACCCATGTCGGTGCGCAGATAGGCGAGCCCGCGCTCGACCGGGCTGAACACGATATTGGGCGCATAGCCACCCGCGCCGACCTTCACGTTGGTCCAGCGATACGGTGCTGCGGCGGCGGCCGGGCGGTCGAGCGCAGCGGCGGGCGCCGCCAGCATGATTACGGCCAAAACGCTGCCAAGCAGTCGGCGCTCTATCGGGAGATTCTTGGGCATGTCGGGCGAAGATGACATCGAGCGGACTGCCTGCCTAGAAAAAGCCCGGACGGTTCGGATGAACCGTCCGGGTAGGGGGGAAGGCAGGACGGAATTTACAAGCGGACCCGTGCACGTATCGACACGCGGCGATCGTTGATCTGGTAATCGCGCGGACGGTTGCTGAAGATCTGATAGGTCTTGGTAACCGTATCGAGCAGGTTCTGGCCGTCCAGCGTGATCGCGAAGTTCTTCGTGACATCATAGGTGACCGACGCATCGAGGAAGCCGATCGAGTCACCGAAAATCGGCAGGTTCTGCGTACCGGTGTTGCTGGTGCCCTGCAGATACTTGCCCCGCCAGTTATAGGCGACACGCATGTTCAGCCCGTTGCGGTCGTAGAGCGCGAGCAGGTTGAAGCTGTGCTTCGACAGATTGACCAGCGGTACGTCGATCTGCGTCACGCTGTTGATGTCGCCCGCCGCCTGCTGGCCCGCGTCGCTATCCGCGAACGTATAGTTGGCCTGCACGCCGAGCCCATCGAACGGCGCCGGCAAGAAGTCGAAGAAC
>NZ_DASVTL010000022.1:0-4887 GCF_036387595.1 Sphingomonas sp.
GGCACCGCGATGGCCGAGGCGCTGTTCGGCCGGATCAATCCGGGCGCGAAGCTGCCGGTGACGGTAGCGCGAGAAGTCGGACAGGTTCCGCTCTACTACAATGCCAAGCCGTCCACCGGCCGTGGCTATCTGTTCGCCAGCACCGCGCCGCTTTTCCCGTTTGGCCACGGACTCAGCTACACCAAGTTCGAGATCGGCGCGCCGCGGCTGTCGTCGCCCAAGATCGGCGTCGCAGGGTCGGTCACCGTCGAGGTCGACGTCGCCAACACCGGCGCACGGGCAGGGGACGAGGTCGTCCAGCTCTACGTCCACGACCAGGTCGCGTCGGTCGCCCGTCCGGTGAAGGAGCTGAAAGCGTTCGAGCGGGTCACGCTTCAACCCGGCGAACGGCGCACGGTGAAGTTTCTGATCGGGCCTGCGGCATTCCGGATGTGGAACGTCGATCTGGAGGAGGTGGTGGAGCCGGGGTTGTTCGACATCCTCGCAGGGCCGGATTCGGTGAACCTGAAGAAGGTGGTGCTGGAGGTGGGGTAAGTCATGCGGGGATTGGATGCTGCAGAGGATTGGGTCACGCGAATCTGTCCTTTCGCGCCTTAGCGCCTTCGCGTGAACCAATCCGCCGTGTCCTCTAGCGAACCCCAACGACTTCCGCTCTAAACGAAAAAACCGAGAGGACGCCATCATCGCCACGCACGCCACCGCGCTCGATCACGGCAAGCAGAGCCAGCCGCTGATCATCATCGCCTCGTCGCTGGGCGCGGTGTTCGAATGGTATGATTTCTACCTCTACGGCCTGCTCGCGACGATCATCACCGCGCAGTTCTTCTCGGGCGTGAACGAGACCACCGGCTTCATCTTCGCGCTCGCCGCGTTCGCCGCGGGGTTCGCGGTGCGGCCGTTCGGGGCGTTGGTATTCGGGCGGATCGGCGACGTCGTCGGGCGCAAGAACACCTTCCTCGTGACGATGGCGATCATGGGGCTGTCGACCTTCCTGGTCGGGCTGTTGCCGAGCTACGCCTCGGTCGGTGTCGCCGCGCCGATCGCGCTCGTCGTGCTGCGCCTGCTCCAGGGGCTGGCGCTCGGCGGCGAATATGGCGGCGCCGCGACCTATGTCGCCGAACACGCGCCCGCGCATCGCCGCGGGCTGTTCACCAGCTTCATCCAGACCACCGCCTCGCTCGGGCTGTTCGCGGCGCTGCTGATCGTGATCGGCGTGCGCACGCTGGTCGGCGAGGAGGCGTTCGCCGCCTGGGGATGGCGCATCCCGTTTCTGGTCTCGATCGCCTTGCTCGTGGTGTCGCTGTGGATCCGGATGCAGCTCGAAGAGAGCCCGGTGTTCCAGAAGATGAAGGACGAGGGCAAGACGTCGAAGGCGCCGTTGACCGAAGCCTTCGCGAACTGGAGCAACCTGAAGATCGTGCTGATCGCGCTGTTCGGCGCGGTCGTGGGGCAGGGGGTGGTGTTCTACACCAGCCAGTTCTACGCGCTGTTCTTCCTCGAAAAGAACCTGCGCGTCGACGGCGCGACGACCAACATCCTGGTCGCGATCGCGCTGCTGATCGCCACGCCCGCCTTCGTGTTGTTCGGCTGGCTGTCCGATCGGATCGGGCGCAAATGGATCATCCTGACGGGCTGCGCGCTGGCGGCGCTGACCTATATGCCGCTCTTCCACGCCCTCTCGCGCGCCGCCAATCCCGCGCTCTATGCCGCGCAGGCGGCGTCGCCGGTCGCGGTCGTTGCCGATCCACGCGAATGTTCGGTGCAGTTCGACCCGGTCGGCAAGAACAAGTTCGACACCAGCTCGTGCGATATCGCCAAGTCGTTCCTCGCCAAGGCGGGCATCTCCTACGCCAACATCGCCGCCCCTGCGGGAACCGTCGCCCGGATCCGCATCGGTGCGACCACGATCCCGGTGGTGGACCCCGCCAGAGTGACCGGCCCCGCCAAGGCGGCCGCGATCAAGGACTTCGGCACGTCGGTACGCACCGCGCTCGCCGGGGTCGGCTACCCGGAAAAGGCCGATCCCGCGCAGATCGACCGCCCGATGGTGGTCGCGATTTTGGCGATCATGGTGCTCTACGTAACCATGGTCTACGGGCCGATCGCGGCGCTGCTGGTCGAGCTGTTCCCGACCCGCATCCGCTACACGTCGATGTCGCTGCCCTATCATATCGGCAATGGCTGGTTCGGGGGCTTCCTTCCGACCACCGCCTTCGCGATGGTCGCGGCCACCGGCGACATCTATTACGGCCTCTGGTATCCGATCGTCGCCTGCGCGCTGACCGCGATCGTCGGGTTGATCCTGCTGCCCGAAACCTTCCGCCGCTCGCTGCACGACTGATCGCCGCAACGCGCTATTGGATTTTTACCTCGAGCACCTATTCGAGGCGCGATGTCGATTCAGTGGCCCATCATCGCGCGCCGTACGCGCCCCGCCAGCTTGGCGCCGGGGCGGCGCGTCTATGCGATCGGCGACATCCACGGCGAGGCGGGACTGTTCAAGCAACTGCTCGACCGGATCGAGGCAGATTCGGCTGCTCGCGACGAGGCGGACGTCGGGATCGTCCTGCTCGGCGACTTCATCGATCGCGGGCCCGCGTCGGCGGGGCTGTTGCTGGCGCTTGCCGGCTGCGCCGATTCGCGGCTGGTGATCTTGAAGGGCAATCACGAGGCATCGATGGTCGCCGCCTGGCACGGTGACACCGCCGCGCTGGCGCTGTGGTTGCGGTTCGGGGGGGAGGCAACGCTGCTGGGGCTGGGCGCGGACCCGGCCGAGCTGGAGAGCGACGATCCCGCTCGGTTGCTGGCGACGGTACGCCGCTGCGTCGCGCCGGAGATGATCGACTGGCTCGACGCGCTGCCCACCTCCTACGAACTCGACGATTATTTCTTCACCCACGCCGGGATCCGCCCGGGCGTGGCGCTCGACGAGCAGGTCGAGGAGGATCTGCTCTGGATCCGCCGGCCTTTTCTGGGCAGCCGCCGCCGCCACGCCAAGATCATCGTCCACGGCCATACCATCGACCAGGCGGTACGCCTCGGCAGCAACCGTATCGGGCTCGACACCGGTGCGCACCGCTATGGCCGGCTGACGGCGCTCGGCCTCGAAGACGATCGGCAGTGGACGCTGGAAGCGACCGACGGCCGCGACTTCGTCTGAACGCCCGCGCCATTCGTTGACCTGGATTTACCTCAAGGCGCGTTAACGACCTTCGGTGAGAAGTTGGTCGCACTAACATCGTAAGCCAAACGCCTAAGGAAGGGTGTCTTATGATGAAATTCGCCGCAGGCCTGTGCGCCGCCGTGATGCTCGCAACGACGAGCAGCGCCGCGCTGGCGCAGTCGCAGATCTGGCGCATCTCGGAAGCCGCGGGCGCGGTGTCGGTGCGGCGTGGCACGGAGATCAAGCCGGCCGCACGCAACACGGTGCTTGCGCCAGGCGATGCTGTCGTCACCGGGCCGGGCGCGCGCGCGGTGCTGGTGCATGATCGCGATTTCGTCACGGTCAGCGCGAACAGCCGCGTTTCGGTGCCGCTAATGCAGGAGGCGAGTGGCTTCACCCGGATCGTCCAGGACATCGGCAATGCGATCTTCCGGATCGAGAAGCTGAAGGTGCCGCACTTCGCAGTCAAGACGCCGTACCTCGCCGCCGTCGTGAAGGGGACCATTTTCTCGGTCACCGTCGATGGCAGCGGCACCTCGCTCCAGGTGGTGGAAGGGGTGGTCGAGGTCGCGACGCTCGATGGCGGCGCGAAGGACCTCATCCGTCCGGGAACGGTCGCGACGATCGGCGCAGCCGACCTGTACCGGCTCCAGGTCCAGGGCGACGGCGCGCGCACGATCGACTCGCCCGCACGACCGGCGGATCCGCCCACGACGACGGGTGCCATTGTTCCCGCAGCAGCGGTGGGCGTCGCATCAACGCCAGTGCTCCCAGAAGCAGGTGGCGCCGCACCGATCGGCTTCGATTCCGGGGCCCAGACGATCGGCGAGGCGATCTCGTCCAAGCCAATCGACCTCGCATCGATCACCGGCGGCATGATGACAGGCACTACTGCCGCGGCCTCAGTCATGCTCGTCGCGTCGGTGAAGCTGGAGACCTTGGCTCCCCCTCCCGAAGCGGCTGCGGAACCGTCGGTGGCATCCGCTGCTCCGGTCGCGGATACACCGCCGATCGCATCTCCCGCGACCGATACCGGCACCCCCGCCGAGCCACCTGCCCAGCCGGAGCCCGTCGCGACCATCCCGGTGGCGACCGCTCCCGTGGCGAACGACAGCGTCACGGCAGGCGCGGAGGCGGGAAAAGCCGCCGGTGATGCCAAGAAGGCAGCCGACGATCTTGCCAAGGAACAGGAAAAGGCCGCCAAGGACGCCGCGACCGAGGCGGAGAAGGCAGCGAAGGACGCGGGGGGAGCTGCCGACGCCGCAGCGAAGGACGCGGCCAAGACGACTGAAGATGCCAAGAAAGCGGCAGACGATGCCGCTAAGCAGGCCGCCAAGAACGCCGCCGACAATGCTGCCAAGGAGGCAGCCAAGAACGTGGCAGACGACGCGGCTCGGGAGGCAGCCAAGAACGCCGCAGACGACGCCGCCAAGGAGGCAGCCAAGAACGCCGTAGACGACGCGGCTCGGGAGGCCGCCAAGAACGCCGCGGATGACGCCGCCAAGGAAGCTGCCAAGAACGCCAAGGAGGCGAAGGAGGCGGCAGACGACGCCGCGAAGTCCGCCGCCAAGGCCGCTCAGGATGCCCTCGATGCCGCTGCGGAGCTCGCCAAGGCTGCGCGCGACAAGCCAGAGCGGGACGAGGACGACGATTGATGACGCGCACGCTAGCTCGCCGTAGTGAATCGCGGCTCAAGGTGTTCCAGCCCGCAACGCTGCACGGCG
>NZ_DASVTL010000023.1:0-16712 GCF_036387595.1 Sphingomonas sp.
GCGTAACGCGGACAACGACGCTCATATCGGCGACGAGTGGTTTCGGTCCAGGTCACAGGTGATCCTACATCGAACTTCAGCAATTCGACAGAATCACAACCCGCTGAAATCACTCACCTCTTTTTGGAACAGACACTAAGAGAGTAAGATCAGCTCGTCTTTTCTAAGAACGGGGTGAGTAGGCACCACTCACCCCACCCCCAACGCCGCCACCACCCCCGGAAACCGGATCAGCTTGGGATACGTCCCCGCCACCTCTCCCGCCACGCCCTGCGCGACAAGTTCGCGCACGTTGCCTGCCGCGCCGGCATAGGTCACGCCCAGCGCCTCGGCGATGTTCGAGATCGACCGTACCGGCCGCTCGAACGCCAGGTCGATGATCCTGAGCATCAGCGCCGATCGCCGCGCCGTCTGGAATCGATCGCGATACGCGCGTTGCAGATCCTGCAATCGCTCGACCACCGCGATCGTCTCTTCCGCCGACGCCGCGACCGCTTCCAGGAAGAACACGACCCATTCCTCCCACGCCCCGTCGCGCGACACCGCGTACATCAGGTCAATATACCGGTCCTTGTGCCGCTCCAGATACGGGCTCATGTAGAGCAAGGGCTGCGGCAAGGTTCCGTTGTCGATCAGCATCAGCGTAATCAGCATCCGTCCCACCCGGCCATTGCCGTCGGCAAACGGATGGATGGCCTCGAACTGATAATGCGCCAGCGCCGCATCGATCAACGGCGCCGCCCGCTCCTCGCGATTGACGAAGGCGAACAGTCGGTCGAGCGCTTCGGGCGTTTCCCCCGGCGGCGCCGGGATGAACCGCGCGCTGTCGATTCTACCGACGCCGCCGATCCAGTTCTGATCGCGCTTCAGTTCGCCGGCCTCCACAGAAGCGCCGCGATGCCGTGCGACCCCGGTCAGCAACAGGCGATGCGCATCACGGATCAATCGTGTCGAGATCGGCAGCGCGGCCAGTCCGCTGATCGCGCTCTCCAGAGCGCGAACATGATTGGCGACTTCGCGCGTATCGCCGCGCGTTGCAGCTTCTTGGGCGCCCGCCTCGAAAAGGAAAGGTCGGACAGGGTGGTGTACGTTCCTTCCATGCTCGACGACGACACCGCCTCGCGCCGCTGCAACGGCCGGATCAACAGCAGAGGATTGGCGACGGTTCGTCCGATGCCCTTCAGCTCCCCCACCGCCTGCGTCGCGTGGGTAAGTGCCGGAAGCACCTTGGCGGGATCAAGTTTGCCGGGCGGCAGAGGCGCGGGCACGAAGGCTTTGCGACCGCCGATCGTGTGAACCAGCTGGCCCGTTGCGCGCGACCCGAAACCGTTTTTGTCCATGCAACGGATGTATAAGGTGACGATGCCACTTTCAACGAAAACCGGCTTTCGTATAAAGTGCCCCCGCCACCTTCAACATCCGTATCAACTCCCCCTCACCGCACCACCACCCCCCGCCAGAACGCCACCCGCCCCCGGATCGCCGCCGCCGCATCCTTGGGCGCGGGATAATACCACGCCGCATCGCGGTTCTCCGCGCCGCCTGCTGCCAGCGTGTAGTAATGCGCGGTCCCCTTCCACGGACACACGCTCGTCGTCGCACTCTCGCGCAGGAGCGCCGCGTCGACCGCCTCGATCGGGAAGTAGCTGTTGCCCTCGACCACCACGATGTCGTCGCTCGCGGCGATGCGGGTATCGTTCCACCAGGCTTCGGTCATCGCTACTCTCCCCAAGTCCGGCGGCAAATCGCCGGAACACCACGGTCATAGCCGCTCTCACCGCCGCTCGCGATGCCCCCACAATTCCGGGCATGATGGAGGCGCCCGCGCCACATCGCCGGCCAAATCGGCAAGCGAAGCCGCCGCCACGCTGTCCTACAGGGCGCGATGCTGCTTCATCCTGCCCGATGACCAAGCACCGCACCCGCGCCGGCGACGCCGGTCCCGCCACCTCCGAACCCGCGGAATCCCTGTTCGAGCCCGCCACCCCGCGCGCGCGTCACGACGGCTGGACGCCCGAGCGCCAGGTCGCCTTCATCGAGGCGCTCGGCGAATGTGGCTGTGTGGATGAGGCGTGCCGCCGCGTCGGCATGGGCACGTCGGCGGCCTATGCGCTGCGCCGCCGTCCGGAGGCACAGAGCTTTCGCCGCGCGTGGGAGGCTGCGCTCGATCTCGCGGTCGATCGCCTGTCCGACGCCGCCTTCGCGCGCGCGGTGAACGGCGTGTCGCGGCCGGTGTTCTACAAGGGCGAGCAGATCGGCGAGCGCCGCCATTACGACGAACGGCTGACCCAGTTCCTCCTGCGCTACCGCGATCCCGTCCGCTACGGCGCGTGGCTCGATCAGCGCGAGGCGCAGCGTCATCCGGACGGCCCCGCGCTTACCCTGTCCAGGCTGGTCAACCGCCTTGCCGAGGAAGCGCACGACCGCGCCGACGGCCATTGGGAGCGCCGGCCGCCGATCCCGCCGTCGCGCCGCACCGTCTCGCCCACGGAAGCGGCCGAGGCCGAGGAGCGCGCCGACCGCGACCGCATCGAGGCCGCCGAACGCGCGGATCAGGCCGCGTACCGGCGCACATGTGCCGAAGAGGATGGCGAAGACGAGTATGACGAGGACGACGATTACGACGACACGGACGAAGGCGCAGATGCGCAAGACGAACCCCGCCGTGATGAGGGAGAGGATTCCGCCGCGGACGTAGCGTGCGGTTCGTCCGGTTCCGCCGCCGACCGCGCCCCCGAATATCGCGCTACCGAAGATCGCGCCGCCGCAGTCTGCTCCCCGCCATCACCCACCACGCCCGGCGGCGCTCCGCCCGGTGCCGGCTCCGGCTACGGGTTCGGCCCGGTCACACCCGGATTTCGCCCTCCTCCTCACCATCCCAATAATGGACCCGCGCTGCGCGCACCTTGATCGTCACCAGGGCGGGCGGGAATGTGCTTCAGAACGCGCCCGGCACCTCGCGCTGCACCGTGTCGGGGCGCGCGGGAATCAGCAAGGCGCGCTGCTCCAGCAACACCGGCGTGCCCAGCGTCCGCGCAGCAGCGGTCGATACCGCGCCCGTCGGGATGCGCGTGCACGACCTGCCCTGGAGGAAGTTCAGCGCGGCGCGGGTCGATGCCTCGCGCGGGTCGCCGAGCGGAAAGCCGATGTCGTCCGCCGCCTGGCAGCTCGCCTCGACGGTCCCCGCCAGGCCGTCGTAATAATTGCCCTGCCGCGCCGTATTCTGGGTCGCGAAGGCGACCACGCGCAACCGGTCGTCGCACGCCGCCTTGTCCAGCGCGATCTGGCCGACCGGCTTGCCGAACGTGTTGGTGCCGATCAGCCCGGCATTGGCGCGCAGATAGGGGATGAAGGCGTTGATGACGAGTTCGCTGGCCGAAGCCGTACCGCCGGTGCCGATGAAGGCGACGCGCGTCGGTGCGATCGACTGTGCTTGCGGGGCGAAGGTGCGCGTCTCGTTCTCCACCGCCTTCTCGGGCCGAAAGGTCGTGTAGCTGAGCACCTCCGAGGTCGATCGGTTGGCGCCGAGCAGGTCGCCCATCAGTTCGGCGATCGAGACCAGCCCGCCGCCGTTGTAGCGGAAATCGACGATGACGTCGGTGACGCCCGCCGCCCTGAACTGCGCGAAGGCGCTGCGCAGCGCCGGGTCGGCGGTCGCGATGAAGGTGCGCAGGTTGACATAGCCATAGCGTCCACCCGCATCGTCGATGATCTTGGCGCCGTAGCGCGACGATACCGGGGTCAGCGTGTACTCGGTCTTGGCGATCGTCACCACGCGGGTGCCCGCGGCATCGGCGACCCGGAACGCGCGCGTCGTGCCCGCGGTCGATGGTCCCAGCGCATCGTTCAGCCCATTGCCCCCTGGCGCCGCGGCGATCGTCGCGACGTCGCGCAGGGTGCCCGCATCGGCGCCGATCGCCAGGATTTCGGTGCCGCGGTCGATCCCCGCCGCCAGCGCGGTCGTCCCCTCGAACGCTTCGCTGACGAACAGGCGGCGCGCGCTCGCATCGGTGGTCAGCCGGAACCCGAACCCGGCGCTGGAGCCGGAGGCGAAGAACGCATTCTCCTCGGCGATAGAGGTCAGATAGGTGAAAAAGCGGTCGCGCCGCTGGCTGCGCGCGGTCGCGGTCAGCGCGTCGATATAATCGTCGACATCGGCATAGCCCGCGGGGTCGAGCGAGATCGGCAGCGTCTCGGGAAACAGATACCATTCGCGCAGCTGAGCAGCCGCCCAATCCTGCCGCTCGCGCACCGAACAGCCCGTGGTGGCGCTCGTACCGCCGCCGGCCCCGCTGCCGGTGGATCCGGACCCGCTCGCGACCGGCCCCGACGCGCTCCCGCCACCATTGTCCCCGCCGCATCCCGCCAGAACCGCAGCCAGGCACAGGGCTGCGCCGAAACGCCGAACTGTCATGATGTCACCTCTCGTCAACGGCTTATACGCGATGCGCCAGGCTGTCAGGTACAAATCTCCGCCTATGCCTTCACGATGCGCAACCGTGTCCGCCGCCGCTCGTTCAAGCGCGGTCACGGCCATGATGCGCGCCGCGTTGTGAGGACATTCGATGGTGACGCGATATTGCACGATCGCCGCGCTGGCGCTTTCGTTGGCAGGGTGCGGCGCATCCGATCAGCCGGAGGCGGCGGCGGCCAACACCGCGCCGGCCGACGATTACGCCGCCCGCATCGCCGCGCTCGCTCCGGGTCAGCGCGACGCCGTGCTGATCCGCGCCATCCGCGACGCCGGCCAGACCTGCCAGCAGGTGACGCAATCGGCCGCGATCGGAGAGGTCGGCGGCGCACCGGCCTGGAGCGCACGGTGCGACGACGGCGGCACCTGGATCGTCGCGCTCAACCCCGGCGGCATCGCCACCGTTACCGCGGCCAATCCGGCACCGGCGCGATGATGGCACGCAACCGAACGCCGACCTGCCTCGTTTGACGATCCGACCGCGGACGAAATCCGCGCACCCTGAGCCACGAGAAGGAAGTACGCATGGGCCTGTTCACCAAGGACATCGAGACGTTCGAGGATCTGTACCAGCATCAGCTCCAGGACATCTATTACGCCGAGCAGCAGATCACCAAGGCGCTGCCCAAGATGATCGCCAAGGCGACCGACCCACAGCTGCGCGCCGGCTTCGAGACGCATCTGCGCGAAACCGAGAACCAGATCGCGCGCCTCGACCGCGTGTTCGCGCTGGAGGGCCACACGCCCAAGGGCGCGACCTGCCCGGCGATCGACGGGATCATCAAGGAGGCCAATGAGGTCGCCGGCGAGGTTTCCGACAAGTCGGTCCTCGACGCCGCTTTGACCGCCGCGGCACAGGCGGTCGAGCATTACGAGATCGCCCGCTACGGCACGCTGATCGCCTGGGCCAAGCAGCTCGGCCATCACGAATCGGCGGCGCTCTATGCCGAGACGCTGGAGGAAGAGAAGGCGACCGACGCCAAGCTGACCCTGATGGCGGAATCCAAGCTGAATGCAGAGGCCGAACTGGCCTGACGCCGGATGTCCCGTGCGGCGCGTCGGCGCCGCACGGGATCTCAACACCCGCCCTCGGCGCAATCCCCACGCTCGACCTGCAAGGTCGCATGCCCGATCCCGAACCGCGATCGCAATCCGGCACGCGCTTTGTCCAGGAACGCGTCGCCAGGCGTACCGCCGGGCATCACCAGATGCGCGGTGAGCACCGGCTCGGTCGTGCTCATCGCCCAGATATGCAGGTCATGCACCCGCGCCACCCCCGGCAGCGCGGCCAGCGCCTCCGCCACACCGTCATAGTCGATGCCCCGCGGCACCGCCGCCAGCGACATCTCGACGGTCTCGCGCAACAGCCCCCACGTCTGCCAGAAGATCAGCGCCGCGATCACCAGGCTGACCAGCGGGTCGATCCAGCCGATGCCGGTCCACCACATCGTCAGCCCGGCGGCGACCACGCCGGCCGATACCAGCGCATCGCTCGCCATGTGCAGATAGGCGCCACGGATGTTGACGTCCCCGTGCCGACCGCGGGCGAACAGCCACGCCGTCACCGCATTGACGACGATCCCGGCTGCGGCCACGGCGGAAACGGTCAGCCCCGGCACCATCGGCGCATCCCCCAGCCGCTGCACCGCCGCCAGCACGATCGCGCCCAGCGCGACCAGCAGGAGCAGCGCGTTGAGCAGCGCGGCCAGGATCGTCGATCCCTTCAGCCCGTAGGTAAAGCGCTTGGTCGGCGCCCGCCGCGCCAGCGCCGCACCGCCCCAGGCGACGACCAGCCCGAGCACGTCGGACAGATTGTGCCCCGCATCCGCCAGCAGCGCCACCGATCCCGTCCAGAAGCCTGCCAGTCCCTCGGCGACGACGAACGCCAGGTTCAGCGCGATGCCGATCGCAAAGGCGCGGTCGAACGAAGCTGGCGCATGGCTGTGGCCATGCCCGTGATGATGCGCGTGATGTCCGCTCATGCGGTCCTCGTACCGGAGTCTGTCCCAACCGGTATGAAGCGCGCGCCGCCGTCCGTCGAGCGGTCGCACCACGTCGCCGTCGGCACGGCTCGGCAACGGGCTGTCCTACACCAGCCGACATGTGGCAGAGCGACCGGGATGATCGCGTCGCGCCACCTCCTCCTTGCGGCAGTAAAGCCACGGCACGTCTTTCGAAATCATACGGCGGAACGGTTTTCCTCCCGACGTAGCGTGTGGTTCGTCCGGTTCCGCGGTCGGTGAGCGTCTCGCCCCCACCCGCTCTGCCAATCGAATCGGTCCTACCCGCCCTCCTCGCCGCGCTGGCCCACGCACCCAATGCGGTGCTCGTCGCGCCGCCGGGCGCGGGCAAGACCACCGCGGTCGCACCCGCGCTGCTCGACCAGCCGTGGTGCACTGCCGAAATCCTGCTGCTCTCCCCCCGCCGCCTCGCCGCGCGCGCCGCGGCCGAGCGCATGGCGGCGCAGGCGGGCGAACCGGTCGGACGCACCTTCGGCTATGCGACCCGGCTCGATTCGAAACGCTCCGCTGCCACCCGCGTCACCGTGGTCACCGAAGGCATATTCGTCGCGCGCATCCAGGCCGATCCCGAACTCGCCGGCATATCGGCGGTGCTGTTCGACGAAGTCCACGAACGCAGTCTCGACGGCGACTTCGGCCTGGCGCTGGCGCTCGACGCACAGGCCGCCTTTCGCCCCGACCTGCGGCTTGTCGCGATGTCCGCCACGCTCGACGGCGCCCGCTTCGCGGCGCTGATGGCAGACGCGCCGGTGATCGAGAGCGAGGGCCGCAGCTATCCGCTGACATTACGTCACATAGGCCGCAGCGACGCGCGGATCGAGGATGCGGTCGCCTCGGCGATCCGCCGGGCATTGCGCGAGGAGGAGGGCGGCATCCTCGCCTTCCTGCCCGGTGTCGCCGAGATCGAGCGCGTCGCCGAGCGTATCGGCGACCTCCCCGGCATCGCGCTCCACCGCCTCCACGGCACGCTCGACCCCGCCGAACAGCGCGCCGCGATCCGCCCGCAAACGGACGGTCTGCGCAAGCTCGTCCTCGCCACCAGCATCGCCGAGACCAGCCTCACCCTCGACGGCATCCGCATCGTGATCGATTCCGGCCTCGCCCGTCGCCCCCGCTACGATCGCGCCGCGGGAATGACCCGCCTCGTCACCGAACGCGCGAGCCAGGCCGCCGCCACCCAGCGCGCCGGCCGCGCCGCGCGTCAGGGGGCAGGTGTCGCCTATCGCCTCTGGGAAGAAGCCGGCACCGCGGGGCTACCCCGCTTCGACCCACCCGAAATCCTCGAAGCGGATCTCTCGGCGCTGGTGCTGGCCTGCGCGATCTGGGGCGTCGCCGATCCGCGCGCCCTGGCCTGGATCGACCCGCCGCCGGACGCCGCCATCGCGGAAGCCCGCACCCGCCTCGCGGTCATCGAAGCGCTCGACGCGGACGACCGCCCGACCCCGCACGGCCGCGCCATCGCCGCGCTGCCGATGAGCCCGCGTCTCGCCCACATGCTGATCCGCGGCGGCGAACGCGGACTTGCGCACACCGCCGCAGAAGTCGCGGTGCTGCTCGGCGAGCGTGGCCTGGGCGGCAACGACGTCGATCTGGAGGCGCGCGTCCGCCGCTTCCGGAACGACCGCGGCCACAAGGCGGAGGCCGCGCGCAAACTCGCCGAACGCTGGACTCGCTTGGCTCCCCTTCCTCCCAGGGAGGGGCTGGGGGTGGGTGGAGGCCAGGCCGTGTACGGCGATCCTGGACTCCCAGCCCCGTATCGCGGCCATCGACCCGCCCCCGCCCCCTCCGTCGCAGGGAGGGGCGCAGGAGAAGGAACGGAGGACAACGTAGCGCTCTGCATAGCCCTCGCCTTCCCCGATCGCATTGCCCGCCGTCGCGATGCTTCGGGCGAGACCTGGGCATCGGCGGGTGGCCGCGGCTTCCGGCTCGATCCCGCGCTTCCCCTCGCCCGCGCCGAATGGCTGGCGGTGGCGGAAACACAAGGCTCGGCGGCGGGCGCGCGCATCCTCTCCGCCGCCGCACTCGACCCGCACGCGATCGAGACGCTGTTCGCCGATCGCATCGAGACGCATCGCAATCTGACCTTCGACCCCATGACTGGCAGCATCCAGGCGGTCCGCGAACGCCGCCTCGGCGCGATCCGCCTGTCGAGCGGCCCGGACAGCACCGCCGATCCCCAGGCGATCGCCGCCGCGCTGGTCGAGGGCGTCCGCACCCACGGCGTCGCGCTGCTGCCATGGAGCCCCGCCGCGCAGGCGCTGCGCCGCCGCGCCGCCTTCGCCGGCGTCGCGCTCGACGATGCGACGCTGATGGCACAACTCGACGACTGGCTTCCCGCTTTGGTCGAGGGTCGCCGCCGACTCGCCGCCATTCCCTCCGGCGCGCTCGTCGACGCGCTGCGTACCCTCGCCGGCTGGGACGCGATGCGCACCGTCGATCGCCTGGCACCCGCGGACTTCACCACCCCGGCCGGCAGCACCCACGCGATCGACTATGCCGCCGATGCCGGGCCGAGCGTTGAGGTACGCGTCCAGTCGCTGTTCGGCCTGGCCGATCATCCCGCGGTCGGCACGCCCCCGGTGCCGCTGGTCCTCAGCCTGACCTCGCCGGCAGGTCGCCCGATCCAGACGACCCGCGACCTGCCCGGCTTCTGGGCCGGAAGCTGGGCCGCGGTGGCGCGCGAGATGCGCGGCCGCTATCCCAGGCACCCCTGGCCCGAAGACCCCGCCGCCGCGCCTGCGACCCTGCGCACGAAAAATGCGGATGCACGCCGGCTCGGTTCGCGATAAGGATGGTCCATGCCTACCGCCCGTATCTTCCAGCGCCCCAAGAACGCGATGCAGTCCGGCAAATTCCGGACCGACCACTGGCAGCTCGAATTCGAGCCTGCCGAGGCCAAGCAGCCCGATCCCCTCACCGGCTGGGCGGGCAGCGGCGACACCCGCGACCAGCTGCGCCTCGGCTTCCCGACCGCCGAAGCCGCCGTCGAATATTGCGAGGCGCAGGGCTATGATTACGTCGTCGTCGCGGCACCCGAGCGCAAGCTCAAGCTACAGGCTTACGCCGACAACTTCCGCTAACCTTCGACACACATCCAACCGTCACCCGGACGTGTTCGATATTGATGTCATTCGAAGCTGTAAATCATTGCCTCCCCGGCGAAGGCCGGGGCCCAGTCGCCAAGGTGCTTGTGACAACAGGACGATACTCTCCATCGACCTGTGCCAACCTGGACCCCGGCCTTCGGCGGGGGGGCATAGATGTTCTCATGCGCCGAACGAGTCTGGAATGACGAGCGGGTCAGCCCCGGCAATATCCCTCCCCCGGCTTCACCGTCAGACAGTCCTTCCTGCCCGCAAGATATTTCAGCCCGGTCGCCGCGCCATCGGTATGCCTCAGCGTCTCGGCCCGCCCCTCGCGCGTGAAAGCGATCGACGGCGCCGCAGGGTCGCTGGTCGCCTCGCCCAGGAACGTGCCCTCGTGATCCAGATCCCATCGCATCGTCAGCCGGTATCGCCCGGAGGCGGCGGGCGCGATGTCGAGAACCATGCCCTCGACGCCGGTCCAGCGCCCCGCCCAGCCCGCCGGCCCATCCTGCATCGCCGTCGTCGGAGCGATCGGCAGAGCCACGGCGGCGGGCAGTGCCACGGCGGCATTGGGTGCCGGATTGCCGCCGGGATCGGAACAACCCGCAAGCGCCACCAGCGCGACGCCAGCACTCCGCATGACCGATAGCCGCATGATCGTCTCCCTCATCGCTCCAGCGTTCGGCGTCTGCGCCTGTTCCCTGTGGCCAATCGCGGCGCCCGGCGGTAAGGGGCGGCGCACCTTCCTCGCTAGCTCAGGATAGCCGAACGATGCGCATCGCCATCGCGTCCGATCACGCCGCCGTCGCGCTGAAGACGACGCTTGCCGCCTGGCTGCGCGAGCACGGGCACGACGTGCTCGATCTCGGCACGGACGGGACGGCCAGCGTCGATTACCCCGATTACGGCTACCGCCTGGCGTCGGCCATCGCGGACGGTCGCGCGGAACGCGGAGTCGCGCTGTGCGGCTCGGGGATCGGCATCATGATCGCCGCCAACCGCAATCCGCTGGTCCGCTGCGCTCTGGTGTCGGAGCCGCTGTCCGCGCGGCTCGCACGCACCCACAACGACGCGAACGCCATCGCGATGGGCGCCCGCCTGATCGGCGACGACATGGCCAAGGCGTGCCTCGACGCCTTCCTGACCACCCCTTTCGAAGGCGGCCGCCACCAGCACCGCGTCGACAAACTATCGCAGGAGACCCGGGCATGAGCACGCAGCCGCAGCGGATTACCGACGTTCAGCCCGACGGCTTCTTCACCCGCGATCTTGCCGACGCCGACAGCGCCGTCGCGGCGGCCATCGCCGATGAACTCGACCGAGAGCAGACCCAGATCGAACTGATCGCATCGGAGAACATCGTCTCCAAGGCGGTGCTCGAAGCGCAAGGGTCGGTCTTCACCAACAAATACGCCGAAGGTTATCCGGGCAAGCGCTATTACCAGGGCTGCGCACCGTCCGACGACGTCGAGCGGCTGGCGATCGACCGCGCCAAACAACTGTTCGGCTGTGCTTACGTCAACGTCCAGCCGCATTCGGGCGCGCAGGCGAACGGCGCGGTGATGCTGGCACTCGTCAAGCCCGGCGACACGATCCTGGGCATGAGCCTGGACGCGGGCGGCCATCTGACCCACGGCGCGCGCGCGGCGATGAGCGGCAAGTGGTTCGACGCGGTCCAATATGGCGTCGATGCGCAGACGCACCTCATCGACTATGACGCGGTCGAACGCCTTGCGGTCGAGCACCAGCCAAAGCTCATCATCGCCGGCGGATCGGCCTATCCGCGCACCATCGACTTCGCCCGGTTCCGCGCCATCGCCGACAAGGTGGGTGCGTATTTCATGGTCGACATGGCGCATTTCGCCGGGATCGTCGCGGCGGGCCTGCACCCGACGCCGTTCGGCCATGCGCATGCCGTGACGACGACGACGCACAAGACGCTGCGCGGCCCGCGCGGCGGCATGATAATGACCGACGACGAGGCGCTGGCCAAGAAGATCAACTCCGCGGTGTTTCCCGGGCTTCAGGGTGGCCCGCTCATGCACGTCATCGCGGCCAAGGCGGTGGCGTTCGGCGAAGCGCTCCAGCCCGATTTCAAGCGCTACATCGCCGCAGTGGTCGAAAATGCAAAGGTGCTCGCCGCCACGCTGAAGGAACGCGGGTCGAACATCGTCGCCGGCGGCACCGACACGCATCTGGCGCTGGTCGATCTCACGCCCTTGGGCATCACCGGGCGCGACGCCGACGAGGCGCTGGAGCGCGCCGGCATCACCTGCAATAAAAACGGCATTCCCAACGATCCGCTGCCGCCGGTAAAGACCAGCGGCATCCGCGTCGGCTCGCCCGCCGGCACCACCCGCGGCTTCGGCCCCGCCGAGTTCCGGGAGATCGGCAACATGGTCGCCGACGTCCTCGACGGGCTGGCCGCCAAGGGCGAACACGGCGACTCCGCGGTGGAAGCCGACGTCCGTACCCGCGTCCGCGCCCTGTGCGCCCGTTTCCCCATCTACCAAGGATAAAAGCATGTCGAAGATCGACGACGTCCAGAACGAGATCAAGAACACCCCGGGGCTCGGCAAGCGCATGGCCAAATACGGCGCGGTCGGCGCGGTGATCGCGATTCCCGTGCCCTTCATCGGCCCGGTGATCGGCGCGATCGCGGGCGCGGCCTTCGCCTATTCCAAGCGCAAGGGCTGAATGAACCGGAGGAGTGGGCCGGTGCCGCGCGACCGTAAGGTCGCAAGATAATGCGCTGCCCGTTCTGCGCGCATGAGGACAGCCAGGTAAAGGACAGCCGCCCCACCGAAGACGGGGCGGCGATCCGGCGGCGGCGGCAGTGCGAGGGCTGCGCGGCGCGCTTCACGACGTTCGAACGTATCCAGTTGCGCGAACTCGTGGTGCTCAAGAGCGAAGAACGGCGTGAGCCGTTCGACCGCGACAAGCTGCTCCGCTCGATCAGCATCGCCGCCCGCAAACGCCCGATCGACCCACCACGCCTGGAAAAGCTCGTGTCCGGAATCCAGCGCCAGTTGGAGACGCAAGGCGAGCACGAGGTGTCGTCCAAGCGCATCGGCGAACTGGTGATGGACGGGCTGAAGGCGCTCGATCCGGTCGCCTACATCCGCTTCGCCAGCGTGTATCGCGACTTCAGCGAGGCGAGGGATTTCGAGGCGTTTGCGGGTTCCGTGGAGGCGGGGGAGTGAGGCGGCTTATTAGCCGGCCTCGCCTCCCCCGTTCGTCCTGAGTAGCGGCTGAGCGAAGTCGAAGACGCGTATCGAAGGACAGGTGATTGAGCTTCTACGCCTACATATTGCGCTGCTCGGACGGCAGATATTATGTCGGCCATACCGACGCATTGGAACGTCGCATCGCACAACACGAGCGCGGTGAGATCAAGGGATATACCCAGAAGCGCCGCCCGGTGACGTTCGTATGGTCGCAGGACTTTCCGTCTCGACTGGAAGCGCTGGAAGCCGAACGTCAGATCAAGGGGTGGCGTCGCGAGAAGAAGGAAGCCCTGATCGCGGGAGACTGGCAGGCGGTCAGTGCGCTCGCCCGCAAGTCCTTCGATACGGGTCTTCGCCAGGCTCAGCCCCTACTCAGGACGAACGGAGGGGAAGGGAGCGAAGGGGAAAACAAGGATGCGTCGACCACCGCCGCCCCCTTGATCGTCCTCGTCCGCCCCCAGCTCGGCGAGAACATCGGCAAGGCCGCGCGCGCCATGCTGAACTTCGGCCTCGTCGAGCTACGCCTCGTCGCGCCGCGTGACGGCTGGCCGAACCCCAGCGCCGGCCCCGCGGCCTCCGGCGCCGACACCGTCCTGGAACGCGCCGAGGTCTTCGACACGGTTGCCGACGCGGTCGCGGACTGCACCCACGTCTATGCCACGACGGTACGCCGCCGCGGCATCACCAAGCCTGTCGTCACCCCCGAACAGGCGATCGCACAGGTCCGCACCGAACCCGGCCGCAGCGCCTTCCTCTTCGGTCCCGAGCGATCCGGGCTGGAAACCGACGACGTCGCGATCGCACGCACCATCGTGACGGTGCCGATCAATCCCGAATTCGGCAGCCTCAATCTGGCACAGGCAGTCATCCTGGTCGCCTACGAATGGTCGCGCGGCGAGAAGCTGGCGCAGCCGCCCGAGGTCGATCTGCCCGCCCCTGCCCCGCAGTTCGAACTGGATGGCATGATCGCGCAGCTCGATACGATGCTGGAGGCCGCCAATTTCTACTTCCCCGAAGACCGCGCCCCTGCCACGCGCCGGACGCTGCGCACCCTGCTCAGCAAGCCCGCCTGGTCGAGCCAGGAGGTCCGCACCCTGCGCGGCGTGTTCTCCGCGCTGATGCCCAGACCGCGCCGTGGTTGACTCCGGGGCGCCCGGCGGCTAGGCGCCCGCATTCGCAATTGGCCCCGCACCCCGGTGAAGCGGTGGCCCTGCCTTGTCTTATCGACAGGACCAGAGCGATTACCGGGAATAACGTCGTTCGCAATTGTCTCAAGGAAATATCATGTCGAAGCGCCATAGCGCCAAGCACAAGCTCGACCGCCGTCTCGGCGAAAACATCTGGGGCCGTCCCAAGTCGCCCGTCAACAAGCGTGAATATGGTCCCGGCCAGCACGGCCAGCGCCGCAAGGGCAAGGTCAGCGATTTCGGCATCCAGCTGCGCGCCAAGCAGAAGCTGCGCGGCTATTATGGCGACGTCACCGAAAAGCAGTTCCGCGCCTGCTATCACGAAGCCGCCCGGATGAAGGGCGATACGTCGCAGAACCTGATCGGCTTGCTCGAACAGCGTCTGGACATGATCGTCTATCGCGCCAAGTTCGCGCCGACGGTCTGGTCCGCACGCCAGCTGGTCAGCCACGGCCACATCCGCGTCAACGGCGTGAAGTGCAACATCGCGTCGCGTCGCGTGTTCCCGGGACAGGAGATCACGCTGGGCGGCAAGGCGCAGGAAATGGCGCTGGTGATGGAAGCCCAGAACCTCGCCGAACGCGAAATCCCCGATTACGTCGCCCCCGACGGCACCGCCAAGGTCACCTTCACCCGCGTCCCGACGCTGGACGAAGTGCCCTATCCGGTGAAGATGGAGCCGAACCTGGTCGTGGAATTCTACTCGCGCTAAGCCGCGGGCAGACTACGAGCACATTCGACGAGCTTGCAGAAGCGCTCGGCATCGAACGGGGCGGTCTCATCGGAGGCCGCCCCTTTTTCTTACAAGCCCAGCGCGCCGCGCAGAAACCCATCCGCCTTTTCGAGCATCTGGGGTCGTGCCACGTCATCATCGATAGCATGGTCGAGTCCCTTGAACTCGACATATTCCACCTTGCCCCCTGCATCCCTGAGCCGGTTTGCCATCGTCCGTGACTCGGCCACGCCGACGTTCCGGTCGAAATCACCATGAAACAGCAGCACCGGTGCCTTGATCCGATCCGCATGGCGCGCGGGCGATCCGGCCGCAACGTGCGGACCCTGGCCGATGAACTTGCTGACTTGGGCATAATTGGTGAACCGCTTATACTCTTCGCGAAGCAGATCGAGGTCGGTCACGGGGGCGATGGCGACGATCGCCTTGTACAACGCCGGGTCGATCACCGCAGACTGGAGCGCTGCATAACCGCCATAAGACCAACCGACGATCGCGAGCTTGCCAGGATCGGCGATGCCCTGGGAAACCAGCCACTTGCCTGCATCATTGACATCACCGATCGCGGTTCGCCACGATTGGAAGCCGTTCTTCTGGAACCATTCAGCGCCATATCCGGTCGATCCCCGGAAATTTGGCTGGAGCACGGCAAAGCCGCGGGCAGCGAAATATTGCGATAGCCAGTCGAAACCCCATTCGTCGCGCGCGCCAGGGCCGCCATGCGGCATGACGATCGCCGGCAGGCCCTTGCCTTTGCCGCCCGGCGGCAGCGTCAGATAGCCTGGGATCATCGTACCGTCGGCGGCGGCGAAGCGCACGGGGTTGACCGTCGCCAATGTCTTGCCGGCCAGCTGCTGCCGCGCCGGAAGTATCGGCACCAGCTTGCGCGTCGCCTTGTCGAACAGGTGATATGTTCCTGGATCGTTATCGCTGCCTGCGAACAGCAGCAATTTCTTCTCATCGGCGCTCGCATCGATGAAGGTAATCAGCGGCTGTCCTGGTAGGGCCTTAAGCAGCGATTTGCGGAGGTTGCGCAGTTCGGGATCGAAGAATTCGGTCTCACGTCGTTCGGTCACATAGGAAACGCCGACCACGCGCTTCTGGCGGCCGATGCGCAGCAAGGTATCTATATCGACGTCTGGGCGCGAGATGACCAGTTCGCGCTTCAACGTGCCGTCGAGTGCCACGCGGTACAACGCCGCGCGGCCGGCGGTTGCCTCGAAACCGTATGCGACGTTCAGCGTCGAATCGACGGCATACGGGTCGAAGCCACTCTCCCCCGTCGGCGTCGACACGACCTTGCTGAGCGGCTGCCAGTCGCGGTCGGCACCCTTGGAATAGAAATAGCTGATCGTATCGCCGGTGGAGGTGTCGCTCATCCGAGCATGCGTGCCCATGATGCGGATGACGCCCCGCCCGTCGCTGATGTATTCCGCCGCGTTGATCCGGGGCGGGATCACGGTCGTCCGTCGCAGCGTCGTCGTATCGAGACGCTCGACACCGAAGCCTTCGGCCGCACTCGCCACATGAGAACCCGTCGTCCTCTCGGGCACGAACACGCGCGTGGCCAGGACGCTGCCCGGCTTGCCATCGGCCATCCAGTCGATGATCCGGCCGCCGTTCTGTGCAACCCCCAATGATCGGTCGTTGTGACGCGCGGTGAGCATCTTGAGGTCGGAACCGTCGCGGTTCAGGGCAAACAACCGCGTATATCCGATCAGCGCGCCGTCACGTATCATCGTGTACATCGCGCAGACCAGGCGAGTGTCGGTGGACCAGTGGCAGTCGGTCAGCTTGTCAGGGTCGCCCGACGATTGCAGGAGGGACTGTCAGGATTTCCGTGTGTGGGCGGGCGGTTGAACATTACGCCGCCATGGCCCTGATGAAGCGCTCGCCGAAGATGAGGGCGAACTGCGCCTTGGCCATGGTCCACTCACGTGGCGGCATCTTCCACTCTTTCTCCGACCGGTTCAAGATCAGGTAGAGC
>NZ_DASVTL010000024.1:0-7865 GCF_036387595.1 Sphingomonas sp.
ATCGGGGTGGAGCACGGGCAGACCTTCTACGGGACGAGCTTCATCGCCGACGAGCGCGGCGACATTCTTGCCCAGTTGGGCCGCGACGAGGAGGGCGTGATCGTCGCCACGATCGACCTCGCGCGCGTGAAGCGCCACCGCGCGGCGTTCGGGTTCTTCCGGGATCGGCGTCCGGATTTATATGGGCGGCTGGTGGAGGATGTTTGATGGGGCCTGTTTGGACGAGCTTGATCTCCGCTGCGGCATTGGTGCTCGTGGCAGTGTTGACTTTTATATCTAATGAACGGGCAAAGCGTACAGCTTCATGGCGAGATAAGATGTTTGAGTACTATGCCGATTTTGTAGACAGCCTCGGCCAGAATCTGGAAGGTCACTCAACCGCAGAGTCTCATGCATCATTTGCACGCGAAACCAACAATATGAACCTGTTCGCGTCCCCTGAAGTTATATCGGCAATGAATGCGTACCGAAGACAAATATCTGTCGCAAATACAGATAGGGCCTATTCGGATGATGACATACTGCTTACCGCACTGATCAAGGCGATGAGGGTCGACCGCGGAGTGCCCCACAGTGAACGCCTCGGTGATGCTTCGATCAAGCTTTGGGCTCCCGGCCCGGCGTCAGCAAGGCGAAAAAGTGTCGTTCGGCCGTCCTGATCATGGCGTCGCTGGTTTAGGCTACGCCTCATCTCCTTGTCCGTCATCCCCGCGAAGGCGGGGATCCAGACTGGCGAAGTGTCGTGGCTAAGATCGGAGGATAGCCAGTATGGATCCCCGCTTCCGCGGGGATGACGGACGGGGTGTAAGTCGCGGCGGATCATTCCTGCTTTCCCCGCAACGCTACCGCGCGCGCGAAGATCGCGTCGAACATCTCGGCCGTCAGCCGGCCGGTGTTCTGGTTGAGCCGCGAGCAGTGGTAGCTGTCGATCAGGATGCGGCCATCGGGCACGCGGTGCTCGGCGAGATGCGCGAATGGCGCCTTCGGCAGCCGCCCGCCGAGGATCTTGACGCAGGACTGGTGCGCGACCTGGCCGAGCGCGATGAAGATCCGCGCATTCGGCAGCGCCACGGCCTGATCCGACAGGAACGGCCGACAGGTGCGGACCTCCTCGGGCGTCGGCTTGTTCTGCGGTGGCAGGCATTTCACCGCGTTGAGGATGATCGCCCCGTGAAGCGCGAAATCGTCGTCCGGCGTGCCGCTGTTGGTGCCCGAACACAGCCCGTGGCGCGCCAGCGCGGCGAACAGCATCGTCCCAGCCGCATCGCCGGTAAAGGCGCGGCCGGTGCGATTGGCGCCGTGCTTGCCCGGCGCGAGCCCGACGATCGCGAGCCACGCGTCGGGATCGCCGAACGCGGGAACGGGCGCGTTCCACCAGCCGGGCTGCTCCGTGCGGCACGCCTCCCGCAGCGCGACCAGACGCGGGCAGCGCGGACAATCATGCGGCGGCTCGGTATGCGGGATCGGGCCGGGTGCGTTCGTCATCGCGGTGCGGTAAGCCGCGGCGATGGCGCCGACAACCTATGCGATCGCGATCGGATCGAACCGCTACGGGCGCCACGGCCCGCCTGCGCGGACGGTCGCGGCGGCGGTAGCGGCGCTGCCCGGCGTGATCGCGGTCGCCCCGACGATCGCGAGCGCGCCGCTGGGGCCGTCGCTGCGCCGGTTCGCGAACACCGTCGTGCTGGTGCAGGTGGCGGACGACCCGCCCGCGCTGCTGCGGCGGCTGAAGGCGATCGAGCGCGGCTTCGGTCGTCGCAATGGCCGGGTTTGGGGAGCGCGGATCCTCGATCTGGACATCGTCATGTGGTCGGGCGGGCACTGGCAGCAACGGACGTTGACGGTGCCCCACCGCGTGTTCCGCGAGCGGCGCTTCGTGCTCGCCCCGCTGGCCGCGATCGCGGGCGACTGGCGCGATCCGCGGACCGGGCGGCGCGTGCGTCATTTGGCGCATCTGGTTGACCGCCCGCGCGCCCGCCCCTAGGTGCCGCGTGCCGGAGTGAGGGTCCGTAGCTCAGTTGGTAGAGCAAGCGACTTTTAATCGAGAGGTCCCGGGTTCGAGCCCCGGCGGACCCACCACCGGCGCCTCTCGATACGCTTGGCGACGTTTCGACAGGCGTGCCTCGTAGCGAGCCAGGCGAGCAAGCCGTGACGGCCTGCCCCTGAGATCTTATCCCGGCCGGCGTTGATCGCGGACGGGTCCTGCCATAGCATCTCTTGCGCGGCGTGATCGCAACTTTCGCGATGGCGCCGCAGCTAAGCCTGTTGTCGTGAAGGACGCGTTATGCCCTCTGCCCCGTTGTCGAACCGGCAGACAAGCAGAGGCCTGCTTCGTCGCGTTTCGCTGGTGCTCGGCGCAGGATTGCTGCTCGGCCATGGCGTTGCCGCGCAACAGGTCGAGTGGGCGTCGCCGCGTCTTGCCCGACCCAAGCTGGCGGTGCTGGGGCCGTATGACGCCGAGTTCATCGCGGGCGGGGACGGGATCGTCAAACCGGCGCAAGGCTATGCCGAGGGCGAACGGTGGCAGGCGAGTCGGGACTGGACGGTGGCCGCCTGGGTGAAACCGGCGCGGCAAGTCGCCGGTCGGGTGATCCTGGGTGGCGTAGGCGCCGCCGGGGCGGCGGATGCGCGCGCGCTGGCGCTGGTCGACGGCCGTCCGGCGATGCTCGTCGGCGACCTGCTGGTCAGTGGGGGCGCGCCGCTCGCCACGGATCGCTGGCATCATCTAGTCGCGATCGGCCGCGGCGATACGCTGTCGCTGTTCCTCGACGATCGACAGATCGCCACGCGGCGCCTGCCCCAGGCGGCACCGGCCGCACCCGAGGCGATCGTGGTGATCGGCCCGCGGTCGATAGGCCAACCGGTCTTCACGGGTCGAATCGCCGGGCTGACCGTGACGCCGCAAGCGTGGACGGCAGCCGAGCTGCGCGGGGCGGCGCGCACCGCTCCCGACGACGACCTCGTCCGCTTCGAGAGCAACAGCCCCAGCTGGCCGCTCCAGGTCCGCACCCAATATGGCGAGGCGGTGCCGCAGCGCGCCTGGACGCTGCCGAAGAGCGCTGCGCCGCAAGCGAAGGGGAAGGCAATACCCGCTCCGGATCTGCCGCCGCTGGCGACGGAGGATCAGGGGCGCTTCGCCCTCAACGGCTGGCGGATGGCGGAAGCGCCGCAGGTGACCGCCGACGCGGGGTCGCTCTCGCGTGCCGGGTTCGACGCGCGGCGCTGGCATGTCGCGACCGTGCCGGGCACCGCGCTGACCACTTTGGTCGACCGCGGCGTCTATCCCGATCCGCGGATCGGGCTCAACAACATGGCGATCCCGGAACGCCTCGCGCGACAGGATTATTGGTATCGCACCGAATTCGTGCTGCCCCAGGCGCAGGGCGGCAAGCGGCTGGAGCTGCTGTTCAACGGCATCAATTACGCCGCCGAGATCTGGGTGAACGGCCGGCGACTCGGCGACATCAAGGGCGCCTTCATCCGCGGCCGGTTCGACGCGACGGGTGCGCTGGTCGCGGGGCAAGCCAATGCGATCGCGGTGCGCGTCTCGCCGCCGCCACACCCGGGCATTCCGCACGAACAATCGATGACCGGTGGGCGCGGCGAGAATGGCGGCGCGATGATGATCGACGGGCCGACCTTCACCGCGAGCGAAGGGTGGGACTGGATCCCCGCCATCCGCGATCGCAACACAGGATTGTGGCAGGGGGTCGAACTCGTCGCGACCGACGCGCTCACCCTCGGCGATCCCGATGTGGTGACGACGCTGCCGACGCCCGATCTGTCGGTGGCGGAGGTCGAGATCACGGTCCCGGTCAGCAACGCGGGCGATGTCGCCGCCGAGGCGATCGTCCGCGCGGGGTTCGACGATGTCGCGGTGGCGCAGCGTGTGTCGGTACCCGCGCATGGCACGGTGGTGGCGCGGTTCCGTCCCGCCGATCACGCGGCGCTGCGCGTGCGCCAGCCACGCTTGTGGTGGCCGAACGGCTATGGCGAGCCGGCGCTGCACGACCTGCGGCTGAGTGTCGGCAACGGGGACGTGTCGGATCGGCGCCGGCTCCGCTTCGGCATGCGGCAGGTCACCTATGAGCTGTCGTCGCTCGACCCGAAGGGCGACCTGCGTCGCGTCGAGGTCGATCTCACCCAGGCGAAACGGCTCGGCACCCCGATCATCGACGAACGCCATCCCGCGCTGCGCAAGGTGGCGGGCGGATGGGCGAACTCGCTGTTGCCGGCGGCGGAAACGTCGCCGGCGGTGCGTCCGGTGGTCAGCGATCCGCGGCTTTCCCCGCAGCTTGTCTTGCGCGTCAACGGCGTCCGCATCGCCGCGCGCGGCGGCAATTGGGGAATGGACGAGATGATGAAGCGCGTGGAGCGCAGCCGCCTCGAACCCTATTTCCGGCTGCACCGCGAGGCGGGGCTCAACATCATCCGCAACTGGATGGGGCAGAGCACCGAGGAGGCCTTCTTCCAGCTCGCCGACGAATACGGAATGATGATCCTCAACGACTTCTGGGAATCGACGCAGGACAATGATGCCGAGGCGGAGGACGTACCGCTGTTCGTCGCGAACGCGCGCGACACCGTGCGGCGCTTCCGCACGCACCCGTCGATCGTGCTGTGGATCGGTCGCAACGAGGGCGTGCCACAGCCGATCCTCCAGACCGCCTTGCAGGACATGGTTTGGGAGGAGGACGGCACGCGGATGTACAAGGGCAATTCGCGGATCATCAATCTCGCCGGCTCCGGCCCCTACAATTGGCGCGCGCCCGAAGGCTATTTCACCGATTTCGCCAAGGGCTTCGCGGTCGAGGTCGGCACGCCGAGCTTCCCCACCCGCGAAGCCTGGTCGGGTTTCGTACCCGCGGCGGATCGCTGGCCGGTGAACGACAGCTGGGCCTATCACGACTGGCACCAGGAACGCGCGGTGTCGGTGCAGAGCTTCATGGACGCGCTGACGACGCGCTTCGGCGCGCCCGCTGGTTTCGACGATTTCGAACGCAAGGCGCAGATGCTCAACTACGAGTCGCATCGCGCCATCTTCGAAGGGTTCAATGCCGGGCTGTGGACCACGAACAGCGCGCGCATGCTGTGGATGTCGCATCCGGCTTGGCCGTCGACCGATTTCCAGATCTACTCGTCCGACTATGATACGCACGCGTCCTTTTACGGCACCCGCAAGGGTGCCGAGCCGGTCCACGTCCAGCTGAACCTGCCCGATCACCGCGTGTTGATGGTCAACACCACCCGGGCGCCATTGGCGGGAATCCTCGTCAGCGCCCGCGTCGTCGCGCTCGACGATCGCGTCCTGCTGACCCGTGATGCGCGCATCGACGTGCCGGCGAACGGCACCGCCGAGGTGATGAAGCTCGATCTCGCCGATCTGATGAAGCAAGGTCCGGTGCTCGTCCGTCTCACCGCTAGCGGCGCCGGCGGCAAGACGCTGTCTGAAAATTTCTACTGGCAAGCGGACGAGGCAGTCGACCTGAGAGCGCTCGACGCGTTGCCGAAGGTTTCGCTCGCCATCGCGGCGCGTGAGGGCACACCGGTCGACGGCGAGCGAACGTTGATGGTCCGCCTGAGCAATCCGGCCAAGGTGGCGGCGCTGCAAGCGAAGTTGACGCTGCTCGATGCGAAGGGTGAGCGGATCCTGCCGGCCTACCTCAGCGACAACTACGTCTCGCTACTGCCCGGTGAGTCTCGCGAGGTGACGATCCGGTCGCCCGACGCGATCCGCCCCGCGACGCTGAGCGTGCGCGGATGGAACGTCGTGGACAGGATGCTGGAGCTAGGGCTGCGTCAGGACCGTGGGACTAAAGTCGCCCGCTGACGATCCGGTCATCGGTTCGCCATGCCGCCGCTGATGGCCTCGAGCGAGCGCCGCTTGGTTTCGGGAAACCAGCGTGCGACGACTATGACCTGGAGGAGCATTGCGGCGGCGAAGCCCCAGAACGGCAGCGCGCGATCATATTGGGCCAGCACGGGAAAGGCGAAGGACAGCAATGCGTTGGCGACCCAGTGCGTGCCGCTGCCGATCGCCTGACCCTTGGCGCGGACATCGGTCGGGAAGATCTCGCTCAGATATACCCAGATCACCGCGCCCTGCGACATCGCGAAGGCGACGACAAACAGGATCAGCAGCGGCAGCAGCAGCGCGTTGAGCGCGACACCGGCGTAGACCAGCGCCACGCCCGCCAGCGCGACCGCGGTGACGACGCCCCCCGCGAGCAGCAACGGCTTGCGGCCGACCCGGTCGATGATCGTCATCGCCGCCATCGTTGCGGCAAGATTGGCGGCGCCGATCACCACCGCCTGCACGTCGGGCGACAGGCCGACAAACCCGCCCGCGGCGAAGATGTCGTTAAGATAATAGAGGATCGCGTTGATGCCCGACAGCTGGTTGAACAAGCCGAGCGCGATCGCGAGCATGATCGGCTTGCGGTGCGCATGCCAGCTAAGCCGGCCGGTCGCGTTCGCCGCGGGTGGCGCTTCCTGCACATCGAGGCCGAACCGTACGGCGGCGGCATCCGCCTCCGAGGTGCGTCCCTTGGCGCGAAGCCAGCGCGGGCTCTGCGGCACACCCGTGAGCAGCAACAGGAAGACCGTGGCGGGGATCGCCGCGGAGGCGAGCTTCCAGCGCCACGCTGCGTCACCCGTGAGGACCTGGCTGACGGCGTAGTTGCTGGCATAGGCCATGAGGATGCCGAGCACGATGTTGAACTGGAACAGCCCGACCAGGAAGCCGCGCCGGGCAGGCGGGCTGATCTCGGCGATATAGACCGGCACCAGCACAGACGCCGCGCCGATCGCGATGCCGCCGATGAAGCGGAACGCGGCGAAGGCGGTCAGCCCGCCGGATAGAGCGCACCCGATCGCCGACACCAGATAGAGCAGCCCGATCACCCGCAGGACCCGCATCGCGCCGTATCGATCGCCCGGCGCGCCGCTCAACAGCGCGCCCGCGAGCGTCCCCCAGAGCGCGGCAGACACGGCGACGCCCAGCCCGGCCGGTCCAAGTGCGAAACGCAGTCGTAGCGCGCCGGTGACGCCCGAGATCACCGCGGTGTCGAACCCGAACAACAGGCCGCCGAGCGCCATCGCCGCGACCGCGCGGGTGTGGGCGGGTGTGGTCATGCCGCGGCTGCCCGGTGACGCTTGAGGAAGTCGGCATGCGGCTCTGCATGACGCAGCGTCGCATCGATCGCGGCGCGCATTCGATCGAAACTGTCGATCAGTTCCGCGACGCCGAACTGATCCGCGAGAGGGTGGTGGCGGTCCGGCAGGTCGCCGAAACCCGCATACATGCTCAGCCAGCTGGGATCCTGGAACGTGTCCCATTCGCGGCGCACGAACTCGCCGCCGGCCTGCCAGGCGTCGATCCGTTCCTGCAAGCCGTCGGGCAGCGCGATCTCGCGCATCGCATCCCAGAAGGGCTCACCAATGCGGCGATTGCGGAGGTAATGCAGGACGAGGAAATCGCGGAGGCGCTCGAACTCCAGCAGCGACTGCCGATTGTAGGTCGCCGCCAGTCGCGGATCCATGTCGTGAGCGGGAAACAGCGCCACCAAGCGCTCGAGCGCGGACTGGATGAGGACGATGCTGGTCGATTCGAGCGGCTCGAGAAAGCCGGCGGACAGGCCCACCCCCACGACGTTCTTCTCCCAGAAGCGGGCGCGGTGCCCGGTCGCGAAGCGCAGGCGATTGGGTTCGGCGATCACCTCACCCTCGAGATTGTCGCGGAGGGTACGTTCGGCGTCGTCGTCGCTCGTGAAGGCGGAGCAATAGACATGCCCGTTGCCGACGCGATGCTGGAGCGGGATGTGCCATTGCCACCCGGCCGGCCGCGCCGTGGCGGTGGTCATCGG
>NZ_DASVTL010000025.1:0-6770 GCF_036387595.1 Sphingomonas sp.
CCCGCTGATCGAGAAGCTGGGCGAGCATCGCGGTGACGGCATCGTCGAACGCACCGTGGCCGGCGACGCAGATGACGCGGAGCGACGACGGCGATCGCTCCGGCGGGGCGGCGGGGCCGCGTAGGTCCTCGATCACCGACAGCATGGACCTGGTCATGCGTTCCGCGCTCGCCGCGTCGATCGTCCCGCGCGCCTCGTCCTCGACCGCGAGCTTCAAGCCTTCGAGTACGACGGCGTCGTAATAGCTGGTCAGCGTTCGGTCGGTCAGCAGCACCTCCGCCTGCGCCAAGGCCTCGTCCGGATTGTTCGCGAGGATTCGCTGATAGAAGCTCTCGACCGGGGTGAGGGCGGGCCGGTCGCCGAGCAGGACGTCGAAGAACTCCAGGCTCTTCACATGACGTCCCAGCACGACTAGGCAAAGCGTCAGCGGGGTCGACATGATCAACCCGATCGGACCCCATAGCCACGTCCAAAATACTGCGGACACGATCACCGATACCGGCGAAAGCCCGGTGGAATGGCCGTAGAGCAGTGGCTCGACCACATAGCCGGTCAACGGCTCGACCACCGCGAACAGCGCGACGACCTCGATCGTCATGCCCCAGCCCGGATCGACGGCCGCGGCCAGCGCGGCAGGGGCGACTGCCGCCAGGAACGATCCGATATAGGGCACGAACCGCAACAATCCCGCCATCACGCCCCACATCGCGGGCGACGGCACGCCGATCAGCCAGAGGCCGAGGCCAATGACCAGCCCGAAGCAGGTGTTCACCGCCAGCTGCGACAGGAAATATTTGCTCAGCCGCTGCCCGGCATCGTCGAGCGCGCGGGTCGTGCGGTGAAGATCGCTCGACCCGAACAGGCGGATGAAGCGGTCGCGCAGATCCTCCTTCTGCATCAGCACGAAGATCGCGACGATCAGGACGATGATCGTCGTTTCGAGCGGGCCGAGGATCGGTTCGACGACCGCCCGGGCGATCGCGAAGGGCGAGGTGCTGCCCTGGATGATCTCGACCGGCACGGGCCGGCGTTCGCCCGACGCGAGCACCGGCGACCCGTCGCGCGCGGTGGATGTCACGGGCCGCGCTTTCGGTTGGGTACGCCCGCCGAGCTCCTTGCTGATCGACGCCATCCGGGCGAGCGCAAAGCCCTGCACGCCCTGCACCTTCGCCTCGATGGTCCGGGCATATTGCGGTGCATTGGCGGTCAGCGACGCCGCCTGGCTGCCGATCAGCGTGCCCAGCAACCCGAGGACGCCGAGTGCCGCGATCACCGCGAGGATCACCGCGGGCGCGCGCCACAGACGCAGCCGCTGTAGGAAGTTCACGACGGGCGAGAGCACGAAAGACAGCATGACCGCGAGCGTGATCGGGATCAGCACGTCCTGCCCGAAATACAGCGCCGCGACGACGAGCGTCCCGACGGCGACGCCCGCCAGCGTCTTCAGTTCCGGCGCGGACACCGGCCGGACCTGCGCCGCGCCGGGCGTGTCCGCGGGCGTTTCGCGGCTGCCGGTGACGACATCCTTGTAACCCGCGACATTATCTGGATTGTTCATGCGGGCAGCCTTCGGTGGAAAGGGTGCGGGGAGCAAGCGCCATCGGCCATCTTCACTGGCACGCCCTTCACGGGCACGGCCGCGATCGGCGCTGCGCGACGTGCGAGCAGAGCGTTGTTGTTATGGTAAGCGACGTTGCTCTACACGCTGCTTCGGCCGTCGCCGCTTCGCCTCGCCAGCGCAGCGCGGGCGGCTCTTGGGGATCTTGCGCTTGACCTTACTGCTTTGGACGACCGTGGCCGCGTACGCCGCTACGCCGGTGGCAGCGACGGCTCCGCTCGCCGTCGTGCCTGCGGCGGTGGCAGTGCACCACCCCGCGGCAGAGAGCGAAAGCGCCGTGCAGGCCGACAACGGCGAGCTTACGCCCCTATCTGTGCCGCCGGAGACCCCACCGACGCTCGATCAGGTCCAGGCGCCGCCGCCCCCAGCCCCCGTCACGAATGGCCCGCCCGCCGCGCCTTTGCCGACGAATGGCGAGGCGTTGCAGAGCGATATCGTCGTGACCGGGCGTAATGGCGCGATCGCGCCCGATCCCCTGCGCGCGCTCAACGAAACCTCGTTCAAGGCGACCCAGGCGGTGGACGATGCCGTTGTCGGCCCGGTCGCGCGCGCCTACACCAAGGCGGCGCCCAAGCCGTTCCGCCGCGGCGTCCACAACGTGCTCTACAATCTTCGCGAACCCGTAGTGTTCGTGAACTTCCTGCTCCAGCACAAGATCGGCAAGGCCGCCGAGACAGTGGGGCGGTTCGCGATCAATACGACGATCGGCGTCGCGGGTCTTTTCGACATGGCCAAGCGCAAGCCGTTCAGGCTGCCGCGGCGCGGTAACGGCTTCGCGGACACGCTGGGTTTCTACGGGGTGCCTAACGGTCCCTTCATGTTCCTGCCGATCGTCGGGCCGACGACGGTGCGGGATCTGTTCGGCGGGGTCGTCGACCGCCTGATCCTGCCGGTCGCGTTCGGCAGCCGGGTCACCAAGCCGGAGGTCGCGATCCCGCTCGGCGTCCTCGGCGCGCTCGATCACCGATCCGAATTCGACGATACGCTGCACGCGTTGCACGACAACGTCGCCGATCCCTACGCGAATACGAGGCGCTTCTACCTTCAACGCCGGCAGGCGGAGATCGATCATCTGCGTGGCCGCAGCACCGGCAGCTCCAGCCCGATGTCGGAAGCACCCAAAGCCGCCCTGGACGATGGCGGCCGGGAGATGCCCCCGGTATCGAAGCCGATCGACTGAGTCTCGCCGGGCTGGCTCGCGCGGGCGGCGATAGACTTCCGATCAAGCGGGGGGCATGCAGGCTCCTCTGCAGCCGTCAGGAGGCATCATGAAGCTACTCATACTTCCGGTGTTGCTGCTGATCGGCGCGTCGCCAGCGCCCAAGTGGCAGCGCATCTTCGACGGCAGGACACTCACCGGCTGGACGCCGAAGATCACCGGCCGTGCCGCGGGCGAAGACCCGCTGCACATGTTCACGGTGGCGCACGGCGCGATCCGCGTCTCGCATGCCAACTATCGGAAGTTCGGCGGCGAGTTCGGCCATCTGTTCTGGAAAGCACCGCTGGAGGCGTACCAGGTGCGCTTCGACTATCGGCTGTTCGGCGATCCGTTGCCGGGGATCAAGGAATGGCAGACTAGCAATTCCGGGCTGATGATCCACGCGCAGTCGCCTGGCACGATGGCGCGCGACCAGGCCTTTCCCGTGAGCCTCGAGGTGCAGTTGCTCGGTGTGCCGCGGCCGACGCGCGAGCCGACCGGCAACCTTTGCACGCCGGGGACCACTGTGGTGTACGAAGGCAAACGCGATCCGCGTCACTGTATCCTGTCGTCCTCACCGCTGCTGCCGGTTGGCCGCTGGGTCCACGCGGAGGTCGAGGTGCTGCCGGGTGGGCAGATCACGCACCTCATCGATGGCAAGATCGTGCTGCGCTACACCGGCGCCGAGCTCGACCCCGCGGACAAGGACGCGCAGCCGCTGATCGCTGCCGCCGGAGGTGCTTTGTCGCTCCGCCGCGGCTACATCGCCTTGCAGAGCGAGGGTCACGAAATCGAATTCCGCAACATCGAACTGCAGACCCTGCGCTAGCGCCGATCGACGCGCACAGATCTTCCGGAACTCCGCGGCGCGCGACGCTTTAAGGAGAATATACCGAGGAGACAGTGATGGCCGACCACAAGGGCAAGCAAGGCACGCACGATCGCGCGACGGTCGCCACGGGTGATGACACGCACGGTTCGCGCCTGGAAGCGGCGGCAGAGACCGCGAAGGCTGCGCTTACCGGCCGCACCGCATCGCTGGTCGGTGCCGCCGCCGCCGGTCTGGCCACGGGCCTGGCGGTGAACCTCGGCCGCAAGATCGCGGTGCAGGCGCCGAGCACGATGGCGGGAGACTGGCTCGAAACGGTAAAGCTCGAACACAAGCTGGCGCTGACACTGTTCGACCAGCTGCAAGAGACCGGCGACGGCGACACCGGCAAGCGAAGCGCGCTGCTGACCGCGTTGAAGCACGCGCTGTCCAAGCACGCGTTCATGGAAGAGAACGTGATCTACCCGGCGTTGCGCGACTGGGGCGACACCGCGGATGCGGACAAGCTCAACCACGATCACGGCTATGTGAAGCAGAATCTCTATGACTTGGAGATCATGGAGAAGGCGGACGCGGGCTTCCTGCCGAAGGTCGCAGCCTTCCGTGCCGAGATCGAAGAGCATATCCGCGAAGAGGAAGACGCAATCTTTCCGCCGCTTCATGCCGCGTTGGGGGATGACGGCAACAAGAACGTAACTGCGCGCGCCAACAAGGAAGCGTTCAAGCTGGCCTGATCGGATGCGCTCGGCGAGCGTCGCCGGCCTACCGCATACGCTGCTTCATCTCGTCGGGGCTCATCATCATGTTGTGATCGAGATGGGCCATGATCCAGATCGATCCGACGATCACCAGCAGCACGATGAGCACGCCGAACGCCAGCGCAATGACGTTGTTGGTGTTGTCCGGCCCGGTCGTGACATGCAGGAAGAAGACGAGGTGGACACCCATCTGCGCGACCGCCAGCACGACGATCGCCGCGGGCACCGCGGGCCCCCAGACCAGATCGGTGGACGCTACCCAGAAGGCGGCGGCGGTCAGCAGCAGCGCGATGCCGAGCCCCAGCGTATAACCGCGCACGCCACTGGCGGGCTCGTTCTCGTTGATCCGCTCCTCGCCCGGCGCGGAATCCCCGGTGTCGATCTGTTCGTGGCGGCTCATCCGAGATTCCCCAGCAGGTAGACGATCGAGAACACGCCGACCCAGATGATGTCGAGCGCGTGCCAGAACAGGTTGAAGCACAGCAGCCGCCGCTCGATGTTGGCGCGAAAGCCCTTCACGAAGATTTGCGCCATCATCGTCGCCAGCCACAGCAGCCCTACGGCGACGTGCATTCCGTGCAGCCCGACCAGCGCGAAGAAGCTGCTGAGGAACGCGCTGCGCTGCGGCCCCGCGCCCTCCGCGATCAGCAACGCGAACTCCTGGATCTCGATGCCGAGGAACAGCAGCCCGAGCACGCCCGTCGCTGCCAGCCAGCGCAGCGTTCCCGCAAGGTCCTTGCGTGCCGCGGCGATGCTGCCGAGCCCGCAGGTATAGCTGGACAGCAGCAGGCAGACGGTTTCGATCGCGACCCGGCCACGGCCGAAGATATCGGCGCCGGTCGGCCCGCCTGCGGTCTCCGTCGCCAGCACCGCGTAAGCGGCGAAGAAAGCGGAGAACATGACGATGTCGGACAGCAGGTAGATCCAGAAGCCGTAGCTGACGATGATCCGCTTCGACGCGGGGCCGCCTTCGCCGTGCCCGGTCGCCTCGCTGCCGTGACCATCGCCATGGCCGCCTCCATGGCCGCCATGCCCGTGACCGCGACCGAGCGCGTAGGGATCGTGCGGGTTGGCGCGGGCGCTATGCTCGGTCGGCCTTTCGTGCCTGGCAGGGGTGGTGGTCGCGGCGGTCATGCCGGCTGCTCCTCGCGCTCGGCGAGCCACGCCGCCCGCGCGGCACGGCGGGCGCGATCGATCCGCGCGACCTCCTCGGCGGGGATCTCGTACTCTTCCTCGTTGCGCCACGCGAACACGACGAAGGTCGCATAGGCGCCGACGAAGCCAAGCGCGGCCATCCACCAGATATGCCAGATCAATGCGAAGCCGATCAGCGTCGCGAAGAAGGCGGTGATGAAGCCGGTCGGCGAGTTGCGCGGCATCTCGATCGCCTCATAGGTCGGCTCGGGTCCGAGCCGCTGTGAGTCGATGGCGCCCTGCTTGATGCCCCAATACGCCTCCTCGCCATGCACGTCGGGCATCACCGCGAAGTTGAACACCGGGGGCGGGGAGGCGGTCGACCATTCCAGGCTGCGGCCGTCCCACGGGTCGCCGGTGACGTCGCGCAGTCGTTCGCGGTCGCGGATGCTGACCACCAGCTGGACCACCTGTGCGGCGACGCCGATCATCATGAAGCCGACCCCCGCCAGCGCAACGTGCAGCCACGGCACCCATTCCTCGACCTCGGTATGCTGCAGCCGGCGGGTCATTCCCTCCAGTCCGACCGCATAGAGCGCGCCGAAGGTCAGCACGAAGCCGACCAGCGACGGCCAGAACGCGATCTTGCCCCAGCGTTCGTCGAGCTGGAAGCCGAACGCCTTGGGGAACCAGAAGGTATAGCCCGCGAAGGCGCCGAACACGACGCCGCCGACGATGACGTTGTGGAAATGCGCGACGATGAACATCGAATTGTGCAGCATGAAGTCGGCCGGCGGTACTGCGAGCAAGACGCCTGTCATGCCGCCGATCACGAAGGTGACCATGAATGCCAGCGACCACAGCATCGGCGTCGGGAAGCGGATGCGGCCGCCATACATCGTGAACAGCCAGTTATAGACCTTCACCCCGGTGCCGACCGCGATCACCGACGTGGCGATGCCGAAGAACGCGTTGACGTCCGCGCCTGCGCCCATCGTGAAGAAGTGATGGAGCCACACGAAGAACGACACCACGACGATGAACAGCGTCGCCGCGACCATCGATCGATAGCCGAACAGCGGCTTGCCCGAGAAGGTCGAGAACACCTCCGAGAAGATCCCGAACGCGGGCAGGATCAGGATGTACACCTCCGGATGCCCCCACGCCCAGATGAGGTTCATGAACATCATCATGTTGCCGCCGGCATCGTTGGTGAAGAAGTGGAAGCCCATG
>NZ_DASVTL010000026.1:0-28097 GCF_036387595.1 Sphingomonas sp.
GCTGGGGACCACCGCCTTCGGCGGCGGTCCCCCTCCCCAGCAAAGCTGGGGAGGACAAGAGGATCAATCCAGCCGCCTCGCCTCCGCCGCCAGCCCCTCGGCCTCCATCAGCAGCGCATCGTCGCCGCGCGCGGTCGACACCCGCTCGCGCCCGATCAGCGTCAGCACCGGCACCGCCAGCGGGGTCACCCGGTCCAGATCGACATGCACCATCGTCTCCGCGGCGCGATCGAGCAGATGCGCCAGCCGGCCGACATCGGTCATCTTGGCGCGGGCATCGTCCCACGCGGCCTGGAGCAGCAGATGCGTCGGCTCGTATTTGCGCAGCACGTCATAGATCAGGTCGGTCGAAAAGGTCACCTGCTTGCCGGTCTTGCGCTTGCCCGGATGCTGGCGCTCGACCAATCCGCCGATCACCGCCACTTCGCGGAATGCGCGTTTCAGCAGATGCGATTGCTGCACCCATTCGACGAATTCATGCTCCAATATGTCGGCGGAAAACAGCGACGCCGGATCGGCGACCTTCTCCAGGCCATAGCAGGCGATGGCATAATCGTTGGCGACGAAGCCCAGGGGTTTCAGGCCCTGCGTCTCCATCCGCCGGGTTATCAGCATCCCCAGCGACTGGTGCGCGTTCCACCCTTCGAAACTGTACGCGACCATATAATGCCGCCCCTCGCGCGGGAAGGTCTCGACCAGCAGCTGTCCGGGTTGCGGCAGCACCGATCGCGCGGTCTGGAACTCCAGCCACTCGCGCACGTCGTCGGGAAAGCGCGGCCATTCGCTCGGCTCCGCCAGGAACCCGCGCACCCGGTCCGCCAGACTGGTGGACAGCGGCATCCGGCTGCCGCCATAGGTGGGCACCCGCGCGGGCTTGCTCGTCGCATGGACGATCAGGTCGGTCAGCGCGATCTTTTCGACTTCCAGGCTCAGCCCGGCGAAGAAGAACGTGTCGCCGGTCGAAAGCTGGCTGGCGAACGCCTCCTCCACCCGCCCCAGCGACCGCCCGTTGCGAAAGCGCACGTCGAGCATCGTCGCTTCGACGATGATCCCTGCGTTCAGCCTGTGCTGGCCGACGAACTTGGGGTGGCTCACCCGCCAGCTGCCATCGGCCTCCTGCACCAGCCGCTTGAACCTGTCGTAAGCCCGCAGACTATACCCGCCGTCGCGGATGAAGCCGAGCACGCGCTCGAACGTCTCGTCGCTCAGCGCCGAATAGGGCAGCGCCGATCGCACCTCGTCGAGCAGGTCGCGCTGGTGAAACGGCGCCGCGCACGCGCACGCCATGACATGCTGCGCCAGCACGTCGAGCGCGCCCGCGCGGAACAGGTCGGGGTCCAGTTCCCCCGCCTCCACCGCATCCAGCGCGGCGCGCGCTTCCAGATATTCGAAACGGTTGCCGGGCACCACGATCGCCTTCGATGCTTCGTCCAGCCGGTGGTTCGCGCGCCCGATCCGCTGGAGCAGTCGCGAAGACCCCTTGGGCGCGCCCATCTGGATCACGCAATCGACGTCGCCCCAATCGACCCCGAGGTCGAGGCTCGCGGTCGCCACCAGCGCGCGCAGCCGGCCATCGGCCATCGCGCCTTCCACCTTGGCGCGCGCCTCCTTCGCCAGGCTGCCGTGATGCACCCCGATTGGCAGCGAATCCGCATTCACCTTCCACAGATCTTGGAAGATCAGTTCGGCCAGGCTGCGCGTGTTGCAGAAGATGATCGAGGTGCGATGCGCCGCGATCTGCGCCATCACCTGTTCGGCGGCATAGCGTCCCGAATGCCCCGACCATGGCACGCGCCCCTCGGGCAGCAGGATCGAGATGTTCGGCTCGGCGCCCGGCTGCCCGTGCACCAGGCTGACCGCACCGATATCGCCGTCGGGCGCCAGCCACGCGCGATAGCCGTCGGCATCGGCCACCGTCGCCGACAGCGCCACCCGCCGCAGCCCCGGCGCGATCCGCTGCAACCGCGCCATGCACAGGCTCAGCAGGTCGCCGCGCTTGCCCGTCGCAAAGGCATGGACCTCGTCGACGACGATCGTCCGCAGCCCGGCGAACATCGTGAAACTGTCGGGATAGCTCAGCAGCAGCGACAGCGATTCGGGCGTGGTCAGCAATATCTGGGGCGGCTTCGCCCGCTGGCGCGCCTTGCGATCGGACGAGGTATCGCCGGTGCGCGTCTCGACGCTGATATCGACGCCCATCTCCTCGACCGGCGTCATCAGGTTGCGCTGGATATCGACCGCCAGCGCCTTCAGCGGCGAGACGTACAGCGTGTGCAGCCCCTCGGCGGGGTTCTCGATGAGTTCGGCCAGCGTCGGCAGGAATCCGGCGAGCGTCTTGCCCGCGCCCGTCGTCGCGACCAGCAACGCATGCCGCCCGCTGCGCGCCTCGCGCAGCATCGCGATCTGATGCGACCGCGGCGCCCAGCCGCGCGCCGCGAACCAGGCCGCAAGCGGCTTTGGCAGCGGTTCGCTCAAACCCTCACCGCATTGGCGGCGCTGGTCAGCGCCCGTCGTGCGCCCCGTCCTCGCCGGCTTCCTCGCGCCTGTTCCGCCGGGTCGCGGCTTCGGTTACTTCCAGGGGCACGCGCGAACGCCGGTTCAGCGCCCATCCCGCGATCAGCGCCACCAGCAGGATGATCGGCCCGCCGATCACCACGAATGCCCACAAGCCTTCCATCATCGCTCACCTTCGTCGAACACTCCCGCGAAAACGATCGGCCCCGCGCTTCGATCCGCCCCACCCGGCTGGAACCGCAAGCCGTTCCAACCATATAGTGTGCATGGCCAAGCTCGGCGACTGGATCACCCCGCATCCCCACGGCATCTACGTCGCCCCCGCCGATGCGTGGATAGACCCGTCCGAACCGGTCCCGCGCGCGCTCATCACCCACGGCCACGCCGATCACGCGCGCGGTGGCCACAATGCGGTCTGGGCGACGCCCGCGACGCTGGCCATCATGGACGCGCGCTATGGCGAGCAGGCCGGCCACCCCGTCGCCTACGGCGAGACGATCCGCCTGAATACCGCAGACGGCGGGGAGGTCGACATCGGCTTCGTCCCCGCCGGCCATTGCCTGGGCTCGGCGCAGATCGTCCTCGACCACCGCGGCGAGCGCATCGTCGTGTCGGGCGATTACAAGCGGCGCGCCGATCCCACCTGCACACCCTTTCAGCCGGTGAAATGCGACGTCTTCGTCACCGAAGCCACCTTCGCGCTCCCCGTCTTCCGCCACCCCGACACCGGCGACGAGATCGACAAGCTGATCGCCCGCCTCCACGCCAATCCCGACCGCTGCGTCCTCGTCGGCGCCTATGCGCTCGGCAAGGCGCAGCGCGTGATCGCCGAACTGCGCGTGCGCGGCCACGCGGCGCCGATCTATATCCACGGCGCGCTGCAACGGCTGTGCGACCTCTATGAGGAACACGGCGTCCCCCTCGGCGAACTGCTCCCGGCGGCGGGGGTGCCCAAGGCGCAGATCGCGGGCCATATCGTGATGTGCCCGCCATCCGCGCTCAACGATCGCTGGTCGCGCCGCCTGCCCGATCCGATCACCGCGATGGCGAGCGGCTGGATGCGCGTCCGCCAGCGCGCGCGCCAGAAGAACGTCGAGCTGCCGCTGATCCTCAGCGATCACGCCGATTGGGACGAGCTTACGACCACCCTGCTGGAGATCGCCCCGCGCGAAGTCTGGGTCACCCACGGTCGCGAGGAAGCGCTCGTCCATTGGTGCATGACCCGCCAGATAAAGGCGCGGGCGCTGGCGCTGGTGGGGTATGAAGATGAAGACGATTAGCAGGCGGATGAAGAGCCGGCCACATCGCCGGGTCAATCCGGTCGCATCATCCGAAACAGCGCATCCTCGCGCGTCTCGAAATAGTCGGCCGGCCCGCCCCCGCGCGAGATCGGCCGTGCGCGGGCGGTCTGGTACACGCCGGCGTCGAGCATCGCACGGTCGATATGGATGCCCACCGCCTCACCGATCACCAGCCACTGGTCGAGCGCGCGGCCCTCCTTCGTTTCCAGCCGCAGCAATTGCGTCAGCCTGCATTCGAACGTCACCGGAGAGGCCGCGACGCGATCGGGCTTCACCAGCCGCGAGCGGACCGTCTCGATCCCCGCAAGCGCGAACTCGTCGCCCTCGCCCACCGCCGAGGTCGCGTTCATCGCCTCGGCGAGGTCGCGCGTCACCAGGTTCCAGACGAACTCGCCGGTGGCGTCGATATTGGCCACCGTGTCCTTCCATCCCATCGAGGAGAAGGCGATCAGCGGCGGGCGATAATTGATGACGTTGAAGAAGCTGTACGGCGCGATGTTGCGCACCCCGGCCGCCGACACCGTGCTGATCCAGCCGATCGGCCGCGGCGCGACGATCGCGTTCAGCGGGTCGTGCGGCAGGCCGTGGCCGTGCGCGGGTTCGTAGAAATGCCATTCGGTCATGGTGCGTGTAACTGCTATGGGGGCGAAATGGTCCCCGAGCAAACCGCACCCGGCACGACGATCGAGCGCCACGGCATCGTCACCCGTGTCTGGCACTGGATCAATGCGGTGGCGATCTTCATCCTGATCGGCTCCGGCCTCGGCATCTCGAACGCGCATCCGCGGCTTTATTGGGGGCGCTACGGCGCCAATTTCGACGCGGCCTGGGCAACGCTGCCGCGCTTCCCCGCCTGGATCACGATTCCCGGCAATTACAACCTCGCGCTGTCGCGGCGCTGGCATCTGTTCTTCGCGCTCGTGCTGGCCTTCGCGTTGCTGGGGTATATGATCGCCAGCCTGCTCAACCGCCACTTCCGCCGCGATCTGACGATCCGCCGCGCCGAACTCTCGCGCGCGCACCTGTGGGCGGATTTCCGCGCGCATCTCGATTTCCGCTTCCACGATCCCGAAGGCCCGCGCGCCTACAACATCTTCCAGAAGCTCTCCTACGTGCTCGTCATCTTCCTGGCGTTGCCGCTGGTGATCCTCACCGGCGTCGCGCTGTCGCCGGGGATGAATGCGGCCTGGCCCTGGGTGCTGGACCTGTTCGGCGGTCGCCAGTCGGCGCGTTCGCTCCACTTCATCGCGATGGTCGTGCTGACGGGGTTCACGGTGGTTCACCTCGTCCTCGTCATCCTCGCCGGCCCGGTGAACGAGGCGCGTTCGATGATTACCGGCCGCTGGAGGATACCCGAATGATCGGGCGGCGGGCGCTTCTGGGCGGGGGCGCCGGGCTGCTGCTCGCGGGCTGCGACCGGGTGGCGGCGATTCCCGCCGCGCGCCGCATCCTGTTCGCGGGCGAGGACATGCACCGCGGCCTGCACCGCGCGCTGACCGATCGCGCCGCGCTCGCCCCCGAATTCACGCCATCGCAGATGTCGCCGATCTTCCGCGCCAACGGCACCCGCGATCCCGGCACGCCCGCTTATGCGGCGATGGTCGCGGGCCGCTTCGCCGACTGGCGCCTCGCCGTCGGCGGCCTCGTCGCCCGCCCCTTGTCGCTATCGCTCACCGACCTGCGCAGCCTGCCCAACCGCACCCAGATCACCCGCCACGATTGCGTCGAGGGCTGGAGCGCGATCGGCCAGTGGACCGGCCCGATGCTCGGCAACGTCCTGAAGGCGGCCGGCGTCCGCGATGCCGCGCGCTACATCGTCTTCACCTGCGCCGATCTCTACGGCGGCGCACCGTATTACGAGAGCATCGACCTCATCGACGCCTTCCACCCCCAGACGATCCTGGCCTGGGCGATGAACGGCCGCCCCCTGGACGTCGCGCATGGCGCCCCCGTCCGCCTCCGGGTAGAGCGGCAATTGGGCTACAAGCACGCCAAATATCTCATGCGCATCGACGCGGTCGCCAGCCTGGCCGGGATCGGCCGCGGCAAGGGCGGCTTCTGGGAGGATAACGTCGATTACGATTGGTATGCGGGGATCTGACGGGAACCGGGCCTGGAGAATGTGACTTACTTCCGTTCGTCCTGAGGAGGGACTGAGCGCAGGCGAAGGCCCGTCTCGAAGGACAGTGGGTCTCACCTGTCCTTCGAGACGCCGCTTCGACTTCGCTCAGCGGCTCCTCAGGACGAACGGATCAGGCTCAAGTCATCACGCGCGTCAGATGCGGCGCCAGCCGCCGCACGTCGAGCGCATCGACGCCGGTAACGGTCACCGCGCCAAACCGCCGCTCGGCCGTCTCCACCACCATCCCCGCCGGGGTCGCGCGAATGGCGTTCCAGGCCACTTCGCGCACCGCGATGTTCGCGCCGAGCCGCTTGCACACCGCGACGCGCCCCTCGCCATCGACCGCCAGCGCCGCCACGCCGTCGGCGCCCACCACCGCGCCCACGGTCACGAACCCGCCCAGCGCCGCATCCGCCGCCTCCGCGGCTTCCTCGGGCGCGGCGATCTTGCGGACACGCCGCCTGAGCACCCAGACGACGCCCCCCAGCACCAGCACCGCGGCCAGCCCTCCGGCCAGCGCCGCCCAGTTCATTCGCCGCGCGCCAGCGCGTCCAGCGTCGGCCGCAACCCCGACAGGTCATAGCCCGCGTCCGCCGCCTGCAACACCAGCAGCTCGGGGTTGCGCCCCGCCTTCGCCGCGGCCAGCGCCCACAGATTGCAGGACCGCGTGCCCGACCGACAATACGCCAGCACCGGGCCTTCCGCCGCGATCAGCGCCTGCGTCATCGCGTCGATCTGCGGATGCGAGAACCCCGCCTGCGTCACCGGAATGGCCGTGTAGGAAAGGCCGGCTTGCGCCGCCGCCATCCGGATCGCATCGCCGCTCGCCTGCCCCGGCTCCTCGCCATCGGGCCGGTTGTTGACGATCGCGACGAACCCCGCCGCCTTGATCGCCGCCACGTCTTCGGGCGCGATCTGGGGTGCGACGCTGATGCTGTCGTTGAGGGTGCGGATATCGGGCATGGGCCACGCCCTAAGGTTCAAACGCATGCAGGACAACGGCCGTGAAGAAGCGGATAGATCCATTATTGCGAAGGTGACCAATCCCGTCGATTTGCAATCTGCAAATGTCGTCGGGTGAAAGCCCTTCGGTCGATACGAGCCCCGGCCGCTGCTAACGTGCCGGGGCTCCATCGTTTGGGGCACGGCCTGCTAAACCCGCGCTCCGCCCGTCGGGCCCCGCTTACTTGGCGTGCGAAGCCTCTACGACCTTGAGCATCAGGGTCGCAAAGGCGCTCATCATCCCGAACGCGATGCCCGCATCTGCAAACGTCATTGAGTCGATTGCGCCTTCGTTATGCAAGCAACACCAGACCTGCGGCCCGACGCGCCGCACCCTTTCACGAGTTGATGCGCCTTGAGTAGCGAGCGCCTCCCCGGCGATGATCTCGCATCCTCGGACTGTGCCATATGCAATTCTCCCCCTTCAGCGGAGAGCAAACCTGGTCGAGTTCAACTCCAAACGCGCAAATGGCCGGCATTTGCTCTTCGTCCGGCATCTACCCCTCCCGGATCACCGCCAGAAACGCATCGCCATAAGCCTCCAGCTTGCGCGCGCCGATGCCGGTCAGCATGGCCAGCTTCGCGCCGCTGTCGGGTCGCTGCGCCGCCATCTCGCGCAGCACCGAATCGTGGAAGATCACATAAGGCGGCACGCCCGCCGCCTTCGCCAGATCGCGCCTGCACGCGCGCAGCGCTTCGAAAAGCGGATCGTCGCTCGGGTTCGTCGCCGCCCCGGCCGCCCCGCGCCGCCGCCGCTCGCGCTTGGGCGGCAGGATCACCGACAGCGCCGCCTCCCCCTTCAACAGCGCGCGCGCGGCCGGGCCGAACTCCAGCCCGCCATGCTCGTTGGCGCGCAGCGCATCGCGCAGTGCCAGCGCGCGGAACACCGGCTTGACCAGCGCGGCATCCTCCCCCTCGACGATCCCCCAGACCGACAACGATTCATGCCCGCGCGAAATGCTTTTATCGGTCGACTGCCCCAGCAGCACCTGCTCGACATAACCCGCCCCGAACAGCTGCCCCGTCCGGAACACCGCGGAGAGCACTTTGCGCGCCACTTCGGTGGCATCGCGCGCATCCGACGATCCCAGGCAATTGTCGCAATTGCCGCAATCCTCGGCACGGTCCTCGCCGAAATGCTTGAGCAGGATGCGCCGCCGGCACCCGCCGGTCTCGACCAGCGCACCCAGCGCGGCGAGCCGCGTGCGCTCGCCCGCCTGCCGCTCCGGCTCGACCTCGCCGATCCGCTGGCGTGCGCGCGCGAAATCGTCGGCGCCCCAGAACAGATGCGCGACGCTGGGGTCGCCGTCGCGCCCGGCGCGGCCCGTCTCCTGATAATAGGCCTCGATCGACTTGGGCAGTCCGGCATGCGCGACGAAGCGGACGTCGGGCTTGTCGATCCCCATCCCGAAGGCGACCGTCGCGCAGATCACCATGTCCTCCGACGCCACGAAATCGGCCTGGTTCTTCGCCCGGACATGTGGCTCCAGCCCGGCATGATAGGCGCGCGTCGGCCGGCCGGTCCGCCCCAGCGCCTCGGCCAGCTTCTCGGTCGCCGCGCGGGTCTGTGCATAGACGATGCCCGGCCCAGGCGTCGCGCGGATCACGTCGGCGATCTGGCTCGCGGTGTTCGCCTTGGGGCTGATCGCATAGCGGATGTTGGGCCGGTCGAACCCCGACACGATCATGCCCTCGGCCGGTATCCCCAGCTGCTTCACGATGTCGGCGCGCGTGTGCGCATCCGCGGTCGCCGTCAGCGCCAGCCGGGGCACGTCCGCAAACGCATCCATCAGCGGTTCGAGCAGCCGGTAGTCGGGCCGGAAGTCGTGCCCCCATTCGCTGACGCAATGCGCCTCGTCGATCGCGAACAGGCTGAGCTTGGCGCTGCCCAGCAACTCCCGGAACGATGCGTTGGAGGCGCGCTCGGGTGCCACGTACAGCAGCTGGAGCGCGCCCGCCTTGAACCGCGCGATCGTCTCCCCCCGGTTCTGATCGACGCTGGTCAGCGTCGCCGCACGTATCCCCACCGCTTCGGCCGCGCGCAGCTGGTCGTGCATCAGCGCGATCAGCGGGCTGACGACGACGCACGTCCCCTCCAGCAATACCGACGGCAGCTGGTAGCAGAGCGATTTGCCCGCCCCGGTCGGCATCACCGCCAGCGTCCGCTCGCCCGCCAGCACCCGCGCGACGACATCGGCCTGCACGCCGCGAAACGCCGGAAAACCGAACACCCGCGACAGGGTTGGCAGCGGATCGGTCACGCTGCGAAGAAGTCGCGCCACGCGACTTTGTGAATTCGTGTGAGCAGCATTTAGCCGATCTAGCCGATCCGGCCGACACAGCAACCCGCGTCGCCTGTAGACACCGCGAATCGCGGACTTTACCTACGGCGGATGGTTCAAGAGCACTTTCGCGTCGTTTACGACGGCGCCGCGGTTGAAGACGGCGAGATGGACGTGAGTCAGCTTGCCTCTTCCCTTCTGGCGCTTGGCAAACTGATCGAGAACGCCGATGCGGTCAGGACCGGCGAGACGGGGCGCGTCAAGGTTCGCGTCCGGGCGGATGTGCAGCGCGGCAGCTTCGACGTCGGCATAGCTGTTCACTGGCTGGAAGGCATCAAGGATGCTGCCGTAGGCTGGGCGCTGACGCCGGAAGGAGCCAGCACATTGGCTCTCATTGGCCTGCTTGGCTTCACCGTTAAGGACGTTGCGCTACTTGGTGGAAAGGGCGTGATACAAGCCGTTCGCTGGCTGCGCGGTCGCAAGATCGAGCGCCGCATAGTTCTGCAAGACGGCAACACCCAGATCATTACGCAAGACGGCGATGCGCTCACCTTGGCGACCGATGTTGCCCGCCTGGTCGATGATCCCCAGATCAGGCAGCCGCTGGAACGCTTTACCGAACCCTTGCGCGAGGAGGGTGTCCAGGAAATACGCTTCGAGAGTGAGCCAGGCGCGATTGTCGAACGCATCGACGCTGCTGAGGCAGCGATTTTTGCGGCGACTGCGGGATCAGACCCGACGTCCTCCGCCGAATTTGCAGCAACCTATCAGATTAAACGTTTGTTCTTCGAAAGGGGACGCAAATGGCGACTATCCAACGGCGCCCAGACCATCACCGCTGAAATCGAAGACGAAGACTTCTGGCACAGGGTCGATTCGTCCGACGTAGCGTTCGCTAAAGATGATTATCTGGAATGCGTTGTTCGTATGGATCAGTGGTTTTCAGGTGTGGGGCTAAAGACCGAATATCGCATCGGCAAAGTCGTCAAGCATATACCCGCGCCGCGTCAAACTGGGTTCCCCAGCTTTTGAGCTGAGTCACTCGGCCGCCAGCACCTCGCCCACCGCGGCGCGTTCCTGCGCCTGGCGCGTCCACATTTCGGCATACAGCCCGCCCCTACCCAGCAATGCCGCATGGGTGCCGCGCTCGGCCACGCGGCCCTCGTCGAGCACGACGATCTGGTCGGCATGGACCACCGTCGACAGTCGGTGCGCGATCACGATCGTCGTCCGCCGCTCGGCGATCGCCTCCAGCGTCGCCAGGATGTCGCTTTCGGTGCGGCTGTCCAGCGCCGACGTCGCCTCGTCCAGGATCAGCACCGGCGGGTTCTTCAGCAGCGTCCGTGCGATCGCCACCCGCTGCTTCTCGCCGCCCGACAGCTTCAGGCCGCGCTCGCCGACCCGCGTCGCATAGCCCTGCGGCTGGCGCTCGACGAAGCCCGCGATCGCTGCGCCTTGCGCCGCGCGGACGATCTCGTCCTCGCCCGAGCCTTCGCGGCCGTAAGCGATATTGTAGCCGATCGTGTCGTTGAACAGCACCGTGTCCTGCGGCACGATGCCGATCGCGGATCGCAGCGACGCCTGGGTCACGCCCCGCACATCCTGCCCGTCGATCGTGATCGCGCCGGCGGTGACGTCATAGAACCGGTACATCAGCCGCGCGAGCGTCGACTTTCCCGCGCCCGACCGGCCGACCACTGCGCAGGTCGTGCCTGCGGGCACGTCAATATCGACACCCTTCAGGATCTCGCGCCCGTCGCCATAGCCGAAATGCACGCCCGCGAACCGCACCGCGCCGGTGCCGACCACCAATGGCACCGCATCCGCGGCATCGACGACACTCGCCGGCGTATCCACCAGGTCGAACATCGCCGCCATGTCGATCGCGCCCTGGCGGATCGTGCGATACACCATGCCCAGCAAATCGAGCGGCCGGAACAGCTGCGCCAGCAGGGTGGAAACGAACACCACATTGCCCGCGGTGAAGCGCCCTTGCGCCCATCCCCAGACGACATAGGCCATCCCCGCTGCCATCATCAGATTGGTGATCGCCGCCTGACCGACGTTGAGCCACGCCAGGCTGTTCTCGCTCTTGGTCGCCGCATCGGCGTAGGAACGCAGCGCCCCCTCATAGCGCCGCGCCTCGCGCTCCTCCGCCCCGAAATACTTCACCGTCTCGAAATTCAGCAGCGAATCCACCGCATGCGCCACCGCCCCGGTGTCCAGGTCGTTCATCTGCGCGCGCAACGCATTGCGCCAGTCGGTGACGACCCGCGTGAACCAGATATAGAGCACCACCATGACGCAGGTCGCCGCCACCAGCGGCCAGCCGAACCGGGTCCAGAACAGCCCCAGCACCAGCGCCAGTTCCAGCACCGTCGGCGCGATGTTGAACAGCAGGAAATACAGCATCGTGTCGATGCTCTTCGTGCCCCGCTCGACCACCTTGGTCACCGCGCCCGTCCGCCGCGACAGATGGAAGTCGAGCCCCAGCCGGTGAAGGTGCCGGAACACGTCGGACGCCAGGCCCCGCGTCGCCTCCTGCCCGACGCGCTCGAACACCGCATTGCGCAGATTGTCGAACAACGTCGTCCCGAACCGCGCCGCGGCATAGCCGACGACCAGCGCCACGATCAGCGTCGCCGCCGACCGGTCACCCGCCCCCATCCCGTCGACCGCGCCCTGAAGCGCAAACGGGGCGCCATAGACCTGGACCAGCTTGGACCCCAGCACCAGCAGCATCGCCAGCACGATCCGCACCCGCAGCCGCGGCGCATGCCGCGGCCAGAGATAAGGCAGGAACCGTCGGAGCAGTGGCAGTAGCGGCTGTTCGGCGCGGGCAGAGGTCGTGATGTCGGGCGGCATTGCCGCTTATGTGGGGCACCACCCCGCCAACACCAAGCGACTTGATACACGCGCGCCATTGCGGCCGGCACGCGCGGCGGCGCCGATGGGCGCGTTTCCGGAACCTTACGCCGCAGCCCACCGTTTGGCATCTTGAAACGGAGACGGACGATGGAACCGGTTTTCTACGTGATGGCGATCCTGGGCTGCGGCGATGCGAGCGCCGCCTGCACCGAAGCACGCGTCGAACCCGCCCGCTACGCAAGCGTCGCGCAGTGCCGCGCCGCTCTCCCCCAGGCGCTTGCGCGTCACACCGATCTGTCCTTCCCCGTGATCGCCGGCAATTGCCGCGCGACGGCCGAACGCATGGTCAGAATCGAAACGAACCGCACGCGGGGCTGAGACACGTTTCGTGCTTAGCGGCGCCAGCGAAGATTTGTTCGCGCAGAGGACGCAGAGGACGCAGAGAAGAAGCACCGCTCCCAACCTGGCGTAAGCGAGCCTACCGCCACGCCCAGAGCGTATGCCTTGATATCGATCCGTTCGTGAGGCTGGCTGGAAAGTATTCCGTTCGCCCTGAGGAGGCATTGAGCGAAGTCGAAATGCCGTCTCGAAGGGCAGGTGAGACCCACTGCCCTTCGAGCCAGGCCTTAGCCTGCTCAAGGTTCGTCAGGACGAACGGGAGTAGGTCATCCAAGGGCACGATGCATCAAGATGGAGGATAAGGCCGCTGGCCCCCCTACGCAACAACAGGCCAACCACCTCTGCGCCCTCCGCGCCTCCGCGCGAACAAACTCTTCGTGCCTTCGCGCCTTCGCGTGAACCAGCTTATGATCCCACCCGCGGCCGCTGCCACAGATCGGCATCCCGCACCGTCCGCGGATACCGCCGCGCGCGCTGCAACGCCTCGATCCCGGCGCGCGCGATGAACCCGATCTTCGCCGCCCCGGTGGTCGACACTCGCGCGTCCCAGGCCCGCTCCCCCCGCGCCGCGACCTCGCGCCCGATCGCGCCGTAGATCCCTGCCGCCGCCAGCACCGCCCACGCCGACCGGAAAGACAAAGCCGGCGTGCCCTCTCGCGCGCTCGCCTCGAACGCCGCCGCCCGCCGTGCCATGCGGTTGGCGAGCATCGCCAGCCGGGGCCGATAATGCGGCTTCATATGCTCGCCCGGCGGCACGTCGATCTCGGTCAGCCAGTCGTCCGGCAGATAGCATCGGCCCGCGATGTCGTCCTCGCACAGATCGCGCGCGATGTTCGCCAGCTGGAACGCGATCCCCAGGTCGCACGCCCGGTCCAGCGTTTCGGCGTCCTCGGGATCGACCCCCATCACCACCGCCATCATGCACCCGACGACGCCCGCGACATGGTAGCAATAGCGGTACAGATCGTCCTCGCTGCGCGGTCGCCACTCCTCGGCATCCAGCGCGAAGCCGGCGACGAGATCGCGCGCGAACGCCGGCGGCATCCGCGTCTCGGCGGCGACGATCCGCAGCGCATCGAACGCCGGGTCGCCGACGACTTCCCCTGCCATGGCGACCTCGGTCATCGCCGCCACCTCCGCGACCCGCGCGGGTGCGTCGGCGACATGGCTCATCGCGTGGCCATGATCCTGCCCGTCGACGATATCGTCACACCGCCGGCACCACGCATAGAGCAACCACGCACGCTGCCGCGTGGCGGGATCGAACAACATGCTGGCCGCCGCGAAACTCTTCGATCCGCGCGCGATCGACTCTCGCGCGGTCGCGACGATGGCGTCGCGGGTAGGACGGGCATCGTTCATGAGTCCCTGTCCCTCGCCACATACCCTTCGTCACCCCGGACTTGTTCCGGGGTCCAGTCCTCCACGGGCGAGACCGCTGCTTGTTGAACCCTGGACCCCGGAACCAGTCCGGGGTGACGGATGGTGACTCGGCGAGTGCGGACCTTCACCGAGCAATCCTCAAAGATCGCGCGCCCGCATCCGCACAATCGGCTGGGTCGGCACGTGGGCGGACATCCGCGCCAGCAGCACGTCCAGCGTATCCGCCACGATCAGCAGATCGCGGTGCTGCGCGCGCAGGAAGCCGACCTCCCCCATCCGCTCCCAGAACGCGATCAGATGATCGTAATAGCCCGCCACGTTGAGCAGCCCCACCGGATCGGCATGATAGCCCAGCTGCGCCCACGACAGCGCCTCCCACAATTCGTCCATCGTCCCCGTGCCGCCGGGGATGGTGACGAACCCGTCCGCCAGTTCGGTGAATTTGGCTTTTCGCTCGTGCATGCCGGAGACGACGTGAAGCTCGCTCAATCCCCGATGCGCCACCTCCGCATCGACCAGCGCCTGCGGAATAACCCCGATAACCTCGCCCCCCGCCGCCAGCGCGCTATCGGCGATCGCCCCCATCAGCCCGAGCTTGCCGCCCCCGTACACGACCCCGATCCCGCGCTCCGCTAGCGTCCGCCCGATCGCGCGCGCCGCGTCGATATAGGTCGTATCCGCAGGCGTCGCGGAGCCGCAGTAGATGGCTAGGCGTTTCACCAACGATCCTCCCCGGAACGGGGAGGGGGACCGCTCGGCGTCAGCCGAGTGGTGGAGGGGGATCGCCGCAAGCGAGCCCCTTCACGGAGAACCCCCTCCACCAGCCTTCGGCTGGTCCCCCTCCCCGTTCCGGGGAGGATCTGCTTTATCATAGCTGCACGTGCTTCAAACCCGGCGTCGTTGCACCACGTCATCCCGACAGCACCTCGATATAGTTCTCCTGCGTCCATCCCGCCTGACAAAACCGTGCCTTTCCCATCTCGATCCCTTCGGATTTCGCGAAGCAAGGATGCCGTGCATTCTTAAACCGAACCTCGACCCAACGATCGCTCCCATCCTCGCGGCGAAATTCGTCGCAGACATAGACGGTGGTTCCTCGCCTCAGCCGCGCGACTCGCGGTGAACCAACAGAATGGGCCTTGTACACAGTAATGCCCTGGCGACCGCCGACGACCTTAGCATAGTTGCACCGACCTAGCGGCATCTCGGTCGTCGCCAGTGCAGCCCCCAAAAGCGCGCTCAAGATCACCGCCCGCCCTCCAGCATCAGCTTGGCCGTTGCCTTCGCACTCCCGACGACCCCCGGTATCCCCGCCCCCGGATGCGTGCCCGCACCGACGAAATACAGGTTCGGGATCGCGTCGTCGCGGTTGTGCACCCGGAAATACGCGCTCTGCGTCAGCGTCGGCTCCAGCGAGAAGGCGCTGCCCAGATGCGCGTTCAGGTCGCTCGCGAAGTCGCTCGGCGCATAGCTGAACTTGGTCACGATGCGTTCGTGGATATCGGGGATCAGCCGCCGCCCGACCTCGTCCAGGATGCGGCGTTCCAGGATCGGCGCGATCTCGCTCCAGTCCGCGGGGAATTTGCCCATGTGCGGCACCGGCGCCAGCGCGTAGAAGGTGCTCATCCCCTCGGGCGCCATCGACGGATCGGTGACGGTCGGGTGGTGCAGATACAGCGAGAAATCCTCGGCCAGCACGCCGTGATCGTAGATGTCGCTCAGCAGCCCCTTATAGCGTGGGCCGAACAGGATCATGTGGTGCGGAATCCCCGGCCATGTGCCCTTCACCCCGAAATGCACCACGAACAGCGACGGCGAATATTTCTTGCGCTCCAGTCTGGCGCGCGTCCGCTGCGCGCTGCGCGACGACGACAGCAGGTCGCGATAGGCGTGCATGATGTCGCCGTTGCACGCGACCGCATCGGCGTTGCCGCGCCAGCCGCTCCTGGTGACGACACCGGTCGCGCGATCCCCCAGGGTTTCGATCTCGACCACCGGATCGCCAAGCCGCACCACGCCGCCGAGCCGCTCGAAATGCGCGACCATCCCCGCCACCAGCCGGTTGGTGCCGCCGCGCGCGAACCACACCCCGCCGTCGCGCTCCAGCTTGTGGATCAGCGCATAGATCGCGCTCGTCGTCATCGGATTGCCGCCGACCAGCAACGTGTGGAAACTCAGCGCCTCGCGCAGCTTTTCCGACTGCACGAAGCTCGACACCATCGAATAGACCGATCGCCAGGCCTGGTATTTCGCCAGCGCCGGCGCCGCCTTTATCATCGACCCGAAATCGAGGAAGGCGACATGCCCCAGCTTCTCATAGCCTTCGTGGAACACGCCCGCCGAGTAATCGAGGAACTTCAGATACCCCGCCCAGTCGCCGGGATGCAGCTTCTCGATCTCGGCGCGCATCTGCGCATCGTCGTTGGTATAGTCGAACGTCGTCCCGTCCTGCCAATGCAGCCGGTAGAAGGGCAGGACGGGGTCGAGCGTCACGTCGTCGCTCATGTCGCGCCCGGTCAGCGCCCATAATTCTGCCAAGCACGCCGGATCGGTGATGACGGTCGGCCCCGCGTCGAAGGTGAAGCCGTCGCGCTCCCAGAAATACGCCCGCCCCCCCGGCTTATCGCGCGATTCGACGATCGTCGTGCTGACCCCCGCCGATTGCAGCCGGATGGCCAGCGCCAGCCCGCCGAAGCCCGAACCCACGACGATCGCGTCCTTCACTTCCCGCCTCCCGCAATCGCGCGCAGCGCGCGGCCGACCGGCACCGGCGGCTTGCCCGTCAACACCCGTGCCTTGTCCATCATCGTCGAATGACCTGCATAAAATCGCCCGATGAGTCCGGGCGAAAGCCTGTAGAACCGTTCCAGCACGCGATACCGTTCGTCGGGATCGGCCGCGCGGAACAGCATCGTGTCGAGCATGCGATAGAAGCCGCGCGCCCGCCACGCCTTGCTGGCCATCATATAGGTGGCCTCGTGCAGCGCCGCTCCCGAAAAATCGCGGCACTCCGCCAGCATCGCCGCCATCCGCACCGCATCGGGCAGCGAATAGCCGGTGGTCGGGTGGAACATCCCGCTGCGCATCCCCGCCTTGGCAACCCGCGCGCCGCCCGATCGCCAGTACGCATCGAAGTCTCCACCCAGCGCGACCGGCAGCACCCCCGATTCCTCGCGCGCCGCCTGCGCCACGGCCCAGCCCTGCGCGTCCGCATAATCATGGACGCGCGCGATGATCGCCTCGGTATCCAGGTCGGGCGTGTCGCTGTAATAGGTATCCTCGACGAAGATGCGATCATGCGCCAGCGGCAGCGTATAGACGAAGCGATAGCCGTCGATCTGCGGCACCGTCGCATCCATGATGACCGGGCGCGACCGTTCGTGATCGTGCGTCAGCGTGAACGCGCGCCCGACGAATTTCTGCCAGCCCAGGTCGAGCAGCGACAGGTCGCCCGGCCCGCGCGCGTCGATGACCCCGCGCACCTCCACCCGCCCGCCATCCGCCAGGACGACCGCGGTGGCCGACACCGCCAGCACCTTGCGGCCAAGCATCAGCGCATGCGGCGGCAGCTCGCGCCGGACCACCGCGTCCAGCCGCTCGCTCTCGATCGAATGATAGGCCGCGTCGATCGTCCGCGCATGCGCCGGAAAGGCGACGTCGTATCCGGTCCAGGCATGGCAGACGAGCGGCGCGAGAATCCAGCGATCGGCGGCGGCGACATCGCTGCCGAAGAACGACCAGAGGTGATTGCCCCCCACGACCGGCGCCGCGTCGATCAGCCGCACGTCCATCGCCGGGTGCCGGGCCTTCAGCGCCAGCGCGATCAGCCCGCCTGCCAGTCCCGCGCCGACGATCGCGACATCGCAAGAGAGGGTGGACGCCATGATCCACGCGCCTAGCCCAGAGCGGACCCTGCGCGAAACGCTTTTGCAGTCGCGCCGCCGCGTGCATCATGACGCCATGACCGCCCCCATATTGCACACCGACCGCCTTACGCTGTCGCCGCCGACCGCCGCCGATCTCGATGACGAGGCCGCGATGTGGGCCGATCCGGCGGTCTATGCGATGATCGGCGGTCGCGCCTTTTCGCGCGAGGAAGTGTGGCATCGCCTGCTGCGCTACATCGGCCATTGGCAGGTCTGCGGCTATGGAACCTGGGTGGTGCGGACCCGCGACGGGCGTTTCGCCGGGTCGGTCGGCCTGATGGACTCGCGCCGCGCCAGCGATCCGTCGTTCGAGGGTACGCCCGAAGCCGGCTGGGCCTTCGCCGGCAGCGCGCATGGGAACGGCTATGCCCGCGAAGCCCTGACCGCCCTGTTCGCCTGGACCGACGCGCAGGGAATCGCACGCACCGTCTGCATCATCGACCCCGCCAACGCCCCCTCGATCCGGCTGGCGGAGCGGCTGGGGCATCGGCTGGTGACCGAGGCCACCTATCGCGACACCCCCACCTTGCTGTTCGAGCGCACCCGACCTTGACCCTCCCCGCCGCGGGGAGGGGGACCGCTCGCCGCAGGCGAGTGGTGGAGGGGGTTTTCCGCAAGCGAACCGCGCTTGGCAAATCCCCCTCCAATATTCTGGGCATGATCCCCCTCCCCGTGAACCAGGAGGATCGACCCGCCCGCTTCCCGCCCCCCTCGACATCGGCTAAGCCGCCGCCATGCTCCTCGCCGTCGCCCTTTCCGCGCTCGCGATGACCCTCATCGTCGGCGTCCGTTATCTGCTGACCTCGGGGGCGTTCGCCTTCGCCACCCGGCTGCGCCATCCCCGCCTCTACGCCGGGCTGGAGCCGCAGGTCCGTCGGGAGATCGCGTGGAGCCTGGCGTCGGCCGCGATCTACGGCGCGCCCGCGGGCGTCATCGCCTGGGGCTGGCAGAACCGCGGCTGGACGCGGATCTACGCCGATGTCGACGTCATGCCGCTGTGGTATCTGCCCCTGTCAGTGCTCGCCTATCTGATCGCGCACGACGCCTGGTTCTACTGGACCCATCGCTGGATGCACCGCCCGGCGCCCTTTCGCCTGGCGCATGCGGTCCACCACGCCAGCCGGCCGCCGACCGCCTGGGCCGCAATGGCCTTCCACCCGATAGAGGCGCTGAGCGGGGCTGTGGCAATTCCGCTACTGGTCTTCGTGATTCCGATCCACGTCGGCGCATTGGGCGTGGTGCTTGGCGTCATGACGGTTATGGGGGTGACCAATCACATGGGTTGGGAAATCTTTCCTCGCTGGATGTGGTCGGGGCGGCTCGGGGGATGGCTCATCACCGCCAGCCATCACCAGCGGCATCACGCGCAATATGGGTGCAATTATGGCCTCTACTTCCGTTTCTGGGACAGGCTGTGCGGCACCGATCGCGGCCTCGGCGACTTCGCGCGCGACCACGCCCATGCCGCCCGCCGGGCGCAGGCGCATGGCGATATTCGCGCTGGCGGCGGCGATCCCGCTGATGGGGGCGATGCCCGTCGCGCGGCTTGACGTCGCCATCGACCATCTGCGCTCCGCCGACGGCGTCGTGCGGCTGTGCCTGACTGCCGACCCCGCGAACTTCCCGGCCTGCGTCGACGATGCCCGCGCCTTGACCCGTTCGGTGCCGGCAAGCGTCCATATCGTGCATTTCGACGGCCTGCCGACGGGGAAGTATGCGCTCGCCGTCATCCATGACGCCAATGGCAATGCAAGGCTCGACACGCTCGCCGGCATCCCGCGCGAAGGGTTCGGCTTCTCGCGCAATCCGCCGATCGGGTTCGGCGCGCCGCGCTTCGCCGCCGCCCGTTTTGCGTTATCCGGTAGTGCAGAACGGCAACAGGTGCGGATGCGTTACATCTTCTGATCCGCCGCGCGGGAGCCATTGCCGCAGCGCAGCGTTACGCCAGTGTAATATTTCAGCACGCCTTCTGCACGCCTTCGGAGCATCCCCCCTTGCGCAACGCCTTCCTCCTCGCCGCCGCGACTCTCGCGCTCGCGCTTCCGACTGTGGCGCATGCACAGGACAATGCTCCCCGGTCCGGCCCCGTCGATCCCAATCCCGAACTCGCCATTCCCGGCGACCGGGTGACCATCGGCGTCGGTGCGGCGTCGATCCCCGATTACGAGGGCGCGGATCAGAATCAGATCATTCCGGGCGCTGTCGCGATCGGCACGCTCGGCGGCTATGACTTCTTCACCCGCGGCACCCAGCTCTACGTCGATCTGGTCAAGGATCCGGCGGGACCGGGCACCAAGTTCGAATTCGGTCCGATCGTCGCCGCGCGTTTCCAGCGCAACAGCGCCAAGGGGATCAAGAACGATCAGGTCCGCGCCCTCGGTGCGATCGACGCCGCCTATGAAGTCGGCGCCTCGATCGGTATCGCGCGCACCGGCGTCATCACCAGCGATTTCGACACGCTCACCGCGCGCGTCGGCTTCGTCCACGACGTGTCGGGATCGCACGGCAGCTATGTCGTCACGCCGCAGATCAACTATTCGACGCCTCTGTCCTATGCGACCCTGGTTGGGATCGGCGCGTCCGCGGATTACGTCGGCAAGGGGTTCGGGCGGACCTATTTCGGCGTCACGCCGTCGGGCATGCTGGCATCGGGATTGCGCAGCTATGACGTCCGCGACAGCGGGTTCAAGAATATCGACTTCTCGGCCTTCGTCCTGCAAAGCCTGAGCGGCGACCTGCGTCGCGGCTTGGCGGTCGGCGGCGGCCTGCTCCACAGCCGCCTGCTCGGCGATTACAAGAACAGCCCGCTGGTCCGCGACGTGGGCGACAAGTCCACGTGGTACGGGGCGGTGGGCCTGGCCTACACCTTCTGACGGTTCGCGTCGGCTACGTACTGAACGGCTGGCGTCGGACGCGCACCACCCCGGCGCAGGCCGGGCTCGATCATGCCTCTGCACGTCGGATTAGAGTCGTTTGCGACCAAGTTGATACGCGATAGCCCCTCCCCTTCAGGAGTGCCGGGTGAACCGCGCCCCGCGCGGTTCAGGTCAGGCCGGGGGCCTGACCGACCCGGCACTGGGTTGGGGTGGGGGGCTTCGGCAGGCTGTATCGCTCGTGGATAGCCCCCACCCCCAGCCCAGTGCGGGGTGAAATTGCCCCCGGCAATTTCGGGTTGTGCTGGGAGCACAAACGACCCCGCACTCCTGAAGGGGAGGGGAGAGCGAACCTGGTCGCGAACGACTCTAGATATAACCCCCCGTCCGCATCCGCGGCGCTACGTCGCCACCAACGCTCCGGATGCACGAAAGAATTAAAATATACTCGTCGGAACAACCATCCGCGCCGTCTATTGCTGTTCCAGAGCACAATAGAAGGAAGAGGGCGGTCATGTCGGACACCGAACAACTTATCGAGGCATTGGACTCGCGCGTAAGGCGGCGCGAGGAGCGACGCGCCTTCTTCAAGGTGGCGCTGGGCGCAGCCGCCGTCGGTGCGGGCGCCTTCGCCTTCGCCACGCCCGCCGCGGCACAGACGGTGACCGACACCGACATCCTGAACTTCGCGCTGAACCTCGAATATCTCGAAGCGCAATTCTATTCCTATGCCGCTTTCGGCACCGGGCTGAATGCCAGTCTGCTGGGCGGCGTGACGACGACGGGCGCGCAGGGGTCGGTCTCGACCAGCGGCAGCAATCCGCCACGTCAGGTCGATTTTTCGGGCGATCCGCTGATCGGCCAATATGCCCGCGAGATCGCGGCGGACGAGATCGCGCACGTCGCGTTCCTGCGCACCGCGCTGACCGCTACCGCTGCCGTCGCGCAGCCTGCGATCAACATCTCGGGTGACGCGGCCAGCGCGTTCACCGCCGCCGGGCGTGCGTCCGGCGTGGTGACCCCGACGGGTCCGAACGGCGCGTTCACCGACGCCGACATCTTCGATCCCTATGCCTCGCCCAACAACTTCCTGCTGGCATCCTTCATCTTCGAGGACGTCGGTGTCACCGCCTACAAGGGTTCGGCGGCGCTGCTCACCAGCAAGGTGTTCCTCGAAGCGGCAGCAGGCATCCTCGCGGTCGAGGCATATCACGCCGCGATCGTGCGCACCGCGCTCTATGCGCGCGGCATCAATGCTCCGGCATTGATCGACGCGACCGAGAAGATCTCGAACGCCCGCGACACGCTGGACGGTGCCCCCGCGGTCGATCTGGTCCGCGGCGTCGGACCCGACGACGATCAGGGGATCGCCCCGATGACGATCAGCGGCCCCTTGCTGCCTGCGAGCGGCATCGGCTCGAACATCGCGCCGCTCAATGCGAACGGCCTGGCGTACAGCCGTACCGCGCAGCAGGTGCTCAACATCGTCTATCTCAACAGGGCGGCGGTCACGCTCGGCGGTTTCTTCCCCGCCGGTGTCAACGGCACCATCCGGACCAGCGCGGCGAACTAAGCCGCCGCTTTCCAGACCATTCCCGTGGAGGGGACTTCCCATGCGTGACGATAAATCCATTCTCGAAGTGCTCGACGCCGTATCCAAGCGGCAGTCGGAACGCCGCAGCTTCCTGCAATATGCAGGCGCCGCCACCGTCGCCGCCGGCGGCCTCTCGCTGCTCGCCGCCTGCGGTGACGATGGCGACGGCCAGGAACCGACGCCGACGCCGACCGCTGCACCCAGCCCGGCGGCGATCACCGACGTCGACATCTTCAACTTCGCGCTCCAGCTCGAATATCTTGAAGCGCAATATTATTCCTACGCCGTCTATGGCGTCGGTCTGAACGCGTCGCTGCTGGCGGGTACGGGCACCCAGGGTGCGGTCGTGACCGCGGGCACCGGCGCTGGTCAGCCTCGTGCGGTGAACTTCACCGGCGAGACGATCATCGGCCAATATGCGCGGGAGATCGCGGCGGACGAGATCGCGCACGTCGCGTTCATCCGCAACGTGCTGGGTGCGGCCGCGGCTGCGCAGCCCGCGATCAACATCTCGGGCGATGCCAATGGCGCGTTCAGCGCCGCGGCGCGGCTTGCGGGGATCGTTCCCGCCGGCGGCACCTTCGATCCTTATGCCTCCCCGGACAATTTCCTGCTCGGCGCGTTCATCTTCGAAGATGTCGGGGTCACTGCGTACAAGGGCGCATCGCCGCTGGTCAGCAACAAGACCTTCCTGGAGGCCGCAGCCGGCATCCTGGCGGCGGAGGCTTATCACGCCGGACTGGTCCGCACGATCCTCTACGCGCGCGGTCAGTCGGCCAGTTCGCTCATCACGATCGCGGGCCAGGTGTCCGACCTTCGCGATGCCGCCGACGGCGCCCCTGCCGAGGATCTCATCCGCGGTATCGGCCCGGACGCCGATCAGGGCATCGCCCCGATGAACAGCCCGGCCGGCATCGTCGCCAATCTGGTGCCGACCAATTCCAACGGCCTGGCCTTCAGCCGCTCGCCGGGTCAGGTGCTCAACATCGTCTATGGCAATGCCACCGCCGCATCGGTCTCGGCCGGCGCGTTCTTCCCCGCGGGCGTCAACGGCGCGCTCAGGGCATCTGCCGCCAAATAATCACCGCTCCCTCGGTGAAAGGGGCCGTGCGGGCGACCGCGCGGCCCTTTTTTCGTGCCACCTCTTTTCATTTGGTCGCGCGGCCCCGCGCGCCTATGCTCGGGCTATCCCCGGGGAAGCGCTGTCGGCGCTTGAGAGGCAGGCACGAGCCCGCGACCCGCCGAACCTGATCCGGCCCCTCGCATGAGGGCTCACCGGCGGAGGGAGGGAGCGGCTTTCACCCGAAATCCGCGCTCGCTCCGTGTCCTTTGGAGCGAAACGATGGCAGATTTCCCCGCGCGCACCGAAATCGGCGTCACCACCGGCCCGATCCGCGGCAGCCGCAAGATCCACGTCGGCCCGCTCAAGGTCGCGATGCGCGCGATCGACCTCGATCCGTCCTGCCCCGAACCGCCGCTCAACGTCTATGACACCAGCGGTCCCTATACCGATCCCGCGGTCCGCATCGACATCGGTGCCGGCCTGGCCCCCCTGCGCCGCCGGTGGATCGAGGCGCGCGGCGATGTCGAAAGCTACGCCCGCCGCGAACTGCGCCCCGAGGACAACGGCCAGCTCGGCCCCGATCGCTCCGGCGGCGTCCAGCCCTTCCCCAACGTGCCGCAACGTCCCTTACGCGCAAAGGCCGGGCAGAACGTCAGCCAGATGCACTATGCCCGCCGCGGCATCATCACGCCCGAGATGGAATATGTGGCGATCCGCGAGAATATCGGCCGCGACATGCTGCGCGACCATGTCCGCGACGGCGAGAGCTTCGGCGCCAGCATCCCCGACCACGTCACCCCCGAATTCGTCCGCGACGAGGTAGCGCGCGGTCGAGCGATCATCCCGTCGAACATCAATCACCCCGAATCCGAACCGATGGCGATCGGCCGCAATTTCCTGGTCAAGATCAACGCCAACATCGGCAACAGCGCCGTTGCCAGCAACGTCGCGGCCGAAGTGGACAAGCTCGTCTGGTCGATCCGCTGGGGCGCCGACACGGTCATGGACCTCAGCACCGGCCGCAACATCCACGACACCCGCGAATGGATCATCCGCAACTCGCCCGTCCCGATCGGCACCGTCCCCATCTATCAGGCGCTGGAAAAGGTCGGCGGCGTGGCCGAAGACCTCACCTGGGTAATCTTCCGCGACACGCTGATCGAACAGGCCGAACAGGGCGTCGATTATTTCACCATCCACGCCGGCGTCCGCCTGCCCTACATCCCGATGACCGCCAAGCGCGTCACCGGAATTGTCAGCCGCGGCGGCTCGATCATGGCCAAATGGTGCCTCAGCCACCACAAGGAATCGTTCCTCTACGAGCGCTTCGACGAGATCACCGAGATCATGAAGGCCTACGACATCGCCTATTCGCTCGGCGACGGCCTGCGCCCCGGCTCGATCGCCGACGCCAACGACGAAGCGCAATTCGCCGAACTCTATACGCTGGGCGAACTCACCCACCGCGCGTGGAAATCGGACGTCCAGGTGATGATCGAAGGCCCCGGCCATGTGCCGATGCACAAGATCAAGGAGAATATGGACAAGCAGCTCGAGGTCTGCGGCGAAGCCCCCTTCTACACGCTCGGCCCGCTCACCACCGACATCGCGCCGGGCTACGACCACATCACCAGCGGCATCGGCGCCGCGATGATCGGCTGGTACGGCACCGCGATGCTCTGCTACGTCACGCCCAAGGAGCACCTCGGCCTGCCCGATCGCGACGACGTGAAGGTCGGCGTCGTCACCTACAAACTCGCCGCCCACGCCGCCGACCTGGCCAAGGGCCACCCCGCCGCGAAACTGCGCGACGACGCACTCAGCCGCGCCCGCTTCGAATTCCGCTGGCGCGACCAGTTCAACCTGTCGCTCGACCCCGACACCGCCGAGCAATACCACGACCAGACCCTACCCGCCGAAGGCGCGAAAACCGCCCACTTCTGCTCGATGTGCGGCCCCAAATTCTGCTCGATGAAGATCACGCAGGAGGTCCGCGACTTCGCGGCAAAGCAGAACCAACCCGCCACCGCCTTCATCGCCGCCCAGTCCTCCCCGCTAAGCGGGGAGGGGGACCATTTGGCCCAGCCAAATGGTGGAGGGGCAGCCCCAAGCGAGACGGACGCGGAAGCCGGCATGGCCGAGATGAGCGAGCGGTTCCGCGAGCGGGGTGGGGAGGTTTACATTTCTACATCGTAGTTTGACATCGTCATGTAGATATTCTACATTCTTGCGTAGGGTTGGCGCATGAGTAGTTTAATGCAGGTTTTGGGCTTTTGGAACAACAAAGGGGGTACCGGTAAGACCAGTCTCTCTTTTCAGACGATATGTGCCTTTGCCTCACAAAATGCGCAGTCGCGTATCCTTGTAATTGATGTTTGCCCGCAAGCGAATCTGAGTGAGCTTCTTTTGGGTGGTCAAGAGCATGAAGGCGGCAAGAATCTTCTTGTTCTTCATGGAAACGCCGGCAGACAGTCAATCGGAGGATATTTTCAAACTAGACTGCCGAAGCCTTTCGATAACGCTGCAGTAGCTAGCTCTGGCTTTATATCGAAGCCCAGAGACTACAACAGCTATATACCCGATAATATATCGCTTCTTGCGGGAGATCCGCTGTTGGAGCTTCAGGCAAACGCGATATCTACGCTTGCAAATACCCAGATACCAGGAACTGACAGTTGGGTAGCGATCGTTTCTTGGATAAGGGATTTCATAGCTAGCGCGGATGGGGAGTACGACTATTGCTTCATCGACATGAACCCAAGTTTTTCGATGTACTCAGATCGCGCTCGCAGCATGTGAGCGCGTCGTTTTACCCGTTACGGCTGATGACTCTTCTCGCCGCGGAATACAGAACGCCATGAGCCTTATATTCGGTATTAAGCTTCCCTCCGAGATATATGCTCAACATAACTTTCATACTCGAATGACGGCTGGCAAGTTACCTTTACCAAAAGTACATTTGATAATCAAAAATAGACTTACTCAATATATCAAGGTTGCCAAAGGCTACGCGGCCGTCCTTGATGGTATATCAAGCGATGTAAAGTCTATACTAAACGATTACCCAGGATTTTTTACGTTCTGCTCGGTTAGCGACGGCATTGAAGAAATCAAAGACTTCCAGACATCCGGCGTAGTCGCCTTTGCACGTGGCACACCGTTTGTTTCGATGAATTCTGGGACTTTAAGTGTTGCTTCACAAAGAGTTAAGGTCAACAAAGAGCAGCTTGATGAGAACCGAAAGATAGTAAGCTCGTTGGCGAAAAGGCTATGGTAATTACTCAGAGTCTGAATCGTAAAGTTGATCGATAATTCAGTGCCTTGCAAGGCGTCGGGTGAGGAGGCGGATGTTGGCGACGAGGATCCATGCCTCTGCGGAAGCGATGGTGCGCTCGAAATCCTTGGCCAGTCGGCGGCATCGTCCGAGCCAGGCGAAGGTGCGTTCGACGACCCAGCGTCGCGGGATGACCTCGAAGCCCTTTGCCGCGTCGGACCGTTTGACGATCTGGATGGTGAAACGTCCGACCTTCTCCAGCGCGGCTTCCAGTTTCGGACCGGCATAGGCACCATCGGCGAAGACATGTCGCAGGCTTGGCCAGTGTCGCACGATGGTTGCCATTGCCAGCGGTGCACCGTCACGGTCCTGGAGGCTGGCGGCATGGACGACGAGGCCGACCATCAGGCCCAGCGTGTCGACGACGATGTGCCTTTTGCGCCCCATGACCTTCTTGCCGGCATCAAAACCCCTGGGGCCGCCTTCCTGCGTGGTTCTGACCGACTGGCTGTCGATGACACCGGCGCTTGGATCGGCCTTGCGTCCCTCCCGCTCTCGCGCCGCGCGCACCAGCATCTCGTTAATTTGGCGTAGCACGCCCTCGTCACGCCAGCGGTAGAAATACTTCTGCACCGTCGAGAACGGCGGGAAATCCTTCGGCAGCAGCCGCCACGCCCCACCCGACGAGGCAAGGTACAGAATCGCGTTGACGATCTCGCGCAGGTCCGCCCGGCGTGGACGCCCCCAGCGTCTCGGCGCCGGCATCATCGGCGCGATCAGCGACCATTCCTCATCCGTCAGATCGCTTGCGTAACGCGGACAACGACGCTCATATCGGCGACGAGTGGTTTCGGTCCAGGTCACAGGTGATCCTACATCGAACTTCAGCAATTCGACAGAATCACAACCCGCTGAAATCACTCACCTCTTTTTGGAACAGACACTTAGATATTTCTTCGGGTTTGGTCCCCCTCGGTCCCTGAGTTCCGCCATGAGTTCCTCATGCAGGGTGATTGTAAAAACCTTGAAGGGCACTGAGTGCAAGCAGAGCCCGGCAACCTGCGCTTTCATCCAAGGGGTCAATCTAGTCCATGCCGGAGCCTGCTCAGGAAGGTGATCTCGCAGCGGAAATCCTCTTCCACGGTAACGCTTATATAATGATGGACGATCCGCAGTGGGTGGCAGCCACGCCGGCTTGCTCATGTTCCGTCTAACCCTATCCTGCACATATTGCAGGATTTTCAGGTCACGCTCGATCGCCTCATTCGAAAGAAGGAGATCGATTGTCGCGTCGACTTTTTTTCTTGCGGTGGATCGCACGTTAGACATTCGGCCTGTTGGTTAATGTAGCAGTCAGAGGTGGCTCGGTTCATCTGCACAGCTCGGCGCGATTGCTAAGTGGAGCGTCCGCCGGTTTCATGCCGCTGCGAGAAGCGGCCGGTTGAAGTAGACGTGATCGGGTGTCCTGCGGTCAAGCGACGAGTGCGGGCGTCGGC
>NZ_DASVTL010000027.1:0-1531 GCF_036387595.1 Sphingomonas sp.
CGCTGTGCGATGTCCTACTCGCCATCCCGCCGCGACCTGATCCGCACCGCCGCCGCTCTGCCGCTGCTCTCGACCGCCGCAATACTGCGCGCCGCAGAACCCGATCTGTCCGCGCTTTCGCCGATAACCGCTGCCGCCAAACCTATCGACAGGGCAGAGCACGAAAGCCGCGTCGCCCGTGCACAATCAGCGATGAAGACGCTCGGGATCGGCTCCATCCTCATCGAACCGGGATCGTCGATGACCTACTTCACGGGGGTGCGCTGGCGGCGCAGCGAACGCACTACCGTCGCGATCATTCCCGCCGAGGGTGAAGCCTGCATCGTCACGCCCTTCTTCGAAGAGCCCTCGGTGCGGCAGACGCTGGCGATCCCGGCCGAGGTCCGCGTCTGGCAAGAAGACGAATGCCCGTTCGCAGTGGTGGCCGGCTTCGTCCGGAACCGCAGCGTCGCCGGCCGACCGATCGGGATCGAGGAAACCGTCCGGTTCTTCGTCGAGGACGGGGTCGCCCGCGCCTTGCCGGGCACCCGCATGATTAAAGCCGATCCGGTGGTACGTGGCATCCGGATGATCAAGACCGCGCCGGAACTGGCGCTGATGCAACTTGCGACCGACGTGACCATCGCCGCGTATCGCTGGACCCACCAACGTGTGGAATCTGGCATGACCGGCTCCGAAATCGGCGCGCTGATGACCGCCGCGACCGAGAAGCTCGGTGGCGAGCCCGAATTCTCGATGGCGCTGATCGGCCCCGCCGCCGCACTGCCGCACGGCAGCCGTGAGGTGGCGAAGCTCGCCAAGGGCGACATGCTGCTGATGGACTGCGGCTGTGCCGTTGGGGGCTACCAGTCCGACGTGTCGCGCACCTGGGTGCATCGCCGCGCCGCGTCGAAGGAGCAGCGCACCGTCTGGAACCACGTCGCTGAGGGCCAGCGGATCGCCTTCACCGCCGCCCGGATCGGCGCACCCGCGGGCAGCATCGACGATGCCGTCCGCCGCCGTTACGCTGCGCTCGGCTATGGGCCCGGCTACCGCTTGCCCGGCCTGTCGCATCGTACCGGGCACGGCATCGGCATGGACGGTCACGAGCCCGTCAATTTCGTCCACGGCGAAGCCACGCCACTTGCCGCGGGCATGTGCTTCTCGAACGAACCAGGACTCTATTTGCCCGGCGAATTCGGCGTTCGGCTGGAGGATTGCTTCCACATGACAGCCGCGGGCCCGCGCTGGTTCAGCGAGCCGCCCCGCTCGATCGACTCGCCGGTGTGAGGGGCGGTGTAAACGGCCGGGCTTGAGGGCGGTGATCCTCTCGCCTAAGTCGCTCTCCCATGACCTCCACCAATGACATCCGCCGCGGCTTCCTCGATTTCTTCGCGTCGCAGGGCCACCAGATCGTACCGTCGTCGCCGCTGGTGCCGCAGAACGACCCGACGCTGATGTTCGTCAATGCGGGGATGGTCCCGTTCAAGAACGTGTTCACCGGCCTGGAATCGCGCCCCTATTCGACTGCGACGTCGAGCCAGAAATGCGT
>NZ_DASVTL010000028.1:0-21864 GCF_036387595.1 Sphingomonas sp.
GAAGATGAAGTCGGTCATCGCCGGCGAATACACCGCACCACCCGCGCACGGCCCCATGATGAGCGACAGCTGCGGCACGACCCCGCTGGCCAGCACGTTGCGCTGGAACACCTCGGCATAGCCGCCCAGCGACGCCACGCCCTCCTGGATGCGCGCACCGCCCGAATCGTTCAGCCCGATGACCGGCGCGCCGACCTTCATCGCCATGTCCATGATCTTGCAGATCTTCTGGGCATGGCGTTCGGACAGAGACCCGCCGAACACGGTGAAATCCTGCGAAAAGACGAACACCAGCCGCCCGTTGATCGTCCCCGATCCGGTAACCACGCCGTCGCCGGGGAAGCGCTGCGCCTCCATGCCGAAATCGACGCAATTATGCTCGACGAACATGTCGAGTTCCTCGAACGAATCCTGGTCGAGCAGAACGTCCAGCCGCTCACGGGCGGTCAGCTTGCCCTTGGCGTGTTGGGCGGCGACCCGCCGGTCGCCGCCCCCTGCGCGTGCAGCACTCCGTTTCGCCTCCAGCATTGCGATGGTAGACGACATTGGCAATCCTCCCGCGGACGCTGCGCCGCTCCCCTGCCGCGCGCAGCGCTCCCGTGCAAATGCGAAGTTGCGAAGTTGCGAAAACTTCTTCTGCGAACTACGCGATGGGTATGGTCCGCTCCCGTATCTTCGCTGGCGAACAGCTCCGCGCCGCGCGCCGCGACGCCGGGCTCAATCAGCGCGCGTTCGCCGAACGGCTCGGCATTTCGGTCAGCTACCTCTCGCAGTTGGAAGGCGGCGAGCGCCCGCTGACCCCGGCGGTTGCCGCGGCACTCGGCCGCCGCCACCCGGCCGCGCTCGCCGCGATCGAGGGCGCCGGGCCTGCCCAAAGACTGGCCGCACTGGCCGATGCGCTGTCCGATCCCGGTCTGCCACCCGCCCCGCCACACGACATGCTCGCCAAGCTGGCCGAGGAGCGCCCCGAAATCGCCGATCGCATCGTCGCGCTCCACGCCGCCAAGCGCGCCGCCGAAGAACGCCTGGGCATCGCCGAGGAGACGATGAGCGTCGGCGCCGCCGCCCGCCTGCCCTGGGAAGCGGTACGCGACTGGTTCCATGCGGCCGGGAATTACGTCGATCCGCTGGATCGCGCCGCCGAAGCGCTGGCGGCCGGGTTCGCGGGCGAGGAAGGAATGGCCCACGCTTTGGCGGCCCGCGGCGAGGAGGTGCGCCTCGACACCGAAGAGGACGCCCCACTCTTGCGCGTCGCCCCGCATGCGCTGATCCTCAACGCCGCACTGCCGTTCGAAAGCCGCCGCTTTCTCATCGCACACCGGCTTGCCGCGATCGCCTTTGCCGACATCATCGAGAATATCGTCGCGGCCGCCGCCACGCAGGGCGAGGAAACCCGCCGTCTGCTGCGCGTCGGGCTGGCCAATTACGCAGCGGGCGCGCTCGTCATGCCCTATGATGCGTTCCGGGCCGCGGCGCGTGCGACCCGCCACGACATCGACCGGCTGTCGCGCCGGTTCGGGGTGAGCTTCGAACAGGCCTGCCACCGCCTGTCCACGCTCCAGCGGCCGGGCGCCGAGGGCGTGCCCTTCTATTTCTGCCGCGTCGACATGGCGGGCAACATCACCAAGCGCCATTCCGCCACCCGCATGCAGTTCGCGCGCTTCGGCGGCGCCTGCCCCTTGTGGATCGTCCACGAAGCGGTGGCCATTCCAGACCGCATCCTCGTCCAGCATTCGGAGACCCCGGACGGAATCCGCTACGTCTCGATGGCCAAGGGGCTGGTCAAGCCATCGGGCAGCTTCACCCGCCGCCCCCGCCGCTACGCTGTCCTGCTGGGTTGCGAGGCGAACCACGCCGCCGACTTCGTCTATGCCGACGCGATCGACCGCACCGCTCGGCCGGTCGGCATCGGGCCGTCGTGCCGTCTGTGCCCCCGCGACGATTGCGACCAGCGCGCCTTCCCCCCCGCCGACCGCGCCATCGCGATCGACGCCGACGTGCGGCGGGTAGTGCCGTATCGGATCGTCTAGACGCTCCCCTCCCTGAAAGAGAGGGGAGAAGAACCCCGCACCGGCTTCCCTGTCCTGCACATCTTACACACCAAATCCGTGCCCCGGCTTGCGCGCCACCGCCTCCCGCGCGCAATAGCGTTCCCAGGAGAGCGCTTATGTCCGACACCTACCCCGTCCCCGCCGAATGGGCCGCCACCGCGCGGGTCGATGCCGCGGGCTATGACGCGATGTGCGCCGCCGCCCGCGACCAGCCCGACGCCTTCTGGCTCGCCCAGGCCAAGCGCCTCGACTGGATGCGCGCGCCCACCGTCGCCGGCGACTGGTCGTTCGACAAGGACGATTTCCACGTCCGCTGGTTCGCCGATGGCCGGCTCAATGCGAGTGCCAATTGCCTCGACCGGCATCTCGCCGAACGCGGCGACACCGTCGCGCTGATCTGGGAACCCGACGATCCCGCCGAGCAACCGCGCCGCTTCACCTACTCCGAACTTCATGCCGAGGTCTGTCGCTTTGCCAACGTCCTGAAGGCGCAAGGCTCCGTGAAGGGCGACCGCATCACGATCTACATGCCGATGATCCCCGAGGCCGCCTTCGCCGTGCTGGCCTGCGCGCGGGTCGGTGCCATCCACTCCGTCGTGTTCGGCGGCTTTTCTCCGGAAGCCTTGTCGGGGCGGATCGAGGATTGCGGGTCGAGACTCGTCGTCACCGCCGATGAGGGCCGTCGCGGTGGCAAGCGCATCCCGCTGAAAGCCAATGTCGATGCCGCCGCCGAACGCGCGCCCACCCTTGAACGCGTGATCGTCGTTCGGGCAACGGGCGGCGACGTGTCCATGAACGATCGCGACATCTGGTATCACGATGCCGCCGCTGCCGTTTCCGCCGACTGCCCGCCCGAACCGATGGACGCCGAAGACCCGCTGTTCATCCTCTACACTTCGGGAAGCACCGGCAAGCCCAAGGGCGTGCTCCACACCACCGCCGGCTATCTGCTCTGGGCCAGCCTGACCCACGAACTGTGCTTCGACTATCGCCCCGGCGACGTCTGGTGGTGCGCCGCCGATATCGGCTGGGTCACCGGGCACAGCTACATCCTCTACGGCCCGCTCGCCAACGGCGCGACGACGCTGATGTTCGAAGGCCTGCCGTCCTGGCCCGACGCCAGCCGCATCTGGCAGATCGTCGGTCGCCACCAGGTCAACACGCTCTTCACCGCCCCCACCGCGCTGCGCGCGCTGATGAAGGAAGGCGACGCATACGTCACCGCCACCGACCGCGCCAGCCTCAGGCTCCTCGGCACCGTCGGCGAGCCGATCAACCCCGAGGCATGGCGCTGGTATCACCATATCGTCGGCGAAGGCCGCTGCCCGGTCATCGACACCTGGTGGCAGACCGAGACCGGCGGGGCGATGATCGCGCCCCTCCCCGGCGCGACTGCGCTGAAACCCGGCTCGGCGACCCGGCCGCTGCCCGGCGTCTTCCCCGAACTGGTAGACGAGAAGGGCACCTTGCTGGGCGGCGCGGCGGAGGGCAATCTCGTCGTCACCCGCAGTTGGCCCGGCCAGATGCGTACCGTCTGGGGCGATCACGAGCGCTTCTTCCAGACCTATTTCACCACCTATCCCGGCACCTATTTCACGGGCGACGGCTGCCGCCGCGATGCCGACGGTTATTATTGGATCACCGGGCGCGTCGACGACGTCATCAACGTCAGCGGCCACCGCATGGGCACCGCCGAGGTCGAGAGCGCGCTCGTCCTCCACCCCCATGTCGCCGAAGCCGCGGTCGTCGGCATGCCGCACGACGTGAAGGGCCAGGGCATCTACGCCTATGTAACCCTCAACGCCGGCATCGAATGGGGCGAGCATCTCGCCAGGGAACTGAAGGACTGGGTCCGCCGCGAGATCGGACCCGTCGCCACCCCCGACGCGCTCCAGCACGCGCCCGGCCTGCCGAAGACCCGCAGCGGCAAGATCATGCGCCGCATCCTGCGTAAGATCGCGGAGGGCGACACGGGTGCGCTCGGCGATACCTCGACCCTCGCCGATCCCGCGGTGGTCGACGACCTCGTCAAGAACCGCGTGGTCTGATGGCGCGCGTTGCGATGCTGGGGGCGGGCGCGTTCGGCACCGCGGTCGGCGCGGTGCTCGCGCGCGCCGGGCACGACGTGGCGATGCTGTGCCGCACGGCCGAACAGGCGGAGGCGATCAGGACCACGAACCAGAACGCACGCTATTTCCCGGGCCAGCATCTGCCGCCCGGCATGACCGTCACCACCCAATTTGCCGAAGTCGCAGATTCCGACGCGCTGTTCCTCGCCTTTCCGGCCCGCGTCATGGACGATTACGCGCGCATGATCGCGCAGGCGCACCCGGACGCGCTGGTCGTCAACCTCGTGAAGGGCCTCCACGCGACGCATTTCACCTTCGCCGAACTGTTCCGCCAGGTCGCGCCGCAGGTCCGCTACACCGCGCTGAAAGGCCCGACATTCGCGCGGCCGCTGTTCCTGGGCGAATGGTCCGGGCTCAGCTGCGGCGGCATGCCGGCTTGCGCCGATGCGGTCATCGCGCTGTTCGACAAGGCGCCGATCGTCTTCGACCGCACCGATTCCGCCGACGCGATCGACATCGCGAGCGCGTTGAAGAACGTCTATGCGATCGCGCTCGGGCTGGTCGGCTCCACAGGCCCGTCCGAAAACACGATCTACATGGCCGCCACTTTGGTCGTGCGCGAACTGCGCACCATCCTGCTAGGCCTGGGCTATGATGAAGGCGTCGTCACCAGCTTTGCGGGCATCGGCGACACCCTGCTGACCGGCCTGTGCGACACCAGCCGCAACCGCACGCTGGGGCTGATGATCGGCAAGGGCATCCCGCTGGATACCAGCCGCTCCGATTTCCTGGCCGAGGGCGTGCGCGCGGTGGCGGCGATCGAGGCGCATCTGGCGGGGATACACACGCCGCTGCTCCACACCGTCGCAAACGTGCTGGCGGCGCGCAAGCCGCCGACCGCGATCTTCGAGACGTTCGGGCTGCGCTGACGCGCTCCCCTCCCTTCCGGGGAGGGGAGCATCACTTCTTCTGCGGCACCACCTTCAACGTCCAGTCCAACTCGGGCCGCAGATACTTCGCCGCGGTGGCCTGCAGCGCTTGCGGCGTCATGGCGCGCAGTTCGTCGCCCAGCCGCTCGGTCGCCGCGATCCGCCGCGGGTCGTAGGCGCCGCCTGCCAGTTCGCGCAGCCAGAACTGGTTGCCGCTGGACGCGCGGATGATCGACTGGGTGTAGGGCAGCATCGTCCGTTTGAACTCGTCCGCGTCGATCGGCTTGGTCGCCAGGTCCGCTGCGATCTCGCGTGCCAGCTTGAAGAACATCTCTACCTTGTCGGGCGACACCTGCCCGATCGCGATCAGCCGACCGCCGCCGGCAAGCCCCACCGGCCATTGGCTCTGGACGCTGGGGGTGTAGCTGGCGCCTGCTTCCGAACGCAGCCGGTCAAACAGTCGATCGCCGAACACCTGCGCGAGTACGTCCAGCCGCCGGCTCTCGGCGATACCATCAGCCCCGCCGCCGGTCGGCCAGGCAATCACCGCCGCCGCCTGGTTGTCCGCGCCCTTGTGGGTGCGCACCACCGGCGCCGTGACATGCGCCGGAAAGCGCAACGGCGCTGCCCGCGTGTCCGCGCGGCGCGGCTTCAACGCGCCGAAGGTCTTGGCAATCGCCGCCACCGCCTGGTCCGCGCCGACGTTGCCAAAGACGGAGACTTCGATCGGCCCCGATGCCAGCAGCGGCTCCCACAAGGCCCTGAAGGTCTTCGGCGTCGTCGCCGCGATCTGCGCGCGGCTCGGCAAGCCGAAGCGGGGGTCGCCGTCACGCAGCAGCCCTTCGAGATCGCGTGACAACACGCCGTCGGGCGACTGATCGTAGCCGTCATAGCCCGCCAGTGCGACCGCCTTCGCCCGCGCGATCGGCGCGGCGTCCCACCCCGGCGCGCTCAGCTTGGCCGCCAGCAGTTTCAACTGATCCTCAAGGTCGGCCGGCGAGGTCAGCGCCGCGAGCACGAAGGCGTCGTCGGTCACCCCGAAGTCGATCCCGATGCGCCGCCCCGCGACCAGCTGATCGAGATCGCCCTGGTTCAGCTTGCCGATGCCGCTCTGCACCAGCGCCAGCGGCCCCGCCCAGGCGGCACTCGCGCGATTGGCGGGCAGGGCATTGTAGCCGCCACCGAAGCGCACCCGGACATAGACGCGACCCGTTTCGGAGGTGCTCGGAAAGACCAGCGCCCGCACGCCGTTGGAAAACGCGACCTGCTCGATATCCAGCTTGGGGTTGGGCACGCGCGAAACGACCTTCCCCGGCGTGCCCAGCGCCGGCAATTGCGCGAAGGTCACCGCTTTCTGTGCCCGCCGCTTGCCCGCAAGCCCCGTCACATCGGCCTTAAGCGCTGCGGCCAGTCTGGTCGTCACCGTCGGATCGGGCGCGCGGATGTTGAGCAATGCCCGTGTCGCATCGCCCTCGAAGATCTTGCGCGTCGACGCCAGGATCGCGGCGGGCGTGAACATGCCCTTGTTATGCGCGCTCGTCAGGATCGCATAGGACACTTCGGGGGTTGTCACCGTCTCGCGAATGTCCAGTGCCTCGCCCATGTCGTCGGCCTGACGCGCGCCCGCCTCGACCCGGGCCGTCTCGACGCTCGTGCGCAGGATCGTGTCGAAATCGGCGTATTCGCGGTCCACTTCGGCTTGGGTCGGGGGCTGGGCGGTGGCGTCGGCGATCACCGCGCGCACGTCCTTCAGCGCCGCTTCCCAATTGTCTCCGACGGGCACGATATTGACGCTGGTGACGTTCGCCGACCGCGACACGTCGTCCACCGACACGCCCGCCTGGATGAAGCTGCCGCCACCGCGCGCGCGCTGCTCCAGCCGCCGGCTGATGAGCCGCGCCGCCAGCGTGTCGACCATGCGTTTCTGATTGAAGAGTACCGTGTCCTCGTTGAACCGCCAAGGCCGGATCACCGCCATCGCGGCCAGCGGCGGCAGGCCGGGTTCGACGACGACTCCCGAAACCGGCTTGGTCGGATCGGGCTTGCCGAAATCGGGGTCGGCGGGGTTGGCGCCGACCCCCTTCCAGGCGCCGAAGTTCTTGACGATCAGGCGCGCGAAGACCGCCGGGTCCATGTCGCCTGACACGACCACGGTCGTGCGCTCGGGGCGATACCAGCGATCGTGAAAAGCGCGCACGCTCGCCGCGGTTGCCGCCTCCAGCGTCTTGACGGTGCCGATCGGGGAACGATCCGCCAGCGGCTGGCCGGCAAAGAACGTGCTGCGCAGCGCATCGCCGAAGCGCACCTGCGGTCCCGGCTGCTCGCGCTGCTCGGCGAGCACCACCGGGCGCTCGGCGGCAATCGCCGCGTCGGTGATCGCGGGCCGGTCCATCATGCCGCTGAGAATCTTCATGCTCTCGTCGAGTCCGGGCTCGGTCGCGGACGGCAGGTCGAGCTTGTAGGTCGTGGAGACCGGCGTGGTCTGCGCATTCGAATCGGACCCGAAGGTCGCGCCGAACCGCTGCCAGATCCGCTTGGCCTGGCTGTCGGGCACATATTCGGACCCGCGGAACGACAGATGCTCGATGAAATGCGCAAAGCCGCGCTCGTCGTCCGTCTCGTGCAACGAGCCTGCGTCGATCCGCACCCGCACCGCCACCTGCCCCGGCGGCACCCCGTTGCGCCGCACCGCATAGCGCAGTCCGTTGGGCAGGGTGCCGAACCTCCACTCAGGATCGCGGACAAGGTCGCTGCCCTTGTAGAGCCAGGCCGACTGGTCGACGCCGGGCAGCCCCGGCAGCGGTGCATCCGCCGAGGCTGCAACCGGCGCAGTCTGCTGGGCGACCGTGGGGCCGACCGCGACCATGAGGGATAGGAGGAGCGAGGCGCCGAACGCGCGCGGCAGGAACGTCATGGCCGAGTACGTAGCGGCGCATACGCCGTACCGCCAGCCCACGCGCGCTTGATCCCCGGCCCATCCCGCGCCACATGCACGTCATGCTGATAGAGACAGAACCCACGCCCAACCCTGCGACGCTGAAGTTCCTGCCCGGTGAGCCGGTGATGGACGCCGGCACCCGCGATTTCGCGACGCCCGAGGAAGCCGAAGCCAGCCCGCTGGCAGAGGCGATCTTCGCGCTCGGCGATGTCACCGGCGTGTTCTTCGGCCGCGAATTCGTGTCGGTCACCGCCGCGCCCGGAGTCGCCTGGACCAGTCTCAAGCCCGATGTGCTGGCGATCCTCCACGATCATTTCGCGGCGCGCATGCCGCTGTTCCGCGCCATGGGCACCGCCGGTTTCTCCGTGGCCCCCGACGAGGATGTCGCCACCGATGACCCCGCCGATGCCGACATCATCGCTCAAATCCGCGAACTGATCGACACTCGCGTCCGCCCCGCGGTTGCCAACGATGGCGGCGACATCGTCTATCGCGGCTTCGACAAGGGCAAGGTCTACCTGCGCATGCAGGGCGCATGCGCCGGCTGCCCGTCGTCCAGCGCGACGCTGAAGCAGGGCATCGAGCAGTTGCTCCGCCACTACGTACCCGAGGTCACCGAAGTGAGGGCTGTCTGATGCGGATCGACCAGGCGGCACTCGACCAGCTATTTCTCCACGCGCGCTCGTACAACGGCTATACCGCCGAACCGGTCGCCGAGGCCGATCTTCACGCGATCTGGGATGTGATGAAGATGGGGCCGACCTCGGCCAACCAGCTTCCCGCGCGTCTCGTCTGGTGCGTCTCGCAGGAGGCCAAGGAAGCGTTGGCAGCAGCTTGCTCCGCACAGAACGCGCCCAAGATCATGAACGCACCCGTATCGGTCGTCATTGGCATGGATACCGAGTTCCACGAATATCTGCCCGAACTCTTTCCACACGCGAACGCCAAGAGCTGGTTCGAGGGCAATCGCGAATTGCGTGAGGCATCCGCCTTCCGCAACTCGTCGCTCCAGGGCGCCTATTTCATCATGGCGGCGCGCGCGCTCGGACTGGATACGGGGCCGATGTCCGGATTCGACGGTGGCAAGGTCGATGCGGCGTTCTTCGCGGACACGCCGTCGGTGCGGACCAATTTCATCTCCACGCTCGGCCACGGCGATCCGGCGAGCGTGTACGAACGCCTCCCCCGGCCTGGGTTCGAGCGCTTCAACCGCATCGCCTGACGCGTGCGGACGCTCGTCATCGACACCGCGACCGCGGCCTGTTCCGTCGCGCTGATCGAGGACGGCGCGCTCGTGGCACAAGCCCATGCGGTCGTCGGCCGCGGCCATGCCGAACAACTCGTGCCGATGATCGCGGACCTTCCCGGCGGCGGTCGAGCCGATGCGATCCTGGTGGATTGCGGCCCCGGCAGTTTCACGGGATTGCGCGTCGGCATCGCCGCCGCGCGCGGCCTGGGGCTTGGCTGGAACGTGCCGGTCCACGGCTATTCCTCGCTCGCGCTGATCGCAGCGGCGGGGTTTCGCGCGCGTCCTTGCGAGGTGCTTGCCGTGGTCGTCGAAGGCGGGCACGGTGAGGTGTTCATGCAGATATTCGCCGCGACCCTCGACGCGCGCACGCCGCTCGTCTCGCTCCGTCCCGATGCCGCGCTCGTCGCCCGCGCGGGCATACCCGCGATCGGCAACGGCGCCGCGCGCCTGCTCGGCGTCGATCCCGATGCCGACGCGCGGAACGCGCTGCCGAACGCCGCCGACGTCATGCTCCTGCCCCCCGCGCTCACCAGCCTTGCCCCGACGCCAATCTACGGCCGCGCGCCGGATGCGAAACTGCCCGCCTGATGGCCACGCGGACCATCGAGCTTCGCCAGGCCGATGGGCGCGACATCGACGCGGTCGATCGGGTCATGGCCGCCGCCTTCGACCCGAAGTTCGGCGAAGCCTGGACCCGCAGCCAGACGCTCGGCGTCCTCGCAATGCCCGGCATCCGCCTCACGCTGGCGACGATCGACGGTATTCCTTTGGGGTTCGCGATGGTCCGCGCGATCCTCGATGAAGCGGAATTGCTGCTGATCGCGGTCGATCCGGTTCGCCGTCGAACCGGTATCGGTGGCGCGCTGCTGCGTGCGGTGGAGGCGGATTGCACCACGCGCGGGGTGCGCAAAATCCATCTGGAGGTCCGCGCCGGAAACGCCGCTGTGCGCCTGTATACCGGCCGCGGCTTTGCTCAGGTGGGCGAACGCCGCGGCTATTACCGCGGCAATGTCGGCCAATCGTTCGACGCCCATACCTATGCCAAGACGCTCGGCTGACGCCGGGGCCGGGCTTATTGCGAGTCGGTTGCTCTTTTCGCAACAGCGCCGACGCGCTACACGGGTCGCGAACGGGGACATCGTACCATGCCGCGCAACATCGACCTTGAGGCCCTCTGCAATCAAAAGGGCCTGCGCATCACCGAGCAGCGCCGCGTCATCGCGCGCGTCCTGTCCGATGCCGACGACCACCCCGATGTCGAGAAGGTCTACGCGCGTGCCTCGGCGGTCGACCCCGGCATCTCGATCGCCACCGTCTATCGCACCGTTCGCCTGTTCGAGGAGGCCGGTATCCTCGACCGTCACGACTTCGGAGACGGACGCGCGCGTTACGAACCGGCACCCGAAGCGCATCACGATCACCTGATCGACGTGGAAACCGGCAAGGTGATCGAATTTGTCGATCCCGAGCTCGAACAGCTCCAGAAGGCGATCGCGGAAAAGCTCGGCTTCCGCCTGGTCGATCACCGGATGGAACTCTACGGGGTGGCGATCGACCGCAAGGTTTGAGCCGCGGATTGCCGCAAGGTATGAGCCGCAGATTGAACGCGCGCGGCTCGCTCCGATTGGCGATGCTGGCCGGCACCTTGGCGGGCGGGCTCGTGCTCCATGGCCTGTGGCGGGCCGCCGGACGCCCCTCCCCCTGGCCGCGGCGCTTCCTTGGTCGCGTCGCGCGGCTCGTCGGCGCGCGGGTCACGGTCCGGGGCCGGCCGCTGGCCCGCAACGTGGTGCTCGTGTCCAACCACATCAGCTGGACCGACATTGTCGTCCTGGCAGGCAGCACGGGCAGCGCCTTCGTCGCAAAATCCGAATTGCGCGCCGTGCCGTTGATCGGCTGGCTCTGCACGCTGAACCACACCGTCTTTGTCGCACGCGGCAGCCGGATGGACGTGGCCGGCCAGGTCGCCCGCCTGCGCAGTGCGCTGGCGGGCGAACACCCGGTGACGATCTTTCCCGAAGGCACCACCGGGGATGGCCACACGCTGCTCCCGTTCAAAGCGGCTCTGCTTGGCGCACTCGATCCGCCGCCGCCGGGGGTACGGGTGCAGCCCGTACGGATCGACTATGGCGCTGCTACCGATGAGATCGCCTGGGTAGGTGACGAGACTGGCGCGGCACATGCGACCCGCGTTCTGAGCCGATCCGACACGTTCGACGTCACGCTGCACTTCGCCGAACCCTTCGACCCCGCCGGGTGCGGGAACCGCAAGGAGATTGCTGCGGAAGCGCGCAGACGGATGGAAACCCTGTAATCTCCCCGACCAAGCGGAGGAATTGGAAGATCGTCCCACCCCCGCTATACGCGCGCCGATGAAGCCCGCCCCGCAAACCTTTCACATCAAGTCGTTCGGCTGCCAGATGAACGTCTATGACGGTGAGCGCATGGCCGAATTGATGGGTGCGCAGGGCATGGTCGCGGCCGAGGCGGACGTGGCCGATCTGGTCGTCCTCAACACCTGCCATATCCGCGAAAAGGCCACCGAAAAGGTCTATTCGGACATCGGCCGGCTCCGCAAGGACCAGCTGCGCAACCACGGTCGCACGCCGATGATCGCGGTTGCCGGCTGCGTGGCGCAGGCCGAGGGGGAGGAGATCGTCCGCCGCGCCAACGTCGATGTCGTGGTCGGCCCGCAGGCATATCACAACCTCCCCACGCTCGTGGCTCAGGCGGCAACCGGCCAGGCGGCGCTCGACACCGATCTGCCGGCGCTGACCAAGTTCGGTCATCTTCCGCCGCGCCGCCGCGTGTCGCCCAGCGCCTTCCAGACCGTCCAAGAGGGATGCGACAAGTTCTGCACCTATTGCGTCGTCCCCTACACCCGCGGCGCGGAGGTCAGCCGCCCCTTCGCCGCGATCGTCGACGAAGCGAAGGGGCTGGTCGATGCCGGCGCGCGAGAGATCACGCTGCTCGGGCAGAACGTCAACGCATGGCGCATGGAGGATCGCGGCCTGCACGACCTCATCCGTGCGCTGGACCGCGTGCCCGGGCTGGCGCGTATCCGCTACACCACCAGCCACCCCAACGACATGAGTCAGGGGCTGATCGACGCGCACCGCGACGTGGAATCGCTGATGCCCTTCCTCCACCTGCCCGTGCAATCGGGAAGCGACCGGGTGTTGAAGGCGATGAACCGCGCGCACACCCGCGATTCCTATCTGCGACTGATCGAGCGCGTGCGTGCGGCGCGCCCCGACATCGCGCTGTCGGGCGACTTCATCGTGGGTTTCCCCGGGGAAACCGACGCGGAATTCGCCGAGACGCTTAGCCTGGTCGATTCCGCCGGCTATGCCCAAGCGTTCAGCTTCAAATACAGCCCACGGCCGGGCACCCCCGCCGCAACGCTGGCTGGACAGATTCCCGCCGACGTCATGGACGATCGTCTCCAGCGGCTACAGGCCGCGCTCAACCGCGACCAGCACGTCTTCAATGCCGCAAGCGTCGGCAGCACCTGCCCCGTGCTGATCGAGCGCAGGGGCAAGCTGTCCGGCCAGATGCTGGGCAAATCACCCTGGCTGCAATCGGTCCATGTGATGGGCGACTTGGCGGTGGGCGATCTGGTCGAGGTGACGCTCACCGCGGCCGGGCCGAACTCGCTGACGGGCGAACGGCGCCCGATTTGATAGAAGGTCGGATCATCTGACCGGCTGCCGGGAACGACCCTGCCGCCAGGGGTGTTGACGCCGCGACATTCATTCCGACATGACGAGGCAGATCATGGCCACCCGCCGCAAGCAACCGACCAAGCCCCATACGCGCAACTTGGGGGTGAACCTGCTCTCGGCGGGCGCAGCCGCGATCGGCGTCGGTGCGGCGCTGATCGCAATTCTCCTCCGTCGGCCGCCCGCGAAGCCGGAGGGAGTCGTTTCGGACGCTGCCGACCCAGCGACTGCTGCGCCCTCCAACCCGGCCGAACACGCCGTCCCCGATCTTGCGCCCGATGCCCCGCCGCCCGGCCCGCACAGCCGCGCGCCCGACGCGTTCCGCCCCGATCCGACCGCGCCGGTGCCACCCGAACTGCGCGAATCCCTTCGCCCGGCGACCGGTCCCGCCCCCAGCCTCGCTGCCGACCGCGGTAGCGCCTTTGCGGACGCGCAAGACAGCGCCTGATCGCGCGCCCCCTGTTGCCGGCAACCAAGCTATGCGAAGGGGACGTGATGACGGACCGTAACAACGCCACCGCGATCGGCATCTACGGCAGTGCTGGCCGCATGGGCCGCGCGATCACCGATGCCATCGCGATCGAGGGTGCGTTGCTCGCCGGGGGCGTCGACGCAGGCGACGATCCCGCCCCGTTGGCAAGGGCCGCGGATGTCGTCGTGGATTTCTCCGTACCGTCGGCGCTGGCAGCCCACCTGACGGCGGCGCGCGACGCTGGCACTCCGATCGTCGTCGGCACGACCGGCCTGAATGCGCAGGCGCAGGCGCTGATCGACGCCGCCGCGGCCGATGTCGCGGTGCTGCAGACCGGCAATACTTCGCTCGGCGTCACGCTGCTCGGCATCTTGGTGCGCGAGGCGGCAGCGCGGCTCGGCGCCGACTGGGACATCGAAATCGCGGAGATGCACCACCGGCACAAGGTCGATGCGCCCTCCGGCACCGCGATCCTGCTCGGCGAAGCCGCGGCGGCAGGGCGCGGCACCACGCTCGGCGAAGTCCGCGTCGACAGCCGCGCGGGGCTGATCGGCGCCCGCAGCGAGGGCACGATCGGCTTTGCGTCGCTGCGCGGCGGGTCGGTGATCGGCGATCACCAGGTCGTCTTTGCCGGCGACGGCGAGCGGATCGAACTCGTCCACCGCGGCGACGACCGCTCGATCTTCGCCAAGGGTGCGGTGCGCGCCGCGCTGTGGCTGGTCGGCCGCCCCGCGGGCCGCTACCGGATGGGCGACGTGCTGGGGCTGTGAAGCGCGCGGACGTCGTCGAATTTTACGCCCGCCTTGCCGAGGCGGACCCGCATCCGCAGACCGAGCTCGCCTATTGCAATGCCTATACGCTCGTCGTCGCCGTCGCCCTGTCCGCCCAGTCAACCGACGTGGGGGTCAACAAGGTCACCGCCCGGCTCTTCGAGATCGCCGACACGCCCGAGAAGATGCTGGCCCTCGGCGAGGAGGGACTGAAAGCGCATATCAAGACGATCGGCCTCTTCAATACCAAGGCGAGAAACATCATCGCGCTGTCGCGGATGCTGGTCGACGAATATGGCGGCCAAGTGCCGCATAATCGCGAGGCGCTCGAGCGCCTGCCCGGCGTCGGCCGCAAGACCGCGAACGTGGTGATGAACGTCGCATTCGACGCGGAGACTTTTGCGGTCGACACGCACATCTTTCGCGTTTGCAACCGCACCCGTCTGGCGCCGGGCAAGACCCCGCTGGCTGTCGAACTCGCGCTGGACCAGGCGACCCCCCGGCCCTTTCGCCGACATGCGCATCACTGGCTGATCCTGCACGGCCGCTACACCTGCAAGGCCCGGCGTCCCGAATGTTGGCGGTGCATCGTCGCGGACCTTTGTGCGTTTCAGCCCAAGACTCCGCCACCTCAAGGATGCTGAAGATGCGTTTGGCCCTGCTCACAATCGGGATCGTTGCCGCGGCCGCACCCGCTGCCGATCGCCGCACCCCCGCCGCCACGCCCGCGGGCAAGCCGCAAAGTTGCATTCCCCGGTCGGGCATTCGTCAGACCTTGGTCCGCGACGACCGCACGATCGACTTCGTTACGCGCGGCAAGCGTATCTATCGCAACGTCCTCCCGCAAAGCTGCCCCAGCCTCGGCTTCGAACGCCGCTTTGGCTATGCCACCAGCCTGTCGCAACTGTGCTCGACCGACATCATTACCGTCCTGACCACCGCACCGCTCATGCGCGGCGCCAGCTGCGGCCTCGGCCAGTTCCAGCCCGTGACGCTCACCCGCTGAATCGACTGGCGCCCCGCGCCCGGCTTTGCTAGGCGCTTGCCCCAGGCACCCGTAGCTCAGCTGGATAGAGCGCTGCCCTCCGAAGGCAGAGGCCACTGGTTCGAATCCAGTCGGGTGCACCAGCTTTATCGAACAAGCCGCGTAGTCCCGCGTCGCTTCATGCCGCAAAGCAAAAAGGCCAGCGCCGTGGCGCTGGCCTTATCTGGTGCGTATCTGACACTTGTTAACCGCCAGACCACGATCTCTGAGGCACCAACTTACTTCGCCAATAGACGCAGTCAAGTCGTCATTGCCCAGGGCGGGTGAATTTCAACCATTGCGGATTCGTTCCTGATTGCGATGATCCCCCATCCGGCAAATCTGCCGACAAGGGGGATGATGATGGACTGGCGCCTGGGCCTCGATCTCGGAACGAACTCGCTCGGGTGGGCCGCGCTTCGGCTGAAGCCACTCGCGACAACGGACGACGTTGCCGACCGGCAAGACACCCGGCGCGAGCCGGACGGCATCCTTGCCGCAGGGTCTCGCATCTTCAGCGACGGGCGCGATCCCAAGTCGGGCGCCTCGCTCGCCGTCGATCGGCGTGATGCACGCGCGATGCGGCGGCGGCGGGACCGTTTGCAGCAGCGGCAGCGCGCGCTGATGAAGTATCTTGTCGCCGATGGCCTGTTCCCCGCCGACGTCGCGGAGCGCAAGGCGCTGGAGCGCGAAGACCCGTTTGCCCTGCGCGCGCGTGCGCTGGACGAGGCGCTGCCCCTGCCCCTGCTTGGCCGTGCGATATGGCACCTCAACCAGCGCCGAGGGTTCAAATCCAACCGCAAGACCGACAAGCCCGATGAGGATGCGGGCAAGATCGCAATCGGTATCGGCAGACTTCGTGAGAAGATCGCCGAAGATGAAGCAGCCTGCGATGCCGAACCAGGCAGCTGGACGTTCGGCAAGTGGCTGCACGAGCGCCGCCAGCCCACCGAAGACCATCCCGACGGCCGTTCGGTCCGCACGCGGCTTCGCCCGGAGGACGGCGCCGACGCCAAGGGCACCGGCTACGACTTCTATCCCGATCGCGCGCTCCTGGAGGAGGAGTTCGACGCGATCTGGACCGTCCAGGCGCCGCATCGCCTCGGCGTCCTGACCCGGGAGGTGCACGACCGTCTCTACGAGATCGTCTTCCACCAGCGCCCGCTCAAGGCACCCGTCGTCGGCACCTGCACCTTCGGTTCCGGCGAGACCCGGCTGGCCAAGGCGCACCCCCTGTTCCAGCGCCGCCGCCTGCTGGAGGAGGTGAACGCGCTCAAGATCGTCCGCGCAGGCGAAATTGCCGAGCGGCTGACTCCGGAACAGCGCGACCTGCTGGTCCTCAAACTCAAGGACAAGAACGAGGTCAGCTTCGAGAGCCTACGCAAGACGCTGCGGCTCGATCCCGACGCCAGGTTCAACAAGGAGAGCGAGAACCGTACCAAGCTGAAGGGCGATGAGGTCGCCGCGGTGATGGGGGCGAAGACGCGGTTCGGGACGCGGTGGCAGCATCTGTCGCCCGACGAACAATGGACCGTCGTGTCGAAATTGGAAGCGGCGCAGAGCGACGAAGACGTCGCTGCTTTCCGCGCCTGGATCGTCGACACCTATCTGTTCACCCAGGAACAGGCGAAAGCGGTGTCCGCCGCCCGTCTGCCGCAGGGCCATGGCCGCTTCGGCGAAACCGCCACCCGCGGGCTGATCGAAGCGCTCACCTTCGAGCGCGACTCGCAGGGCCGCGTCGTCGTTTATAGCGAAGCGGTGACCGCGCTAGGCTCAGGACGCCATCACAGCGACTTCCGCACCGGCGAAATTCACGACTCGCTGCCTTATTACGGCACCGTCCTTGAACGCCACTTGCTGCCAGGCACCGGAAATGCCTCCGATCCGGATGAAAAACGGATCGGCAGGCTGACGAATCCGACGGTGCATATCGGGCTGAACCAGCTCCGCCGCACCGTCAACCGCCTCATCGAACGCTTCGGCCCGCCCGCCGAGATCGCGGTCGAACTCGCCCGTGAGCTCAAGCTGACGGACGAGGAGAAGAAGAAGCGCAACCGCGAGAACAACGAAAATCGGCTCGCCGCCGAAATGCGTTCGCGCAAGCTGCTGGAGATCGGCCAGCCGGATACCGGCGCCAATCGCGCGCTGCTAAAGCTGTGGGAGGAACTGGATGGCAACGCACTCGGGCGGCAGTGCATCTACACCGGGCAGGTGATCTCGCCGACGATGCTATTCTCGGGCGAGGTCGAGGTCGATCATATCCTGCCGTTCCAGGCGACGCTGGACGACAGCAACGGCAACAAGCTGGTGTGTATCCGCGAAGCGAATCGCCTCAAGCGCAAGCGTTCGCCCTTCGAGACATGGGGGCATACCGACCAGTGGGAAGACATCGCCGCCCGCGCTGCGCGCCTGCCGCGCGGCAAGCGTAGCCGCTTCGAACCCGACGCGATGGAGCGGCACAAGGAAGACGGCGGCTTTCTGGCGCGCCAGCTCGTCGATACCCAATATCTCTCGCGGCTGGCGCGTGAATATCTGTCGTCGCTCTACCCCGGCAGCGGCGAAGGCAGCAGCAAGGTGTGGGTGTCCCCCGGCCGGCTGACCGAAATGGTCCGCCGCAAGCTGGGGCTCAACGATCTGCTACCCGATCACAACTTCGCCGGCGGCGCCGACCAGCCCAAGAACCGCCTCGACCACCGCCACCATGCGATCGATGCAATCGTGATCGCGATAGTCGACCGCGGCATGCTGAATGCCATAGCGCGCGCCTCTGGGCTGGAGGGACAGGAGGGTCGCGAGCGGATCAAGATCCCCGCGCCTTGGGAAGGCTTCCGCGATGCGGTATCCGAGACAGTGCGAGCGATCACCGTCAGCCACCGGGCCGATCACGGCACCGCGGGACATGGGAACAGTTCGACCGCGGGGAGGCTCCACAACGATACCGCCTATGGCCTGACCGGCGCGACAGATGCCAAGGGCAACACCATCGTCGTCCGCCGCAAGCCGCTGGGCAGCATCAAGCCCGCCGACATCCCCACGATCCGCGACCCCGATTTGCGCGCAGAACTCCACAAGTGGATCGACGGGCTCGACGGCAAGGCGCTGGACCAGGCGCTGGCCGCGTTCTCCGGGACCGGCCCCCTGCAATTCCGCGGCGTGCGCCGTGTGCGTGTGACCGAGCCATTGTCCGTCATTCCCATCCGCGACCGCGAAGGGCGGATCTACAAGGGCTATAAGGGCGGCTCCAACTATCGCTACGACGTTTGGGAAATGCCGGACGGCAAGTGGATCACGACCTGGAAGGATTGCGAAGGCGTCATCCGATCAAGCGTGGTGTCGATGTTCGATGCGCATCAACCTGGCGAACTCGCACGTCCCCATCCTGCAGCGAAGTACGTGCTCAGCCTCATGCAGGGTGACATGATCGCGATCGAACGGCAGGTTGGCGTCCGGGAAATCATGCTTGTTACGCAATTCTGGCAGAACGGGCAGGTCAGGCTGGTCGCTCATAACGAAGCAGGCAAATTGGACGACAGAAACAAGTCTCCTGACGACCCGTACAAGAACTTCTCGCCGACGTGCGGCGGCTTGAAAAAACTGCGTGCGCGCAAGGTGGGCATCGACGAGATCGGCCGTGTGCGCGACCCCGGCTTCCCGGCCCGCACCCGCCGCCGTCCTACCCGCCCCAAAGCGGCGGCATAGCGGCAGGATGGAGCGGATCGTCGACATCGTCATCGACGGCCGCCACCTGTCGGCGCACCGCGGCTTCATGATCGTCGCCGAAGACCGCGTCGAGGTCGGCCGCGTGCCGCTCGACGATGTCGCCGCGGTGATCGTCCACGCGCACGGGGTCACGTGGTCAACGAACCTCGTCGTTGCGCTCGCCGAACGGGGCGCGATCCTGCTGCTGTGCGGCGCCAACCATTCGCCCGTCGCGGTCTGCCTGCCCATCGACGGCCATCATGCCCAAAATGGCCGGATGCGTGCGCAATGGGAAGCCGGGCGACCGCTTGCAAAGCAGCTCTGGCGCCGCATCATCGTCTCCAAGATCCGCTGGCAGGGGGCCGCACTGGCATCCACCGGCAAGCCGCACGCGCCCTTCGACCTCCTGGCGCGGCGCGTCGGCTCCGGCGATCCCGACAATGTCGAGGCACAGGCAGCGCGCCGGTATTGGCCGCTGCTGATGGGCGAGGACTTCCGCCGCAACCGCGACGCCGCGGGCACGAATGCGCTGCTGAACTACGGCTATGCCATCCTGCGCTCACTATGCGCGCGTGCGGTGGTGGCGGCCGGGCTTCATCCCTCGATCGGCGTACACCACGCCAATCGTGGCAATCCCTTTGCGCTGGCGGACGACGTGATCGAACCGTTCCGCCCGCTTGTCGATCTCCTTGCGCTTCGCCTCATTGCAGCCGGCATCGTTGCGGTGAATCCGGAGGCAAAACGAGCCTTCGCCCGGCTGATCGCGCTTGATCTGACCGGCGAAGCGGGCACGACGACGCTGGCCAATGCAGTGGCGCGAGTGGCGCAGACGCTGGCCGGCGCCTTCCAGAGCGGCCGTGCGACCGACCTGTGGCTGCCCGCGCCACCTTCGGTACTGGAGCTTGCCGGCCTGGCCGCGCTCCTGGTCGATCCGTGACCGCCACGCAGCTCAGTGGCTATCGCCTGATGTGGATCTTCGTCATGTTCGACCTGCCGGTCACCACCAAGGCCCAGGCCCGGGCCGCGACCAAGTTCCGCGAATATCTGCTCGACGAGGGGTTCGAAAAGAGCCAATTCTCGGTCTATGCCCGCTTTTGCAACGGCAAGGAACACGTCGAGGCGTATCAGCGCCGCATCGAATCGCACCTACCCGATTCGGGTGACGTGCACATCCTGTGCTTCACTGACCGGCAATATGAGAACATCGTCCGATTTTCCGGCCAGCGCCGCAGACGCACCCGTAAAAACCCCGATCAGCTGGCGTTATTCTGATGACTCGCTCGGCATTTGGTGGCGGTGGATGTGCTACTATCTCGTTGCCGAACAACAAGATAGCAACACATCGACCATAGCCGCTCAGAGATCGCGGTCCAACGGCAACTCGAGCGCCTCGTGCATGTCGCCCGACGCGACCATAGCCGCTCAGAGATCGCGGTCCAACGGCAACCGTGACGGCACGCGGCGCTACCGCTCGCGTACCATAGCCGCTCAGAGATCGCGGTCCAACGGCAACCCGATGACCGAAGCCGCGCTTGAAGGCGCAGACCATAGCCGCTCAGAGATCGCGGTCCAACGGCAACGCATCCGTCTATTCGGCGTGAGCGGCGTCAACCATAGCCGCTCAGAGATCGCGGTCCAACGGCAACAACCAACGCGGCTTGCTCATCGGTCGGCGTACCATAGCCGCTCAGAGATCGCGGTCCAACGGCAACTACAAGGATCGACCGCTGCACGACTGGGCGACCATAGCCGCTCAGAGATCGCGGTCCAACGGCAACGTCAGGGGACGGGCCAAGCGCATAGACCATACCATAGCCGCTCAGAGATCGCGGTCCAACGGCAACGAGCCGCTGACCGCGACCGCGGCTTGGCCGACCATAGCCGCTCAGAGATCGCGGTCCAACGGCAACAATGACGATCTGTTCGTCAATCGGGGGGTTACCATAGCCGCTCAGAGATCGCGGTCCAACGGCAACGGATCGATCATTGCGCGCAGATCATGATCCACCATAGCCGCTCAGAGATCGCGGTCCAACGGCAACCTCGTCGTCCATGGCGACTAGATTCTCCCAACCATAGCCGCTCAGAGATCGCGGTCCAACGGCAACTCGATCCTCGACTTGATGCTGTCGGCGGCGACCATAGCCGCTCAGAGATCGCGGTCCAACGGCAACTGTTCGCGCGTCGTGTCGCGGATCGCGGCCACCATAGCCGCTCAGAGATCGCGGTCCAACGGCAACAATTCAGATCGACTGGGATGACGTGCCCCAACCATAGCCGCTCAGAGATCGCGGTCCAACGGCAACACACCTCCGCTGGCTCCACGTCTGCACAACACCATAGCCGCTCAGAGATCGCGGTCCAACGGCAACCTGCAAGCGCTTGGCCTTGACGTTTCGTGGACCATAGCCGCTCAGAGATCGCGGTCCAACGGCAACATACCAGAACTTCACGCCCTCGACCGTCTTACCATAGCCGCTCAGAGATCGCGGTCCAACGGCAACTGCCAGTGTGTCCATGAGTGGGTGAAGTGCACCATAGCCGCTCAGAGATCGCGGTCCAACGGCAACAAATCCGCGTTAAACTCCTCGATCGACTGTACCATAGCCGCTCAGAGATCGCGGTCCAACGGCAACTACATGAGGTAGGCCATGCGGCCCGCGAAGACCATAGCCGCTCAGAGATCGCGGTCCAACGGCAACGTACGTACCATCAGCATCTGCGCCGGCGTCACCATAGCCGCTCAGAGATCGCGGTCCAACGGCAACGAGCCGTTCGTCCGCCACTTTGCGGAGCAGACCAGAGAGGTGGCTCGGTTCATCTGCACAGCTCGGCGCGATTGCTAAGTGGAGCGTCCGCCGGTTTCATGCCGCTGCGAGAAGCGGCCGGTTGAAGTAGACGTGATCGGGTGTCCTGCGGTCAAGCGACGAGTGCGGGCGTCGGC
>NZ_DASVTL010000029.1:0-207916 GCF_036387595.1 Sphingomonas sp.
CGCCAAGACCGTCGAAGTCGATGGCAGCCGCGTCCATCTGACCGGCAAGGAATATGCGATGCTGGAGCTGTTGTCGCTCCGCAAGAGCACGACGCTCACCAAGGAAATGTTCCTCAACCATCTCTATGGCGGGATGGACGAGCCCGAACTCAAGATCATCGACGTCTTCATCTGCAAGCTGCGCAAGAAGTTGAGCCTGGCCTGCGAAGGCGAGAATTACATCGAAACCGTATGGGGCCGCGGCTATGTGCTGCGTGAGCCCGACGAGGTCGCGGCCGCTCGCGTCGCCTGAACGCTCTCGTCCATTTACCCGCGAAAGGCCGTGGCGCGTGGCGCCGCGGCCTTTTTGTTTGACCTGGATCAGATTCGGGATCGGGACTGCGCCTGATGCGCTTGTCGGCCGACGCATCGCCCACAGGAGCATCACATGGCCGTATCCCACGCAGACCTTCTCCAGTCGATCTTCATCACCGGTTTGAAGAACGCACATGGCGTCGAGCACCAGGCGCTGGCGCTGATGGATCGGCAGATCGAGCATCTCGCCAACTATCCCGAGATCGTCGACGTGCTGCAAAGGCACCGCGTCGAGACCGAGCAGCAGATCGTCCGGTTGGACGAGGTACTTGCGAGCTTCGGCGAAAGCGCGTCGGCGCTCAAGGACATCGCACTGACTATCTCGGGCAACATTGCCGCGATCGCGCACGTGTTCGCCCCGGACGAGGTCGTAAAGAACAGCTTTGCCAATTTCGCCTTCGAGAATTTCGAGGCGGCGGCTTATACGTCGCTGCTGACACTGGCGGACGCGGGCGCGTTCTCCTGGGCAACCTCGGCCTTGCAGCAGTCGCTGAGCGAGGAGCAGCGGATGGCGCAGTGGGTGATCGAAAGCATTCCGGCAACCACGCTGAAGTACGCGTCGCTGCGCGCGGTCGGCGAAACCGCCGGGCACTGATCCAGCGGGTTGGTGAACGGGCGGCGCTATTCACGCGGCGTCGGCGCTGGACCCAGCATGTGCCCGACCAGGAGGCCGCGCTGTTGCTGGGCGGTCCTGTCGAGCGGCAGGCGGTACAGAGCACGCAGGAAGGCTTCGTCGGATGACGTCAGCCGGGCATCGCCATTGCCCGGCGTGGCGAACAGTTGCAGGATCGAGCCCTCGGGTGGCGCCGAGGGCCCGATTTCGGCAAGCGCGACGAAGGCCGCATAGGTAGCGACCGCGTTGAGGGTCTGCCCTGCGGCCCGGTTGGCATCTACGACGACCGTGGCGGTCTTCAGCACGCGGACCACTTGTGTACTGATGACGCTCGATCCGGTGCGCGCCAGGAACGAGGCCCGTTCGTCGGACGGCAATCCTCCACCGCCTTCGATGGCGCCGAGCAACGCCGCGGACATGTCGGCGGTGCTGCGGCGGCCGTCTGTGCCTTGCAGGTCGGTCGCGTACCACCACCGAACCGGCGCTTCACCGTCCAGCAGCGCGGCGCGGTCCTCGCGAGCAACCTCGGCGAGATTGCGTGGCTTGCTGCGGGCTACCGCCCTGGTCATGGCGCTGCCATCCGCGACGAAGCTGATCGCGATGTTGGTCGTGCAGGGTTTTGCGGCCACCTTTGCCCCTACCTCGCGGGCAATCTGCCGAACCTTGCCCTCCACCTGGCGGGCGAGAGCAGGAGAAAGCCCCAGCGCCAGGGGACAGATGGGATCGACCCAGCGCGCGGCCGGCCGCTGACCATTGGCGACGCCGGTACGACGGACGAAGGCGGATGCTCGCCGTCGCTGCTCCTCAGGCGTCAGGCGGGTTCCGACCACAATTACCGGCTGTCCGGCTCCGGCGGTGGCACGTCCTGCGCCCATCCGGCGACCGGTAGCGTGAGGATCAGGATTCCCGTCGTCGCTCGCATGCCCGCCCCTCGTTTACCGCCCCGTCCGTCCGCGCCATATGACCCGGACAAGCGCCATTACTTGCGGGTCCAGACCTTCTGGCCACCGACCCAGGTCTCCTCGACCTTGGTCTGCCGCAACTCGGTAGGCGAGGCGTCGAGCGGGTCGCGATCGAGGATCACGAAGTCCGCGCGCTGGCCCGGAGACAGGCTGCCGAACTGCTTTTCCGCGAAGCCGGCATAGGCCGCGCCGCCGGTAAAAGCCCACCAGGCCTGTTCGCGGGTGACGCGCTCCTCGGGACGCCAGCCGCCGAACGGCTGCCCGTCCGCACCCATTCGCGTGAACGCCGCTGCCCAGCCCGCGAACGGATCGGGGCTTTCCACCGGATAGTCCGATCCGAACGCGAGGGGCGAGCCGTTCTTCAGCATCGACGCCCAGGCATAGGCGCCGCCGAGACGCGCCTGGCCGAGACGTGCCTCGGCCATCGTCCGATCGCTCGTCTGGTGGACGGGCTGCATCGACGCGATCGTTCCGTGCTTGCCAAAGCGCGGCAGATCGGCGGGATCCACGATCTGTGCGTGTTCGATGCGCCAGCGCCGGTCGCCCTTGTAGGTTTCCGACAACTCCTCGATCGCATCGAGCACCTGGGCGTTAGCCTTGTCGCCGATCGCATGCACCGCGACCTGATAGCCGTCCATTGCAGCGCGGCTCATCAGATTGCGGATGACGTCATCCGTCATGAAGCCTAAACCCGCTTCGCCGCGAGCGTCTGCATAAGGCTGTTTCAACCATGCGCCGCGCGATCCGAGCGCGCCGTCGCCGTAGAGCTTCACGCCGGCCAGCCGCAGTTTGTCGCCGTAAAGCCACGGCGTCGGCCCTGCTCCGCCGATCCGCACGGTATCGTCGATGCCGGAGCCATAGCTGACGATCCGCACGCGCAGCGCGCCGAGATCGCCCATCCGGCGATAGCTGAGCCATTCGTCCAGCGTCGTGCCCATGTCGGCGGTCGCGGTGATCCCGGCGGCGAGCAGAATGGTCTGCGCCTTGAGGAAGGCGGCATCGCGATCCTTTCCGCTCGGCTGCGGCACGACCTTGCGGATGAGATCCTGTGCCGCATCGACGAACACGCCCGATGGCTGCCCGCCGGTCTTTTCGATCCGGCCGCCGGGAGGCGATACGCTCTTGGCCGTCACGCCCGCCGCCTTGAGCGCCGCGCTGTTCGCCCAGCCGGCATGGCCGTCGACGCGTGCCAGGAACACCGGTCGGTCGCTCACCGCTTCATCGAGATCGGCCGCGGTCGGGAAGCGGCCGAGGCCCCAGGCTTCCTGGTTCCAGCCGCCGCCCCAGATCCACTTCCGCTCCGGATTGGCCGCCGCATAAGCGCGGATGCGCCCCTTCGCATCGTCGAGTGATCGGGCGGTCGAGAGATCGAGTTCGAGTGCGCGAAAGCCCAGGTCCATCACATGTCCGTGCGCATCGACGAAGCCCGGGATCAGCACCCGGCCCTTCATATCGGCGCGCCAGTCCGGTCGCTCTGGCCGCTTGTCCTTGGCCGACAGCAGCTTCGTGACCTTGCCGTCGAGCGTCATCGTCAGCCCGGTGAACCGGGTCACCTTGCCATCCGCATCGACGGTGATCCCGGCGACGTTATCGACCAGCGCATCGGCCAGAGCAGGCGATGAGATCAGGCCGGCAAGGATAAACAGAGGCTTCACTTCGGCAATCTCCGTACCAGTGCGCTCGTGTCCTGGCGGGCGCCGCCCATGGCCTGTATCTCGGCATAGAATTGATCGACCAATGCGGTCACCGGCAGACCTGCGCCGTTCCTGCGCCCCTCGTCCAGCGCCAGGCCCAGATCCTTGCGCATCCAATCGACCGCGAAGCCGAAATCGAAGCGGTCCTGCGCCATCGTCTCCCAGCGGTTGACCATCTGCCAGCTTTGCGCCGCGCCGCCCGATATGGCTTCCAGCACCTTGGCCGTGTCCAGCCCGCTCTTCTGGGCGAAACGCAGCGCCTCCGACACCCCCTGCAACACGCCCGCAATCGCGATCTGATTGCACATCTTGGTCTGTTGTCCCGCCCCCGCCTCGCCGACGTGGACGATGCGGGCGGCATAGGCCTGCATGAACGGATGGGCCGCCGCCACTGCTGCCGCGGTGCCGCCGCACATGATCGACAGCGCGCCCTTCTCGGCCCCCGCCTGACCGCCCGAGACGGGTGCATCGACCACCAGCGAACGTCCTGCCGCAAGCCGCTGCGCGAGCGCGGCCGACACCGTGGTGTGATCGACGAAGACGGCGTCCTGCCGCATCGCCGCGAAGCAGCCGTCCGGACCCAGCGTCACCGCGGCGAGATCGTCGTCGTTGCCGACGCAGGCGAACACCGCATCCGCGCCATCCGCGGCGGAGGCAGGCGTGTCGGCCACGGCAAGTCCCGTCGCCTCCGCCTTGGCACGGGTACGGTTGAACACCGTCACCTCATGCCCTGCGCTGGCGAGATGGCGTGCCATTGGTGCGCCCATGACGCCCGTTCCGATGAAAGCTAGTCTGGCCATGCCGCTGGCCTTACCCCGGCGCCGCACCGCTCGCCAGCCTTCACCGTGACGCGACCGGCTCCCCTAGTCTGGAGTGGGCGTTCAGCCTTCCCCCTGCCCGCCGCGCAGCGGAGCGACCGCGTCGCGGCCGAATTGCATGATGAGGTCGCCGATCTCCTTGGCCTGGGTCATCGAGCGGGTGCCCTGTTCGCGCAGGTAATCGCCCTGGATGCGCATCACGTCGGACAAGTCCTTTGCCGCAGCCGCCTCGCGCATAGCGTTGAACGCCTCGCGGGCATTCTGTTCGGCCTGGTCGATCATCTTGACGCCGATGTTGGCGCCACCCTCAGCGACCTTCTGGCCCGACGCCTTCATGGCTTCGCCCGCGCGCATGGCAGGGGCAACGACGTTTTCCTGAAAGGCGCCGCGGGCCTGTTCGGCACCCGCGCGCATGCGGTCGGCGGCCTCCTTGGCGGCATTCGCGGCGCGGTCGGTCGCCGATCTGGTGGCGTTGGCGGCGTGGTCGATGTTCTCGTTCGTCTCGTCGGCCATCATGCTGCTCCTTTGCTGCGGACACGCGCTTTTTCGGCGGGCCTGTTGTCGTTTTCCTCAACCGGCGGCGCGGGCGTTGGTTTCACCGCCGCTGCCTTCATCGCATCGAAGGCGGCACGCAGTCCGGCTGCATAAGCGTCCGGATCGGGCATCATCGCACGATCGCAGGTGAAGGAGATCGCGATCGTGTCGCCGTAGCTGTAGACCGCGTTGATGAGGCCCATGCCGTCGAACAACGGCCCCGTACTGTACATGCCGACCATCTTCGCGCCCGCGAAATACATCGGCACACGACTGCCCGGGACGTTGGTGACGACGCAGTTGAACGCCGGCGAATGAGCGTTGGCCGCGCCGACGCGGGTGTAGAGCCGTGCCGCCAAGCCGGCGAGGGCGGACGGCATCAACTGGCTGTAATCGGCGAGCGTCTTCGCACCGACCGCGTTCGTCATCGCCTTGGAGTTCACCGCCTCGGCATGGACGAAGCGCAGGCGTTCCAGCGCATCCTCGATCTGGGTGCCCAGCCCGACGACCATCGCCGAAACGAGGTTGCCGAGCGCGGCCTTCTCCCCTTCCTCGCGCACCGAAATGGGGGCCATCGCGGTCATGGTTTCCTTGGGCAGTTCGTTCTTCGCCAGCAGGTAGGCGCGAAGACCGCCGCCGACGATCGAGAGGACCACGTCGTTGACGGTGGCGCCGGGCACCGCATCCTTGATGGCGCGGATGTCGGCCAGCTTGAAGGGCACCGCATCCCAGACACGGTGGCCGGAGACCTTGCCGTTGAACCGGGTCTTGGGCGCGGGGCGGGCGCTGCGGATGCTGATGTCGCCCTTGGCCGTCCGGGTGCCGAGGCGCGCGATCCCGGGCAGCGACCGGCCAATCGTCTCCATGACGCGCATCGGCTGGACGAGGCTGTTGAAATAGCTGCGGGCGAGCAGATCGGCGACCTTGGGCATGTGTTCGGGCTGCCAGGCATCGCCGGCGGCGGGCGGGGCCATCGAGGCGTCGAGATCGTGGACCGCAGCGGACATCTCGACCCCGCTCATGCCGTCGATGGCGGCATGATGGACCTTGGACACCAGCGCGAAGCAGCCGGGGGGCAGGCCCTCCACATTGTCGAGCCCCTCGACGACCGTGAATTCCCACAGCGGCTTGGTCAGGTCCATCGGGCGCGCGTGCAGGCGCGATACCTGGATGCAGAGCTGACGCCAGTCGCCGGGCCTGGGCAAGGCGATGTGGCGGACGTGAAATTCGATGTCGAATTCGGGGTTTTCGATCCAATAGGGATGATCGAGATCGAAGGGGACGCGCACGAGGCGCTGGCGAAAGCTGCGCGCGCCGCCGAGGCGGCTTTCGATGAAGCCCAATATATCCTTGAAACGCACGAACCCGCCGGGTGCAGTCGAGGGGTCGTAGATGCCGACCGATCCGATGTGCATCGGCGTGTGCGGCGTTTCGAAATAGACGAACGACGCGTCCTGCGCGCTCAATTGCTGCATGGGACTCTCCGGTTGCGTTCGGGTGACGCGTTGCGCGCATGCTGAACCGAGTCGATGCAGACCACAAGAGCCGCATCGCCATACCGCGGGTTCCAAACCGGACGAACCACACGCTACGTCGCGAGCGGAGAGCCCCTCGGCAGCAAAGGCGAAATCGAAGAGCGAAAGACGACGATAAGCGGAGAGCGCACATGATGCGACGCTGGCAGGGCCGGGCCGTGTAGGACAGAGCAGCCCCGATCCTGGGCAACGATTACGTGGCGCGCTACTTCCCGAAGCCGAAGACGTCCTGGTGGAAGCGGCCCTGTTCGATCATCGTGTTGAGCCAGTCGGAACCCGCCGCATGTTCGCCGCCGGTCTGCTGCATCTGGATACGGATGAGCGTGTCGCGCACGGCGGGCGCCATGTGCTTGCCGTCGCCGCAAAGATACACGCTCGCACCCGCTTCCAACGCCGCCCATACGCGCCCCTGCTCGGCCCAAAGCGCGTCCTGGACAAACCGCCAGGGGTGCGAGGGGACGGCGGAGAAGGCGAGATGGAGTTCGGCGACGCCGTCGGCCTGCCAGCGTTCCATGTCTGCGCGGCAAATCCAGTCGTGGTCGGGATGGCGGCAGCCGAAGAACAGGAGCGAGGTGGCGACGTTGCCGCCATCGGCCTTTTGCGACGCCCGTTCTTGAAGGAAACCGCGCAGTGGCGCGAAGCCGGTGCCGGGGCCGATGAGGATCATCGGCACGTCCAGATCTTCGGCTGGCGCGAAGGGCGGGTTCGGACGGCGGACGTAGCCGAAGACCTGCGCGCCGGGTTCGACGCCTGCCATATAGCCGCTGGCGAAGCCGCGGTGCTCGCCGAGGCCCGACCAGGCGGGGGCAGCCATCGTGCCGACGATCAGGTCGGCGACATGGGCGTCGACGAGCGGGCTGGAGGCGATCGAGTAGAAGCGCGGCGCGATGGCCGCGGACAGTTCGACGAGGCTGTCCAGCGAGAGTTCGGCGGCAGGGTGCGCATCGAGCAGGTCGAGGAGGGTCGTGCGTCTGGCGGTGAGCACTTCGAAGGCGGTATCGTCGATCGCCGCGAGCTTTCGCTTGGTATCGGGGCAGCGCGTTTGGGACGCGATCGTAGCGATGGCGCGGCGCGAGACCGGGTCGGACAGCTCGACGAAATCGCCAAGCAACTGTGCGACGGTGACAGTGCGGCCGGTGGGCAGGTGGCGGAAGCGGTTCCCCTGCCCTCCGACCTGCACGAGCGCGGCGCCATCTTCGCCGAGCCGTGCAAGCGCGCGATCGACGAGATCGGGGCGGTTGCGGGCATAGACCGCGATGTGATCGCCGGTGTGGTAGCGTTGACCCTCCGGCAGACGGATGCGGATCAGGCGCGTGGAGGGGCGCGGGGGTTCGAGCGCGAAATCCCACAAGCCATCGGCGGGACGGACGAGTTCGTCGTTGGCGACGATCTCCAGCCGCTGCGCATGAGCGGGAAGCGCGGCGGCGCGGGTGTCGGCCGCGCTGACCGGCACGAGGGTGAGCGTTGCCTGGGTTTCGGCGGGCGCCGCTTCGCTGCCGAGCGCCGTCCAGAGCGAACGGACGAAACCCGCGACGGCGCCGTCGAAATCGCCCTGGCCGTCAGCTTCGGCGCGCGCGACCAGACGGGTGGCGCCCGCCTTTTCGATCGCGGCGTCGATGCGCTTGGGGAATTTCTGATAGTTCGGCCATTGGCTGTTGCCGATGCCCAGCACCGCGAAGCGCGCACCGGCCCAGTCCGCCTCGTGGAACATGCCGGCGTCGAGCGCGCGTTCGACCTCGATCGCGGTGTCGGGCGCGCGGCCGTTGTAGGTGGCGGTGACGATGACGATGACCTTGTCCTGCGGTGCGGCACCACCCTTGAAACTGTCGTCCAGCGAGCGGGTGACGACGTCGAAGCCATCGACGCGCGCGCGCTCGGCGATCTCCTCGGCGATGTCGCGCGCGGTGCCCAGCGACGAGCCGTAGAGAACGGCGAACGCCTGCCCGGTGCCCGCGACCGAGGCTACGGCGGTGTTCTCCTCCACCGCGACCGGCGCCGCGGCAATGCGCTCGTGCGGCAGGCGCAGCCGGATGCGCATGTGGAAGTCGTCGGGCTTGATCGACAGCGTCTCCTTGATCCGCAGCCGGTAATTGTGGGGATCGCTGATCGCGAAGCTGCGCAGCATCATCGCCATCGCGATCTTGGCCTCCACCATCGCGAACTGGCGGCCGATGCAGGCGCGTTCGCCGTTGCCGAAAGGCTTGTAGGCGTGGGGGTGGCGCGCGGCTTCGGCTTGCGGAAGCCAGCGGTCGATGTCGAACTCCTCCGGGTTCTCCCACGCCGCGGCGCTGCGGTGGAGGCCGGGGATGAAGACGTTGACCGGGCGATCCTTGCGCAGCGTCCACTTGCCGCCGATCACCTCGTCCCCGAACGGCGCGAGGCTGAACGACGGCGCGGTGGGCCACAGGCGCAGCGCCTCCTTGAGGATGCGCTCGACGACCTCGAGCTTTGCGACCTGCGCATAATCCGGGCGGGTGTCGCCGGGCAGGACGCGATCCACCTCGGCATAGGCCTGCGCGAGTACATGCGGGTTGCGCAGCAGATAGTGGAAGGCGAAGGTGAGCATCCCGCTGGTCGTCTCGTGCCCGGCGATCAGGAAGGTCAGCACCTGGTAGCGGATGTTGACGTCGTCGAGGCGCTCGCCCGTCTCCGGATCGACCGCGTCGATCATGAGATTGAGCAGATCGCGGCCGCCCCCGTTTTCCTTGGCGGTCGGATGCACGCGACGATCGGCGATGATGCCGTCGACCAGCGCGTTCATCTCCGCGATGTCGGTGTCGAACTGGGCTTCGGCGCGCTTGGCGAACGGTTTCTGGAACGGCATCCGCGTGAGCTTGGCCATGGATTCGCCGAGCGCGCGGCCGAGCGCGAGCAGGAAGCTGTCCAGTTCCTCACGCTCGAAACTGTCGAAGCGGTGGCCGAAGCCGGCGATGGCGATGGAATCGAGCGTCAGCCTGGTCATGTCGTCGGCGACGAGCACGTCGGTGCCGCTGGCGCGCGTCCATTTGGCGATCAGCTGGTCGCAGACCTCGACGATCATGTCGAAATAACCGCGCATCGCGCGCTGGCTGAAGGCGGGCAGGAGGATGCGGTGCGCCTTGCCCCAATTGGGTTCCTCGCTGAACGCGGTGAACAGGCCGTCGCCGGCGAACTTGCGGACGACGCGCAGGCCGGGACCGGGCATCTTGCGGAAGCGGGTTTCGTCGCTGAGTTCGGCGACGAGATCGGGATCGGTGACGAAGAGCGAGACGCGACTGCCGAAGCGGAGCTTGAAGATGCCGCCCGGAAATTGGCGGCTGACCGCGAGCAGATGGCCGATCAACCCGGCGCGCGCGATCTGGTGGAGGTGGCCGACGACGGGCAGCCCCGGTGGAGCGGGGACGCTGTGCCGCTCGGGTGCCGCAGTCGCCATGGGTCGTCCTCTCGTTTGCTCCTGCACCTCACCATAGGCGGGGCGTCGATGCAATCTCAGGCCGCGGTCAGGGTAAAGCTGCCGGCGACGCCTTCGGCCTGGGCGGAGGGAGCGATCCACAGGTCGAAGCGGCCGGGCTCCACGGTGCGCGTGAGGCCGGCGCCGACGAAGGTCAGATCCGCACGGCGCAGGGTGAAGCTGACCTCCTTGCTGGCACCGGGGGCGAGGGATATGCGCTCGAAGCCTTTCAGCTCGCGGACGGGGCGGGTGATGCTGGCGGCGACATCGCGGATGTAGAGCTGGACGACCTCGACCGCCGCGGTGCGGCCCGAATTGGTGACCGTCGCGCGCACCGTCAGCGTGCCGTCCCACGCCAGCGTTCCCGTGCCGAGCGAGAGCCGGGAATAGGCGATCTCGCCATAGGTCAGACCGTGGCCGAAGGCGAAGCGCGCGGTATTGGGCGCCTCGCGGTAATGCGCCTTATATTCTGCCGGTGCGCCTGGCGGGTTGGGGCGGCCGGTGGCCTTGTGGTCGTAATGATAGGGTTCCTGACCACTGACGTGCGGGAAGCTGACGGCGAGCCGCGCCGACGGGCCTTCGATGCCGAAAAGGATGTCCGCGGTGGCGGGACCGGATTGCGAGCCGAGGAACCAGGTGGCGAGGATCGCGGGCGCGTTCAGCACCGCGCCTTCCAGTGCCAGCGCACGGCCGTGGCGCAGCGCCACGACGATGGGCTTGCCCGTTGCGGCGACGGCTTCGGCGAGCGCCTGTTGCGCCGGGGGGACGACGATCGCACTGCGCGATTGCGCTTCGCCGGACATGCGCTGGCTCTCACCGATCGCCAGCACGACGATGTCGGCGGCGCGGGCAGCGGCGACTGCGGCCTCTATGCCGCCGGGTATCGGTGCCTCGACCGCGCAGCCCGCGACGGTCGTGACGAGCGAGGCATCGGCAACGGCGGCGCGGACCCCGGTCGCCAGGTCGATCGCCTCGGCATCGGTGCCATAGACGTTCCACGGGCCGACCAGATCCTGTTGGCCCGACGCGAACGGGCCGATGAGCGCGATCCGCTTGCCCGCGCGGGGAAGCGGCAGGAGGCTGCCGTCGTTCTTGAGCAGGACGATCGAGCGGCGGGCCGCCTCGCGCGCCAGCCTGAGGTTGGCGGCGGTACGCACGCGGGTCTTCTCGCGGCGGGGGTCGATCCGGCGGAACGGATCGTCGAACAGCCCGAGCGCCTGCTTGACCGCGAGCACGCGGCGCACCGCCTGATCGAGCCGCGCCATCGGCACCTCTCCCTTGGCGACGAGATCGGGCAGATGCCTGATGTAGAAGCTCGACTGCATCGACATGTCGACGCCGGCCATGAAGGCGAGCCGGGTCGCTTCGCGGGCGTCGGCGGCGAAGCCGTGTGCGATCAATTCCTCGTCACCGGTATAGTCGGACACGACGATGCCGCCGAAGCCCCACTCACGGCGCAGCACGGTATCGAGCAGCCAGGGATTGGCGGTGGCGGGGATGCCGGACAGTTCGTTGAACGACGCCATCGTCGAGAGCGCACCGGCATCGAACGCGGCCTGGAACGGGGGAAAATAAACCTCCCGCAAAGTGCGTTCCGAAATGTCGACGGTGTTGTAGTCCAGCCCGGCCTCCGCCGCGCCGTAAGCCGCAAAATGCTTGGCGCAGGCCATGACCGCATCGTCGGCGGCGAGCCCGCGCGTCCCCTGGAAACCGCGGACGCGCGCCGCCGCCATGGCACGGCCGAGGAAGACGTCCTCCCCCGCGCCCTCGACCACGCGGCCCCAGCGCTGGTCGCGGCCGATGTCGACCATCGGCGCGAACGTCCAGTCGATCCCCGCCGCCGCCGCCTCCACCGCCGCGACGCGCGCGGTGCGCATTGCGAGGTCGGGATCGAAGCTGCCGGCCTCCGCGATCGGCATGGGGAAGACGGTGCGGAAGCCGTGGATGACGTCGGCGGCGAAGATCAGCGGAATTTTCAGCCGTGATTCGCGCATTGCGACCGTCTGCATCCGCCGCGCCATTTCCGCCCCATTGCCGTTGAAGACGCCGGTGAGGCGCCCTGCCCGCACCTCCGCCAGCTGGCCGTCGAAGGTGCCGGCATTGCCCGCCGGGTTCAGAGTCGTCGCCGCGCCGCCCGCCCAAGTCGCGGCGTTAAGCGTCAGCTGCCCGGCCTTTTCCTCCAGCGTCATCTGCGCGAACAGCGCCTCCACCTTCGGCGGCAGCGCGGCGGTGCCGGCCGCCTGGACGAGCGCGCGTGCCGGGCTGGCCAGCCAGGCTGTGGTCGCGGCCGCGCCGAGCATCGCCGCGCGCCGCGTGATCTGCCGATCGTCCATGTCTACCCTCTCCGAGTTTTGGCGTTGCCGTTCCGCTGTAGCGGATGCGGTCCGGTCTTGAACCGCGTTTGTGGATGATGTAACCGGTTACATCAAGAGACGTGATCGACGGGCATCGCGACCGGTCGACGCGCAGGAGAGGACGACGCCGCGCATGCCCAATGCCACCATCCGCGACGTGGCGCGCGAAGCGGCGGTTTCCGTCGCGTCGGTGTCCCGCGTGATGAACGGCCTGGACAACGTGCGCCCCGCCTTGCGCGACCGGGTGGAGGCCGCTGCCGCGGCGCTGGGCTATGTCCCGCATGCGGGCGCCCGCAACCTCAGCCTGGCGCGCGCGAATGCGATCGGCATCGTGCTTCCCGACATCCATGGCGAGTTCTTTTCGGAATTCCTGCGCGGCATGGACCGCGAGGCATCGCGGCGCGGCCTGCAGTTGCTGCTATCGAACATGCACGCCGATGCCGAACGCGCGGTCGGCGCGCTGCAGACGATGCGCGGGCGGGTGGACGGGCTGGTGGTGATGGCGCCGCATGTCGATCCCGACCTGCTGTTCGCACAGCTACCGCCGGGATTGCCGGTCGTGCTGGTCAATTGCGCGCCCCATCACGAGCAACGCCCCGAGATCCGCGTCGACAATGCGCAGGCAGCCGCGGCGATGATCGATCACCTGGTCGCCGGCGGGCGGCGGCGGATCGTCCACCTATCGGGGCCGCAGGGCAACATCGACGCGGCGGAGCGGGCCGACGGTTACCGCGCGGCGATGACGCGGCATGGCCTGACCCCGCGGATCATTGCGGGCGATTTCATGGAGGAGAGCGGTGCTGTCGCAGCCGCGGTGCTGCTGCGCGAGACCGAGCCGACCGATGCGCTGTTCGCGGCCAACGACATGATGGCGATCGGTGCGCTGATGGCGCTGCGCCGTGCCGGGGTCTTAGTGCCGGACGATGTCGCGGTCGCGGGCTTCGACGACATTCCGCTTGCCCGCCTGGTTTCACCGGCGCTGACGACGATGCGAACCGACATCGCGAACATTGGCGCGCGCGCGATCGCCCGCCTGGTCCGCGCCATCGCGGGCGATGCCGAGCATGCGGTCGAACTTTCGGTGCCCGAGCTGATGCAGCGGGAAACGACCGCGCCAAAGAGATCAACAACAAGCCCGGCAATCGGGCCGATAAGGGGAATGACATCATGAGGACGTATCGGACGCTCCACCTGCTGCTGGCCAGCACCGCGCTTATCGGGGGCGTAGGCATTGCCGTCACGCCGGCGGCGGCGCAGACGACGACCGCGCAGATCCGCGGGCAGGTCAGCGATGCCGCCGGCGCGCCGGCCGCAGGCGCCACGGTGGTTGCGGTCAGCCAGGCGACCAACCAGACGTTCCGGGGCACCACCGACGCATCGGGTTCGTACACGTTGAACGGCCTGCGCCCGGGGAGTTACACCCTGACCTATACGGGTGCCACGGGTGAAGTGCATGAGGAGGTGGTCACCGTGTCGATCGGCCAGTCCGCGACGCTCGACGTGACACTGGGCGCCGCCGCGACGGCGGGCGCGGATGCAGGGGCCGATATTGCGGCAGCGGCCGGAGACGACATCATCGTGACCGGCGGCAGGCTGGTCGAGACCAAGACGAGCGAGATCGCCACCAACGTCAGCCAGCAGCAAATCCGCCGACTGCCCCAGACCGACCGCAATTTCCTGAGCTTCGCAGCGCTGGCGCCCGGCGTCCGCTACAACGACAGCGAGACGGACAAGGGTTTCAGTTCGGGCGCGCAGACCGCATCGCAGGTCAACGTCTTCATCGATGGCGTGTCGCTGAAGAACAAGCTGCGCGAGGGCGGCGTCGCCGGGCAGCAGAACAGCCGCGGCAACCCGTTCGGGCAGTTGGCCGTGCAGGAATTCCGCGTCGCCACGCAGAACTACAAGGCGGAATACGAGCAGGCGGGCGCCGCGGTCATCACCGCCATCACCAAGTCGGGATCCAACGCGTTTCACGGGGAGGCGTTCGGCCAATACACCGACAAGGGCCTCAGCCAGCGCGCGTTCCTGGACAAGCTGAACAACCGCCCCGAACCCGCATTCGAGCGCAAGCAATATGGCGTGTCCTTGGGTGGTCCGATCATCAAGGACAAATTGTTCTTCTTTGCGGCCTACGAAGGCAACGACCAGGATCGCGCCTTTGCCGTGCAATCGGGCGGCTCGCCGGCCAACCGTGCGGCGTTCGAGGCGAGTTCGGGTCGCCGCCTTGCCGATCTGGAAGGCAATTTCGTCAGCCCGTTTCGCGGCGATTTCTACTTCGGCAAGCTGACGCTGACCCCCAACGACACCGACGTGTTCGACGTGTCGTTCAGCCGACGCACCGAAACCGATATTCAGGGCTTCGGCGGCAACACCAGCTTCGAGGTCGCCGAAAACAAGAAGAACAAGGTCGACACGTATCTCTACAAGTGGACCCACACCGGCGATACTTTCGTCAACGAGTTCAACGCCAATTACCTGAACTACACGTTCAACCCGACGTCGCTCAATCCCGATCTGCCGCAATTTGAATATATCGGCGTCATCACCTATGGCGGCAAGGATTCGAGCCGGCGCGAGATCCAGGAGAATTACTCCTTCCGCGACGACCTCACATACACCGGGCTCCAGGGGCACGTCATCAAGCTGGGCGCGCGTGTCGAGATCACCGACATCGAATTCAACAACCAGTCGTTCCTCCAGCCACGCTATACCTTCACGCAGACCGGAACCGACACGCCCGCCAATCTCAACGACGATACCGATTTCGGTTTCCCCGCGGAGGCGCGGCTCGGCCTCGGCAACGGCCGCATCCTGGGGTCGAACACGCAGATCGGCCTCTACATCCAGGACGATTGGAACATCACCGAGCGGCTCCAGCTGAACCTGGGCATCCGCTGGGATTATGAAACCAATGGATTCAACAACGAATATCGCACGCCCGCCGCGGCGGCGGCAGCGCTGCGGTCGCTGCCGTCGACCTTCTACTTCAATCCGGCCAATTACATCACGGACGGCAACGATCGCAGCCCGTTCGCCAAGGCGTTTGCGCCGCGGCTGGGCTTTTCCTATGATCTGAAGGGCGACCAGTCGACCGTGCTCTTCGGCGGTGCAGGCCGTTATTACGATCGCAACAACTTCAACAACACGGTCGACGAACTGAGCCGCACGATCAATCCGGTCGGCGTATTCCGCTTTTCGCGCACCGGCCTGCCGCGCAACGGCCTGCCAACGGTCATCTACCAGCCGTCCTATGGCACACGCGCCGGCCTGCTGACGCTGGCCGCGACTTCGACGCAGGGGTTGCCCGAACTGTTCTCGGTCAAGAACGACGCGAAGCCGCCGGTCAACGATCAATTCTCGCTGGGCGTCCGCCAGCGGGTCGGCATCTTCCAGGCCGCGCTGACCGCCTCCTACCAGCGCGGGCGCAACGGCTATACCAACCTGTTCGCCACCCGGCAGAACAATGGCCTGGGCGGCTGCTGCAACACCGCCACCGTCGTCGCCAACGGCTATTCCAATGCGATCATAGGCTTCGACGGATTGGATACGCGGTACAAGGCGATCTACTTCACGCTCGACAAGACCTATTCGGAAAGCTCGGGCTGGGGCTTCAATCTGGCCTATACCCTGGGCAAGGCGGAGAAGAACGGCGGCGATCTGTTCAGCCTCGATGGGCTGACCCCGGACGGCTATGGCTGGCGCAAGAGCCCGGGCGACGAGCGCCACCGGCTGGTGCTTTCGGGGCTGGTCGATCTGCCGCTGGGTATCCAGTTCTCGACGCTGACGACGCTGGGCAGTGGGTCGGCTTATCAGGTGACCGACGGCACCCGCGGGACGGACAGCGGCGCGGCGCTGCCGACGACCGCCTATCCGGTCAAGAACTGCCTCGGCGATGTGTTCGCGTTCTGCGAGGTCAATCTGACCTTTGCCAAACGCTTCAGCATCTTCGGCAGCAACGACGGACTGGAACTGGCAGTCGACGTGCTGAACGCATTCAACAACAGAAACTTCGCCGGTTTCGACGGGTTCTTCAGCGCGACCGACCCGCTGATCCGCCAGGAGATTGGCAACAGCACGATCACCCTGCCCCGTCGCGTCCAGTTCCGCGCCGGCTTCCGCTTCTGACCCTCCTCCCGGAGCGGGCGGCGCCCTCGGGCTCCGCCCGCTCCATTGTTTGCGTATCAAGGACCAGGCCATGCTCGACCGTCGCGGATTTCTGGGCACGGCGGGTTTGGGGCTGGTGGGGATCGCGGGCGATGGGCTTGCCCGGCCTTCGCGCGACCTGATCGGCGATATCCAGCGACGCACCTTCGCCTTCTTTCGCGATACCACCGACCGCAAGACGGGGCTGGCGCCCGATCGCTGGCCGACGCCGTCGTTCGCGTCGATCGCCGCGATGGGCTTCGCGCTGACCGCCTGGCCGATCGGGGTGACCAACGGCTGGATGACTCGGGGCGAGGCGCGCGCGCGGACGCTCGCGTGCCTGGAGTTTCTGGCCGCGGCGCCGCAAGGCCCCGGCGCCACGGGCGTGAGCGGGCACAAGGGCCTGTTCTACCATTTCCTCGACATGCGCGCCGGCACGCGGTTCGGGCGGACCGAGCTGTCGACGATCGACACCGCCCTGCTGCTGGCCGGCGTGCTGTTCGCGCAGACCTGGTTCGATGGGGAGGACGCGCGAGAGGCGCGCATCCGGGAACTGGCCGAGCAATTGTACCGCGCGGTCGACTGGACGTCGATCATGCCGCGCGGCACCTTCGTGGGCATGGGGTGGCACCCGGAAACCGGGTTCATCGCCAGCGACTGGGACATCTACAACGAAGCGATGCTGCTCTACATACTGGCACTCGCGTCGCCGACCCATCCGGTGCCGCCATCGAGCTGGAGCGCGCTGACCCGGCGGTTCGATGCTAGCTGGACGGATCGCTATGGGCCGGCACACCTGCATTTCCCGCCGCTGTTCGGGCATCAGTACAGCCACCTGTGGATCGACTTCCGCGGGATCCGTGAGCCGTACATCGCGTCCAGGGGAATCGATTACTTCGAGAACAGCGTGCGTGCGACCCATGCGCAGCGGCGCTATGCGATCGTCAACCCGGGCGGGTTCGCGGGCTATGGCGCGGACTGCTGGGGGCTGACAGCCTGCGACGGGCCTGGCGACTTCGAAGCGACGATCGACGGGCGGAGGCGCGCGTTCTTCAGCTATTCGGCGCGCGGGCCGGGCGACCGCGACGACGGCACGATCGCGCCGACCGCCGCGCTCGGTTCGATCGCCTTTGCGCCCGAGATCGTCGTTCCGGCGATACGCGCGATGCATGGGCGCTACGGCCGGGGCATATACGGCCGGTACGGGTTCCTCGATTCGTTCAACCCGACCCTGACCGACGGGTCGGCGCCGCTTCGCCACGGCAAGGTGGTGCCCGGAACCGGCTGGGTCGATGGCGACTATCTGGGGATCGATCAGGGACCGATCTTGGGGGGAATCGAGAATTGGCGCAGCGGGCTTGTCTGGAAGACGATGCGGCGTAATCCGCACATCCGTCGCGGGCTGGAGCGCGCAGGCTTCACCGGCGGGTGGCTGGCATGATCGCGCTGCTGCTGGCCGCGCAGGCGGGGGTGACGCTCGACACGTTCGATCGCGTCGCGCCGTGGACCGCGCAAGGGTCCGACGGCGTTTCGGCAAGCGCCAGCGCGCCCGACGGCGCGCTGCGGCTCGCCTATGATTTCGGCAAGGTGTCTGGCTATGCCTTCGTCGCGCGGCCACTCGCGATCGACTGGGCCGCGGATTTCGAGGTGACGCTGCGGGTGCGGGGAACCGGTGGGGTCAACGACCTGCAATTGAAGTTCACCGACGCGAGCGGCACCAACGTCTGGTGGTATCGCCGCGCCAATTTTCGCGCGTCCAAGGAATGGCAGACGCTGCGCATCCGCGCCCGCGACGTGGCGTTCGCGTGGGGGCCGATCGCGGACAAGTCTTTGCGGCATACCGATCGGGTCGAGCTGGTGGTGGTGCGCGGGCGCGATGGCGGGGCGGGGACGATCGACATCGACGACCTGCGCTACACCGCGCTGCCGCCGCCCGCCCCCCTGCCCGCCCCGCGCGCCAGCGACGCGCGCGTAATGGATGGTGACATGGCGACCGCCTGGACCGGGCGCGGCGGTGGAGCGCTCGCGGTTGATTTCGGAGGGACCAAGGCGCTGGGCGGGGTGACGCTGCACTGGCTGGGGGCGGCACCGCGCTACGGCGTGGAGGCGTCGGACGAGGGGCGGCGCTGGCGCGTGGTGCGACAGGTGCAGCAAGGCGACGGCGCGGACGATCCGATCGCACTGGCGGGGCTGGAAACGCGGTGGGTGAGAGTGACGCTGCCCAAAGGCGCGGCATCGGCACGGCTGGCCGAGATAATGGTGCAGCCGCCGGAATGGGGGGCGACGCCCAACGCGTTCGTGGCGGCGCTGGCCAAGGCGGCGCCGCGCGGCACCTTTCCGCGCGGCTTCACCGAGCAATCCTATTGGACGCTCGTCGGCCCCGACGGCGGCCCCGCGTCGGGGCTGATCGGCGAGGACGGGGCGATCGAGGTGGCCAAGGGTGCGTTCTCGATCGAGCCGTTCGTGGTCGCGGGCGGCAGACGTTTCGGCTGGGCCGACGTTGGCGCGCGGCAATCGTTGGAGGAGGCCAGCCTGCCAATGCCGCACGTCCTGTGGACCGGCGACGGATGGACGCTCGATACCGCACTGTTCGCGACCGACGCGCGTCTGATGGCGCGGTGGCGGCTGACGAATACCGGCACCGCGCGCCGCCGGCTGCGGCTGGTGCTTGCCGTCCGGCCGTTTCAGGTGAACCCACCAGCGCAATTTTTGAGCCAGGTGGGCGGGGTCAGCACGATCTCACGCATCGCGTGGAAGGAAGGGTCGCTCGCGGTGACGACGCCGGGCGCGGTCGAGGGCGATCCGGCGACGGTGCGGATGGTGCAAAGTCTGGCACCGCCCACCGCCGTGGCGCTGCGCGCCTTCGATGAGGGCGCGCTCACGCCGCCGATCGACGAGACCCGAGGCGGCAGTGCGAATGCGCAAATGCTGGAGGATGCGACCGGCCTCGCGTCCGCCTATCTCGCCTATGACGTCGACCTTTCGCCTGGCGAAAGTGCCGACGTTCCCGTCGTCATCCCGTTCGGCGCGGCGCCGGCAATCGACACGGCGGCGTTCGATCGGGCGCATCACGCGGTGGCAGCGGAGTGGCGGGCGAAATTGGGGGGCGTGGCGATCCGCGTGCCGCCGTCCAAACAGGCGGTCGCCGATACCGTGCGCACCGCGCTGGCGCATGTGCTGATGAGCCGCGACGGCGCGGCGCTGAAGCCCGGCACGCGATCCTACGATCGCAGCTGGATACGCGACGGGGCGATGATGTCCGATACGCTGCTGAGGCTGGGCGTGACGGCCCCTGCGCGCGAATTTGCGGGCTGGTATGGCGGTTATCTTTTCGAGAACGGCAAGGTGCCGTGCTGCGTCGACGCGCGTGGGGCCGATCCGGTGCCGGAGAATGATTCACACGGCGAATATATTCACCTGGTGACGCAATTGTATCGCTTCACCGGCGACCGTGCGGCGCTGCTGCGCGACTGGCCCCGGCTGGACGCGGCGCGGCGGTATATGGAGGGACTGCGCCAGTCGGAGCGGATCGCGGCAAATGTCGGGACCGCGCGCTACGGACTCATGCCGCCGTCGATCAGCCACGAAGGCTATTCGGCGCAGGCGCAATATAGCCTGTGGGACGATTTCTGGGCGCTGACGGGTTATAAAGACGCGGCCGATGCGGCACGGGTGCTGGGGCAACCGGAGGCGGCGACGATCGCGGACCAGCGCGATCAGTTCGCGACCGATCTCCACGCGGCAATTGCTGCGTCGGTGAAGCAGTTCGGCATCGACTTCATTCCGGGCGCGACCAGCCTGGGCGATTTCGATGCGACGTCGACCACGATGGCGCTCGACCCGGCGGGCGAGCAGGATCGGCTCGATCCCAAGCTGCTGGCGAACACGTTCGAGCGGCAATGGCAGCGGGTGACGGCGCGGAAGTCAGGCAAGGATTGGGCGGATTACACGCCTTATGAACTGCGAAACGTGTCCGCTTTCGTGCGGCTCGGCTGGCGAGCGCGCGCCAACGGCTTGCTCGACGCCTATATGGCGGATCGGCGGCCGGCGGCGTGGAACGGCTGGGCCGAGGTGGTCGGCAGGGTGCCGCGGGAAATCCGGTTCATCGGCGACATGCCGCATGCGTGGGTAGCGTCGGACTTCATCCGCGCGGCGCTCGATCTGTTCGCCTATGAACGGGGCGATGCAGTCGTTCTTGGCGGTGGCCTGGATGCGGCGTGGCTGGTCGGCGAGGGATCGTCGATCCGGGCTTTGCGGACCACCGCGGGGACGGTCGATCTGGCGATGCGGCGCGACAGCGATGGCGTCCTGGTCACGATAGCAGGCGACGCACGGCCGGCGGGCGGGTTCGTGATACCCTGGCCACTGGCGGGCAAGCCGGGCAAGGCGACCATCGACGGTCGCCCTGCCCGTGTCGCCGCCGACGGGCTGCACGTGCCCGCTACCGGACGGCCGGTGACGGTGCGCTGGCTGAGCGGCGCCTGATCGGTTTACTTGACGGCGGCCGCCTCGATCTCGACGAGAAAGTTGGGGCCGGCAAGCGCCGCTACCTGGATCGTCGAACGCGCGACGGTGTTGGGGTTTTCGGGCGTGCCGAAGAACATCTTGAACCCTTCGTTCATGCCGGCGAAGTCCATCTTGCCGCCAAGTTTGGGATCGCCCGCGACGAAGACGGTGAGCTTGACGATATCGGCCATCGTATAGCCCTTCGACGTCAGGATCGTCTTGATCTTGTTGAAGATGCTCACGGTCTGCGTCTTCGTGTCGCCGAAATCGGCCATCGTCATCTGGGCGGGCGGCGTCTTGCTGGCCGGATCGACCGGCGAGGCGAGTTGTCCGCTGAGGTAGAGCGTCGTCATGCCGGGCGGCACGGTGACGCTTTGCAGGATCAGCCCCGGCGGGGTGTTGGCGTGGCGGGTGATCGCGGGCTTCGCCTGGGCGTAGCCGCAGGCGGGGGCGGCGAGCAGCACGGCGGCGGCGAGTGTCTTCAAGATCATATATCCTCCCTGGCATTGAACGCCGGGCGCGACGATGCGCCCGGCGTGGATCACATCAGAAACTCAGGCTCAGGCGCGCGTAATAATAGCCGCCGTTGATTCCTATTGCCGAATCGGTCGGATACCGCGTGATGAAGGCCGTAGAACTCAGCGCATATTGCTGATCGCGGATGAACTTCGGAATCTGGGTCGGATAGTTGTTGAACAGGTTGTTGGCGCCGATCGATAGCTTCACCGGTTCGATGATCTGGTAGCCGATTTCAAGGTCGGTGACGAACTGTGGCTTGATCGTCTGCCTGTACCGGGCCACGCCGTCATTGGGCAGCGTCCTGATGATGGATTGCGAGCCATAATAGCTCTCGCGCAGGTTGACGCTCAGCTGATCCCAGCGCCAGTTGCCGCTGGCCGTCACGCGGTACTTCGGCGTGGTGTCCGTAAGGGCCGATTGCGCGTAGACGTCGAATACCGGCTGGCGGCGGTCGATGTTCGTCGGCGGCGGATTGACCGACAGGATCTTGGTCTCGTTATAGTTGCCGGACAGCGAAAGGTTGATCCGTCCCGCATTCCCCAGATCGAGGGGATAGGTGGCAAGAATGTCGATACCCTGCGTGCGGCTGGCGATACCGTTGACGAAGGTGCTGACGCCGACCGTGCCCGCCGCGCCGCCGTCGATCGCCGCGATCACCGAGTCCACCGGCACGCCGTTGCTGCGCAACGCGGTGATGACCGACGGCGAGACGATCGCGGTGCAGGGCGCCCCGGCGATATTGGTGCGGCAATTGTTGGAATAGCCCAGAAACGTGCTCGACGGCACGATCCGGTCCCTGATCTTGATGTAATAGCCATCGATCGTCACCGTCAGCTGGCCGACCGGATGCAGCACCAGCCCGGCGCTGAAGTTGGTCGACTTTTCCGGCCCGAGATTGGAGATGCCGAGCGCGGCCGCGCCCGCCGAATTGGGCGGGAACACGCCGGTGATCGAAGTCGGGGCGACGTTGACGCCGGAATAGAATCCTTCCGCCAGGGTCGGCGCGCGGAAGCCGGTGGAAGCGGTGCCGCGGATGGCGATCGCGGGAGAGATATCGAACCGGCCGGTCAGCTTGAAGATCGTCGTGTCGCCGAAATCGTCGTAATTCTCGTGGCGGACGGCGCCCTCGATGAACACCTGATCGACGGGCTTGACGCTGACGTCGAGATATTGCGCGAAGACGTGGCGGCGGTTGAGGCTGGCGTCGGACGGCGCATAGCCGAAGAAGGACTGGATGCCGCCGCCGGCAACCCCGGTGCCGATGTAATAAGACGCGACTTCGCCCGGCTTCAGCTCATAGCTTTCTCGGCGATATTCCAGACCGCCGGCCAGCGTGATCGGTTCGGCCAGGCCGGCGTTGAACTGATGCGTCAGGTCCAGCGTCGTGACCCACTGGTCGAAGATGAAGTCCCCGTTGTGCGTGTCGCGGGGCGTATAGCCGGGCGTGGTCGTGGTCGACGTGTCGTAATAGAGCGCGGCGTTGGCCGAATCGAGCACGTTGGTGCGGCTGATGTCCTTGCCGTAGGTCGTGCTCAGATCGAAGGTCGTACCCGAAAACGCACCCTTGATGCCGAGGTTGACCGAATAATCGGTCTCGTCGAGGAATTGTTGCGGCAGAAAGCCCTGCGGAAAGGGAATGTCCGCCGACGTCGCGGCGCACGTCGCGACCACGAGGTTGTTGGCGCATGCGGCAGATACCCCGGTGGCCGTCGGCGCGCCCGTGATCCGCCGCTTGCCGAATACCACGGTGGGCACGCGGTAGTTCTGGAACGAATAGCCCTCTTTATGCGAATAGGTGTTGAACGAATAGAGGTCGATATTGGACGTGAGCTTCGTGCCCATGCTTACCGCGCCGTTCGTCAATTGCAGCTTGCCGTCGCCGGCGATCTGATTGACCTCGGGGTAATTGTTGAAGTCGCGAATGCCCGGGAAGCGGCCGAGGAGGTAGCGGCCACCGTTCACGCCGGTGTTCGAATTGGCGTTGACGCCGGTATCCACCACGCGAGGGTCCAGGTCGCCGCGAAAGCTGCGCCCCTGATAGCGGCGCTCGCCGGTAACGTCGACATAAGCCCCCTCCCACGGCGCGAAGGCCACCGTACCCATGACGTCATATCGCTCCCCGCCCTGATCCAGGTAGCGGCCCACGGTCAGGTTCAGATCGCCGCCCGAGGTCCGCTTCTTGGTGATGAAGTTGACCACGCCCGCGATCGCATCGGTGCCATATTGCGCGGCGGCACCGTCCTGAAGCACCTCGACACGCTCGATCATGTCCTGCGGCAGCAGCAGCAGATCGGCCGCGGCATTGCCGCCGAACGCGCCGCCGGCGACGTTGACGCTCGACGAGCCGTGCCGCCGCTTGCCGTCGACGAGGATCAGCGTGTGGTTAGGGTTGAGGCCGCGCAGCTTGAGCGACGGGCGAAACTGCGCCTGATCGGTGCCGAACGCCTGCGCCTGCAAGGACGGCAGCTGCTGCGCCAGCGCCTGGATCAGATCGGTCTGGCCGACCGTCTTCAGCGCATCGGCGCCGACGACCTGGATCGGCGTCGGGCTGTCCGAAGCGCGCAGACCGGTGGTGCGCGTGCCGGTCACGATGACATCGTCGCCGCCCTGGGGTTCGTCGACGGTGACGGACGCGGCGGAGGCGACAGTGGCACCAGCCTGCGCAGCGTCCGCTGCGACCGAAGTAGAAGCGGCGGGTACGCCCGCCTGCACGGCCGCAGGCAGAGTCGCGGCAGCTTGCGCCACGGCTGACTGGTGCCCCCCGGCGACAAGAGCGACGGCTATGGCAGTGTACGAAATCGTGGACACGCGCTTCATAAGGTTTCCCCCTCATTGATTGGCGCCGTCCAGACATCCCCTCTGATTTCGTGACGTTTTGCGTATTCTCTTTCGGCGAGGCCCCCGACCGCGCCGTGCGTAGCGTGGTGCTCAGGCGGCGTGGCGGGCCGGTTCGACCAGGGCCTGGGCGCTGACCCGACGGGCGAGCGCGAGCACCTGAGTCCTTGCGGACTGGATGCCGCCCTCCTGCCACCCGGGTGTCTGGCTGAGCGCCGCGCTGGCGAAATACACGCGGCCCTCGGGCGCTTGCAGGAAGCGGAAGGCCTGGGTGTCGATATGCCCCTCCTGCCGTCCGTTCGCCGAACCGGCGTTCCAGTTGGGCCAGGGTCCGAGGCTGTAGGGGATCTTGTTCCAGTTGACCGCGATGCCGTTGGTCAGATCCTGGCCGTGGCCGGGGTGGAGCTTGTCCACCACGCCGCGGGAGAATTCGATCTGCTCGGCGATGGAACGCTTCTGGAACTCGCCGGCGGATTTGCCCGAGCCGTAGCAGCCCAGCAGCATGCCGCGTTCGCTGTGCAGGCCGGCCGAGGGATACCAGACCAGCGCGGTCGGGCCGCCAACGAAGGAGATGCCGCCGTAGATCTGCTCCTTCTCCCAGAAGCGCGGGGATTCGAAGGCGACCTTGTTCGAATAATCGTAGACCACCGAAGCGATCGTGCGCTTGAGGGATGCGGAAAAGTTCGTGTCGATCTTCGCCAATACGGGGAAGGGAATGGTGCAGATCAGGTAATCGCCCTGCACCGTCTCCACCGCGTCGCTCGCCGTGTCGCGATAGACGATCTCGACTCCGTTGCTCTTCTGGCGGATGCGCTGCACCTCCGCGCCGAGCAGGGCGGGACGCCGCAGCGCCGCGTCCATGCCGGCGTGGATGCGGTCCATGCCGCCGACCGGCTCGAACATCGTCGCCTGCATATAGAGGTTGTCCTCGAACACCGTCATCGGCAGACGCTGGTTGGCGAGGAGCTGGTCGAGCGGCATCGCGGTCGAAGGCGAGGCGAAGATGGCGCCCGCGCCGGGCGCGGTGCCGAAGCCCGATCGCTCGGTGCCCTTGAACACGTTGCCCTCTTCCAAATCGCCGTAAGCCTTGAGGAACGGCATCAGCTTCTCGCGGTCGGCGACGCTCAATTGCTGATCGAGGGAACCCTGGCTGATCGCCTTGGCGAGCAGTTCGGCGATCTTGCCGCGCATGTCGTTGATCGCGGTGCGCATCCGGATCTTCGATCCGTCGTCAGCCATCACATAGGCCGAGCGGCTGGAATTGACCTCCACCTCCAGCGGCACGCCGAACTTCTTGGCGTAGCCGAGCAGGCCCTGGTGGAAGCTGGGGATGCGCGCGGGGCCGGCGTTGAAGTAGATGCCGTCGGAAAAGCGCGCGGTCTGCGTGTCCTCACCCGTCATCTCGATCTTGTCGCCGTCGCGCACCGTCCATGCGCGGCCGCCGACCCGGGTGCGCGCTTCGAGCAGCGTGACGAGGAAGCCCGCCTGTTCCAGCTCGTATGCGGCGGTGAGCCCGGCGATGCCGGCGCCGAGCACGACGACATGCTTGCCCTTGCCGAGCGTCGGGACGAGGCCACTCATATCCTGCGCCAAGGCCGTCCCCATCAGCCCCAGCGCCTGCATCGCACCCATCGTCGCGCCGAGGCCCCCGACCAGTCCGAGCCGCCCCAACATCTGCCTTCGTGAAACCATCAATGCCCCCTCCGCAGAAGCCCGGCAGCGTCGCAGCCGGGTCACACCGCGTCCCGAGATCCTCGGGACGGCCGATCGGAGGCATCCTCGTCCTTTGCAGGCGTCGACCGACGACTTGGCGATACGGGTGTATTGCCAAGGGTTCAGTTGCACGCCTGCGGATCGTTTTGTTTTGGTTGATCGCAAGAGAACTGATTTGCGCAATGTTGGCAATGCGGAAAATTACGGCTCTGTTACGATATTATGAAAGCGACGCGGACCGTGCTTTTCATACCACATCCGCAGAGCCTACCCCTGGAGCGATGAAGGAGATAGTGAACCGCGAGATGAACGAAGCGATCGAGAACGGCGGCCTGCGCCTTTCGGCGGCAGGGCTGGCCAAGGCGGTGCCCGGCCCGCGCATGCTGTTCACCGGGCTGGATCTGGCGATCGGCGGCGGTGAACTGGTGGCGATCGTCGGGGAATCGGGCGTGGGCAAATCGACCTTTCTCAACATCCTGGCCGGGCTGGACAGCGCGGATGCGGGAGAGGTCCGGATCGACGGCATCGCGCTCGGCCCGCTGGACGAGGCGGCGCGCACCCGCGTGCGGCGCGAACGCATCGGCTTCGTCTTCCAGGCGTTTCACATCCTGCCCTATCTGACCCTGCGGCAGAACGTCGCGCTGCCGCTGGCGCTGGTGTCGCCGGACGCGCATGCTGCGCGAGAACGGGCGGATGTGATGCTGGACGCGGTGGGACTGGGGAACCGGGGCGACGGCTATGCTCGCGATCTTTCGGGGGGCGAGTTGCAGCGGGTGGCGATCGCGCGCGCGCTGGTGCATCGCCCTGCGCTGATCCTGGCGGACGAGCCAACCGGCAACCTGGACCCCGAAACCGCGGCGCGCGTGCTGGCGCTGTTCGCGGACGCCGTGCGCGCCGATCGGGACGAGGGAGGCGGTGCGGCGGCGGTGCTAGTGACCCATTCGGAGACGACCGCAGCCATTGCGGACCGCGTGCTGACGCTGACCGCCGAGGGACTGGTGCCGCGTGGCAGGTGAGCCGGGGCTGGCAGCATCGCGGCTGGCGCTTTTCTGGCTGACCTGGGGCGAAGCGCGGTCGCACCCGGCGCGGTTCGTGCTGACAGCGGTGGCGATCGCGGTGGGCGTGGCGCTGGGGTTTGCGGTGCATCTGGTCAACGGATCGGCCCTTGCCTCGTTCGACGGCGCGATACGCGGGGTGAACGGGGCCGCCGAACTGACCATCCGGGCGACGACGCCATTGGGTTTCGACGAACGCATCTATCCCCGCGTGATCGCTTCGGCGGGCGTCGCGGATGCCAGTCCCGTGGTGCGCGTCGATGCGCAGATCGGACGAAAGCGGGTTACCATTCTGGGATTGGACGTCATCCGCGCGGCGACCGTGACGCCGGGGCTGATCGGCATGGCATCGCAGGGGCCGGACACACGCGGCGGCGCGGTGTTCGACGAGACAGCGCTGTTCCTGTCGCGCACCGCCTTGGTGCAAACCGGCGCAAAGGTCGGCCAAGACGTAACGGCCGTGGCGAACGGACGCGCCGTGCGGCTGACGATCGCGGGAACGCTGCCGGGCGCGGGCGAGGCGGCGCTGGGCGTCATGGACATTGCCGCGGCGCAGTGGCGATTCGGGCGATTGGGCAAGCTGGACCGCATCGACCTGTCGTTGAACGATCGCGGCGCGGCGGAGCCGGCCTTGCGCGCATTGCTGCCCGCCGAGGCGGTGTTGTCGAGCGCGCAGGCGCAAGGCGCGCAAGGCGACGCGCTGTCGCGTGCGTACCGCGTGAACCTGGACATGCTCGCGCTGGTGGCGCTGCTCACCGGCGCGTTCCTGGTCTTTTCGGCACAGTCGCTTTCGGTGACCCGGCGGTTGCGCGCGTTCGCGCTGGTACGCACTTTGGGGCTGCCGCGGCGTGGGATCGTTGCAGCGGTGGCGATCGAGGGGCTGGTGATCGGCATCGCTGGCGCAGGGCTGGGCCTGCTGGCTGGCTATGGTCTGGCCTGGGGTGCGTTGCGGTGGTTCGGGGGCGACCTGGGCGCAGGGTATTTCAGCACGGGTACGTCGCGCGTGGCCTTTCAGCCGCTGGCGGCGGCGGGGTTCTTCGTGCTCGGCGTCGCGGCGGCGGTTTTGGGGAGCGCCCTGCCCGCGCGCGCCGCTTCGCACGCTGCGCCGGCGGCTGCGCTGAAGAATGCGGGCGACCTGATCGACCCGCGCACGCCGGTGGCATGGTGGCCTGCGCTTGCGCTGCTGGTGGCTGGCGCGGGGTTTTCGCTGTTGCCGGCGGTGGGCGGGCTGCCGCTGTTCGGGTTCGTGGGCATTGCATTGCTGCTGGCGGGCGGGGTGGCAGGTGTGCCTTGGCTCGCGCGTACCCTTCTGGCGCCGCTGGCGCGCGGGGAGAGCGCGCATGTGCCGCGGCTGCTGGCGGTGCGGCATGTTCATGGTGCGCCGGGCGCCGCGGCGACGGCGTTGTGCGGGATCGTCGCATCGACTGCGCTGATGATCGCGATGGCGACGATGGTGACCAGCTTTCGCGGTGCGGTGGACAGTTGGCTTGGGCAGGTGCTGGGCGCCGATCTCTACATACGCGCCAACGCCGGTGCGGCGTTCGATCCCGTGACGCAGGCGCGGCTTGCGACGACGCCGGGTATCGGGGCGCTGGCGTTCAGCCGCCAGCTGCCGCTGACGATCGCCGCCGATCGGCCTGCGGTAACGCTGATCGCGCGCGGGGCCGAGGCCGAAGCGCCGGTGCTGATCGAGCGGGCGCGCACGCTTCCTGCGAGCGTGCCGCCGATGTGGGTGTCGGAGCCGGCGCAACGGCTTTACGGCTGGAATCCGGGGCAGATCGTCACGCTGCCGATCGCAGGCGGTGCGCGGTTCGCGGTGGCTGGGGTCTGGCGTGACTATGCGCGGCAGGCCGGGGCGGTGGCGGTGACTGCACGGGATTACACGCGGCTGACCGGCGATGCGACACGGGACGAGGCATCGGCGACCCTCCGGCCGGGCGCGGACGCGGCCAAGGTATCGCGCGGGCTGATGGCCCGTTTGCCGGAGAACCTGCGCGGTCAGGTGGAGATTGCGGAGCCGGCCAGGCTGCGGCGCTTCGCGCTGGCCCTGTTCGATCGCAGTTTCGCGGTGACGTATCTGCTGGAGGCAGTGGCGATCCTGGTCGGGCTGGCCGGAGTTGCGGCGACGATGTCCGCACAGACCGTGGCGCGCGCGCGTGAGTTCGGGATGCTGCGGCATCTGGGGGTGGCCAAGGCGCAGATCGTCGCGATGCTGGCACTGGAGGGCATGATCCTGGGGGTCATCGGAGGCGTGGCGGGGGTCGCGCTCGGCCTCGTGCTTGCGCAGGTGCTGATCCATGTGGTCAATCCGCAATCGTTCAACTGGACGATGACCACGATCGTGCCCTGGCCGACGCTGGGCGGCGTGATCGCCGCGCTCGCCGGAGCGGCGGCAGGCACGGCCGTGCTGGCGGGCAGACGTGCGACCGCGCGCGACGTGGTGCTGGCGGTGCGGGAGGATTGGTGATGCGCGCGCTGATCGGGATGCTGGTCGCAGGGGCGGTTGCGGTCCCCTATCCCGTGGTGCGGCCCGGCGTGCCGATCCGTTTCCCGGCGGACCACGGTGCGCATCCGCAATACCGAACCGAATGGTGGTATGTCACCGGCTGGCTGCGCGGCACGGACGGGCGCGAGCGTGGATTTCAGGTGACGTTCTTTCGTACCCGTCCACCGGTCGATGCGCGCAACCCTAGCCGCTTCGCGGCACGCCAGGTGCTGTTCGCGCATGCGGCGCTGTCCGACCCGGCGGTGGGCCATCTGCTCCACGGCGATCGGTCTGCACGCGAGGGGTTCGGGATCGCGCAGGTGCGGGTGGGCGAAGGCGATGTCGCGATCCGCGACTGGCGGATGCGGCGGCTGCCCGACGGGCGCTGGTCCGCGCGGGTGACGACGCGCGACTTCGCGTTCGACCTGACGCTGGCGCCGACGCAGCCGCCGATGTTGCAGGGCGTGGCGGGGTATAGCCGAAAGGGGCCGCTGCCGGGCCAGGCCAGTCACTATTACTCGCTGCCCCATCTGCGCGTCGCCGGGCGCCTGAGGCGGGGCGGGACGAGCCAGGCGGTAACCGGCCAGGCATGGCTCGATCGCGAATGGTCTTCGGACTATCTGGCCCCTCAGGCGCAGGGATGGGACTGGACCGGGATCAACTTCGACGATGGCGCGGCGCTGATGGCATTCCGCATCCGGCGCAAAGGTGGCGGGGTGCTGTGGGCGGGAGGATCGCTGCGGCGCGCGAACGGGCAGGTCGTGCGGCTGGCGCCCGGCGACGTGGCGTTCAGGCCGCTGCGGCGGTGGCGCAGTGCGGCCACGGGCGCGGTCTATCCGGTGGCACAGGAACTGCAGGTGCGGCTGCCCGAGGGCGTGCGACGGTGGACGCTGGTGCCGCTGTTTCCGGCGCAGGAACTGGATGCGCGGCGCAGTGGCCTGCCCGTCTATTGGGAGGGTGCGGTGCGGACGCGGGGCGGGCGCGGGTATCTGGAGCTGACCGGGTACGATCGCGCGATCTCGCTGTGACCGGGGTGCGCGACAAGCCCTTTGCGCATCGGCGTGCTCGCCGATAGACCTGCGGCATGATCCCCGCCCCCTTGCTCCTTTATCTCGGCCACAGCACCGACTTCATCGGGGTGAAAACTTCGCGCGGGCTGGCGACCTTTGCGCCCGAGAAATGCGTGGGCGAATTCCGGCATGACGATTGCCCGTTCTCGCTGGGCCTGCCGCGGATGACGATGCCGCAGGGGGCGGCGGCGGGGGCGAAGACATTGGTGCTGGGCATCGCCAATTCGGGGGGCACGATCGAGCCGGCGCTGGTCGACGACGCCCTGGACGCGATCGCGGCGGGGATGAACGTCGCCGCCGGGCTTCATCAGCGGCTGCGCGATCAACCGCGGCTGGTGGAGGCGGCACGCGCGGCGGGTGTCGCGCTGTTCGACGTGCGCGATGCCCCGGTGGACCTGCCGGTCGGCAACGGGCGCCCGCGCGCGGGCAGACGGGTGCTGACGATCGGCACCGATTGTTCGACGGGCAAGATGTACACGACGCTGGCGCTGACGCGCGCGTTGGTGGCGCGCGGCGTGCGTGCCGACTTTCGCGCGACCGGGCAGACGGGCATCCTGATCGCCGGGAGCGGCGTGCCGGTGGATGCGGTCGTCGCCGACTTCATCTCGGGTGCGATCGAGCGGCTGGCTCCGCCGCGCGAGGACGGCGGGTGGGACGTGATCGAGGGCCAGGGGTCGCTTTTCCACCCCTCCTTCGCCGGCGTATCGACCGGGCTGCTCCACGGCGCCCAGCCCGAGGCGATCGTGCTGTGCCACGAGCCAGGACGCGCGCACATGCGTGGTCTGCCGGGGCAGGCGCTGCCAGGCATCGCGGAGACGCTGGCGATGAATTTGGCGGTCGCACGGCTGACCAGCCCAGCGGTACGGGCGGTTGGCATCTGTCTCAACACATCGGCGATGGAGGAGGGTGCAGCGCACGCGTTGTGCGATGCGACGGCGGAGGAGCATGCGCTGCCGTGTACCGATCCGATGCGCTTCGGGCTGGACGCGATCGTCGATCGCCTGCTCGCGTGAGGCGCACGCTCACCGCGCAGCACGAATGCCTGCCGCTGCACACGCCGTTCCGCATCTCGCGCGGGGTGAAGACGGCAGCGGATGTGGTGACGGTGGCGATCCGCGATGGCGACACCGTCGGCCGCGGGGAAGGCGCGCCATACCCCCGTTACGGGGAGAGCGTGGCAAGCGTCCTGGCGCAGATCGCAGGGGTGCGCGAGGCGGTCTGCGACGGCGCCGACCGGCAGGCGCTGCTGACGCTGATGCCGCCCGGTGCGGCGCGCAACGCGGTGGATTGCGCTTTGTGGGATCTGGAAGCGCGGGCGTCGGGGCGCAGTGTCGCGGCGTCTCTGGGCACTCCGGAGCCGGGGCGGATCGCGAGCGCGCTGACGATCGTCATCGACACGCCGCAGGCGATGGCTCGGGCGGCTTCGGCGGTGGCGCATGCGCCGGTGCTGAAGATCAAGGTCGATGCGAACGACCCCGCCGCGCAAATCCGCGCCGTGCGTGCGGCGGCGCCCGATGCCGCACTGATCGTCGATCCGAACGAAAGCTGGGACGAGGCGGTGGCAACCGCAATGCGCGCGGTGCTGATCGACGCGCGGGTTGCGCTGCTCGAACAGCCCGCGGCCGCAGGGGCGGACGCCTGGCTGAGCGGGTTCGATGCTGGCGTGCCGGTGTGTGCCGACGAATCGGTCCATGTCGCGGCCGATCTCGACGCGCTGGCGGGGCGGTACGGCGTCGTCAACGTGAAGCTCGACAAGGCGGGCGGGCTGACCGCGGCGTTGGACCTGGCGCGGGCGGCGCGGGCGCGGGGCCTGGGGGTGATGACCGGGTGCATGGTCGCCTCTTCGCTGTCGATCGCGCCGGCGCTGCATATCGCGAGCGTCAGCGACTTCGTCGATCTGGACGGGCCGTTGTGGTTGGCCGAGGATCGCGCCGGCGGGGTTCGCGACGACGGGGGCGTGCTGATGCCCCCTGCCCCAGGCTTCTGGGGCGGCGCGTGAGGACTCGGGTCGCGCTGGCGGCGCTGGCGCTGCTGACGCTCGGCGCAGCACCCGAACGCGCCGATGTGCTGATCCGGGGCGGCACGGTGTTCACCGGAAGCGATGCACCGTTCGTCGGCGACGTGGCGGTCACTGGCGACCGAATCCGTTATGTCGGGCCGCACACGACCATGGCGGCACGGCGGACGATCGACGCGCGCGGAATGATCGTCGCGCCCGGCTTCATCGACCCGCATACCCATGTCGAGACGATGCTCACCGCGCCGGATTTGCGGGTGCGGCTGGTGCTGCCCTTCCTGATGCAGGGGGTGACGACCGCATTCGTCGGCAACGACGGCGGCGGTACGATCGACGGCGCGGCAGCGTTGGCCCCAGCCCCGGCGGTGGGGATCAACCATGCGACCTATGTCGGCTTTGGCACGGTGCGGCGCGCGGTGATCGGCGAGGCGCGACGGGCGCCGGATGTGGGCGAGCTGGCGGCGATGCGCGGGATCGTCGCGCGGGCGATGTGTCAGGGCGCGCTGGGGCTTTCGACCGGGCTGTTCTATGCGCCGCAGAGTTTCGCGACGACCGCCGAAGTGGTGGCGCTGGCGGAGGAAGCGGCCTCGCGCGGCGGCACCTACGACAGCCATGTCCGCGACGAATCAAGCTATACGGTTGGGCTTGCGGCGGCGATCGACGAGGCGATCGCGATCGGCCACGCGGCGCGAATGCCGGTGCATATCAGCCACATCAAGGCGCTGGGGATCGACGTTCGAGGACAGGCGCCCGCGATCGTCGCCAAGGTGGAGGCTGCGCGGCGGCGCGGCGAAGCGGTGACCGCGGATCAATATCCCTGGGATGCGAGCGGCACGAGCCTGGTCGCGGCGCTGGTGCCCATGTGGGCGCAGGATGGCGGGCGCGAAGCATTGCTGCGCCGCTTCGCCGACGCGTCGCTCGCCGAGCGTCTGCGGCGAGACATGGCCGAAAACCTGCGCAAGCGTGGCGGCGCTGCGGCTCTTCTCGTCACGCAAGGGGCGGAGCGCGGCCGGACGCTGGCCCAGGTCGCGGCGCGGATGCGCATGGACGCGGTGACGGCGGCGATCGCGACGATCCGCGTCCGCGATCCGGCGGTGGCATCCTTCAATCAGAGCGAGGCGGACATTACCACGTTCATGCGCGAGCCGTGGGTGATGACCGGCTCCGACGCGTCGACCGGGCATCCGCGGGTCTATGGCTCCTTCGCGCGCAAATACGCCAGATACGTCAAGGCGCAGCGGGTGCTGACGCTGCGGCAGTTCATCGAGCGGAGTTCGGCGCTGACCGCCGATACGTTCGGGCTGGCCGGGCGCGGGCATCTGCGGCCGGGAGCGTTCGCGGACATCGTCGTCTTCGACCCTGCGACCTTTGCCGCGCGGGCGACCTATGCACAGCCGACCCTGCCCGCGCGGGGTGTGCAGACGGTGATCGTCAACGGCGTGATCGCGGTCGAGCGCGGGATCGCGACCGGACGCGCCGCGGGACGGCCGCTGCGGCGCACGCCGACGGGGCACTGCTCTTGAGCGCGTGGTTCCGCATCCCCTTGTGGAAGCGGGTGCTCGCGGGCCTGGCGCTGGGCCTCGCGTTCGCGCTCGTCTTGCCGGATGCAACGCCCTCCGTGGCGCTCATCGGCGATCTCTTCGTGCGCGCGATACGGATGCTGGTCGCGCCGATCGTGCTGGTGACGATCGCGGCGGGGATCACGGCGCTGGGCGACCCGAAACGGCTGGGATCGCTGGGTGGACGAGCGATCGCGCTCTTTGCTGGCACGACGTTCGTGGCGGTGTCGGTGGGCATGGCGGTGGCTTCGGTGGTCAAGCCGGGGGTCGGCGCGGCGCTGGGCACCGCTGCGCCGCATGTGCTGGGGCCGCCGGTGACGCCCTATGACCAACTCGTCGGCATCGTGCCGCTGAACATCGTCGAGGCGCTGGCGAAGGGCGACATGCTGGCGCTGATCTTCGCCGCGATCCTGATCGGCATTGCCACGTTGCTGGCGGGTGAAGCGGGCAAGCCGTTCGCTGCATTGCTCCAGTCGCTTTCCGCAGTGCTGCTGCGGGTCGTCGGCATCGTGATGGAGGCGACGCCGTTCGGGGTGTTCGCGCTGATCGCCAATGCCGTGGCGGCAAACGGCGCTGCGGTGTTCGTCCATGTCGGCTGGCTGGCACTGGCGGTGGTGATCGGATCGCTGGTGCAGATCGTGATCGTCCACAGCCTGGTGCTGCGGCTGCTCGCGCGGTTGCCGGTGTGGCCGTTCTTTCGCAGCGCGGTCGATGCGCTGGTCGTCGCCTTTTCCACCGCGTCGAGTTCGGCGACGCTGCCGGTGGCGATGCGGGTGGCGGGGGACGAGCTGGGCGTCGGGCGGACCGTCTATTCCACGGTGCTGCCGCTGGGGGCCAGCATCGGCAAGGACGGCACCGCGATGTACGTCGGGCTGCTCAGCATGTTCGCGCTCCAGGCGTTCGGGACGCCATTGACGCCGCAGGTCTATGCGACCGTGCTGCTGACCGGCGCGCTGGCGGCGTTCGGAACCGCGCCGGTGCCCTCCGCCTCGCTGTTCATGCTGGCGGCCGTGCTGTCCGCGGTCGGCATCGCGCCGGAGCAGACCGCGTTGGTCGTCGGCTTCGTCCTGCCGTTCGACCGGCTGCTCGACATGACCCGCACGGTGCCGAGCGCCAGCGCGAACCTTGCGGTGGTGACCACGGTTGCGCGGTGGGAGGGGGAGATGGACGAGGCCCGCTACCGCTCACCCTCGCGGTAGAAGCGCAGATCTTCGAGCTGGAGCCACGCGCGCGCGCCGGGCGTACCGTCAAGGCGGAACACCAGGGCGCGCAGACGGGTGAGGTCGATGGCCCGCGCGGGAGCCTTGCCGACGAAGGCGGTGAAGGGAATGCGGACCTGGGCTGCTGTGTCGCCAGCGTCGAATGCGGCTTCGAGGCGGTCGCCCTGGCCGTAGCTGTCGAGAGCGAGGGCATATCGGCCCCTGCCCCGCGCGGTGAAGGCGACGCCGGCGAAACCGCGCGCGTCCGCAAGCTGGATGCCGCCGCGGGTGAGCGGCACGATCAACTGCGCATAGGGTCGCCGCGCCGACCCCAAGCGCGCGACCAGGAACAGCGCCTTTCCGGGGCGCGCCAGGTCCAGCGTGCTGTGATCGACGCCGGGTTCGCTCGCATCGACCGGCAGCGTGTCGAGATCGGTGCGGCCATCGTTGCGGATGCCGGTGTCGATCGGACCGGTCATGCGGTGGACGGGCAGCGGCGAGGGTTCATCCGAATCCAACATGCGGCGTAGTGGTTTCAGGCCGACCTCCCGCCCCGCCACGAAGACCCGGCGGACATTGCGCAAGTCGTCGACCCGCCGGTCGGGCCGACCACGAACGAGCAGGAGGTCCGCGCGCTGCCCCACCGCGATGCGGCCGTGATCGGTCGATCGCAGGATGTGCGCGCTGGTGGCGGTAGCGGCGGTCAGCGCCTCTGCCGGGGTTAGCCCCAGGCGGGCGAGCAGCGCGATTTCGCGGATCGTCGCGCCGCCATGATAGACCCCGCCGATCCCCGCATCGGTGCCGACGCCGATGGGGATGCCCGCGGCATGGAGGCGGCGGACGTTGTCCTGCATGATCGTCCAGCGGCGCGCTTCCAGTGCCGGGATGGGCTGGGCACCCCCGGCCCCTCGGGCGGCCTCGCGCGCACGTTCGGGCGGGCGCATGGCGCGCCATTCGGCCTGCGTGAAAGTACGATCCTGCTGCGGCTCGTACACCACCAATGTGGGAATATAGGCGGTGCCGTGCGCGCGCATCGCGGCGATCAGTTCGTCATCCGCCAGGGCATCGCCGATGCCGTGGCCGAGTGCATCGACGCCCGCCGCCGCCGCCATCTTCGCACCGGCCAGCGTGACCGTGTGGGTGATGACCGGCAGTCCGGCGGCGTGCGCGTCGGCAACGATCGCCGACAAAGTGGCGACGTTCATGCTGCCCAGATCGGGCGAGCGACCGTAGCGCCAACCATCGGCGAACACCTTGATAACATCGGGACGATAGGCGAGCGCACGCGCCATCGCCGCATGCGCCGCGCGCGGGGTGGCGACCTCCAGCGTGAAGAAGCTGCCCCAGCCATATTCGGTGCCGTGCCCGCCGGGTACGCCCAGCCGCACCGCCAGTGCGAGCCGCGGCGCGGCCACCGCGCCCGACCCCGCCATCTCGCGGATGGGGGCCAGCATCTCGCCGGAAAGTGAAAAGTCCACCGTGCGCGTGACGCCGTTCGCGAGATAGGCGGCATACGCCTTTCCTAGATCGTCGGGCGCCGGGAAACCGGGGGCGCGAGCATGGGTGTGGAGATCGTGAAGCCCCGGCAGCAGCGTCGCGCCGCGCGCGTCGATCGTGCGGGCGCCGCGCGGCGCCTTCAAATGCGGTGCGACGGCAGCGATGCGGTCGCCGGTCACCAAGACGTCGCCGATCGTAGCCGGCGCGCCCGTGCCGTCGAAGACCCAGGCGCCGCGGATCAGCGTCGACGGCGCTTGCGGCGGCGGCGCGATCCCGATGAGCAACGTGGCGAGCATCGCAAGCGCATTACGGATCATGCGGTCTGCCCCCGTTTGCGCGAATGACCGCATCCTGTTTGCGACCGGAGCGCCGGGCGGACAAGCCTCTATTGTGCGGCACGGCAGCGGCGCGTTAGGCTTGGCGGATGGCGACAAGACACTTCCGCGCGTTGGCCCTGATGCTGGTCGCCATTGCGGTGCCGGCCCATGCCGATACGCCGCTGACGGAACGCGTCGCTGCGATTCTGCGGGCGCAAGGTTCGGGGACGCGGTTCGGGCTGGTCGTGGCGGATATGAACGGACGCGAGATCGTCGCGATCGCGCCGGACGATCGCTTCGTACCCGCATCCAACACCAAGCTGTTCACGACCGCAGCCGCGTTCGCAGCGCTGGGCGACGTCATGCGTGACGATGCGGACGGCGGTGCTGCCGTGCGGCTCGATCGCGACCATAGAGGGCCGCCGGACGTGATCGTAGAGGGTCACGGCGACGCGCGGCTGTCGAGCGCGGCGGATTGCGTGCGCGACTGCCTTGCGGCGTTGGCGGACGCGGTGGCGGCGAAGGCCCGCGTCGTGCGCCACGTGATCGGCGACGACACCGCCTTCCCCGACGAACGATGGAGCCCGGGGATGAGCTGGAACAACATGCCGACGCGATCGGGGACCGGCATCTCGGCGCTCACGCTGGACGACAACGAACTGGTCTTGCGCGTGAGCCCCGGCGTCGCGGCGGGTAGCGTGCCCACGATCGACACGCTGCGTTATTATCGCATCGACAACCGCACCACGACGACGACGGGCAGGACGGACTTGCGCTACGATCGTGCTCCCGGCGGCGACGTGATACGCGTGGAGGGGACGATCCGCGTCGGTGCCGAACCCACAATGTTGCGCGTCGGGATCGACGATCCTGCGCATTATGCCGGCTGGCGGTTGCGAGGGATGCTGGTGGCGCGGGGCGTGCGCGTTACCGGCGGCGTGTCGGTACGGCATCGCGCTTTGTCGCCGGCCGACGATCCGGCCATTCGGGGAACCGCGCCCCCTGCCCGCCCACCGCGTGCAGAGGCGCTCGCTCGCCTCATCGCGCCGCCGCTCATCGACGACCTGACGCCGACGAACAAGGTCAGCCAGAACGTCCACGCCGAACTGTTGCTGCGCCGGATCGGGCTGGTCGCGGGATCGGGCTCGATCGCCGACGGGCAGGCGGCGGTGCGGGGGATGCTGGATGCGGCGGGGGTTGAGCGGTGGCGCTACGATCTGGCCGACGGATCGGGGATGTCGAGCTACAACCGGGTGTCGCCGCGCGGCGTGGTGCGCTTCCTGCGCTGGACGCAGACGCAGCCCTGGGGCGCGACCTATCGCGCGACGTTGCCGATCGGGGGCGTGGACGGATCGCTGCGACGGCGCTTCGCGGGCACCGCGCTGGCGGGCAAGGTCTTCGCCAAGACGGGCACGCTCAACGCCGCTTCGGCTCTGTCGGGTTTTCTCGTCGCCGCCAGCGGGCGGACGCTGGTATTCGCCACCTTTGCGGGCGACATGCCCGAGGACGCGCCGGCAAGCGCGACGGTGGATGCCGCACTGCTCCTCATCGCCGCGGAGAACTGAACGCTGCAATGAGCGCGTCGCCGGTGGCGGGGCGCAGCGCGAAGATGCCGCTGTCACGGTGGCGGGTCGGGTGGACGCGGTTGGTGAGCAGCGTCCAGGCGAGACCGCGCTCGAAGTCTATCCACAGCCCGGTGCCGGTGAAGCCGGTATGGCCGATCGTCTCGCCCGAACATGCGTCCCCGCCGTGCCAGCCGGGGAAGCGCCGCTCCCACCCTGCCGTGCGGTGACCGTTGGTGGCGGTCCGGATGGCGGCCAGCATCGCGGACGAAGCGCCGCTGCCGTCGAGCAGGCCCCGGGCAAAGCCGAGCACGCCCGCGACGGTGCCGAACAGCCCGGCGTGTCCCGCCGCACCGCCTAAGGCAAAGGCGTTCTCGTCATGCACCTCGCCCTTCAGTATTCTTCCGCGCCACGTACAGGCTTCGGTCGCCACCGCAGGTCCGGCAGGGGTGAACGACAGGCCCGGAGGCATCGGCCAGGCATCAAGCCCGGCGCCGGTGATCCGCTCGATCGCGATGCCGAGCAGGATGAAGTTGATGTCCGAATAGACGGGCGGGCCGCCCGTCCATGCGCGCTGGAGCACGAAGGCACGCAGCCGGGCGGGGTCGCCGCCGTAGGTGTAGATCGGTTCGACCGCGGGCAGGTGCGTGGCGTGGGTGAGGCAGTCGCGGAAGGTCAGGCGGCGCTCCGGTGCGCCGTCGACGTCATATTGGCGCAAGTCGGGAATGGCGTCGGTCAGCGGGCGATCGAGATCGAGCCGCCCCTGGTCTGCAAGGTGCAGGATCATCGTCGTCGTCGCGATCACCTTGGTGAGCGAGGCGAGATCGAACCAGTGATCCGGCGTCAGCGGCTCTGGGTCTGGGATCAGCGCAGCCATGCCCGCTACCCGCACCGCGCTGGCGCCGTCGCGCGTAAAGATGCCCAGCGTCGCGCCGGGAATGCGGCCGTCAGCAATCGCTGCCAAGGCGGGGGCGAAGGCTATGTCCGCCACATCCTCGATCATCGTTCGTCCTCCCGTGGCCTGATCCGCATCAACGCGGGCAGGAAGGCGATGGCCGCGAGGCTGACGACGCCCGAGCCCAGGAAGAACAGGTCGAACCCTGCGAAGCCCGCGCGGTCCAGCCGTTCGACGATCGTACCGCCCGCGCCCGACAGCAGCCGGGGCAGCAGAAAGGCGAAGCCGGATAGAAACGCGTACTGCGCCCCCGGATAACGCGGGTTGACGAGCATGGACAGGTACACGACGAACACCGCCCCCGCCATGCCGTTGCCGAACTGATCGGCGGCGGTGGCGAGGTAAAGCGCCGCTTCATCCGACGGGCGGTGGGCCAGCCAGACGAAGCCGAAATTGCCGATCGCCGCAAAGATCGCTCCGGCTGCCAAGGTCCACCCCTGTGACCAGCGGGTGACGATCCACCCCCCGATGCCCACGCCGGCCATGCTCGCCACCAATGCGACCACGCTGTCGGCGCGACCGATCTGGCTGAGCGAATAACCCAGGTCTCGTATCATCGGCTTCGACAGGTTGAGCGCCAGCACATCGCCCATACGATAGAGCGAGACGAACGCCATCAGCACCAGCGCGGCGGTGCCGTACCGCCAGAAAAAATCGACATACGGCCCGATCGCGACCGAAGTGCGCAGCCGCGACGCCGGCCCTGCCCGCCTGATCCGCGGCAGTGCTGCCGCCATGGCGAGGAAGGGCAGCAGGCAGATCGCCAGCACATAGGGCGTGACGTTCGCGTTGCCGTCTATTCCCAATCGGGCGGCGCCGGCGAGCGAGGCCGATCCGACGGTCGCGACGATCCCCAGCGCGGCGCCCAGGATTGCCGCACTGGCGAGCAGCCCCTCGAAGAACGCGGCCGCCCTGTTTGCCTGCCCACCCGGTTGGCCGCGCATCGCGACGAGCAGCGGGAACGGTGCCAACGCCGCCGCGGCGATCAGCCAATATGCGGCGCTCCACCCGGCCGCGTCGGCGACGAGCAGCGCGCCGCTCCCGGCCGCGACCATCGCGCTGCGGTAGCCCCACAGATTGGCAGCGACGATCGGACCCTGTTCGTCCGCGGTCGGCGCGAGTTCGATGCGCCAGGCGTCGGCCGCGACCTCCAGCGTCGTCGTCCAGAACGCGAGCAGCACCGCAAAGAGCGCGGTCACGCCCAGGCTGCGATCGTCCGCGGTCAGCGCCATCGCCGCGGTCGCGGATGCAATGCCGAGCTGCGCCAGCATGATCCACCCGCGCCGCTTCCCCCAGAAGCGCGCGAACCCCGGCACGCCGAAGCGATCGAGCAGCGGCGCCCAGAGGAACTTGCATGTCGGCAGCAATTGCACCCAGGCAAAGAAGCCGATCACCGCCAACGCGACGCCATGCTCCGCCAGCCGAAGCGCGAGCACGGTCGAGAACATGTAGAACGGCAGTCCCGCCGAAAAGCCCAGCAGACCGAACAGCGCGAGGCGTGCAGCACCATGGCGCGCGCGATCCGCGGTCACCACTGCCTGGGCGGTCATCGGCGGTGCGGACAAGGGCTTCTCCAATGAATGGATCGGCAGCGTCGGGCGGGCCACGCCCCGCGTCAACTCCATGACGCACGGATATTTTTTGCAGTGCGGCAGATTGCCACTAGCCTTGGATGACACTTTCGTTGCTAATTGCCGCAGTCGCCTGGGGAGGCGAGCCAAGGGGGTTCCAGATACAATGCGCAAGTCCATGTCCGTGCTGCGGCTGCTTCCGTCCGGATCGGCGATCGCGATGCTCGTCTGCGGTGCAGCCGCCGCGCAGAATGCGCCGGTCGATGCGCAGACCACGCGCGAAGCGGCGACGCCCACCGGCGCGGCCAGCCCTGTGACCAGTGCCGCCGAGAGCGACCGTGCGGACGAATCGGGCGAGATCCTGGTCACCGGGTCGCGGATTAGGCAGGATCCGAACAACAGCGCCCTGCCGTTGCAGATCATCACGACGCAGGAGATTCAACGCAACGGGATCAGCAGCCCCGAGCAACTCATCATGTTCCTGAGCACCAACGGCAGCGGGGCAGACAACCTCGCCTCCAACGCCGACGTGACCTCGGGCGCGCAGCGCGGCACCAACGGGCTGTCGTCGGCGAACCTGCGCGGCCAGGGCAGCGCATCGACCCTGGTCCTGCTGAACGGCCGGCGGGTGGCCGCGCACGGACTCAGCGGGTCGGCGGTGGACGTCAACCAGATCCCGTTTGCGGCGATCGAGCGGGTCGAGGTGCTGAAGGATGGCGCGTCGGCGATCTACGGCACCGACGCGATCGGCGGGGTCATCAACTTCATCACCAAGAAGGATTTCACCGGCCTGGCGCTGAACGGCTTCACCGACATCACCCAGCAAGGCGACAGCCCGATCTATCGGCTGTCCGCGACCGCAGGCTTCGGCGATCTGCGTGAGGACGGTTTCAACATCATGGGCGCGGTCAGCAAGAGCTGGAACGGCGTGCTGAATGGATCGGATCGCGACTTCGTCAACGGCAACCAGCCGAACCGCGGCCTGTCGATCGACACCCGTGGCACGCCGATCGCGACGGCGTTCCCGACAGCCGGATCGACGGTGCCGGGGTCGATCACGCCCACGGGGACGTTGCTGAGCGGCGCTAATCTGACAGTGCCGGGCACCAGCGTGATGGCGAACGGCGGCATCAACATCCTAGATCTGCCGGGCGGCGCGGGATGTTCGACGATGGAAGGCGGTCTTGCCTATGACGAGCAATTGTGGGCGGTGCCGGGCGCGCTGTACGCCTGCTCCTATGACACCGGGCGTGCAGCGGTCATCCAGCAGCCGCTGGAGACGCTTACCTATTACACGCGCGGCACGGTCAAGCTCGGCAGCCACGAACTCTTTGCCGAGGTGACGGGATCAGACGCATCGTCGGCCAAGCGCTTCTCGGAAAATCAGATCACGGGCAACAATACCAGCCTGGCGGTCGCCTATCCGCTGAACGCACTGACCGCGGCGACCTACAACGACGTATATTCTCGCATTGCGGCAGTGTTTCCCGGGGTGGCCGCGAATTACGGCAAGCCGATCGCGTATCGCTGGCGCTGCATCGCGTGCGGGCCGCGCGAATATGTGACCGACACCACGACGCTGCGCGCGGCGGTGGGAGCCGACGGGCCGCTGGGCGGGGGCTGGGACTATCGCGCGGGCGCTTCCTATGCGCGCAGCGAATCCTCCTCGGTGCTGGGCAGCGGTTATTATTACCGCGGCACGTTCAACGGCGCGGCCGCGGCGACCGGTTCCGGCATCGCGGGCGCGGTCAACGGCGGGCCGGACCGGCGTGCGCCGACCGCCCCCGGGGCGACGCAGCCGGGGCTGGTCGGCGTCCTGAACGCGGGACTCCTCAACCCATTTTCGCTGACCCAGACGGATGCGGGCCTCGCCGCCCTGGAATCGGTTTCGGCACGCGGTGCCACGCTGTACGGCGGCAAGTACGAGGTCACGCAGTTCGACGGGTCGATCTCCGGCCCGCTCTTTCGTCTGCCCGGCGGCATGGTGCAGGCGGCGATCGGCGTGGATTACCGGCGGGAAATCTATAGCTTCAACGGATCGTCCTCAGCGACCCTGGCCGCGCCCGACATCTTCAACGCCGCCTTCGACAATGTGAACGCGCTCGCCCGCGTGAACCGCGACGTAAAGGCGGCCTATGCCGAAATCCTGATCCCGGTGTTCGAAGGGTTCGACTTCACCGCCGCGGGCCGCGTCGACGATTACACCGGCTTCGGCCGAACCTATAATCCCAAGCTGGCGGCAAAATATCGGCCGGCCGACTGGCTGCTGTTCCGCGGATCGTACAACACCGGGTTCCGCGTGCCCGCGTTCAACCAGATCTTCAACGGCACGACGGTCTCGCCCAACCCCGGGAACACGCTGGTCGATCCGACGCGCTGTCCCACCGGCGCGGTCAACCCTGCCATTCCCGGTTGCGCGGCGATCACGCCGGACACGCTGAGCGGCGGCAACCTGAACCTGGGGCCGGAGACGTCGAAACAGTTCAGCGGCGGCGTCGTCGTTCAGCCCTCTGCACGGTTCAGCGCTTCGGTCGATTTCTGGTCTATCAACGTCGACGACGTCATCGGTGCGCTGACGCTGCGCCAATTGCTCGAGAATGCGCAATTCTTTCCCGAGCGGCTGATCCGCGATCAGGGCGGAACGGGTACGATCGTGGGTGCCGACCTGCGCTCTGCCAATACCGGCTCGCGGCGGACGCAAGGGTTGGAAGTCTCTGGGCGAGGCGGCATCGACGTGGGCACGGGGCTGCTCTCGGTCGGGATCGACGGGACGTTGCTGCTCAAGAAGCGCGAGAAGTTCCTGCCGGCGGCGCCTTACGGACCCAGCCAGATCGGCATCTTCAGTTTTGCCGGCGACCTGGGGCTGCGCTGGAAGCACACCGCCTTCGCCACCTATGCGATCGGCGACTATGTGTTCAGCCTCACCCAGATCTATCGCGCCGGCTACACGAACCAGGCGCTGCCGGGCATCGCCAACGGCACGGTGGTGCGCCCCGATTTCAACGAGCGGGTGAAGCCATACATCATCTATCATGCGTCCGTCAGTACGCGGATCGCCGATCGGATGACGCTGATCGCGGGCGTCAGGAACCTGTTCGACAAGGATCCGCCGTTCGCCATCACCTATGACAGCAACACGGGCGCCGGCAGTTCGTGGGAGCCGCGCGTCGCCGATCCCCGCGGCCGTTCGTTCACTATATCGGTGGACACCAAGTTCTGATCGCGCTCGCCCTGCTGGCCGCGGCGCAGCCCGTCGCGGCGGTGCGGGTGGCGTTCGACCGGCGCGGCGTCACCGCGATCGCCGCATCGGGCTACGCCGATCTGGCGGCGCGGCGTGCGGTTACCGCCGACGATCCGGTGCGGGTCGCGTCGATTTCCAAGCTGGTCGTCGCCATCGCGGTGATGCGGCTCGTCGAGCAGCGGCGGCTCGACCTGGATGCGGACGTGTCTGTGCTGCTCGGGTGGCCCCTGCGCAATCCCGCGCATCCCGGCGTGCCGATCACCCTGCGGCTGCTGCTGTCGCACCGCTCCGGCCTGATCGACGGCATCGACTATGTCCTGCCACTGGACGTGAGCCTGCGAGAGGCGCTGGGCGATCCCAAGGTCTGGGACGATGCGCATGCGACGGGCAAATACTTTCGCTACGCCAACATCGGCTATCCGGTGATCGCGAGCGTGGTCGAGCGGGCGACCGGCGAGCGGTTCGACCTGGCGATGCAGCGGCTGGTGCTGGCGCCGCTGAAGCTGGATGCCTGCTTCAACTGGGCGGCCTGTACGGATGCCACGGCATCGCGCGCGGTGGTGCTGTACCGCGACGGCGTCGCGGTGCGTGACGATCATCGCGGCGGCGTCCCGGCCTGCCCGGTCCAACCGACACGCGATGGCGGCTGCGACCTGGGCACCTGGCGGGCCGGATGGAACGGCGCGACCTTCTCTCCGCAAGGGGGCCTGCGCATCTCGGCGCGGGGGCTGGCGACGATAGGGCGGTTGCTGCTGGGGCGCGGCAAGGTGGATGGCGTCCGGTTGCTGACGCCACGGTCGGCCAGGATGCTGGAGCAGCCGTCGTGGACGTTCGACGGGCGCAATGGCGAGACCGAACAGGGGCTGAATTGCCGTTACGGGCTGGCGGTGATGTTCCTGGCGACCAAGGCGGCGGGGTGCCGCGACGATCTGTTCGGGGATGGGCGACAGCGGCTGGGCCATGCGGGCGAAGCCTATGGCTTGCGCTCGGGACTTTGGGTCGACCGCGCGCGGGGTACGGGGGTCGCGTATTTCGCGACCGATGTTCCGGCCGGCGCCGGCAGTTCCGCCTTCACCGCGACCGAGGAGCGGCTGGCGCGTTGATCGGCGCCGGCGGCGAGTTGCTCAGCGGCGATACGTTGGAGTGCCACCGCGACGGTCGGCGCGATGCCGAGGTCTTCGGCGGCGCGCTCGCGCTCGCCCAGCGAGCGTGGATCGACGCCGGTCACCTTGCCGAAGATCATCAGCGCTTCGAGATAATAGCCGTGGACGCTGGCGTGATATTGGTCGTGCGCCCAGAGATCGACCTGGCCGAAGCCTATGCCGTCATAGGGGTTCGCGTCGGCTATCCGCTGGGCGAAGGCGCGGTTCCATGCCTCACCTACGGCGATGACACCGTCGATGTCGGGGGAGGCGGCGCGAACCGTGCGGGCCGCCGCCGCAAGATCGCTCGCCATCGCCCCGACCGGGCGGCCCGACCACGGGCTGCCGGGGCGATAGGTGAGATCGGCGCGGGTCCAGGTGGCGACGAGTTCGACATCGACGGCGGGGTTGGCGCGGGTGAAAAACTGCGCAAGCCGCACCGCGTCTCGCTGATAGGCAGTGGCGTCGCCCGGCCGTTCGGGGTCGAGCGTGCTGTATTCCTGAAGCACGACCACGTCCCACGCGCGCGCGAACAGCTGTCGCCGCTGGTCGTAGTGGAAGCCGAGCGTCCGCCCACCCTGAGTCTCCAGGCTGACGGCGTAGGACAGCCCCGCTTGCTCGGCAAAGGTCTTGAACAATGCCGGCACACCGCCCTGCCCTTCGCGCGTCAGGTCGGTGACGGTTTCGGGCCGGTAGCGGCGAACCGGGGACAGCGCGCCCTGGGTGAAGCTGTTGCCGATGAAGAGGATCGTTCGCGGGCGGACGGATTGCGCGGCGGCGGGGGTGGCGAGGAGGCCGAGGAGGGCGGCGAGGACGGTCTTCATGCCGCGACCGGCGCCGAGCGCGCGAGCAAGGCGGTGCGCAGGCATTCGCAGACGATCTGACCGCGCTGGTTCTTCAGGCGGTGGCGGAAGGTAACCAGCCCGGCGTTCGGACGAGAGCGGCTGTCGCGCAGTTCGACCACTTCGGTCTCTGCGCGCATCGTGTCGCCGATGAAGACCGGGTTGGGCATCACCAGCTTGTCGTAGCCCAAGTTGGCGACGAGCGTGCCGAGCGTGGTGTCGCCGACCGACAGCCCGACCATCAGCGCGAAGGTGAAGGTGCCGTTGACGAGGATACGGCCGAACTCACTCGCCGCGGCGGCCTCCGCGTCGATGTGCAGCGGCTGCGGATTGTGGGTCATGACGCTGAACAGCAGATTGTCCGTTTCGGTGACCGTGCGACGGATATCGTGGGCCAGCGTGTCGCCGACGGTCCATTGGTCATAGTGGCGGCCCGGCATAGTTCGTCTCCTTGTCATCGCCCTCACCCTTCCGCGCCTTCGGCGCTCCTTCCCTCTCCCGCCGGGAGAGGGAAGGGGCCCGCTCGGCGTAGCCGAGTGGGAAGGGTGAGGGCGACTATCCCTGACTTCGATCCACCTGCACCAGCGTCGTCCCCTCGACCACCTGAGCGCCTTCGGTGGCGTTCAATTCCGCGACGATGCCGTCGAACGGCGCGACAAGCGCGTGTTCCATCTTCATGGCTTCGAGGGTGACCAGCTTCTGACCCTTGGCGACATGGTCGCCCTTCGCAACGTCAACTGCGATGACGCGGCCCGGCATGGGAGCGAGGATCGCGCCGTCGGCGGCAGCGCCTACCGCCGAAACTGCTGTTCGGAATGGCTCTATGGTGAAGACCGCCCCGTCTTCAAAATACCGATCCGCTTGGTGGGACCAGAACGGCCGATCCCAGAATCGTTCGGACGCAGCAAAGTCGATCGAAACCGCGCGGGCTTCGCCATCGATTGATAAGAGAGCCGAACGCACCGGATTGGCGTTCAGACGGAAGCCGAACAGGCCGCGCATCGACTCCGTGTCATCGGCGACCACATGGCGCCACAGTGCTCCCTGGGCGGCCGCTTGAAGAAGGTCGGTGCTCGGCTGCGGGCGTGCAACGAGCGCGTCTCCTAGCGCGTCGATTGTTCCCGTCGTGATCGCGGCGGTCGTAAATGCCTCCGTGCCGAGCAGCCTGTACAAGAACCATGCATTGCTACTCACCGGTGCGCAACGAACTTGGGCGCATGCGTGAGACAACGCCGCCGCTGCAGCCTCTCGCTCTGGCGCGTGAACGATCAGCTTGGCGATCATCGGATCGTAGAAGGGCGACACCGCGCTACCTTCCTCGACTCCTGTTTCGACGCGAGCGTCGTGCGGGAAGCGCAAAACTTCCAGCTTGCCGATGCTCGGCAGGAACCCCTTCGCCGGGTCTTCGGCATACAGCCGCGCCTCCATCGCCCAGCCGTTTATAGCCAGTTCGTCCTGCCGCCTGGGCAGCGGCTCCCCGCTTGCCACGCGCAATTGCCATTCGACCAGGTCGACGCCGGTGATCTCCTCGGTGACCGGGTGCTCGACCTGGAGGCGGGTGTTCATCTCCATGAACCAGATGCGATCGGCGCGCAGGCCTTCGGAGGCGTCGGCGATGAACTCGATCGTGCCGGCGCCGACATAATCGACCGCCTTGGCCGCACGCACGGCCGCGCCGCACACCGCTGCGCGCGTCGCTTCGTCCATGCCGGGCGCGGGGGCTTCCTCGATCACCTTCTGGTGACGGCGCTGGAGCGAGCAGTCGCGCTCGAACAGGTGGACGAGGTTGCCGTGGGTGTCGCCGAAGACCTGCACCTCGATGTGGCGCGGCGAGAGGATGTATTTTTCCAGCAGCACGCGGTCGTCGCCGAAGCTCGATGCGGCTTCTCGGCGGCAGGAGGCGAGCGCGTCGGCGAAATCGGCGTGTGCCTCGACGCGGCGCATGCCCTTGCCGCCACCGCCGGCAACTGCCTTGATGAGGACGGGATAGCCGGTCGCCTCGGCCTCGCGGGCGAGGCGATCGGGGGATTGATCCTCACCCAGATAGCCGGGAGTGACGGGAACGCCAGCGGCGATCATCCGCGCTTTGGCGGCGTCCTTCAGCCCCATCGCGCGGATGCTGTCCGGGCGCGGGCCGACCCAGATCAGGCCGGCGTCGATCACGGCCTGCGCGAAGTCGGCGTTTTCGCTGAGGAAGCCGTAGCCGGGGTGGATCGCCTGCGCCCCGGTCGCCTGCGCGGCGGCGATGATGCGGTCGCCGACGAGGTAGCTTTCGCGCGCGGGGCTGGCGCCGATGTGGACCGCTTCGTCGGCCTGGGCGACGTGGAGCGCCTGTGCGTCGGCATCGGAATAGACCGCGACGGTGCGGATGCCGAGGCGGCGCGCGGTGCGGATGATCCGGCACGCGATCTCGCCGCGATTGGCGATGAGGAGGGACTGGATCATGGCTGCATTCCTGTCCTCCCCAAGCTATGCTTGGGGAGGGGGACCGCCGCGCGCAGCGCGGTGGTGGAGGGGCGATGCCGATACCGAAGAAACCGGGTGAGACGGTGCGTCGCGCGCGCAAGCTGCGCCGCGAGATGTCGCCTGCCGAAGTGAAACTGTGGTGCGAGCTTCGGTCCCGTCCCGGCGGGCTGAAGTTCCGCAAGCAGCATCCGGCGGGACGGTATGTGCTCGATTTCTACTGCGCCGCCGCACGATTGGCGATTGAGGTGGATGGGGCATTCCACGACCGCGGCGACGCACCCGCATGGGATGCCGAGCGCGACGCATGGTTGAGGCAGTTCGGTGTCGCAACGCTGCGGATACCGGCTAGTAAACTCTACGCCGATCTGGACTCGGTTCTTGTGGCCATCGTCGTCGCCGCTACAGCGCGCCTGCCCCTCCACCACCCGGCTGCGCCGGGCGGTCCCCCTCCCCAAGCAGAGCTTGGGGAGGACTGAGCCGACCCGCCCCCTCACATCCGGAACACCCCGAAGCGGGGTGCCTCCGGGATCGGGGCTTCGAGGGTGGCCGCCAGGGCCAGGCCCAGGACATCGCGGGTCTGGGCGGGGTCGATGATGCCGTCGTCCCATAGCCGCGCGGTGGCGTAATAGGGGTTGCCTTCGTCCTCGTATTTCTGGCGGACGGGGGCCTTGAAGGCCTCGGCTTCGTCCAGCGTCCACGTCTCGGCGTCGCGGTGGACGGTGGCGAGCACGCTGGCCGCCTGCTCGCCGCCCATCACGCTGATCCGCGCGTTGGGCCAGGTAAAGAGGAAGCGCGGCGAATAGGCGCGGCCGCACATGCCGTAATTGCCCGCACCGAAGCTGCCGCCGATCAACACCGTGATCTTGGGGACGCTGGCGGTGGCGACCGCCGTGACGAGCTTGGCGCCGTGTTTGGCGATGCCCTCCGCCTCGTATCGGCCGCCGACCATGAAGCCCGAAATGTTCTGGAGGAACAGCAGCGGGATGTGGCGTTGCTGCGCGAGTTCGATGAAGTGTGCGCCCTTCTGCGCGCTTTCGCTGAACAGCACGCCGTTGTTGGCGAGGATCGCGACCGGCATCCCCCAGATATGCGCGAACCCGCAGACCAAGGACGCGCCGTACAGCGCCTTGAATTCGTGGAATTCGGACCCGTCGGCCAGCCGGGCGATGATCTCGTGGACGTCATAAGGTGCGCGGACGTCTTGCGGGATGATGCCGTACAGGTCCTCCGCGGCGAATTTGGGCGGCCGGGGGGGGCGCAGATTGACGTCGGCCTTCTTTGCAGGTGCCAGCGTCGAGACGATGTCGCGGACGATCGTCAGCGCATGTTCGTCACTCTCGGCGACATGATCGACCACGCCCGAGCGGCGGCCGTGGGTATCGGCGCCGCCCAGTTCCTCCGCGCTGATGACCTCTCCCGTCGCGGCCTTCACCAGCGGCGGGCCGGCGAGGAAGATGGTGCCCTGCCCGCGAACGATCACCGTCTCGTCGCTCATCGCGGGCACATAGGCGCCGCCCGCGGTGCAGCTGCCCATGACGCAGGCGATCTGTGGGATGCCGAGCGCCGACATGTTGGCCTGGTTGAAGAAGATGCGGCCGAAATGGTCGCGGTCGGGGAAGACCTCCGACTGGTGCGGCAGGTTCGCGCCGCCGCTGTCGACCAGATATATGCAGGGGAGGCGGTTTTCCTGCGCGATCTCCTGCGCGCGCAAGTGCTTCTTGACGGTCAGCGGGTAATAGGTGCCGCCCTTCACCGTCGCGTCGTTGCAGACGATCATGCATTGGCGGCCCGAGACGCGGCCGATGCCGGCGATGATCCCTGCGCCTGGGACTTCGCCGTCGTAGAGGCCGTTCGCGGCGAGCTGACCGATCTCCAGGAAGGGGCTGCCGGGATCGAGCAGGCGCTCGACGCGGTCGCGCGGGAGCAATTTGCCGCGCGCGGTGTGGCGCTCGCGCGACTTCTCGTTGCCACCGAGGGCCGAGATGGCGACTTTTTCACGGAGAGATGCGGCAAGCGCGCGGTTGTGGGCGGCGTTGGCGCGGGTGGTTTCGGCTTCGGGGGACAGCGCGGTGGTGAGGACGAGGGCGGTCATGTTTCTGATCCTCCCCAAGCTCGCTTGGGGAGGGGGACCGCGGCGCGTAGCGTCGTGGTGGAGGGGCAGCGCCCCACGCGTCTCGCCTGCGGCTTTGCCCCTCCACCACTCGCTTCGCGAGCGGTCCCCCTCCCCGAGCGAAGCTCGGGGAGGACTAGAGTGGCGATCACTGCGCCACCCGTTCGGCCGCGCCGATCAGTTCGCGGCCGATCAGCATGCGGCGGACTTCGTTGGTGCCGGCTCCGATGTCGAGCAATTTGGCGTCGCGCAGAAAGCGTTCGACAGGCCAGTCCTTCGTATAGCCTGCGCCGCCCAGCGCCTGGATGGCTTCGAGCGCGACCTTCACCGCATTCTCGCTCGCCAGCAGGATGGCGCCGGCCGCATCGAAACGCGTCGTCCGGCCGGCATCGCAGCTGCGCGCGACCGCATAGACATAGGCGCGCGCGCTGTTCAACGCGACGTACATGTCCGCGACCTTGGCCTGCATCAGCTGGAACGTGCCGATCGGTTGCCCGAACTGGCGACGCTCGCGGATATAGGGGAGGACGACGTCGAGGCATGCCTGCATGATGCCGAGCTGAATACCGGCCAGCACCGCGCGTTCGTAGTCCAGCCCCGACATCAGCACGCCGACGCCGCCATTCAGCGGCCCCATGACCTGCGCTTCGGAAACGTGGCAATCTTCGAACACCAGTTCGGCGGTCGGGCTGCCGCGCATGCCCATCTTGTCGATCTTCTGGCCGATCGAGAAGCCTGGCATGTCGCGGTCGATCAGGAAGGCGGTGATGCCGCGGCTTCCTTCGCCGGTCTTGGCGTACACAACCAGCGTGTCTGCAAAGGCGGCGTTGGTGATCCAGAATTTGGTGCCGTTGAGCACATAGCCATCGCCCGTGGCATCGGCGCGCAACTTCATCGAGACGACGTCGGAACCCGCTCCGACCTCGGACATGGCGAGGCTGCCGACGTGTTCACCGGAAACCAGCCTGGGCAGATATTTCGCTTTCTGCTCAGGGGACGCCCAGCGCGCGATCTGGTTGACGCACAGGTTGGAATGCGCGCCGTAGCTGAGGCCGACCGAGGCGGAGGCGCGGCTGACCTCCTCGATGGCGACGACGTGATCGAGGTAGCCGAGACCCAGCCCGCCATTTTCCTCCGGCACGGTGATGCCGTGCAGGCCGAGCGCGCCCATCTCCGGCCATAGCGCGCGCGGAAACCAATCCTCGGCGTCGATCCGCTGCGCAAGTGGCGCGATGCGTTCTGCGGCAAAGCGACGCGTGGTGTCGCGGATCATGTCCGCGGTCTCTCCCAACGCGAAGTCGAAATCGTTCATCTGGCTCCGATCCTCCCGGAGCCGCGTGTCGCCGCTCCCGCGCCAGTTCGCAAGGGGGGATGGATACGCAACAGGGTTCGGGACGACGCCCGCGCGCCGCCCCAAACCTATATCTCAGTTCTTGGCGGTGCCCGGCTCGGCCATCTTGCGATGGCGCTCCGCGAGTACCGCGTTGGGGGTGACATTCGCCGTCGCGACCTGAAGCTTGTTCTTCCAGCCCGAGACGATGGACGCCTTGCCCGCCATCAGCGCATCCCAGCCGTCCTTCGCCACGTCGGCGGGGTCGCTCTTCTTGGGATCGGTGCCGACATCGGTATCGAGCATGCCGCCGCGCGCAAAGAATTCGGTCTCCACCGGACCGGGCATCAGATTGGTCAGGGTAACGCCGTCCGCATCCTTGATCTCGTTCTGGATCGCCGAGACGAAATTGTCCACGAACGCCTTGGTGCCGTTGTACACCGCCTGGAAGCTGCCGGGGATGTAGCCCGCGATCGAGCCGGTCACGAGCACCTTGCCGTCGTTGCGCGCGACCATCTGCTTCAGGACTTTCTGCAGCGTATAGGCGGTGCCGATGACGTTCAGGTCGACGACCTTGCGCCAGTCCGCCAAATCCTGATCGAGGAAGGCGTGGCCGAGACCATGGCCCGCATTGGCGCAGAGCACGTCGATCTGCCTCCCGCCGGCCGCGGCGAGGAGCTGATCCACGCCTTCGATGGTCGACAGATCGGCCTGCACGGATTGCACGTCGGTGCCGAACTGCTTGAAGTCCGCCGCCGCCGCGTCGATCAGCGGTTCGTCTGCCGCGACGAGAATGTCGTAACCGTTCTTTGCGGCGAGCGTCGCCAGTTCGAAACCGATGCCGGTCGAGGCGCCGGTGATGATCGCGAATTTGTTGGCCATCTGTCTGTCTCCTTTGAATGGGTCGCCGCGACAAAGCCGCGTCGTCGGCCCTCGGCAGGCCGAGGCCGTCCGGCTATCGCGGTCTCGTCGCCAGCTACGCTGCCGACGTGCCGCTCATGCCGGGCTTCAGTACGATCTTGGTGTACTCATCCTGGTGATCCTTGAACATTTTATAGGCATGCGGCGCCTGTTCGAGGTCCATGCGGTGCGAGATCAGGAAGGTCGTGTCGATCTTGCCCTCCAGAATAGCGTTCAGCAGGCCAGGCATGTAATGCTGCACGTGGGTCTGGCCCGTCTTGAGGGTCAGCCCCTTCTCCATGAACGCGCCGAGCGGGAACTTGTCGACGAAACCGCCATAGACCGCGGGCATCGACACCCGCCCGCCCTTGCGGCAGGCGATGATCGCCTGGCGGATCGAGTGGATGCGATCGGTGCCGAGGAAGGTCGACGCCTTTATCTGATCGACGACATTGTCGACGAACAGGCCGTGCGCCTCCAGCCCGACCGCGTCGATAACCGCATCGGGGCCGATGCCGCCGGTCATCAGCATCAGCGCTTCGTAGGTGTCGGTCTGCTCGAAGTTGATCGTCTCCGCGCCGAACTTGGCGGCCAGCGCCAGGCGTGTCGGGAAATGGTCGATCGCGATAACGCGCTCGGCGCCCATCAGGAACGCCGATTGCACCGCAAACAAGCCGACAGGGCCACAACCCCAGACCGCGACGGTATCCCCCGGCTCGATCTGCGCATTTTCCGCCGCCTGCCAACCGGTCGGCAGAATGTCGGAAAGGAACAGCACCTTGTCGTCTTCGATGCCGTCGGGGATGACAATCGGGCCGACGTCGCTGAACGGCACGCGGACATATTCCGCCTGGCCGCCGGCGTAGCCGCCGGTCATGTGGCTGTAGCCGAACAATCCCGCCATCGGATGGCCGTAAGCCTCCTGCGCGATGTCCTGGTTATCGGCGGGCAAGCCGTTCTCGCAGGCCGAATATTGATGCTTGCCGCAGTGGAAGCAGCTGCCGCACGCGATCGTGAACGGCACGACGACGCGCTGGCCCTTCTTCAGGGTCGATTTCGCGCCGACCTCGACCACTTCGCCCATGAATTCATGGCCGAGTACATCGCCCGCTTGCATCGTCGGGATATAATGGTCGTAAAGGTGGAGGTCCGACCCGCAGATCGCGGTCGAGGTGACCTTGATGATGCAATCGCGCGGATTGACGATCTCGGGATCGGGAACGGTGTCCATGCGGACGTCGTGCTTTCCATGCCAGGCCAAGGCGCGCATCAGGCGTCCTCCCTTTCGCGTTGGGCGGGGTTCATCGCGGCGGTGGCGATCTCACCGGTTTCGAGCAATTGCTTGAAGCGGCGCAGGTCGCGGCGCGCCTGGATCGCGGGTTCCCGCTGGAACATCTTGGCGACCAGCTTGCCGATCGCGCCGCCGGGCGGGTCGTAACGGATCGTGGCGGTGACGATCGTGCCGCGCGACCCGGCGTCTTGGAACACGACATGGCCTGAATTGGGCACGTCGGCGCCCTCTTCGGAGGTCCAGGCGATCAGCCGGTTCGGCTCCTCATGAGTGACGCGGGCGTCCCATTCGACGGTCTTGCCGCCGGGTGCCTTGACGACCCAGTGCGAGCGGATGGCGTCGTGGACGTCGATCCGCACGACATTTTCCATGAAGCTGGGCAGCTGCGCGAAGTCGCGGAAATAGGCATAAACCTCGGCCACCGGGCGGTTGATCGTCACCGCGCGGGCTACCCCAGCATCGCCGCCACGTTTGGACGTAGTGGGCGGGGCGTCATCCGTCTGGACCTTGTCGGTCATGGCATTCTCCGTGTCGATAAATGGCAGAACCGCGCGAGACGCGCATGCGGTTCCAGACAATATGCGCATCGACGCAAGCACTTGATCCAGGTCAGTCATTGCTGCGGTCCGACGGTCCGCCGGGCCGCGGCGTCGGTCACATCGTCTTGAGCATCGCGATGTGGCTCTTGACCACGGGAACGATCTTCGTGGCCGCAGCCTTCAGCGGCGCGGCCTTGCCCTCACTGGCATAAGCCTGTTGCAGCGCCAGCGCCTGCCCGTGCGCCTGACGCTGCTGCGCGATATAGGTCGTGTCGCGCGCCGTACCCGTCTCGGCCCGCAACTGCGCGACGAGTTCGGCCTGCACGGGGTTGAGCATCGGCTTGGGCGCCCGCACCCTTGCCCGCGTGGCAGCCGCTTTCACGGCTGCGGTGCTCTTCGTGTGATGCGCGATCATCATCTGGGCGAACGAGCGAACCTTCGGGTCGGCGGTGGATTCGAGCACCGTGCGGCTCGACGTGATCTCGTACAGATCGCTGGCGCCGGCGTTCTTCACATATTGCGCGGGCGGCATGACCTGCGCGGCAGCGGGCGCCGCGCCCGCAAAGATGAGGGCGGTAGTGATGGCGAGTTTCATGATGGTCTCCTGATCGACTTTTTACTGGCGCGGGATGCCAAATGCGGTCTTGAGGCGATCGACCGCGTAGAGCTCGGCGTCGTAGGCACCGCGCACGACCTTCCCCATGCCGAAGAATTCGTGGGTCACGCCCTCGAACGTGCGCCGCTCGACCCGGTCGCCCGCCGCGCGCATCGCATTTTCCAGCGTCTCTCCGTCCGACCGCAGTGGGTCGATCTGTGCGTTGACGATGGTCGTGGGCGGCAGGCCGCGCAGGTTGGCGCGCACCAGGTTGACGCGCGGGTCCATCTGATCGGCCTTGGTCCGGGAATAATAATAGCCGAACCAGTTCAGCATCGGGGTGTTCAGCGGCTTTGCCTTGGCCGAATCCTGCTTGGACGGCAGCATCATGTCGCTGTTGGCGATCGGATAGACCGCCAGGATATGGACCGGCGCGGTCAGCCGGTTGTCGCGCGCAAAGATCGCGGTGGCGACGGCCAGATTGCCGCCGGCACTCTCGCCCGCCAGCGCGATCTTTGCCGTGTCTCCGCCCCAGGCCGCGGCATTGTCGAGCACCCAGCGATAGGCCGCCGCCGCATCGTCGTGCTGCGCCGGGAACTTGGCTTCGGGCGCGTGGCGGTATTCGACCGAGACGACGATGGCGTTCAACTGCTTGGAGAGGAAGCGCGGCGTCGGATCATAGACGTTGACGTCGGCGATCACGAAACCGCCACCGTGATAATAGACTATTATCGGCAGCGCCGCAGCGCCTGCGGCCGCGACGGGTTTGTAGATGCGCGCATATTGCATGTCGTCGGCGCCATAAGCGAGATCCTGGGTCGTCACGGCCGGATCGGGTGCGGTTGACAAGCCCTGCTTGCGCATCACAGTCCGCGCCGCGTCGGTTGCCGTCGGTTGCAGCCGCGCCTCCACCGGGGTCAGCATCTCGATCGGCTTTGCGCCCAGCGTCACCATCGCGTCGAGGACCGCCTGCATGTCGGCAGCGGCCGGCGGCGGCACCGTCTGGGCGACGGGGGGCTGCGGCGGCGGAGCGGCGTTGATCGAGGGCGGCGACTGCGCCAGCGCTCCGGCGGAAACCGTCAGCAGCAAGCCTGCCCCTGCAAAAAACGTCGTCTTCATCTTGCTTTATCCCTGATTGCCTGCCCGAGGCACGCAGCGTTGAACAAGGGTGAACCGGTCCGGGTTCCGCCGAGGGCAAAAGGATTGACGGAGGCGAAGGCGTTCGCCGCACGACCCGGCGTTGCGCGGTGATGACGAATGGTGGAACAAGCGGGCACAATGACCCTACTCAATCCACACGCCGCGGTCCGCGTCGAGCACCAGGGCAGCGAAGCGCAGCCGGTCATCGTGATCGACGACATGCTGGCGGCGCCGGAGCGCTGGCGCGATCTGGCGGCGCAGGCGGCGTACCGGCAGATCGGGCCGCATTATCCCGGATTGCGCGCGCTCGTCCCCGCAGCGGCGGCGATCGAGATGCGGGTCGAACTGGCCGCGCTGATCGGCGACACCTTCGCGCTGGCGCCGGTGCCGCAGGTGTTCGAATGTTATTTCTCGATCGTCACCACTCCGCCCGAGGCGTTGGCACCGATCCAGCGGTTGCCGCATGTCGACGGGCTGGAGCCGGACCGGCTGGCGATCCTGATCTATCTCTCGGGCGCCGATCAGGGCGGCACCGCATTCTACCGGCAGCGCAAGACGGGGTTCGAGACGGTCGATGCGGCGCGGTTCCCCGCGTTCGATGCAGCGTTGCGGACGGGGGTGGCCGAGCACGGCCTGCCCCCGGCGGCGTATATAGCGGGCGACACGCCGCTGTATGAGCAGATCGCCGCCTATGAAGCACGGCCCAATCGCGCGCTCATCTATCGCAGCCACGCGCTCCATTGCGCCCATATCGCGGCGGGCACCCTGCTCCCCGCCGATCCGCAGACGGGGCGGCTTAGCATCAACAGCTTCCTTTTCGATCCGCCGCGCTGACCCTCTACGCCAGCAGTCGGCGGACGAGATCGAGATCGGCGGGCTTGTCCACATCGACCGCGGCGAGGCCGAAGTCGCTCGCCACCATTGCTGCGCGCACCCCCGCGAGCGCACCGATGTGGGCGAGCGCGGCGGACAGCGGCAGCCGCCCGGCGAGATAGCGCAGCAGCAGGCGTGGCCCCAGCCGGCGGACGATCCGCCACGGGCGCTTGCGATCACCCTCGACCTCCCGCCACAAGCCGATCGCTTCCCCCGCGCGCGGGGTGGCGAGCCAGAAAAGGTTGCAGCCGGACCAAGCGCCGTCGGCAAAGCGCAGGTACGTGCGCTTCGTCTCGGGCACCGCCGCTTCGATCACGGCGCGGCTGGCGAGCAGGGCGGCGACGTCGGCGTCGGGCGGGACGGCGGCGAGAAAGGCGGTGATCCACTCGGGCCGCAGCAGCGCGTGATCCGCGGTGGTGAGCAGGACGGGGGCGCCGAGCAGGTCGAGCGCGCGCGCGGCGCTCTCGCTCGGGCCGCTGGCGCCGGCAAGTATCTCGGCACCGAGCGTGAGGGCGGAATCGCGAACCGCATCGGAGGAATGGACGACGAGGATGCGCCTCGCCCCCGCCTCTCGCAGCGCCGAGACGACCCGCGCGAGCATGGTGTGACCACCGATCTGGATCAGCGCCTTGTCCGCGACCCCGGCATATTCCGCGAGCGGATCGGCGCCGCCGCGCGACCCGGCGAGGACGATCGCGTCGAAGCGCGCCGGCGGGGTCATGGACGCCGCGCCCGCAATACGCGCCAGAAGACGCCCGGCGCGGCGAGTATCGGATGCCGCTCTCGCCAAGGCGTGAGCGGCAGATCGACGCCGGTGTGCCGCGCGACCTTCCACAGACCATAGCGCGCCGCGCCTTCGAAGGTGAAGGCTGCCTTGACCAACCTGGCGACATTGAGCGGTCGGCCCAACCGCGCCCGTTTCCGCCATGCGCGCACGATAGTGCGGCGACGCCCCGGATCGAGCCGGGGCACGAGCAATCCGTCGGTGCGGTCACAGGCTATGCCATCCGCTGCCCATGCGGCGGGCAGCAGCGCGGCGTAGCGTGCGGGATCGTGGCGCAGGATTTCGCGCTCGCGGCCCGGCGCCTCCACGCGGAGTTCGGCGCGGTAGGTCTGGCGGAACAGCGCGGCCCAATAGTCGAGCGGTTCGCCCCGTGCGGCCCCGAGCGCCGCAGCGAAGCGCGCCGCGGTGATCGCCGCGTCGGCGATGGCGGTGCGGACACGGGCGGCACTCCCCTCCCCGTCCTGCCAGACCAGGGCGGCCGGCTGAACGAACCGCGTCCAGACCGTCGTGTCGACGAAGGCGCCGCGACAGGCTTGCTCGAAGGTTTCGATCGGCATCGTCGCGACCTTGGCGCGCACCAGGCGACAGCCGACGTGAAGTTCGTGAAAGCTGACGTCAGGCCAGAGCCAGCGCAGGCCCGCGCGGCGCAGCGGCGATCCGCGGGCAGCGGCGGTCAGGACGTAGAAATCGAGCACGCCGTCGAGATCGCCCGTGCGCAGGACCGATCCGTAGAACAGCACCGCAACCCCGCCCAGTTCCTCCGCCAAAGTCGCCGCGGCGCTCGCGATCTCGTCGGGGACGGCCGCCGCAAGCTCCCGCGAGAGCATCGCGGTCAGCCGGTCGGTCACGGCACGGCGAAGCGGATCGGCGCGCCGTGGCGCAGGATCATGTCGCCGCCCGCGAAGGTTTCTCCGTCGAGGATGAAATCCCCGTCGATCGCGAGCGCGAACGCCTCGCCATCGTCGCGGCGATAACCACCGCCTGGGGGAAGATCATAGCCGGCGAGAACCGACGGCAGCGCGCGCGCCAGCCTGGCCGGCGGTGCGTCGATCGTCAGGGTCTTCAGGCCGGCGCGCGGGCGACCGAACGGCCGGATGTCGAGCGGGAGGCGGTGAAGCGTCGATCCGAACAGCAGATACCGGGCGCCATCGGTCGCGTTCGCATGGGCGGGTGCGATGCGCATCCGGGTGCCGCGCCGCCAGACGTTGTCGCCGCCTGCGAAAATCGTCTGAGCAATGGCGCCTGCGACCGAGAGGCCGACCGCCAGTCCATTGAAGGCGCCCAGGCGATGGGTGTCCTGCGCCAGCGCAGTGGCACGCACGAATGCGCCGGCGCCGAAGATGAAGCCGCGCTGTTCCGCATGGCGAGCGCCGCTGCGCCAAATCTCCAGCGGCGCCCGCTGTTCGACCCGCCCCGCACGCAGTGCCTCGATCGCGGCCTGTTCGGTCCAGCCCTTCGGGATGTTCAGATCATAGCCGAGCGCGTTCGTCTTGCCCGACGGCACGAGCGCGATGCGGGGAAAGCCGTCGTGAAAATAGCGCGCCGCGGCGGTCAGTACGTCGCGGACGGTGCCGTCACCGCCGTTGATGACCAGCGCGCTGATGCCGTCGCGCGCGAAAGTCGCGAGTACGCGGTGGAGTTCGTCGTAGGACAGCGGCATCGCGCAATCGGCGTCGAGCGTGGCATGCGGACCCGCGCGATCGATGTTGCGGCGCGCCTTTGCGTTGCGGATCACGCCGATCTTCAGCCCGCGCCGCGGCGCGAGGCGATATCGTTCAAGCCGATGCGTCGGAAGCGCGACGAAATCGTCCGGCAGGCGCAACGCGCCGCCCCCCGTGCGGTCCAGCCTCAGCGACAGGTCAGGCGTCATGAACGGCACATTCTCCGAAACGTCATTACGGGGTCATACGGATGTAGCAAAGAGCTGCCACGACGCGATGGTTCCCGACCGCTTCGGTATCGCGCGCGAATTGTGGCGCTTTTGGGGTGGGAGACGGCGGCGCCACGCGTAGCGGCACGGATCGTCGCAATCAGTCGATATTCACGTCCGGTGCCGTGCCGCGGCCACGCCGCGCGTCACCCTGATGGCGGCGCGCGCGAACAGCGCGAACGCCAAAGCCGATGCGATCAACGTCGCGATCCCCGCACCGAACACGCCGAACCTGGGCATCAGCAGCACGACCCCGCCGAACAGCGCGGCAGTGGCGATCGTCCGGATGCCGAGGACTTGCCCTGCCCGCCCGGTGCCCATCAGCACGGGTTCGAAACCCGCCGCCATGATGTCCAACCCCGCCGCGATGCCCAGGATGACGAGGATCGGGTAGGCGCCGATGTAGCTCTGGCCTGCGATCAGCAGCAGCGCGGGCTGGCCGAGGATCGGCACCAGCACGCACGTCACCAGCCCCACGCCGGTCGCCAGCCGGGTGGATTGCCGGACCAGCGTCAGCAATCCCTCCCCCGCCTTCGCGCCACCGGCATGAGCGCGGGAGAATTCGGGGAAGATGCCGCGTGCGAAAACGTCGGACAGGCGGACCAGCGACTGGCTGAGCTGATAGGCCAGGCGGTAGTTGCCCGCCGCCGCCGCTCCGGTGAACAGGCCCACGAGCACGACGACGAACTGGCGGCTGGCGGCGCCGAGCGTCGAGTTGACGTTGGTGACAAGGGCGAAATGCCACAGCCCCGCATTCTCCATCGGCGCGCGCATGGTGTCGCGCCAGCGCCCGAACAGGCCCGGCGCGGTCCGCGTCGCGCCGATCCAATAGACCAGGGCGGTCATCAGTTCGGACACCGCCCAGGCGACCAGGAAGCCGCTGACCGTCGCCTTGGTCCACACCGCCGCCAGCGCGCCGACGAAGCGGACGACGGGCGTCACCGCATCGGCACCCGCGCCCAGCGCGAAGCGATCGTGCAGGCGCAGGATGCCCACCGCGGTGGATCGTACCGACAGCAACAGGACGACGCAGAACAGCATGCCCTGTTGCGTTTGGGTGATCGACCAACCCAGGCGCGAGCGGATGACCTGCAACGCGATGCCTGCGATCAGGCAACCGACAAGCGCGCCCGCGAGATCGAGCATGGCGCAAAAACGCACCAGCCGGCCAAGGGCGCCGACATCTCCCCGCCCGCGGTGCTCCATGCCGTAGCGCACCACGATCTGCCACGTCTGGAAACCGACCAGCGCGGCCACCGCCTGCGCGGTGCTGAGCACGAGCGTGAACTGGCCGAACTTCTCGACGCCCAGCGAGCGGGTGACGAGCGCGAGATAGACGATGCTGAGCACCGCACCGACCCCCTTGCCGGTCAGCAACCAACCGACGTTGCGAAGCGCGCGCCCGAACGGAGTCTGGTGCCCGAGGGGCGATTTCAACGGCTTTCTTCCAATCGTGCTCGCGCTACAGCAGGCTGCATGCGTATCGCCTTCCTCTATATCGCAGAAGCGTACCAATGCTATCACGGCGCGGCCATCGCCATCGAACTCGCGCGAGTGCCGGGCGTGAGCGTCACCAGTTATTTCAACGATCCTGAAACGCCGCACCATCTGGAGCGCGTCCGGGCCGCCTATGACGCACCGCCTGCGGACTACCGGCGGCTGCATCGCTCCCTGCCCACGCGCGCGCTGCAGCAGCTGCGGATGCTGGGGATGTTCAAGGATTTGGTGATGCGCGACAATGTGGCCGAACTCGACGGCTACGACGCGGTATTCGCGGTCGAGAACACCGTCGCGGCCCTGCGCCGGCTGGGTGCGCGGCACCCGCGGCTGATCTATAGCCCGCACGGCTTCGGCGACCGCGCGCGCGGCTACATTCCGCGGATCGCGACGTTCGACTTCGTGCTTCTGGCGGGACGCAAGACCGCGCGTCGCATGCTGGAGCAAGGATTGGTGCGGGAGGGCGATCATGCGCTGACCGGATCGGTCAAGCTCGACACCGCGAGCCGCATCGCCGAAACCGCCCCCGTTGCCTTCGCCGAGAATCGCCCGATCGCTCTATACAACGCGCACAAGGAACCGCGCCTGACCTCCTGGCAACGGTTCATCGAACCGATGCTGGCCGGATTTGCCAAGGATGAGCGGATGAACCTGATCGTCGCACCGCACGTCAAGCTGTTCCGCCGGCGCAGCGAGGCGGTTCGCGGACGCTGGCGCGCGCGCAGCACCGGAAACGTGCTGGTCGATCCGGGATCGGATCGTTCGGTCGACATGAGCTATGCCGCGGCAGCCGATATCTACGTCGGCGATGTCAGCAGCCAGGTCTACGAGTTCCTGGCCGTGCCGCGGCCGTGCGTCTTCCTGAACGCGCACGGGATCGACTGGCGCGATGATCCCAGCTTCGCGCATTGGCATCTGGGCGATGTCGTCGACGATCCGGCCGATCTGATGGCCGCGATCCATGCCGCACCCGCGCGCCACGCGCTGTACCGCGATCGTCAGGCGGCGATGGCCGCAGAGAGCCTGGGGGATACCAGTCCGGGCGCAGCCCGGCGGGCGGCAGAGGCCATCGTCGCGTTTCTCGCACGATGAAGGTCGGCTTCCTCTATAATCACGATGCCCTGCATCAGATCAGCCACACAGCGCCGGTCATCGCCGAACTGGTGCGCCATGCCGGGGTGGAAGTGACCGTCCTGACATCATCGCCCAACCAGGAAGCACGGGTTCGCCTGCTCATCGGCGACGCGGCGACCTCCGTCCGCTTCGTGGATCTGCGGATTGGCCGGGTCGCCGAGGCGCTGGATCGCGGATTGCGCTTCGTCGCCCCGTTTCGCCGGGTGGCGGTGCTGCGCGAGAATCTTTCGGCGTTCGCGGCGCTCGACGTGCTGGTGACGCCGGAGACGACCTCGCTGCTGCTGCGTGATCGCTTCGGGCTGGTCGGGCTGAAGTTCGTGTGGATCCCTCACGGCGCAGGTGACCGGTCGGTTGGGTTCCGCCCCGTCATGCGCGGGTTTGACCTCGTGCTGCTGTCGGGCACGAAGGTGCGTGACCGCATGCTCGCTGGCGGGCTGCTTCGACCCGACAATCACGCGGTGATCGGCTATCCGAAGTTCGACACGATCGAAGACGCGCCGCCGCCGCCCAGGCTGTTCGACAACGATCGCCCTACGGTGCTGTACAACCCGCATTTCGACCCGCTTCTTTCGTCCTGGTACACGATGGGGCAAGATGTGATCGAGTGGTTCGCGGGTCAGTCGCGGTTCAACCTGATCTTCGCACCGCATGTCATGCTGTTCCAGCGTCGTCTTCATGCGTCGGTCGAACATCGCCTGATACGCTGGCGCCGCGAGGTGCCGGCACGGTATTGCGGATTGCCCCACATCATCGTCGATCGAGGCAGCACGCGGTCTATCGACATGACCTATACGCGTGCCGCCGACATCTACCTGGGGGACGCCAGCAGCCAGATTTACGAATGGATCGTGCGGCCGCGGCCGGCCATCTTCCTGGATGCCAGCGGTGCCGACTGGCGCGGCAACGCCGATTTCGCACATTGGCAGCTGGGCGACGTCGTGCGCGAAATCACCGATCTGCCGGCGGCACTGGATCGCGCACTGACCCAGCCAGATGCCTATCGCGCGGCGCAGGAGGCGGCGCGGTCGGCGACATTCCTGCGGTCGGACATCCCGGCATCGCAGCGCGCAGCCGACGCTATCGTGCAGTGGTTTCAAGCGAAACCGACGCTTACGACCACGCCCTGAACACACCGCCCTGCAGATACATCAGCGTGACCGGCACGTGGGTGACGCCACCGCCGACGCGTACCTGGACCTTGGCCGGATCGGGCTTGCGGCCGAGCAGTACGTCCAGCAGCCCCAGCCTGGGATTGCCCGAGGCGCCGCCGCCGTCGCTGCGGTCGGTCTTGCCGTTGCCGTTGGCGTCGTGGCGAACGTCGATCGCATAAAGGCCGGGGCGCGACACGGGCACGCAGATGGCCACGCGACCCGATGCCGGCACCGGGATCTCGGTGCGGACCAGCGCGCGCTTCTTGTCGAAATAGCTTTCGACCGGCGGGCCGAACAGCCGCACGCGGACCGCGCCCGCGCGGTTCTTGAACCCGGCCACGTCCACCTGCACCGCGGCGCCACCTGCGGCGGGGCAGGCGCCCTGCGCAGCGGCTGATTGCCCAGGCATGGCCAGAGAGACAAGGGCCAGAGAGAAGAGTATCGCTATCGACATCGCGAGGTAATGTGGTGCCGAAGCCCGTTCCCGGCAAGGCCGCATCGCGCGACCCTTGCCCGGTGGCGCGATGCCCCATACGAAGCGCGCATGTCATTCGAGGATACCGGCTTGCTTCCCAAGGCTCTTGCGCTCGCGCTGATGTCGCTTTCCACCGCCACCCCGGCGCTTGCGCAGGCGCTGCCGCCGCCGGTGGCGCAGCCCGGCGACGGCCCGGAGGACGCGCGGCTGAAGCGGCTGTTCTACGACAGCGACGAGGCGAGCCTGAAGCGCAATCCAATCCAGGCGATTTTTCGCGGCGACCTGCGCTATGCCGACCGGCTCGGCGATCCGCTGTCCGATCGCGCCATTGCGGCCGAGCGCAGCGCGGCGGAGGCCGATCTGCGCGGACTGAACGCGATCGACCGCGCCAAGCTGACCGCGGTCGACAAGCTCGCCTATGACGTCTTCCAGAACCAGACGCAGGTGGCGCTGCGCGGGCTCAGCCCGGAGATCGTCGCGCTGACGGTCGTCCGCCCGCTCGATCATTTCTATGGTTTCCAGACCTTCTATCCCGAATTCGCGTCGGGGATCGGCGCGGCACCGTTCAAGACGCTGGCGGATTACGAGAACAATCTGATGCGCAACGCGCAATATGCCGCGTTGCTGGACGCCGCGATCGTCCGCTTTCGCCAGGGCATGAAAACCGGCGTGGTCCAGCCCAAGCTGGTCGTGCGCAATGTGATCGCGCAGTTCGACATGCTCATCAAGGAAGGCGTCGAGGCATCGACCTTCGCCGGCCCGATCAAGACCTTTCCCACCGGCATCGCCGCCGCCGATCAGGCGCGGCTGCGTGCCGCTTACGCCGCGCAGATTCGCGACGTGATCCTGCCCGCCGAACGGCGGATGCGCGACTTCCTGGCCAACACCTATCTGGCCGCAGCGCGCGACAGCGTGGGCCTAAGCGGGATGCCTGGCGGTGAGAGGCTGTATGCGTATCTGATCGAATCCAACACCACGCTGCCGCTGAAGGCGGAGGAGGTGCATCGGCTCGGCCTGTCGGAGGTCTCGCGAATCCTGGGGGAAATGGAGGCGCAGAAGACCAAGGCCGGGTTCAAGGGCAGTTTGCCCGAGTTCTTCACCTTCATGCGCACCGACAAACGGTTCCAGCCGCAGTCGGCGACGCAGGTGCGCGATGGCTATTTCGCGATCGGCAAGCGCGTCGATGCGCGCATTCGCGAGCAATTCTCGCTCATCCCCAAGACTCCGCTCGAAATCCGTGCGGTGCCGCCGTTCAAGGAAAAGACCGACGCCGGCGGATCATATCAGGGCGGCACCCCGGACGGATCGCGGCCGGGGGTATTCTATTACAACAGCTACGACCTGCCGTCGCGCTATCTGTGGACGATGGAGACCCTGTACCTGCACGAAGCGGTGCCGGGGCATCATTTCCAGATCAGCGTGGCGCAGGAGAATGCGGCGCTGCCCGCCTTCATGCGCTTCGGCGGCAACACGGCTTATGCCGAAGGGTGGGCGCTGTATGCCGAGACATTGTGGCCCGAACTCGGCGTGGAAACCGACCCGTACCAGCGGATGGGCGGGCTGAGCGACGAGATGCTGCGCGCGATGCGCCTGGTCGTCGATACCGGCATCCACGCCAAGGGATGGGGCCGCGACCAGTCGATCGACTACATGCTCGCCAATTCCCCGATGGGCCGCACCGATGCGACCGCGGAGGTCGAGCGCTACATCGCGATTCCGGGGCAGGCGCTGGCCTATAAGATCGGGCAGCTGACCATCCTGCGCGCCAAGGCGAAGGCTAAGGCGGCGCTCGGCACCAAGTTCGATCCGCGCGCCTTCCATGCACAGGTGCTCGATTCGGGCGCGCTGCCGATGCCGGTGCTGGAGGCCAAGATCGACCGCTGGATCGCGGCCGGGGGGAAATAGCGCTCGGGTCGTTCGCGACCAGCTTTGCTCTCCCCCTTCCCTTCAGGGGGAGGGGAATTGTATATGGCGCAGTCCGTGGATGTAAATCGCCCCCTCCCCGGCGAAGGCCGGGCCCAGGCGGCATAACTGGACGGATAAGGTTCGTCCTGACGTCGCACGACCTGTGCACTGGGCCCCGGCCTTCGCCGGGAGGCGTTCGCTAATCAAGGCCCATAAACTCTGAAAGGTGATATGCGATGGACCTGCCCGTAAAGGGAGAGGCTAATCGCGTATCAACCTGGTAGCGAAACGACTCTAGAACAGCGTCGTGAGGCCGTAAAAGGCGGCGCCCACCGCGGCCGATGCGGGGATGGTGACGATCCACGCGATCACCACGGTGCGCGCCACGCCCCAGCGCACGGCGGACGCGCGGCGGGCGGTGCCCGCGCCGATGATCGCGCCGGTGATCGTATGTGTGGTCGACACCGGGATGCCGAGTGCGGATGCCGTGAACAGCACCATCGAACCGGCCAGCGAGGAGCTGAACCCCTGGTGCTGCGACAGCTTTGTGATGCGCGAACCCATCGTCTCGATGATCTTCCACCCACCGGTCATCGTGCCGAGCGCGATCGCGACATAGCAGCTGATCGCCACCCAATGCGGCACCTCGAACGGCCCCTGAAGCCGTCCGGTCGAATAGAGCAGGACGGTGATGATCCCCATCGTCTTCTGGGCATCGTTCAGCCCGTGACTTAGCGAATAGGCCGCCGACGACACCAGGTGCAGCGCGCGGAAGCTGCGTTCGGCCTGGACGGCGGTGGCGCGGACCAGTGCCCAGCTGCTGACCAGCATGACCAGCATCGCGAGCATCATCCCCAGCATCGGCGAAAGGACGATCGCCAGCAGGGTCTTGTTGAGTCCGGTCCATTGGATGCCGCCGATGCCGGCATGCGCGACCCCCGCGCCGATCAGCCCGCCAACCAGCGCGTGGCTGCTGGAGGACGGAATACCGCGCATCCAGGTGACGATGTTCCAGAACATCGCGCCGCCCAGTGCGCCGAAGATCACCGCGGGCGTGATGACGTCCTTGTCCACCAGGCCCTTGCCGATCGTTTCGGCCACGGCGTGGAGGCTGGGGAAGGCGATCGTCAGGAAGTACGCGGCGAAGTTGAATATCGCGGCGAACAGCACCGCCTTGACCGGCGACAGCAGCCGGGTCGCGACCACGGTGGCAATGGAATTGGCGGCGTCGTGCAGCCCGTTCAGATAATCGAACGCGAGCGCGACCCCGATGAGGCCGACGAGCAGGGGAAAGGCGAGTTCATGCATGGGACGGGCGCAGCGTCACGAGTGGTCGATGACGATGCCGTCGATCTCGTTGGCGACATCCTCGAACGCGTCGACGATCCGTTCGAGATGCTTGTAGATTTCGCGCTCCACGACGAAGCGCAGCGTGTCGGTGGTGCCGTGATCGCGCAGCGAGCGTTTGAGGCCGGCGACGTGGATTTCATCCGCATGGCCCTCCATCCGGACCAGCCGTTCGGTGAGTTCGTGGAGGCGCACGCCGTTCTGCGCGACATCGCGGAGCAGCGGCATCGCCTCGGCAGCCAGCCGCGCCGCATCGACGATGATCGCGGCCATATCCTTCATCTCCGGCGCGAAGTCGGTCACCTGATACAGGTCGATCGCCTGGGCGGCGGCCTGCATCTCGTCGATCGTGTCGTCCATTGCGCCGATCAGCGAGGTGATGGCGCCGCGATCGAAGGGGGTGAGGAAGGTCCGGCGGACGGTCTGGAGAACCTCGCGGGTGATCTCGTCGGCATCATGCTCGCGCTCGATCACCTCGCGGATATGCTCCGCGCCGGATGGCCCGCCCTGGAGCAGGCGGCACATCGCCTCCGCCCCCGTCGTCACCGTTCGTGCATGGGCTTCGAACATCTCGAAGAAATTGCCCGTCCTCGGGAGCAGGCGCTGAAACCAGGAAAACATCGATCCGACCTTCGATTTTGCGGCCACTCGGCCGAGCATGGACATCCGCCGGGCGGCAGCCTTGAACTCGGTCGCGCTGAACGACCGGATAAGTTCGCGCAGATCGCTTTCCTCGACCGCATCCGCGGCGTCGGCAAGCGAGAACCAGCGGCGCTCGCGCTCCCCCTGCTCCTTCCAGCGATCCAGTTCATTGGTTACCGCCAGCGGGAAAACGTCGACATCCACCATCAACGAGGCACCGCTGCCCCGCCGCTTGCGATAGCGATAGCTGCCGAGCGCGGTCGGACAGATCGCACCGCGCACGCCCGCCTCCTCCTCGGCCTCCTGCGCTGCGGCGGCGTGCGGGGCCATGCCGGTGCCGATGTTGCCCTTCGGGATCACCCAGCGGCGGGTGGTGCGCGAGGTGACCAGCAGCACGCGCACGCCGCCGTCGACCGGCGATCCTTCGGTGCGATAGGGCAAGGCGGCGATCTGGCGAATGGCGGTTACTCTGATGATGCCGTCGCGCCGCGCCTAGCGCATCATCGCCGATGCGCAAAGGGGCAAGCTGTGCCCGCCAGACCCGGCCTCACCGCGTTTCAACCAGCCTATCAGCGGCGGACATCCAGCCCACCTGCGAGGTAGGCGTTCACATCGGCCTGGCGGAACAGGCCTGCGTCGCCCGGCAGCGAATGCTTCAGCGCGGCGAGTGCAAGGCCGGTGGTGGCGGCCCCGGCAATGTCCTGACCATTGCGCAACGCGTGGAGCACGCCTGCCGCAAATGCGTCGCCGCCGCCGATGCGATCGACGATTCCGGCGAGTACGACTTCGCCGGTCTGCGCATGCGAATCGCGGGTGTCGATGCGCGCGGACAGGCGATTGAGATCGACGTGCTCGACGGTGCGCGCGGTCGAGGCGATCGTCCGAAGCCGCGGGAAGGCTTCGAACGCCGCTTCGCACGCCGCGCGGTGGCGCACTTCGGCCTCGCCCGAAAAATCACGCCCCAGCAGCAGCGCGATGTCGCGGTGGTTGCCGAACATCAGGTCGGCATGGGCTACAAGTTCGGTCAGGATACTGCGTGGGTCCAAATCCCATTGCTCCCACAATTTGCCGCGCCAATTGCCGTCGAAAGAGATCGCGATGCCCCGATCGGACGCGGCGCGTACCGCCGCCAACGCGCTTGCCGCGGGCACCGGCCCCAGCGCGGGGGTGATCCCGGAAAGGTGCAGCCGGTCAATCCCGGTCAGCAGCGCATCCCAGTCCCATCCCTCGGCAGGTGCTTGTGCAAAGGCCGAATGCGCCCGATCGTAGATGACCTCGGTGGCGCGCATGCCTGCGCCCGGGGTGACGAAATACAGCCCCATCCGATCGCCCTGCAGCGCGATGTGACGCGTATCGACACCGTGCCCCCGCAAGGTCGTGATCGCGGCACGCCCCAGATCGTTATCTGGCACCACGCTGGCGAAGGCCACGTCATGGCCGAGCCGCGCCAGCTGGGTCGCGACATTGGCTTCGGCACCGGCAACCCAGACGTCGAGACGCGGTGTCTGCATCAGCAGTTCGCGGCCCGGAGGCGAAAGCCGCAGCATGATCTCGCCGAAGCACAGCAGCCGGCCCATCAGCGCGCGAGCCCGTCGCCATCGATGCGATAGGCGCGGCGGACGAGGCCGCTGGTCAGTTCGTGCGCCAGTTCCACGGCCTCCCAATCCTGCAACCGATGCTCGGCCACCAGCCGTGCGAGGAAGCCGCAGTCGATCCGGCGCGCCACGTCGTGACGCGCGGGGATCGAGAGGAACGCGCGGGTGTCGTCGTTGAAACCGACGGTGTTGTAGAAGCCGGCCGTCTCGGTCGTCGCCTCGCGGAAACGCAGCATGCCCTCCGGGCTGTCATGGAACCACCAGGCCGGGCCGAGTTTCAGGCACGGATAATGCCCCGCCAGCGGCGCCAGCTCGCGTGCATAGGTGCTCTCGTCCAGCGTGAAGACGATGATGGACAGCCGCGCGTGGGTGCCGAAGCGATCGAGCAGGGGTTTGAGCGCGCCGACGTAATCGGTGCGCGTCGGCATGTCCGCGCCCTTGTCGCGGCCGTGGCTGGCGAACAGGCCGGCATTGTGATTGCGCGACGCCCCGGGATGGATCTGCATCACCATGCCGTCTTCGGCGGACATGCCCGCCATTTCGGTGAGCATCTGGGCGCGGAACAATTCGGCGTCGGCGGCGGTCCAGGCGTCGCCCAGGATGCGCGCGAACAACGCCTCCGATTCCGCCCGCGACAGGTTGGCGGTCGCGGCGGTGGGATGACCGTGGTCGGTCGCGGTAGCGCCAGCCTCGCGAAAATCGGCGCGGCGCTTGGCATGGGCGGCAAGGTAGCCGGACCAGCTGTAGACGTCCTCGCCGGTCAGTTCGGCAAAGCGCGCCATCGCGGGCCGGAACGCCTCGTGCTCCACGTCGATCACGCCGTCCGGGCGGTACGTCGTGACCACCCTGCCCTTCCAACCCGATCCGGCGATACGGCGGTGGGCGGCAAGGTCGTCCTGCGCACCCTCGGTGGTCGCAAGGAAGTCGATCCGGAAACGGTCGAACAGCGCGCGGGGGCGGAAGGCGTCGGTCGCCAGCGCGTCTCCGATCGCGTCGAAATACAGGTCCGCAGACGATGCGTCGAGCGCCACGTCGATGCCGAAGACGTCGGCGAAGACGTGATCGAGCCACAGGCGCGACGGCGTGCCGCGGAACAGGTGGTAGTGCGACGCCAGCAACCGCCACGCCGCGCGCGGATCGGTCGCCGGCCGGCCATCGCGGCGCGGGATCGCCAGCGCGTCGAGATCGACGCCCTGGCTGTAGAGCATGCGGTAGAGGTAATGGTCGGGCGCGAGCAGCAAGGTCGTCGCATCGGTCCAGGGCGCATCATCCGCAAACCAGGCGGGATCAACGTGGCCATGTGGGCTGACGATCGGAAGGTCGGCGATCTCTGCATAGAGCGCGCGCGCGATGGCCCGGGTGGAGGGATCGGCGGGGAACAACCGATCGGGGTGCAGCACCAGGGACTTTGCCATCATTCCTCCTCCTCTCCATCGCATCCCACTTGCGCGGCGCGCTTCCGGTAACCCGTGTCGAATACGGTTCAAGTCACTCCGACGGTGCCGCCACCGAACTACGGCGGATCAGTGCCGAAGGAAACAGCGACGGCTCCTCGACGTGGTCCTCGCCCTCGTCATCGCTGCCCGCGATGAGCTTGCGTGCGATCGGCCAGCGCACTGTCGAACTTGCCTTGCGAACCCGGGTCGAGGGTCGCTTCCAGGGCCGGCTGGCTGTAGCCTGCCCGATCACGGCCCGATAGGGTGCAGCACAAGGCCCGAAACGGGCCGACGGGAGAGACGGATAATGGCGACACCGAGGGGGGGCGTGGCCGGGGCTGCGGACAGGCCGGGAGTTTCGCGGGAACTGGCGCCAAACGGACGATACCGTTGGGTGATCTGCGCGCTGCTCTTTGCGGCGACCGCGATCAATTACATAGACCGGCAGATGATCGGCGTGCTGAAGCCCACGCTGCAGGGCGAGTTCGGCTGGACCGAACGCGATTTCGCCCACATCATCTTCTGGTTTCAGCTCGCCTATGCGATCGGCTACCTCGGCTTCGGCAAGATCGTCGACGCCTTCGGCGCGCGGGCCGGATATGCGATCGCCATTCTGGTCTGGACGATCAGTCACATGGCGCACGGGCTAGCGAGCAGCATCATTACCTTCGCGATGGCGCGCTTTGGCCTGGGTATCGGCGAATCGGGCAATTTTCCGGCAGGGATCAAGGCGGTGACCGACTGGTTTCCGCAGCGCGAACGAGCCTATGCGATCGGGCTGTTCAATGCCGGCGCGAACGTCGGCGCGATCGTGACGCCTTTGCTGGTGCCGTTCCTGGTGCTCACCTTCAACTGGCGCGTCGCCTTCTACATCACCGGCGTCTTCGGCATCCTGTGGTTAGTCGCCTGGCTGGCGATCTATCGTCATCCTGGCCAGCATCCCCGCGTCGGCGCCGACGAACTGGCGTATATCCAGCAGGACGCCGCCGATCCGGTCGAGCCGATGCCCTGGGCCAAGGTCGCGACGATCCGCGAAACCTGGGCCTATGCGCTGGGCAAGTTCTTCATTGACCCGATCTGGTGGTTCTTTCTGTTCTGGCTGCCGGGCTATCTTTTCGAGCGATATCATCTGGACCTGAAGACCTTCGGCCTGCCGCTGGCGGCAATCTATCTGATTTCCGACTTTGGCAGCATCGCGGGGGGATGGATGTCATCACGGCTGATCGCATCGGGGCGCACGCCGAATTTCGCGCGCAAGGCCACCATGTTCGTCTGCGCCTGTTGCGTGCTGCCGATCTTCTTCGCGCAAGGGATCACCAGCGTCTGGGGCGCCGTCGGCGTGATCGGCCTGGCGACGGCAGCGCATCAGGCGTTTTCCGCCAATCTCTACGCCATCCCCTCCGACATGTTTCCGCGCAGCGCAGTCGGATCGGTCGTGGGGATCGGCGGGACGGTGGGTGCGATCGGCGGCATGGGCATGGCGCTGTTCACCGGCTACATTCTGGACAGCACCGGGGACAATTATTCCATTCTCTTCGGGATCGCAGGAAGCGCCTATTTCGTGGCGCTGCTCGCTGTCCATCTGCTCAGCCCGCGGCTGGCGCGGGTGGACGCCGGCTGACGCCATGCGGAGCCTGCTCGTCCTGCCGTCGCGCTGCTCGCGTCGACCGAAGCCGGCTGTATCCGGCGCACCCGCAGCCTTTTCGGGCTTAAAGTCGGTGCCTGCCCTTCCAAATCGGTGCGTCTTGCCCTATATGGAGGGGGCTTACGTCGCATGCGACGGATATGGGGCCGCCTTCGGCTCCCCCTTGTCCCTTTCTAGCCTCAACGAAGCCGGGATGCGCCGCGGTTGGTGCATGCCCGTCATACATGGGACAAAGGAATTCCCTATGACTATCGGAACCGTCAAGTTCTTCAATGCCGACAAGGGTTATGGCTTCATTGCGCCTGAGGGCGGTGGCGGCGATGCGTTCGTGCACATCTCGGCCGTAGAGCGCGCCGGCATGGCGACCCTCGACAAGGACCAGCGCGTTTCCTACGAACTGGAAACCGATCGTCGCGGCAAGACGTCCGCGGTGAACCTTCAGGCCGCATGACCTGATGCGTGGCGGGACACCGAAATGGTGTTCCGCCATCGCCTTTTTGTCCGCCGTCGTTTTTTTCAGGGCCCCGCGCCGCTGTCGAAAGATGGCGCCGCTTGCGCGGCCGCAAGCAACCCGGAGACGCCTGTGTCGAGAGCGATCAACGTCAATGCCACCGAGGCACATGTCATCGCCACCTGCGCCAAGCGCAAGATCGCGATCAGCGCGATCGAAACGCTGCATTCCGGCGGCGTCCGGGTCGTGATGAACAATGCCGAGGACACCGCCGATATTGCCAAAGCCTATGGCTCCAAGGTAATCGCCGGCCCGGTACAGCGGACGCCGACACGGCTCGCCCGCTACCAATAATATAGGATTACGACCCTACATGCCGTCGTTCAAGGAACCCGGATTTCAAGAGCGGGTGGCCAATGCCAACCGCGCCAGGAGCGAGGCGCTTGCCAAGCTCCGTGACAAGCCCAAGCCCTCGGCCGAGGAGCTTGCACAGCGCAACGCCGCGCGCCTTGCCCGTGAAGAGGCCGAGGCCGCCAAGCGTGCGGCCGAAGCCGAAAAGCGTGCCGCAGAGCGCCGCGCTCGCGAAGAGGAAGCCGCCGAGCGCAAGCGCGTGGCAGAAGCCGAGTTCGCTGCAAAGATTCAGGCTGAGGCCGAGGCACGCGCCACCGCCACACCTACGGCACCGACTTTGACCGAGGCCGAGCGCAAAGCCGCGCGCGACGCGCGTTACGCCGCGCGCAAGAAACGCGCGAGATAGCTTGGCGGTTTGCGCACCCGCATCAGGAGGCATCATGGCGAAGAGTCAGAAGAAGTCCAATCGCGAAGTGCGCAAGCCCAAGGCGGAAAAGCCGCCCAAGCAGAATGCGTCCAATCCGTCTGCCAAGGGCAAGGCGGTCGAGATGACGACGATAAAATAGGGCGCGTCGGCCGCGGGACTTGTCACCGCCCGACTGCACGGCGAAGGCGACTGCCATGACGCCACGCGAATTGATCGACACCGCCTCCGTCCCCGGCGGCGAGACGCTGCGGCTGTTCCGCCGCGGCGGGGACTTCATGATCGTCCTCGACCGCAACGAACTGATGAACAGCCGGATGAGCGGATCGGAAGAAGCGCTGGCGACGATGACCTGCGCGCGGATCGGCTCGGCATCGCCTCACATCCTCATCGGCGGCTATGGCATGGGGTTCACCCTGCGGGCGGCGCTCGCGGTATTAGGATCGGATGCGCAGATTACCGTCGCCGAACTGGTGCCCGAGATCATCGAATGGGCGCGCGGGCCGATGGGCGCGCTGACCGCCGGGTGCCTGGACGATCCGCGTGTGCGGCTGATCCGCGACGACGTGGCGGCCGTCATCGAACGCGCGCGCGGCACGTATGATGCGATCCTGCTCGATGTCGACAACGGCCCCGACGCGCTGACCCACGAGGGCAACGACCGGCTCTATGCACCGCGCGGCCTTGGCGCGGCGCGTATGGCGCTTCGCCCGGGCGGTGTGCTCGCGGTGTGGTCCGCCGGGCCTGACGCGTCCTTCGCGCGCCGCTTGACACATGCCGGCTTTCGCACCGATGAAGTGGCGGTGCGTGCGCGCAGCAACGGCAAGGGACCGCGCCACGTCATCTGGTTCGCGCACAGGGACTGATGGCACCCGGCGGAGCGCCCGGCGTTCCTGCGCAATGAGCGCGAGGCATCAACCATGTCGGGGATGATCGAAGCTGGCTTCTGGGGACTTGTCGGGGGTTCAGCACTGGTCGTGGGCGCGGGCATCGCCTGGCTCGTATCACTGCCGCAGCGGCTGATCGCAGCGATCATGGCGATCGGTTCGGGGGTGCTGATCTCCGCCGTCGCATTCGACCTCATGGACGAGGCCTTTCACCAGGGTGGCTTCGATTCGACGGCCATCGGCTTCCTGGGTGGCGCGGGCATCTATACAGTCGCCAACGTGATCGTGTCTCGACGCGGCGCGCAACACCGCAAACGATCGGGGTCGAATCCGGACGCCAGTCAGCCACACGCGAATACGGACTCGGGCGCCGCGATCGCGATCGGTGCGCTGCTCGACGGTATTCCGGAATCGGTCGTGATCGGTGTGAGCCTGATTGGCGGTGGCGCCGTCAGCGCGGTCACGGTGGCGGCGGTGTTCCTGTCGAACGTGCCCGAGGGGCTGTCGAGCGCCGCGGGCATGAAGAAGGCCGGGCGAAGCGCTGGCTACGTCTTCGGCGTGTGGGGCGGCATCGCGGCCATGTCCGGAATCGCGGCGATGGTCGGCAATGTCGCGCTGGCGGGGAGCAGCCCCGAGGTGATCGCCGCGGTCACTGCGGTTGCGGCTGGCGCGATCCTGGCCATGCTGGTGGACACGATGATCCCCGAAGCGACCGAGAGCACCCATGAATATACCGGGCTGATCGCCGTCGTCGGCTTCCTACTGGCGTTCGTGCTGACGAAACTGGACAGCTGAAGCTCAGCCCCGCGCGGCCAAATACCGTTCGAGATCGTCGCTGCCGCCAATGCGTTCGCCGTCGATAAAGATCTGCGGCGTGGTCGAAACGCCCTCCTCGCTCTTGTACGCCTCCACCTCGTCGCGCGACTCCAGAAGGCGATCCTCGACCGTGAACCCGGCCCCTTCGAGCATCTGCTTGGCGCGCACGCCGAAGGGGCAGGTGTGATCGGGCAGGACCATGCGGACCAGGGTTGCGGAGCGTTCGTCGGCCATCGTCGTCATCCTTCAATGCGTCGGCTGCACAGTACCGGGTGCAGTTCGTTGTTCCCTGCCAAGTGCGTCCGCGATCATCGTTCTGACGTCGACGCAGGCTTTCAACCGTGCGGCGAGCAGCGCCGTGCCGCTGATCTTGCGTTGCACGAACAGCGTCTCGATGGGCGGGAGATGCCAGGTCGCACGGTCGGCCGCCATCGTCATACCCTGCTCGCGCAAGGCGGCGACGAAGGCGCGGTCGCCGAAGTCGAACGGGCCGGCGCGATTGAGTTCGCCCAGCACTACGTCGATCATGCGATCGACCAGCGGGCGGTGCCGGGCAACCGCTGCTTCGCCGAGGAATCCGGTCGTCACGGCGGCTTCGCGCACGGCATCGCGGTCACCGCTCAGCCCCGCCAGCAGGAGCGCACGATAGGCGTGAGCCGTCTCGGCGGGCACTGGCCGTGCCGCACCGAAGTCCAGCAGGACCAGCCGGCCCGTCTCTGCTTGCCACCGATAATTGGCGAAATTGGGATCGGTCTGCATCAGGCCCCAGTCGAACAGTTCGCGCAGGACCAGCGCGATCAGCGAGGTCACGAGCCGGTCGCGAACCTCCTGCGGCGCGTCCTCCAGTGTCTCGATCGGCACGCCCTGGACGAAGGTCATCGCAAGCACGTGATCGGTGGTGAGTTCGGGCACCAAGGCCGGGAGGGCGAAGCGTGCATCGCCGGCGAGCAAGGTGCCGAAGCGTTCCAGCATTGCGCCCTCGCGCCGGTAGTCGGCTTCCTCATGCAGCTGCCGCTTGGCCTCGATCAGCAGCGGTGCGAAGTCGAGTTCGCGCGGCAGCAGCCCGGTTATCCGCAACAGGGTGGCGACATTGTCGACGTCCGCGTCGATGCTCTCGCGCACGCCCGGATATTGCACCTTGATCGCCAGGTCGCGCCCGTCACGGGTGCGGGCGCGGTGGACCTGACCGATCGAGGCGGCGGCGATCGGGTGCGCCTGGAAATGCGCGAACCTTGCGCGCCAACCCGTGCCCCATTCGCGCGCCAGCACAGCATCGAGCTGCCTGGGTGGCATGTGATGCGCGCCCTCGCGCAGCCGCGCCAGGATCGCTGTCAGTTCGGGCGGCAGGATGTCGCCTGCGTCCATCGAGATCATCTGACCCAGCTTCATCGCCGCACCACGCAGGTGGGAGAGTTGATCGGCGACGCGCGCGGCATTGACGGGCGTGAGCAACAGGTCGCCCATCCTGGGCCGCTCACCGGCGGCCAATCGTCTCGCACCTTCGGCCACGACGCCGCCGGCGACGCCCCCGGCCAGACGGCCGAAGGCGCTAAGCCGGGACAGCCGTCCGCTGGGGACCGGCCTGCCCGCCGGCGGCTGGCCCGACTTGGTCGTCATCCGCTCACCGCTGCCTTGACCTTCTTGGCCGCGCGCGAGATGAACCCTTCCTCGGCGGCTTCGGCCTCCGCCTTGGTCCGGTGCGCGACGCCCGCCGGTTCGGCCGGGGGTGCATAGACCGAGAACAGCCTGAGCGGCTCCGTACCCTTGTTCACGATATTGTGTTCGGCGCCCTTGGGAATCACGATCATGTGGTTCGGCGTTACCTTTGTGCGATGACCGTCGACGATCGCCTGCCCTTCGCCTGCGACGAAGAAGGTAGTTTGATCCGCGCGGTGGGTTTCCATACCGATGTCCTCGCCGGCAGGGATGGTCATCAAGACGATCTGGACGTTGCTATCGAGATATACCTCCTTCTGGAAGAAGTCGTTCGCGGTGGCCAGTTGCACCATATCCTTGTTGAAGATCGCCATGTCGTCGCTCCTGATTGCGCGCGCTTAACGAGCCCCCCGCGCGATCGCTCCACCGCGCTGCAACAAAGCAGGCGTCCGGGAGTTGGCCCATTGTATCGACACCGTCCGGTCGACTAACCTGCACATATGACGCGCCGACGCGCCACGGGAGAAGCGACCGCCATGAATACGAGCGGAGAGCATGACATTTCACGCAGAGGCATATTGGTGGGCAGTGCGGCGACGGTTGCCGTGACCGCCGTTCCTGCCGCGCAAGCGCAAGGGGTGTCGGCACCCGCACCTGCCCTGGCGAGCGTCAAGCTGGAGGTGAACGGTGTCCGGCGCACGCTGTCGCTCGATACGCGCACCACGCTGCTCGACGCGCTGCGCGAACATCTGCACCTGACCGGCTCCAAAAAGGGCTGCGATCATGGGCAATGCGGCGCGTGTACCGTGCTGGTCGACGGCGTGCGGATCAATTCCTGCCTGACCCTGGCGGTGATGCACGATGGCGACAAGGTTACGACGATTGAGGGACTCGGCACGCCTGACAAGCTGCACCCGATGCAGGCCGCCTTCGTAGCGCATGACGGGTATCAATGCGGCTATTGCACGCCGGGGCAGATCTGCTCGGCGGTCGCCGTGCTCGACGAGATCAAGGCCGGTATCCCGAGCCACGCCAGCGTGAGCCTGACCGAGCGGCCCACCGCCAGCGCGACCGAGATGCGCGAGCGGATGAGCGGCAACATCTGCCGCTGTGGCGCCTATTCGAACATTGTGGACGCCATGACCGATGTCGCGGAGACACGCGCATGATCCCCTTCACCTATGCGCGCGCGAAGACACCTGCCGAGGCGGCGGCATCGGCGCTACAGACTCCGGGCGCAAAGTTCATCGCGGGGGGCACCAACCTGCTCGATCTGATGAAGCTCCAGATCGAGACGCCGCGCCACCTGATCGATGTCGGTGACCTTAAGCTAGATCGTATCGAGGCGACGCCGGAGGGCGGACTGCGGATTGGGGCGCGGGTGACCAACACCAACCTGGCCGCCGACGCGCGTGTCCGACGCGACTATGGTGTGCTGACCCGCGCGATCGTTGCGGGGGCGAGTGGGCAGTTGCGCAACAAGGCGACGACCGCGGGCAATCTGCTCCAGCGCACCCGGTGCCCGTATTTCTACGACACCAACATGGCCTGCAACAAGCGGCGGCCGGGATCGGGCTGTTCGGCGATTGGCGGATACAGCCGCCAGCTGGCGGTGATCGGGGTGAGCGACGCGTGCATCGCCACCTATCCGGGTGACATGGCGGTGGCGATGCGGGTGCTCGACGCGACGGTGGAAACCGTCAAGCCCGATGGCACCACGCGTGCGGTTCCGATCGTGGACTTTCACCGGTTGCCCGGCGATGCGCCGCATATCGACACCAATCTGGAAGCGGGCGAACTCATCACGGCGGTGACGCTCCCCAAGCCGGTGGGCGGCACCCACATCTATCGCAAGGTGCGCGACCGCGCGTCCTACGCCTATGCGCTGGTGTCGGTGGCGGGCGTGATCCAGCGCGACGGCAGCGGCCGGATCGCGATCGGCGGCATCGCGCACAAGCCGTGGCGGGTCGAGGCGGCGGAGGCGCATCTGCCCCATGGTGCAAAGGCGGTGGCCGCACAGCTGCTAAGCGGGGCGAAGCCGACCGAGGACAATGCCTTCAAGATACCCTTGGTCGAGCGCACGCTGGCCGCAGTGATCGCAGAAGCGAGGACGGCATGAAGTTCGACACGCCCGCAGGCGAAAATGCCATCGATCAGTTGAAGGTGATCGGCAAGCCGGTCGACCGCATCGACGGCAAGTTCAAGACGACCGGCACCGCGCCTTATGCCTATGAACGCCACGATGCGGTCGCCAACCAGGCCTATGGCTATGTCGTCGGATCGGCGATCGCCAAGGGCCGGATCAACGCGATCGACCTGGCCGAGGCGAAGGCCGCGCCCGGCGTGATCGCGATCGTCACCGCCGACAGCGCGGGCAAGCTGGGCAAGGGCGACATGAACACCGCGCATCTGCTGGGCGGGCCGGTGATCGAACATTATCACCAGGCCGTCGCGCTGGTCGTTGCCGAAACCTTCGAACAGGCGCGGGCCGCCGCCGCGCTGGTGCGGGTCGATTATGCACGCGCCAAGGGCGGACGCTTCGACCTGAAGGAAGAGATCAAGACCGCGCCGCTGAAGGGCGAGAACAGCGGGGAAGGCAGCGCCGCGCCGCCGGTCGCCCGCATCGGCGATTTCGAACGGGCCTTTGCAGCCGCCCCGACGACGATCGACGCGACCTACACGACGCCCGATCACAGCCACGCAATGATGGAGCCGCATGCGACCATCGCGGCGTGGGACGGGGACAGGCTGACGCTGTGGACGTCGAACCAGATGATCGCCTGGGGCAAGAGCGAGGTCGCCAAGACGCTCGGCATCCCGAAGGAAAAGGTGCGGCTGGTCTCGCCCTATATCGGCGGCGGCTTCGGCGGCAAGCTGTTCGTCCGCGCCGACGCGATCCTGGCTGCGCTGGGCGCACGCGCGGCCGGCCGGCCGGTCAAGGTCGCCCTGCAACGTCCGCTCATCATCAACAACACGACGCACCGGCCGGCGACGATCCAGCGCATCCGCATCGGCGCCGGGCCGGACGGCAGGATCACCGCAATCGCGCATGAGAGCGGATCGGGCGACCTGCCCGGCGGCGGTCCCGAGACCGCGGTGTCGCAGACCCGGCTGATGTACGCCGGCGCGAACCGGCTGACCTCGATGCGGCTCGCGGTGCTCGACCTGCCGGAGGGCAATGCGATGCGCGCGCCGGGCGAGGCGCCGGGGCTGATGGCGCTGGAGATCGCGATGGACGAGATGGCCGAAAAGCTGGGCATGGACCCGGTCGCCTTCCGCATCGCGAACGACACCCAGGTCGATCCCGAACATCCCGAGCGCCGCTATTCGCAGCGCCAGTTCATCGAGTGCCTGAACCAGGGTGCGGTGCGCTTCGGCTGGAACCGGCGCAATGCGAAGCCTGCGCAGGTGCGCGACGGCAAATGGCTGGTCGGCATGGGCATGGCGGCGGGCTTTCGCAACAACCTGCTGATGAAGTCGGCCGCGCGCGTCGGTATCGACCGGAAGGGCGTGGTGACAGTCGCCACCGACATGACCGACATCGGCACGGGCAGCTATACCATCCTGGCGCAGACCGCGGCCGAGACGATGGGCGTGCCCCTCGACAAGGTCGTCGTGCTGCTCGGCGATTCGGACTTTCCGGTCTCCGCGGGTTCGGGCGGGCAGTGGGGCGCGAACAACTCGACTGCGGGCGTCTATGCCGCGTGCATGAAATTGCGCGAGAGCGTGGCGCAGAAGCTGGGGTTCAACTCGGCCGATGCGACCTTTGCCGATGGCAAGGTGCGCAGCGGCAATCGCACCGCCGACCTGAAGGACGCCGCCGGCCTCTCGGCGGAAGACGGCATCGAATACGGCGATCTCGGCAAGAAATACCAGCAATCGACCTTTGCCGGACATTTCGTCGAGGCGGCGGTCGATTCCTACACGGGCGAAACCCGCATCCGCCGGATGCTCGCGGTGTGTGCTGCGGGGCGTATCCTGAACCCCAAATCGGCGCGCAGCCAGGTGATCGGCGCGATGACGATGGGCGCGGGCGCGGCGCTGATGGAGGAACTGGCGGTGGATACGCGGTTTGGCTTCTTCGTCAATCACGATCTGGCGGGCTATGAGGTGCCGGTGCATGCCGACATTCCGTATCAGGAGGTGATCTTCCTGGACGAGGTCGATCCGATCTCCTCGCCGATGAAGGCCAAGGGCGTCGGCGAACTCGGCATCTGTGGAGTCGGCGCCGCAATCGCCAACGCGGTGTACAATGCAACCGGCGTGCGGGTGCGCGATTACCCGCTGACGCTCGAAAAGCACCTGGATCGGCTGCCGCCAATGATGGCGTGATGGGGTCGCGCTGCGGGTCAGCCCCGCAGCGCGGCGGTGCCGATATGGTCGATGAAGTTGCGCAATTCGGTCCGGCGTTGATCCTCCAGCGCCACGCTGTCGTCGACACCCAGCCGCCAACGCACGTCGCGACTATTGGGATCGCGGTGGAGTTGGTCGAACAGCACCGCCTGCGCCTCGACGTGATCGGGTGAATCGGCCAGCCCTGCGTCTACCAGATCTTCGGCATCGCGGCGCAGTGCTGCGGCGATCTCGCCAAGGGCCAATTCGGGGTGGTATTGCACGCCCCAGAACACGCCTCTGCCGCTGCGGATTTCGGCAGCCTGGACATGCGCCGCGGCGTTGGTGGCAAGCAACATCGCCCCGTCCGGCAGCCGTTCGACCTCATCACCATGCGCGGCCAGCGCGTCCCACACCGGCGCCCGCCCGTCTAGCAAGGGATGGCCCCTACCCGCTTCAGTCGCCGTGATCCGACGCGCAATGCCTGCCTCATGCCGATCGGGCATCTTGCGCACCGTGCCGCCCGCCGCTGCGACCGCGACCTGAAGCCCGGCGCAGGAGCCGAAGCTGGGCACGCCGCTGACGAAGACCAGACGCATGAAAGCGATCTGTCTTCGCGTTTCGGGCGTGTCGCAATAGACGTGCAGCGGAGAGCCCGACAGGAATACCGCGTCGTAGCGCAGTTCGGCCAGGGTCATCGCCCGCCAGCCCGGATCGCAGGGCGTGACGATCGTCACGGCACAGCCCGGCGCCATCTGACCGAGCGTGACCGCATAGGTCTCACCCGCACTCTTGCCCGCACTGCGCCGCCGCTCGTCACGTTCCCCGGCGGTTTCGCTGTCGGCGATCAGAAACCGATAGTTGCTACTCATCGCCGACCAGGATCACGCTGCCTCTGTCGCTGCCTCGTTTATCGAAGCATCGGCGATGGTCGTCAGATCCTCGTCGGTCTGGGCTTCCTCCTGAAGCGTCTGGTCGAGCAGCGCTGCGGCATCTTCCATGCCCAACACCTTGGCCCAGCGCTTGAGCGTGCCGTAGCGCGTGATCTCATAATGTTCGACAGCTTGAGCCGCCGCGAGCAGACCGGCATCGAGCGCGGGCGTGCCCTTGTAATCGTCCATGATCTCCTCGCCCTCGGCCAGGATGCCTTCGATCGCGTCGCAGGTTTTGCCCCGCGCGGGCTTGCCGATGATCTCGAACACCTGCTGGAGTCGCTCGATCTGGCCTTCGGTCTGCTCCTTGTGCTTCTCGAACGCCGCCTTGAGTTCGGCCGATTGCGCCGCGCGGGCCATCTTGGGCAACGACTTCAATATCTTGCGCTCGGCGTAGTAGATATCTTTCAACGTGTCGTGGAAGAGTGTGTCGAGCGTTTTGGCCATGATCGTGATCCTTGCAGGTTCGCGATGTCAAAGCGCGGGTGCTTGGGATGTTCCGCAAAAATCCGGCGACTCGTCGGAGTCGTGAGACGGAACGTTGCTCACGGCGTTGTGTGAACGCCACGGCGAAAAGCGAACGCAACACGCTGACCACACAGGCCCGGCGATGCCGTGCGCATGGGATACACCCGATGATCCAACCTCCCTTCAAACTCGCGCTCGTGCTCGGCGGCGGCAATGCGCTCGGCAGTTACCAGGCCGGCGTGTACCAGGCGCTGTACGAAAATGGCCATGAGCCAGACTGGATCGTGGGCACGTCGGCAGGCGCGATCAACGGGGCGCTGATCGCGGGGAATGCGCCGGACGATCGCCTCTCGCGGCTCGCCGAACTATGGCAGCCTGCACCGCCCGGCACGGACCAGCCGTGGTGGCCGCAGCCCGATGAAACGCTTCGTCGCACCGCGGCGGTCATGATGACGCTGGCAGGCGGGCGTCCAGGGTTCTTCGGGCCGGTGGGACCATTAGGATCGTGGTGGGATCCCGATCCCATCGCCGTTGCGCCGAGTCTGTTCGACCTGAAGCCGCTGACGGCTACCTTGGCGCGGCTGGTGGACTTCGATCGGCTCAATTGCGGAAATATGCGCTACACCGCCGGTGCCGTGGACCTGGAATCGGGCGACGACGTGTATTTCGACACGGATCGACAGACGGTGAGCGCCGACCATGTCCGTGCGAGCGCGTCCTTGCTGCCGACCTTCCCCCCCGTCGAGATCGATGGCCGCGCGTATGTCGACGGCGGACTGTCCTCCAATCTGCCGCTCGATCCGGTTCTCGCGGCGCCGCCCGCGGGAACGACGCTGTGCATCACGGCCGATCTCCTTCCCCTCGCGGATCGTCGGCCCCGGACGTTGGGCGAGTCGATGAGCCGTGCGCAGAACCTGACCTTCGCCGCGCAATCTCGCCGGACCATCGAACACTGGAAGGCCGTCTATGCGCTCGACCCCCAGCGGCAGGCGGCGTCGGTGACGCTCGTGCGGCTGAGCTACACCGACCAGGCGTCCGAAGTGGCGGGAAAGGCGATGGATTTCTCGCCTGAGTCGATACGGCATCGTTGGCAGGCGGGCCACCGCGATACGCTTGCCATGCTCGCCCGACTGACCAGCGACGACATAGCGCTCGGCCGGGCCGGACTCACCATCTCCCAGATGGAATGACCCCGATCAGACGACGAGCGGGGTTGGCGGGGCGGCCCCCAGCATCCATGGGACCGGCGAATCGTGCACGGGTGCCGCGGGCTGCGCGGGCAGACGCCTGACGAAATCGGCAATGGCGCCATCGAGTGATCCCAGCCCCTGCCCCCGATTGCTGCGCAGCACGACACAGGCCGGGAGCGGAGCCTCCATCCCGATTTCGGCACCGGGAATGCCGCGGATCAGGTGATCGTCCAGACCAGCTGCCCGGGCGATGCGCCGCGCGAAATCAGCCCATGAGACACCATCGTCGTTGGTGACATGCCAAATACCAGAGGCGCCGTCGATCGTCAGGTCGAGCACGCGATCGACGAGATCGAGGACATAGGTCGGTGATATGATCTGGTCCTGCGCCGCGAACAGCGCGCGGCCACGGCGGAGCGCACGGGTGACGGCCATAGCGAAATTGCGCGGATCTTCGGGCGAAAAGATGGACGCGGTGCGGATGACCATGTGGGCGCCAGGCAGGGCGCCGACACCCTCCTCCATCGCCACCTTGCTGCGGCCGTAAGCGCTGAGCGGTGCCGGAACATCGTCTTCGGTATAGGCGCGCCCCGCGGTCCCGTCGAAAACCAGGTCGCTGGAGAAATGAACCGAGGGGATGCCGCGGGCGTCGCACGCCCGCGCCAGCGCCACCGCTCCGTCGACGTTGACCGCTTTGCAGGCGTCAGCATTTGCCTCCGCCTCGTCGACGCGAACCCAGCCGGTCGCGTCGATGACGGCCCAAGGTGCGTGTCGATCGAGTGTTGCCGCGATGGTGGTTTCTTCGCAGATATCGAGGTCGTAGCGGCTGGTAACGACGTGGTGGATATCGCGGTGGGCACAGGCGCGGGCCAATGCCTGCCCCAGCATGCCGGTGGCGCCGCAGATCATCAGGGGCTGCGAGGTTCCCCGTCCGGCCGCAACCCGATCGTGTTCGCGCAGTGACGCGGGCCGGGACACGGGCGGATGCACGATCCGCACGGGCCGCTGCCACCATCCCGTGCCGCGCGTGACCGGGTGGCGATCGGCACCACGCGTCAGCCCCGTCAGAAGCGGGGCCACTGCGGTCGGCCTGGGCGCACCGCCGCTAACATCGAAGGCACCGACCTCGTACGCGCCCGGCTGGCGGACCAGCGTATTCCAGTCAAAACTGCCCAGCAGCGCCCAAGCCGTGACAGCCTCGATCGCGACGCCCTCGGCCCGCAACACAGCCGCCGTGTCCCACGCGTCGGCGATCCAGCGCATCTGCTCGTCGCGGGTACAGCCATTGTGAACCTCGGTGATCGCAAGCGGGATGCCATAGCGTTCCCAGGCCTCCCGCAGCGTACCGGCCAAGCCCGGCGGCGCAGGGTCCAGCACGCGCACAGCCTCGACATCGGCGAACCGTGCGCGGCGGTTGCCCCCGTGGGTGGCCGCTGGATAGCGCCGCAACCGATGATCCAGGAAGCGATCGCTAGTGAGATAATGGTTCACCCCGATGACGTCGGGCAGGCAGGGATCATCGGCGATCGCGCGCAAGCGGCTTTCGAGACCGAAGCCGCACAGCCGCGTCCAGAACGGGTGCTCGCGGGTCACTCGCCCGCACAGCATGTCCCAGCTCGCCCAGCGCCGGACGTTGTCGAACGCAGCCTGATCCCGCATCGCAACCGTTGCATAGGTGCGGCCGAGGTCGTCCGTCTGGATCAATCGCGCCCGCGGATTGATCCGCCGCACCGCCTGCATCGACAGCCGAACGCCGTCGATCTGATTGACCAGGGCGTGCCAGAATGCGGCTTCGCTGCGCCGGTGCGGATACCAATGACCATAAAGGGCGGCGAAGCGCGCGGTGGTGAGCGGTTCGTTGACCGGGGTCCAATCGGTGATCCAGTCGTACCGCTCGGCAACCTTGGCCGCGAACGCCGCCAAGCCTGTCGCAAAGCCGGGATCGAGCAGGTCGGTATGCCGCGGTCCGCTGCCATGATGGCAAAGCCCGGCGATGACGCGGATGTCGAGCGCACGTAGCCGGGGCAGCTGCCGGTCCGGCCAGTTCCAGTCGCACGGCTCGTCATCGGTCGGGGCGACGCGTTCCCAAAGAACCGGATATCGGATCGCCGAAATACCCAGGTCCGCGAACAGATCCAGATCGCCGTCCCGATCGTAATGGCCCGATCGCACAAGCTGGTCGCGGTAGCTGTTCTCGACCCGGTTCAGGGTGCATTCCGGGCCGCCCCAGAGTTCCAGTTCCTTCACGGCTCGGCCTCCCAACCGACATATGCCGGTGGTCAGGAACCGCTCGCGGCGCTTCGTGGTTGCATGCGACGAGTCCAAGATCGTTACAAAGCAGATTAATTCCCGCGCCATTCACCGCCATTTCAGGAACCTGACCGCCGTTTCTGCCGTTCATCGTGTTCATTCATCAGCAAGGTAGGCTCCATGACCGCACCGATGTTCCCCCCCGCAGCGCAGATCGAGATCACGGAGCAGGGGCGAACCGGCGCATCGACGATCCTTTGCTTTAGTCATTTGCGCTGGAATTTCGTGTTTCAGCGCCCGCAGCATCTGATGGTTCGGTTTGCGCGGGATAACCGTGTACTGTTCTGGGAGGAGCCGCAGTTCGACGACGCCGCCGTGGCGCCGCGGCTGAACGTCGCCGCCTGCGCCGATACCGGCGTTGTCGTCCTGACGCCGATGTTGCCGACCGCGACCGATCGTGCGCGCGTCGACGATCACCTCGGCGACCTGCTGACGGCCTTTCTGGCAGGCGAGGCCGGGCCGTTCGTCCGCTGGTATTATACGCCGATGATGCTTCCCTTTTCGGAACGTGTGCCGGCAGCCTGCGTCGTCTACGACTGTATGGACGAATTGTCGGGATTTCGCGGCGCGCCGCCCGAATTGCTCGCGCTCGAAGCACGGCTGCTCGACCAGGCCGATCTGGTCTTTACCGGCGGCGCAAGCCTGTACGAAGCCAAGCGCGACCGGCACGCCAATGCCCATCTGTTCCCCTCCAGCGTCGAGGTTGCGCATTTCGCAGCCGCGCGGGCGCCTGGTCGTGAACCCGCCGACCAGTCTGGATCGCCGACGCCTCGCCTCGGCTTCTACGGCGTGATCGACGAACGGATGGACCTCGCGCTCGTCGCCGCACTGGCCGATGCCCACCCGGAATGGTCGATCGTCATGGTCGGTCCGGTGGTGAAGATCAGCACGGATGATCTGCCGCGACGCGCCAATATCCATTATCTCGGCGGCAAGTCCTACGCCGAACTTCCCGATTACCTGCGCGGGTGGGATGTCGCGCTGATGCCGTTCGCCATCAACGAAGCGACCCGGTTCATCAGCCCGACCAAGACCCCGGAATATCTCGCGGCCGGGCGCCCGGTGGTATCGACTCCGATCGTCGACGTCGTGCGGCAATACGGCACGCTGCAGGGCGTGCGGATCGCCGCCGAACCCGCGGCCTTCGTAACAGCCTGCGAAGAGATGCTGGCGCTTTCCGCAGGCGACGCCGATTGGCGTTCCGAGGCCGACGTGCTGCTCGCGGACACGTCGTGGGACAGCACGTTCGCACGTATGGCCGACCTGATCGACTCCGTGATCGACGAGCAGGAGGATGCGCAGCCGATCGTCTCCCCGACGACCTGGCCCGCGGATGCGCCGGTGCATTACGACGTGATGATCGTCGGCGCGGGGTTTGCCGGCGCCGTGATGGCGGAGCGACTGGCTGCCGACGCAGGCAAGAGGGTGCTGGTGGTGGATCGCCGCCCCCACGTGGCCGGTAACGCATTCGACCGCTATGACGATGCGGGCGTGCTGATGCACCAATATGGGCCGCACATCTTCCACACCAATTCGGCCGATGTCGTCGATTATCTGTCGCGCTTTACCGAATGGCGTCCCTACGAGCACCGCGTGCTGGCGGATATCGACGGCAAGCTGGTGCCGATGCCGATCAATCGCACGACGCTCAACGCGCTGTACGATCTGGATCTCAAGACCGACGAGGAGACCGAAGCGTTTCTGGCCAGCCGCGCCGAGCCGGTCGAGACGATCCGCACGTCGGCCGACGTCGTGGTGTCCAAGGTGGGGCGAGAACTCTACGAGACCTTCTTCCAGGGCTATACCCGCAAGCAATGGGGCATGGATCCTTCGGAACTCGACAAGTCGGTGACCGCGCGCGTGCCGACCCGCACCAACGACGACGATCGTTATTTCACGGACACGTTCCAGGCGATGCCGCTGGAGGGTTATACGCAGATGTTCCAGCGGATGCTCGACCATCCCAATATCGACCTCCTGCTCGGCGTGGATTACGAGGAGGTTCGCGCGGCCTACCCGCACGATCATCTGGTCTTCACCGGGCCGATCGACGAGTATTTCGGTTATCGTTACGGCAAGCTGCCGTATCGCTCGCTGCAGTTCCGCCACGAAACACATGATCGGGAGTGGTTCCAGTCGGTGGCCGTGGTGAACTATCCGCACGAAAGCGTGCCGCACACGCGCATCACCGAATATAAGTATCTGACCGGCCAGCAGGCGCCGCGTACCAGCATCACCTATGAAATTCCGAGCGCGGAGGGTGATCCTTATTATCCAATTCCCCGGCCCGAGAACCAGGCGTTGTTCAAGCGGTACGAGGCACTGGCGATCGCGGAAAGCGGGGTGACCTTCGTCGGGCGGCTGGCAACCTATCGCTATTACAATATGGACCAGGTTGTGGGGCAGGCCTTGGCGACCTACAAGCGCCTTGCCGCCAGGATGGCTGGGGAGAACCCCGCGGCGGCGCCGACGTCGCCCACGCGCAGCCGGGCGACGGAGGATCTCAAGCTCGCCTGATCCCGACATGGCGCGCGCCACGATCGACACGCCCGCGGCAGGGGGCACCGCCTTGCTGATCATCGACATGATCAACGACATGCGGTTCGAGGGCGCGGACGAATTGCGCCGCCCTGCCGAAGCCGCTGCGCACGCGATCCTGGGGTTGCGCGATGCGGCGGACGAGGCCGGCGTGCCGGTGGTGTACGTCAACGACAATTTCGGTGAGTGGCATTCCGAACGAAGCCGGCTGGTCGACCGCTGCCTCGACGGTGGCGACGCCAACCACTTTCTGCGCGCGTTGCAGCCGCGCGACGACGATTATTTCGTCATCAAGCCGCAGTTTTCCGGATTTTACGCGACCAACCTGCCGGTATTGCTCCCCAAGCTGCGGGTGTCACGGCTGATCCTGACGGGGGTCGCCGCGGACATCTGTGTGCTGTTCACCGCCGCCGATGCGCATATGAGGGATTACGGCCTCTGGGTGCCCAGCGACGCGGTTGCCGGCGAGCATGCGCAGCGGACGTCCTGGGCCTTGGAGATCATGAAGAACAGCATGGCAGCACAGATCTGCTCGACCGACGACATGTCGCTACGCGATTGGGTCGGCCAAATCGGCGCTTGAGGCCCAGTGCATAACCCGCGTTAGCGTGTCGTTTGCCAATGAAGCGCAATAGAGCCCGATGATCGTCGTCGAACCGAATCGCCGCGCCGAACTTGTGGCCAATCTCCATTCCCCGTGGCGGGCCACCGTCGCCGAATGCCTGGACCGCTGGTCCAACCTGGACGGCAGCGCGCGGGCGCATAGCTATATCGTGGTCGAGGGTGTGGAGCCCGGCATCCGCCACACCCTCAACAGCAGCCGCATCGCCGAACTGGCGATGACCCTTCATACGCCACCCCACGCTTGCTGACCCGCTGAAGCCGGATGACCGGGGTGACGTCAGCCACCCCGGTCGCCGTCAGAGCCGGAAGCGCAGACCCGCCGAGAAGGTCTGTTCCTCGAAACGCAGGAAGCGGACGAAATCCGCGCTCGGCGCACCTCCGCGGGCGGAGGTGAAGGTGGTGCGGAACGGGTCGCCCAGCAGGTTGGTCGCGTCGAAGAAGAAGGTCGCATTTTTGCTGAAGGTGAGATTTGTCGACAGGTCGAGACGGCCCGCAGGCTTGGCTTCCTCCGTATAGAAGTCGTCGCTCCGATCTTGGCGCGTGGCCAGGAACTTGCCGCGTTTGTTATAGGTAAGGCGCAACGACACCGGCCCGCGCTCGAACAGCCCGACGATGTTGTAGGTGTGCTTCGACACGCCCAGGATGCGATCGAGCGTGAAGCTGCCGTCGGCGTTGGGAAAACCCGTCTTGGCGTTGAGGTAGGTGTAGTTCGCCTGGATACCGAAGCTGCGGAGAAGATCGGGCGCGGCACCGGCAAATGCCGCCTTCTCAGGTGCCGGCGCGGCGGACGCTGCGCCGAGCACCAGGGGCAAAAGCAGCGCCGCCGGCTTCACCGCCGCGCGGCACGCCCCGCGGGGACGAGTGCCTTGGGCTGCGCAGCCAGCGAGCGGATCAGGTCGGTTTCGGCCTGGCGGTAAGGCGTCCCGTCGGCGCGCAGCACTTCGTGGAACCAGATCGGCGGTTCGTCATAGGTGTAGGGCTTCTTCCACGAATCCCAGGGCAACCGGGTCTGCGTCTTGCCATCGACGAAGCCCCAGTTAATCATCGCGATTCCCAGCCGCTTGCCGATCGGCAGCGACTGATCGAACGTCGATCCATTGCCGCGCGCCATATATTCGGTGCAGAAGACCGGGCGGCCATAGCTGAGCATTTGACGCGCCCGTCGCTCGAACTGCTCGGGCCAATTGTAATCGTGGAAGCTGTTGACGTCGGAGCGCGACACCTGGATGCGCTCGACCGCATCCAGCGTCTCCTGCTTGTCCCAGATCTCTCCGATCCACAGCCCGGAGGTCAGCGGCTGCGTCGGATCGGCGGATTGCGCCCAGTCGAACACCCGCCCCAGCAGTCCGGCGACCAGCTTCTTCTTATCGGGCGTCGGCTTGAAATTGCCGCCGCCTTCGTTGTTCGGCTCGTTCCACACATCCCAGGCGAGCACCCGCGGATCGCGTGCGAAGTGGCCGACGACGTCCTTCACATACGCCTCCAGCTGGGGATATTGCGCACGATCGGCAAGCCGCGCCGCCCCGGGTGCCTGCGCCCAGCCCGAATTATGGACCCCGGGGATCGGTGGCCGCTGCGGCCCGGCGACGGGATCGGGATCCCAGCAACTGTCGAAGAGGACGAACACGGGACGTATGCCGTGCCGCGCGGAAATGGCGAGGAATTCATCCATCCGCCGCTTCAGCCCTTCCGCGTCATTCTCCCACAGCATGTTGTGGAGATAGACCCGCATGGTGTTCATGCCGATCGACTGCGCCCAGCCCAGTTCCTTGTCGATCCGGGCGGGATCCCAGGTCTCGGGCTGCCACATCTCGAACTGGTTGATCGCGCTGGCGGGTGCGTAATTCGATCCTACCAGCCAGGGCTGGCGATCGTACCAGGTCTTGGCCTCAGCCTTGGTCCAGATGTTGCGCGCGTCGGCGGGGCTCGCGGTCATCGTCAGCGTGGCGACGCTCAGGCCGAGGAACAGTTTGAATTTCATGGACATACTCTCCTGGATACGCCGGCTTATCGGCCGGTCGTGAAGCGATAGACGATGTGGTTTCGATACGTCTGGCCGGGCATCAGCCGCGCCGATCCGAATTCGGGGCGGTTCGGCGTGTCGGGAAAGATCTGCGGCTCCATCACGATCGCATCACCGCCGCGGTAGACCTTGCCAGCCTTTCCCGACGTGGTACCGTCGAGGAAATTGCCCGAATAGAATTGCAGTCCCGGCTGGTTCGACCAAAGCTCGAAGCCACGCCCGGACACCGGCTCGTCCACTCGCGCCATCAGATGCGAATCGGGAGTGACGGTGCGCCCGACCACCCAATTGTGATCGTAGCCGCGGCCGAACACCAGCTGCTGGTCCGAGGCATCACGCACCCGTTTCCCCCCGGCATGCGGCGTGCGGAAGTCGAACGGCGTGCCCGCCACCGGCTGGAACGTGCCCGTGGGTATCGCGCCGGCGTCCGTCGGCAGATACGTCTCGGCGGGAATGGCACGACATGTCCCATTGCGCCCGCGACCGAACCCTCCCCGCCCAGGTTCCAGTAAGCGTGGTTGGTGACGTTGACGATCGTCGGCGCGGTCGTGGTCGCACGATATTCGATCGAAAGCTGATTACGCTCATCCAGGCTGTAGGTCGCGTCGACCGTCAGCGTGCCGGGATAGCCCTGATCACCGTCGGGGCTGACATAGCGCATCGTCACCGACGCGGTCGCGCCCGACTTCACCTCGCGCACGTCCCACAGCACCTTGTCGAAGCCGCGGGTGCCGCCGTGGAGCGAATTGGGACCGTTGTTAACCGGGGTCCGATACTCGCGGCCGTCGAGCGTGAAGCGGCCGCGCGCGATGCGGTTGGCAAAGCGTCCCACCGTCGCCCCGAATATTGCGGCGTCGCCAGATAGTCCGCGATCGTCGCATGGCCGAGCGCGACGTCGGCCCGACGACCGGCGCGGTCGGGCAGGATCAGCGATTGGATCGACGCGCCATAAGCGATCAGCGTGGTCGAAACGCCGGCGCGGTTGCTCAGTGTCACCGCGGCGACTTCACGCCCGTCGGGCAGGCGGCCGAAGGTCGATCTTTTCGCCTCCACAGCCCAGCCGGGCGCCGCCGACATCAGCGCAGCTGCCGCCGCCACATAGCTCCACCCTCGCATCCGCCTCTCCAACATGTCATCGCCGCTTATATCATACAATTACGGCTTTGCTGCAAGGATCGCGGCACCGGTAGCCGTCGCGATCTGGTCTTTCGGCGTCGAGCGGACCTTTCCGCCAGCAGACCCTTGCGGGAATCGCTGCCGATGTGAATGGCGTGCGAATGACCCGCGGCGACCTCGAACAGCTTATCGTGACGCAACTCGTGCGCGACCACGGCGGGACGCGGCAACGCTGGCGCCGCGCGGTGGGGACGGTGAAGCTCTATCCGGTCGCGACCCACCCGCATTGCAATTGGGACGTGCGATCGTCGGGCACCCGTAGCGAGATCGACGCGGTCGAGAAGATGGTCGATTCACTGCGTGCGCGCCACGCCATCGTGGCGGCTTGAAGCAGGCACCTTAAAGCGGGTTGCTCTAGCGCCTCGCCGGTTCGCGCAGCACGCTTGCGGGCTTCCAGGCAGGTGCCGCCGGCGCGTCGGCAACGCGCTCGACGAGCGCATAGAAGAAGGCGTTGAACTTGGCCGCCGCGGTCCAGTCCATCGGCTGCCCCGCATCGTCCTGCGGCTTGTGATAACGGGTCTCGTACCACAAGCGATACCGCCGCTCCGCTTCGGTTCCCGGCCGGTAGCCGAAGACGAACCCGGTCGCGGGGATGCCCGCCGCCAGGAACGGCCAATGATCGGCGCGGCGCAGCAGGTTGCGCTCGGGTTCGGGGTCGCGCTGCACGGCCACGCCCGCCGCCGTCGCGGTCGCACGCACCATGTCGCCCAGCGTCGTGTCGTCGAGCGCGTGAACGGTCAGCAGTTCCAGCGGAAAGATCGGCCGCAGCTGATCGAGATTGATGTTCGCCACCAGATCGCCCCGCGGAACCGTGGGGCGGGCGACGAACGCATGGGCACCCAGCAACCCCTTCTCCTCGCCGGTGAATGCCGCAAAGATCACCGACCGGCGATACCCCACCCCCTTGCGCCGCTCCGCCAATCGCTGGAGCAGGGCGACATAGGCCGCATTGTCGAGCGCACCATTGTAGAGGCCATCGCCGCGCACCGCCTCTCCCCGGCCGTATCCGTCGAGATGCGCGGACAGCACCACATGCTCGCGACGCAGCAACGGATCGCGGCCCGGCAGCACACCAAGCACGTTGGCGGAGGTTATCATACGCCGGCGCATGGCCACGGTCGCGACGAACGGCGCGTCGAGATCGAACGACGGCAGTGACGCACCCGCACTCCCCGCGCGCAAAAGCGCCGCCGCGTCATGCCCGCTGCCGGCCAGCACGCCTGCAAGTGCCTGCGGGTTGAGCGTCGTGACGAGCAGGCGATCGGCGGCGGGCGCGCTCGCGTCGACCGGCGCGACGCGGCGCGCATAGGCCACCGGCCAGCGCATCGGCTCGACCGTAAACCCCGGGTCGGCGATCGTCACGATCCCCGCCGCCCCCGCCTGTTCTACCGCCGCAGCACGCGTCGCGCCGCTGGTCAGCCCTGCCCGGCGCCAGCCGTAGCAGAGCACGACCTTGCCGCGAACGTCGCCGAGCGTGCCGGGCGCGCAATAGCCGCGAAAGGCCAGGGCCGCGCGGACCGTGCCAGGCATCCCCGGTGACGGCGCCACCGTGACGTCGTGGAGCATCCGCAATCGTGCCGCGCCGACGCTTATGCGCGAGGCTACAGGATCGACTGTCTCGTCCGAGAAGCGCAGCGGCTGAAACCATGTGCCGTTCTCGCCTGCGGGCTTCAGCCCGGCCGCAGCGAATTTGGCAGCCAGCAGACCCGCCGCGCGATCATAGCCCGGTGAGCCGGTATCGCGTCCCTCCATCGCATCGCCGGAAAGCGCCTCGGTCGCTTGCCACCACGCCGCGGTATCCGGATCCTCGATCTCCGCGACTCGCGACGCCGGCGTCGCCGCGAACACCGCCGCCCCAAGGACCGTGAGCGATTTCAATAACATGGCGGTTATCCCCTGTGAACGGATGCGCGCTATCGTGCCACGTGGGCGGACGGAAGCCATCCACGACCGGCACCCTCCAGTGGACGCTCAGCCGTTGTCCTGCACCGCCGGGGCACTCGGCAGCTTACGTATCATCCCGGCGGCGCGCGTCTTCTGGCGCGTGGTGTGGAGATCTTCGGCCTCGTCCGGCGGCACGACCGGCACGATCAGGCACATGCTCTGCGTCGGCAGGACGTCGCGCCATTGCGCGATCAGCTTCTTATACGCCTTGCCGACGGGGCGGATGTTGCGGTCCAGGTCGTAGAGGCCGAGTGGGTTCACGTTGCCGTTGGTTTCGCGCAGCGCGCTGTCCCAGTCGATTTGATCGGTCAGCGAATACCATGTGAAGCCGACCATCGGCACGCCGTCGTTGCGGACGCGCAGCACATTGGCCCATTCCTTCCACAGCCAATCGACCGCCTCGTTGCCGCCCGGCCCCTGCACCAGATTGGTTTCGGTGTGCATCACCGGCAGACGGTAGCGATCGTGATATTGGCGCGTGATCTCGCTGTAGCCGAAGATCTCGCCCGAGGCATGCGTGGCGCCGTCTGCCGCGACGCGATGTTCGTTGGTGATGTAGTAATCGTTGCCCATGATGCAGTGCTGCTTCAGGCGATTGTCGAGGAAGAAGTGATATTCCTCGCGCGTCATGCCATTATCCAGGAGATATTCGTACATCTCGGAATCCACGCGACGGCCGTAATTCAGGTCCAGCGACAGGAAACGCTGCGAATTCATGACCTCGGCGGGTCGAATGGCGGCGGGACTTTCGGCGTGAAAATATTCCGAGGATTCGCTCTGCACGAATATCGCGTCGGGGCGGACCTCCAGGATTGCGCGCATCGCCAGCACGTTGGCCTTGACGATATGCTTGAGCGCGGTGACGAACGCCCGGTCGCTGCTGAGCTGCTCGTTCCACCAGCCATAGCGTGCCGAGAAGGTCGCGCAGATGTACATCTCGTTGACCGGTGTATAGATCTGCACCCACGGGAAGCGCGCGGCGAAGGCTTGTGCATAAGCGCAGAAAAGCTGCGCAAAGTCCGGATTCTGGAAATTGCCGATCCAGTCCGGCACGCCGAAGTGACAGAGATCCACGATCGGCACGATGTTGCGCCGTTTGAGATCGGCGAAGGTGCGATCGGCGAAGTCCCAATCGTACTTGCCCACGCCCAGCCAGGTGGTGTGGATCGGCGGGCCATAGCGCAGGTATCCGATTCCCATGTCCTCGACGAGCGCGAAATCGGTCTGCCAATGCTTGTAATGACCGCAGCTCTCCATCTCGTCGACACGGGTGCGGCCGCCGTTGATCGTTGGGACGCTGTTCTCGACGCCTGTGGCGAACATGAAGGTGGCGATGGGATGTCTCCTGCTTCAGGATCGTCTCAACGCCGAAGCGCGGGCGGGGGAGCCAGAAAAAGATTCAGTCGTTCCGGCGCCCCGAGATCGAGGGCGTTGCCCAAAGCAGCCGACGATGCGGTGTTGTCGAAGATGCACCAGCGCTCGGGCGCCGCATCGGCGGCAAGCTGCCCGGCCATGTCCGTGATGGCCGCGTCATCATAGGAAGATCGGTATATCACCGGCGAACCGTGCAGCCGGTAATAGGTCAGCCCGCGCCAGCCACCGGGTTCGCCGGCGTGGCGGTGGCGTGCCGGATCGGCGGCGACGCGCGCGATGCGGCGTTCGGCGAGCCAGGCGTCCACCTCGCCTTCGAACCAGCTCGCGTGCCGCGGTTCGCAAGCTATGGCTGCGTCGAAGTGTCCCGCCACGCCGGCGAAGAACGCCGCCATCGCCGGGTCGAACGCAAGACTTGGGGGCAATTGCACGAGGATCACGGCCAGCTTGGCGCCCAGCGCCCCGCACTCTGCCGCGAACGCCGACAACAGATCGTCGCAGTTCGCCAGCCTCGCATCGTGGGTGATCGCGCGCGGCACCTTCGTGGCAAAGCGGAAGTCATCGGGCACGCTGCCCGCCCAGCGGGCATAGGTCGCGGGCCGGTGCGGACGGTGGAAGGACGAGTTGATCTCCACCGCCGCCAGCCGGGTCGCGTAACGCTGTAGGCTCGTGCCCTGGGCGGGAAACCGGTTGCGAAAGGCGGCGCCGATCGCCCAACCGGCGGTGCCGATGCGCACCGTCCTGTGGGCACTCATCCGATCCGCCGGATCACGAGCGCGCGATCGGTGCCGATGGTGAGCGGGTCGATCGTCAGCTTTCCTCCCCCGGAACTCGCACCAATGGTTCCGATTGAGTCGCCGGACAGCGTATCGACCTGCGTGATGCAATAGCCTCCATCGGCCAACCCCGGCACAGTTACACCGATGGCGATCGGCGCGGCTTCGCGATCCAGCACCCTATTTCGCTTGGCCAGATCGCGGCGCAGCAGCCAGACCAACGCCTGCTCCGCGTCGCCGCAGCCGAAGCAGGCGACGCGATCGTCGGTGACGCGCAATTCCTCGTTGAGGTTACGCCGGTGAAACCGTGTCCAGTCGATCAGCGGCAGCATCCTGGCGAGGGCCGCCTGTGCCCGCCGCATGCCCGCGGTCAGCACGTGCGGATGGCGATTGGGCCAGCGCATGCCGCCGCCCGCGCCGCCGCTGGCGACATGCGCCCATTGGATATGGCGGAAATATTCGTCGTCGAAGGCTTCGGCCAGCGTATGCTTGCGGTCCTTGAACCGGTGGATGGGTCCATGTTCCGAATCGAATACCGGCCGCAGGTCGCGGGCGTCGTTGACCGCCGCGCGCATCAGCCGCCCGACCGCCATCGCCGGCGCGACGGTGTCCTTGGGATCGTCGATCGTGCCTGATTCATAAAGGTGGGTATTGGCGAAATCGAGTGCAGGGTGCCGGAAGATCGGTTCAGCGATCTCCGGGTGCCTGAGCAGTTCGGGTCCGAATACCGACACCGTTTGCAGGTGCGCGCGGCCGTGGCGCTCGATCTCGAATGCGCGCAGCCAGGGGCCGACATCGTCGATGAAGGGGGTGAAGTGCACAGGATCGTCGCCGCAATGCGCCGGGTGCATCTCATTCCACAAATCCCAGGCGAACAGCGCGGGGCTGCCGCCCCAACGATCGCTCGCGAACGCCAGGCGGGCCTTGATCGCGGCGCGCGTATCGGCACAGGTCAGCAGTTGCCGCCGGCTCGCCGCCGGGCCACCATTGCGCCGGTTGTAGGGATGGTGCGGCCACCGTTTCCACATGAAGAACGTGTCGTAGGGCGTCAGCAGGACGTGCAGCCCGACCTTTTCCAGCAACGCGAAAAGATCGTCCCACAGCGCCACCATGTTGGGCGGAAACCGGCCGGCGGGGCGTTCGATATAGCGGTGTTCGACCTGCGCATATTCCAGCATCAGCCGCAGACAGGTGACACCATGGGCCTTCAACCAGCGCAGATGCGCCTCTACGCCAGCCAGATCGCGGCGGCGGAACAGTCCGCTCAGTTCGGGCCAGCTGATCGCGTCGTTCTGGCCGATCGGCGTCCAGGGCTGACCCTTGTCGGTGAGGAAATAGGGGATACCCGGCCGCGTGACGATCCACCGCGGCCGATCATCCTGCGCCGGGATCATGGGCGCAGGCTCGATGTCAGGGGAAGTCAGTGCGGCGTGACGATGCATTCGGCGCGTTTCCTTGGACGAACAGGGCGCGAAACGCCGGGCGATGCCGAAGGATGCGACGGATCGGGCCGTCAGCCTTCGACGAGATCACCATAGGATACGACGTCATCGCGCGTTTGCAGGAACAGCCCCGCCTGGACCTCCTCCGGCTGCGCAGCCGCGAAGGCGAGCGCCTCCGCGAGCGGGCCGTACATCAGCGTGGTCGCTACCCCACCCTCGTCGTCGAGATGATACAGACGGACGGCATCGGAGTCGGAAGTCGTGCGCATCGCCCGAGAATGCGCGAAGCGCCCGGCCCCCGCAAGCCGCGCGGTGGTCAACCCCGCGCCGCGCGGGTAAACGCGCCGCCGACATGTTGCGCATAACCGAACTCACCCTGCCGCTCCACATGCCCGAGGAGTCCCTGCAGGCAGCGATCTGCAAACGGCTGCGGATCTCCCCGCGCGACCTCATCCGCTATGCCGTCGCGCGGCGCGCCCATGACGCGCGCGACAAGTCCGCGATCCTGCTGGTCTATTCCGTCGACGTGACGCTGCGCGACGAGGCGGCGGTCCTCGGCCGCTTTCGCAAGGATCGCAACGTCCAGCGTACCCCCGACACCCGCTATAAATTCGTGGCGCAGGCCCCTGCCCTGCCCTCGGACCGCCGCCCGGTGGTGATCGGCGCCGGCCCCTGCGGGCTGTTTGCCGGTCTGATCCTCGCGCAGATGGGATTCCGCCCGATCATCTTGGACCGCGGCAAGATCGTGCGCGAACGCACCAAGGACACCTGGGGGCTGTGGCGCCGGGGCGTGCTGGAGCCGGAATCAAACGTGCAGTTCGGCGAGGGCGGCGCGGGCACCTTTTCCGACGGCAAGCTGTGGAGCCAGATCCAAGACCCGCGCCACCTCGGCCGCAAGGTGCTGACCGAGTTCGTCAAGGCAGGCGCCCCGCCCGAAATCCTCACCGAAGCACATCCGCACATCGGCACCTTCCGCCTCGTCACGATGGTGGAGAGCATGCGCGAAACCATCGAGGCGCTGGGCGGCGAATATCGTTTCGGTCACCGCGTCGACGGCATCGACATCGCGACCGATGCGGACGGAACGCGCCGCGTGCGCGGCCTGCACCTGGGCAACTCAGACTATCTCGAAGCCGATCACGTCGTCCTCGCCATCGGCCACAGCGCGCGGGACACGTTCGAGATGCTGTACGCCGCAGGCGTCCACCTGGAGGCGAAACCCTTCTCGATCGGGGTGCGGATCGAGCATCCCCAGTCCTGGATCGATCAGGCGCGCTTTGGCGCGTGCGCGGGTCATCCCGATCTCGGCGCGGCCGCCTACAGCCTGTCGCATCACTGCGCCAACGGCCGCACTGCCTACAGCTTCTGCATGTGTCCCGGCGGCACGGTTGTCGCCGCAACGTCGGAGGTCGGGCGGGTCGCGACGAACGGCATGAGCCAATATTCGCGCAACGAGCGCAACGCCAATTCCGGGCTGGTCGTCGGCATCGATCCCGAGCGCGATTATCCCGGGCATCCGCTTGCTGGCATCGCGCTGCAACGCCATTGGGAAACGCTGGCCTATGTCGCGGGCGGATCTAACTACAAGGCGCCCGCTCAGACCCTGGGCGATTTCGTCGCGGCGCGACCGTCCACGTGCCTGCAAAGCGTCATCCCCTCCTACAGGCCAGGCGTCCGGCCAACCGATCTGGCGACGTGCCTGCCCGACTTCGCGGTCACCGCGCTGCGCGAGGCGCTGCCGGTGTTCGGACGGCTCATCCCCGGCTACGATCATCCCGATGCCGTACTGACCGGCGTGGAAACCCGCACATCGTCACCGGTGCGGATCACGCGGGGCGTTGGCTTCCAGAGCCTGAACACAGCCGGACTCTACCCGGCGGGCGAAGGCGCGGGCTATGCCGGCGGCATCCTGTCCGCGGGCGTTGACGGCATCAAGGTCGCCGAAGCGGTGGCATTACAGATGACGGGGCGAGCGCATGGCTGACATCGGCGTCGGGCTGATCGGCTATGGCCTGGGCGGCCGTGCCTTTCACGCGCCGTATATCGCGATCACCCGCGGCATGGCGCTCCGCGCGGTCGTGTCGCGCGATGCTGCCAAGGTTCATGCCGACCTGCCGGGCATGCGCGTGGTGTCCAGTGTCGAGGCGTTGCTGTCGGAACCAGGCATCGACCTCGTGGTGGTGTCCAGCCCGGACGCCCTGCACGCCGAACATGCGCTGGCCGCGCTGGAGGCGGGCAAGCACGTGGTGATCGACAAACCCTTCGCCACCACGCTGGCCGACGCACGGCGCGTCGCCGACCGGGCTGAGGCGAGTGGGCTGATGCTCACCGTCTTCCACAACCGGCGCTGGGATGCGGATTTTCTGACGCTGCGACGATTGATCGCCGCGGGAACCCTGGGTGAGATCGTGCAGTTCGAGAGCCGCTTCGATCGCTGGCGTCCCGAGCTCGCTGCTGTCTGGAAAGAAGCCCGCACCGGCGGTTCGTGGCTGGACCTCGGGCCGCATCTCGTTGATCAGGCACTCCAGCTCTTCGGCATGCCGAGCGCGATCGACGCCGACTTCGCCACCTTGCGCGCCGGTGCGCCCGCGTCCGACTATTTCCATGTCGTGCTCCGGTATCCGCGACGGCGCGTGATCCTGCACGCAAGCAAGCTGGTCGCCGACCATCGCTTGCGTTTCGCGGTCCATGGCACGCAGGGCAGTTGGATCAAACACGGCATCGACCCGCAAGAGGCCGCGACGCTGGCAGGCGAACGGCCGGGAAGCGGCACGTGGGGGTTCGACGGGAACAACGGGATGCTCACGGTTCCCGGCAAGTCCGAACCCGTTCCTTTCCCCAACGCACGGGGCGATTACTGCATGTTCTGGAGCGCTTTGGCAGCAGCCATCCGCGGCGAGGAGCCGAACCCCGTGCCTGCCGGTGACGCATTGGCCGTGATGGAGGTTTTGGAGGCAGCGCATGCCGCGGGCGCGGCCACTTAAATCATCTTTAAGAGGTGTCATGCCAAAGCATCTCGCATGGCGGAATATCGCATAACCGTCGATCCGGCCGTGCCACTGGTGAGGATCGCTTTGTCGGGGCTGTTCGCGATTGCGGACGTTCACGCCTTTACGGCTTCGCTGAGAGAGGCCCACGGCAGGTTCGCTCGGGCGAGAGGCTCTCATCTGACGCTGTGCGACGTGTCGGCATGCCGGATACAGCTTCAGGATGTCGTCACGGCTTTTCGTGCATTGCTCGACGACAAGGATCTGATGTCCCAGCGCATGGCCTTCGTCACCGGCGGTTCGCCCGCAAAAATGCAGGTCCGTCGGATCATAAACCGGGGCAGCTGCCGGTTTTTCGATGACGTGGAAAGCGCGGAAAAGTGGCTGTTCTCCGCTCAGGCCAACGCACCCCACGCGCCCCACGCCTATGCGAGTGCCCACTGATGGCCTGTGACGTCTCCATCGAATTGGAGCGAGGACGCATCCGGGCCGACATGTCGGGCTTCCTCAGCCTGAGCGATGTCGCCGCCTTCGCGCGCGACGAGCAGGAGGGTGCGCGCGAAATCATCCGTCACAAGGGCTATTTCGACCTGCTCGTCCAAACGCCCGGCGCCAAGGCCCAGGGGCAGGACGTGATGGGCGCCTTTCAGCAACTCGTCGTCCGATCACCGCTCAAGGCCCGTCGCATCGCCATCGTCGCGGCCAGCCCCCTGCTGCGCATGCAGATCCGTCGCGTGCTGCCGAACGACCATATCAAGGCCTTCGAAACGGTCGTGGAGGCCGATGCCTGGCTGGACGACATGTCGCTGGCGCCCCAGCCCGCATAGGCAAAGTGCCCGATGGTAGCGCTATACGGCGCGCAGGCCGGTGTTGCCCCCGCCAGGCAGAGCTTCATAGCGCGCGGCAACGCGCCGCTCGAAGGGCTTGGTCATGATCGTCGAAACCACGACGAACTCGGCCGTCGCCGTAGCGCGCGATAGCGTCAGGAGCGTGTAGCCCTTGCCGTCCTGATCGCAGAACAGCACCTCCGGATTTACCTCGGCGATGGCCGCCCCGATGCCGGGCAGCAACGATCCGTAGGACGGGCTGGTGATCGCCGTAGCCCCGAACTCGGCGGCGACGAGCGTTCCTGCCGCGTCACGCAGGTCGTTCGCCCAAGCGGCATGGCTATCGCCTGACAGCACCAGCGGGCGCGATCCCGCTCGGCGAAACGCAGCGTAGAGGCGTTCGCGCGCCGCAGGATAGCCGTCCCAGCTGTCGAAGTTGAACGGCAATCCGGCGCGATAACTCGCGCTCGCCGCGCTCAGCCGCTCGCGCCACATCGGCGGCAGCTTGGCCATCGTTGCGGCGAACTTCTCCGGTCCCCACGATCGTTCGAGATCGGGGCCGGCGACCCGTGCCATCACCACCTGGTTCCCCAACACCTGCCATGGCTTGCCCGCCTCGACCGACCCGGTCAGCACGCCCTCCAGCCAGCGCTGCTGCGTGGCACCCAGCAACTCGCGATCCGGGCGCTGTCGCTTGGCAAGCATCCCGGCATATTCGTCGGGGCCGGGTGCCTCACCCTTGGCAGCGACCTGCTCCGACCGCGCGAGCAGCCGCGTTTCCACCATCGCCAGCGTCGCGAGGTCGCCGAATTCGAAGCTGCGGTTGATCGCTTCCCACGGCCGGCCGCGCTTGGGATCGCGCACCGGCATCCACTCGAACCATGCCTGCATCGCCGCGGCCTTGCGCGCTTTCCAGTCGCCTTCGGTCGCTGGATCGTGGTTCTCGGCGCCGCCGATCCAGCCGTCGTTGGCGACCTCGTGATCGTCCCAAACGCAGATGAAGGCGGCGCGGGCGTGCGCGGCCTGCAGGTCGGGGTCAGCCTTGGCCTGCGCATGGCGTAGGCGATAATCGGTGAGCGTCACGATCTCATGGGTGGGATCGGGCGCGCGGCCGATTTTTCGGCCGATCTCGCCGCCATAGCCGTCGGCACCATATTCGTAGATGTAATCGCCAAGGTGGATGACCGCATCGAGCCGCGGCAGCGCTGCGATGTCCGCGAAGGCGTTGAACAGCCCTCCCGGATAGAGCTGGCACGATGCCACCGCGAACACCAGCTCGTCCACGGCCCCGACCGGCAGCGTCCGGAATCGCCCGACAGGCGACCGCCCACCAGCCGCGGTAGTGAACCAGAACCAATAATCCCGGCCGGGATCGAGACGCGTGACGTCGACCTTTGCGGTGTGATCGGCGACGGCGCGGGCCGAGACGCGCCCGGAGCGGAGCGGTTCACCGTCAGCCGCGGTCGCGACATGCCATTCCAGCGCGACATCACCGGTCGCCCCGCCCGCGGGGGTCACACGCGTCCAGATCACCGCGCCGTCGCGTGCCGGATCGCCACTGGCCACGCCATGCACGAAGCGTGCGCCCTCGCCCGACTGCGCCCTCCCCAGCCCCGGCAGGCCGAGGGTCGCACCGCTTCCGATCAGCGCCAATGCGCCCCGCCGGCCTATCGTCGTCATCAATCCTGTCCTCTTGCTGGCGGCGTCGATCAGAAGCGCGCGGTGAGCTGCGCGCCGTAGAAGCGCGGCTCGGCGGGAATGAAGGTGGGTATGCCGAACCCGCCACCGGTATTTCCCGCGTCGAGCAGGTAATTCTCGTCGGTCGCATTGCGGATGAACCCGGCGAGTTCGAATCTCTTTTCGGCGAAGCTGATTCCGGCGCGGGCATTGACCAGCGTGACGGCCGCTTGCGAGATGGCCGGATTGTTCGGCAGTTCGAAGAAGATGCGGCTGCGATAGGTTACGCTGGGGGTGGCGAACAGACGCATGCCATTGCCGATGGGGGCATCAACGGTGAGACCGGCTGCCGCCTGCCACTCGGGCTGCAGACGAAAGCGTGCGCCGGAGAAGGCGGGGGCGAAGCTGTTGTTCTCGTCGATGCCGCCGTCGATATAGCCGACGTTGCCGAACAGGTTTATCCACGAGGTCGGCCGAACCACGACCTCGGCCTCGACGCCCAGATTGCTGGCGGTGCCGGCGCTTTGCGTCAGCGCGGTGCCGTTGGGCTGGGTGACGCTGACCTGAAATCCGTCATATTTCTGGTAATAGACGCCGACCGAGCCGGAGATCGGGCCGATGCTTCCCTTCAGCCCGCCTTCGTAGTTCCAGACGACCTCTTCGGGAATCGCCTGGAGATTGGGCGTGGGCTGACCGCTCGGCAGGCGCGCGGCGTTGAGCTGCACCACCGGCGACCGGCGCCCCTTCGAAACGGTGGCGAAGACGTTGACGTCCGGGCTGAGGCGGTAAAGCACGTTGATGCGCGGCAGCACCGCCGAATAGCTTCGCTGCGCGATATAGGTCTGTCCGCCGGTGTCGATCTGGCCGGGAATCAGCGAGAAGGCGGTGGGATTGAGCACCGGCCGGGGGACGCGCGCGATGAATCCCGATTTGCGCTGCTCGATCAGCAGGCGGACGCCGGCGGTCAGTTCCAGCGCCGGAACCGGTATCCAGGTCGTGTCGCCGAAGACCGAATAACTGTCGTTCTGGCCCTGGTTCTCGAAGGTCGAACTATAGGGCACCTGGCTCAGCCGCCCACCCGACAGGATCCCGGTGGCGCGCGACGCCTGCACCACACCCGCCGCGTCGATACACGCCAGGCCCGGCACGACGCGGGCCGCGCATTGCAGGAACGTACCTTCTTCGGATGAAAAGGGGACGTTCTGGCTGCTGTCCTCGACGAAGACGTTCCAGCCGAACGAAGCGCGCCAATTGGGATTGCTGTAGGCGAAGCGGCTCTCGTGGCTTGCCTGCCACCCCTTGGCGATCTCGGCGAATTCCAGATACCAGGCGGCCGAGCCGTCGGCATCGAACACCTCGCGACTGTCGAAGTCGCGATAGCCGTTGACCATCGTGAAAGTGAAACCGGGCGCGAATTCGTAGGACACGGTCAGGTTGGCATCGTATACATCGCGGTCGAGACCGAGTTGGGCGGCGCCAAGCACCGCCTCCGACACCGGTGAACCACCCAGGTTCGCCACGCCGAACGGATTGCCCGGCCCCGCGGAGGTCGGGAGCGCCCGCGAAACGAACGGAGTACCGCCGTTGCGCTGGCGGTCATAGGTTCCGATCAGATCGACGGTCAGCGCGTCGGTCGGCGTCCAGCGCAGCGAGGCGCGCACGCCGAGCTGGTCCTGCGCGTACAGTTCCTTGTCCTGATTGGGCGAGAGGTTCTCGACATAGCCGTCGCGCGCCTTCCACTCGAAAGCGACGCGACCGGCCAGCGTGCTCGACCCTGCATTGACGAAGCCCGACAGCAACGTCTGATCGAAATTGCCATAACCGGCGGTCACCGCGCTGGAAAAGCCTTCGCGCGGCCGCGCGGAGGTGATGCTGATCGCGCCGACCGCGGATGCGGTGCCGAACAGCGTCGCCTGCGGCCCCTTGATGACCTCGACGCGCTCCAGATCGTAGATCGCCTGATACGATCCACGCGACCGCGAGATGTCGACGCCATTATAATAGAGCGTCACCCGCGGCCCCTGCTGCGCCGATCCCGAATCGGACGTGATGCCGCGGATCACGATGCCGGGATTGTTGGCGCTCTGTTCCTGCACGTTCAGGCCGGGGATGTAGTTGGACAATTCGTCCAGGTCGCCGACGCCCAACTCTGCAATGCGCGCTCCCGTCACCGCGGAAATCGTGATCGGCACATCCACCGCACGCTGTTCGATCTTCTGCGCGGTGACGATGATCTCGTCGCTCCCCGCTGATTCCTGAGAAGCGGCCGGCGCTTGCACGGACGCCTGCCCCCACGCCCCGCTCGAATACAAGACACCAGTCGCGAGTAGAATCATCGCGGTCGAGGCATTTCCAGACATCGCCATTCCTTAATTGAATGACGTTGCGGTGGCCGGATGGCGTGACTCAGCCGAGGCGTGGCGGTGACAGTTAAATGACGGAAGCGATATTTTCTAAATGACGGAAGCGATATTTTCCCGCGGTGCAGCACAGCTGCACGGCACAGCCTTTGTGTTCATTCGCGGCGATGCGGGCTTAAAGGCGGCGATTGGCGGAGAGGGTGGGATTCGAACCCACGGTGCCCGTGAGGGCACGCCGCATTTCGAGTGCGGTACATTCGACCACTCTGCCACCTCTCCGCGAGGTCGTGATCGACGTCCAGGACGTCGGCCGGTCGGTCAGGGGCGTGCCACTATCGCAACCCCGGCGGGACCGCAAGCACGCTTGTGCGCCGCCGCAGACGCACTAGATTGGTGCCATGCCTCGCCATGACCTGCCCGAATCCGTCGCCGACCCCAAGGCACCGCCGATCGCCCATGCGCGGTTCTCGATCGGGGAGGTCGTGCGCCACCGCATGTTCGATTTTCGCGGCGTCATATTCGATGTCGATCCGGTCTTCGCCAATAGCGAGGAATGGTATGAGGCGATTCCCGAAGGTATCCGTCCGCGCAAGGACCAGCCCTTCTATCACCTGCTCGCCGAGAACATGGAATCGACCTACGTCGCCTATGTCAGCCAGCAGAATCTGGTGCCCGACGATACCGATGAGCCGGTCGATCACCCGGCGATTTCGGGTCTGTTCAAGGCCTATGCCGACGGCAAGTACGAGCTGAAGCGCGAACACCGGCACTAGACGCGCCCTTCTAGGTTGACAGCACGGGCGCGCTTGCCTAGCTGGCACTTCTTTCCCGGCAGGCTTGTGCTTGGCGGGTCTTGAGCTTTTTGAAAGAGACTTTTGGCCATGTTCGCTATCGTGCGCACAGGCGGCAAGCAGTACCGCGTCGCCGCCGGAGACAAGATCGTCATCGACAAGATCGATGGCGAGGCAGGTGCGTCGGTGACGCTGGGTGATGTCCTGCTGGCGGGCGAAGGCTCCGAGATGCAGGATCTGGCCGGGTTCACAGTCGCTGCCGAGATCATCGCGCAGGCAAAGGCGGACAAGGTCATCGTCTTCAAGAAGCGCCGTCGCCACAATTATCGCCGCCGCAACGGCCATCGCCAGCAGCACACGATCCTGAAGATCGTGTCGGTCGGCGGTCACACCGAAAAGCAGCATGCGGGCGACACCGCCCCGGCCGCTCAGGCGTAAGGGAGCTATTCGACATGGCACATAAGAAAGCAGGCGGATCGTCGCGCAACGGCCGCGATTCGGCCGGACGCCGCCTCGGCGTGAAGAAGTTCGGCGGCCAGGAAGCGATCGCCGGCAACATCCTCGTGCGTCAGCGCGGCACCAAATTCTATCCTGGCGCCGGCGTCGGCATGGGCACCGACCACACGCTGTTCGCGCTGGTCGATGGCCGAGTCGCGTTCAAACAGGGCAAGCTCGGTCGCAAGTTCTGCTTCATCGAGCAGCCGATGGCACAAGCCGCGGAATAACGGGCAACCAGCCGGGTTGCCCACCAGGGTGACCCGGGTTCCTTGACTGGAACCAGCTTCGAAAGGGAGACGGGTCACCCCGGCTCCCTTTTTTCTTGCTCCCTCCCCTGCCGCTGTCCCCGCCGCGTCATCCAGACGTGGCAGGTCGGCGCCGACGCGAGAGGAGAGTGAGCTATGTTCGCGCGCACGAAGAGGTTGACGCTTCGTCCCGTGTGGCCGGAGGACGCGCCCGCCGTCGCGGCGGCGATCGGCCACCAATCGGTCGCGCGGATGCTGATGCGCGTGCCCTATCCCTATGGTCTGGCGGATGCCGAGGCCTTCGTTGCCCGCGCCCGCGCGCCGCATGACCCGCGCTTCGTCATCGTCGCCCACGATCGTCCCGCACCCACGATCGTCGGCGGGATCGCGATTCAGGAGGAGCCGGAGGGCCATCATCTTGCCTATTGGCTGACGCCGGACGCCTGGGGCCGCGGCTATGCGACGGAAGCCGGGCGCGCGGTGATCGCGATGGCACGTTACGCGTTGCCGATCCGCGAGTTGCGCGCCTGGCACTTCGCCGACAACGCAGCGTCCGGGCGGGTGCTCGCCAAGCTGGGCTTCCGGCGGACGGGCGAGATCGCGGCGAAGACCTCGGGCGGGCGCGAAGGTGTGACGCCAAGCGTGGAATATGCGCTCGACCTGGAGGGGGAGCAATCCGCACCGATGCCGATCGCGGCGTAGGGCAGTGAGTTCGCGCGAAGGAGCAAAGGTTGATTCACGCGGAGGCGCGGAGGCGCGGAGACGCGGAGAAGAAGGGTAGTGCCTGCGGCGCTCGGGACGGCCGAGCCCGCAGGGCTCTATCATCGGATGGGTCGCGAAGACGGAATGAAGGCCGCCCCGAGCACAACATCTCCGCGGCTCCGCGCCTCCGCGTGAACCAACGTTCCTCGTTCAAGCCGCCGGCGGCAACACCGCGGCTTCATAATCGCTTTCCGCCAGCGCGATCAGCGCACGGTCGTCATGCGACCACGGGTGAAACCGGGGGAGAAAATAGGCCGCCCACACGCCCGCGATCTTGCGCGCCATGCCGGGACTGCCGAACGCATACCACGCCATCCGCGCCCACGCCCTGGGACCGGTGATCCCGTCCTGGCGCAGCAGTTCGGCCATGCCGCGCGCCCGGCCGGTGAAGAAGCGCCACGTGGTGATGAGCATCACCAGCGACTTCACCCGCCAGCGCCTGAAGCGCGGCCAGTCGCGGGTCGCGTGGAGCCAGGTGTCATAGGCGACGCCCTTGTGCTCGATCTCCTCGGCGGCATGCCACAGCCACAGCGCGCGCGCCTGTTCGTCGCCGCCCGCCAGATGCTTCGGATTGGCGATCAGCTCGTGCGCCAGCATCGCGGTGAAATGTTCGAGCGCGGTGGTCGCCGCCAGGCTCGCGATCGGCGGCCGGCCCTTTGTCAGCGCCAGCGCGGCATCGACGTCGCGGTCGAGCAGGCCGGTGTCGTAACCCTGGTCGGCGACGTGGCGGTTGAACGCGACATGCTCGCGGGTGTGGATCACCTCCTGCTTGATGAAGGCGTTGATCTCGGCGTTCAGCCGCGGCGGGGTGCCGTCGCGAAAGGCGCGGACGCTCTCGACGAAATAGCCCTCGCCCTTGGGAAACGTCACCGACAGCGCGTTGTAGAAGGCGGTCGCATAGGGATCGTCGTTCAGCCACCAGCGCCGGATCGCGGCGCCGCGGCCGAAACGGCGGTCCCGTGGGGTGATGGTCAGGTCGGCGGGCGTTGCATTCGCCATGGAAACCTCCGAAGTGATAGCACAAACTAGGTATTACTTACACAAGTGTCAATTACCCGCCGTCGCCTTTCTCCCGAGGAGTCGCGCGATGCCGCTCTGGATGCGGCGCGCGCGCTGCTGATCGAACATGGACCGCAATCCGTCACGCTAAAGGCCGTGGCGGCGCGGATCGGGCGGACCCACGCCAACGTCCTGCATCATTTCGGCTCTGCGGCAGGGCTGCACAAGGCGCTGATCGCCAGCATGGCCGACACGGTGGTCGGGCAGATCGCCGAGGCGGCGCTGCGCGCGCGCGCCGGCGACCAGAACCCGCGCGAAGTCGTCGCGATGACCTTCGACGCGTTCGGCAAGGGTGGCGCAGGTGCGCTGGCGAGCTGGATGATCCTGTCGGGCAACGAGGACGCGCTCGATCCGATCCTGGAGGCGATCCACACTCTGGTCGATCGCCTCGCCGACGGCCACACCGAAGCCGCACTGCCGCTCCACGAGGAGACGCTGCAACTGGTCCTGATGGCGCTGGGCGACGCACTGCTCGGCGGCCCGATGGCCAAGGCGCTGGCCCTGCCCCGCGACAAGGCGCGCGAACTGGCGACACGGGCGCTGCTGGCGTCGCGGGGGGCTGCGGGGTGATGGTGGAGGCTCGGGGGCTGAAAGGGTGGCGAACCGTGAACCGTGTTCTGCCACCCCAGGCTTGACCCGCGGTTCCGCTTTTTTCCTTTCCAGCGTGACGTCCGGTGATGGTGGTGAACAGCCGGGCCGCTATTGCCAACTAAATGCTGTTAGCGGATATTCGCCGGACAGCCGGGATCGTAGCAGACCTCGTGTTTGCATCATTGGTGGCTGCGATCGGAGATGCGGCATGCTGAAGAAGAGAGCGTTGGTTCTTGCCGTAGCCTGCTGTTTAGAATTTGGTCTTCAGCCCGCTAGTGCTCAAACCGTAACGACAAGCTTTAGCGCACCAGTTCCAGCAAAATGCCGGTTTTCTAAGCCCGCTCGCATAGTCACCTCGCTACGCGAGCTTCCAGATGTCGCTGCCGAATTTCGTAGACAGAAGCTGGACGTTGCAGATGTTGGCGAGAAGTTTATCCCGTTCGATGTAGAGGATCAAAAATCGAAAGGTTTACCGCATCGTCAGTTTATTCGCGCCTATGTATTTAAAGATAAGACCATCGTTTGGTATTACCGGGGCGGCTTTGTTACAAACTTTCATGTAGTGGAATTGAGGATGCAGCGGGATACGATGGCGAACGCCCCTCTTCTGTTGCGCCTGACTGGTAGAACACTTTCAGGGCCGCCATGTGCGGCGACTGAAGCTATCGTAGCGAGCGTAAATGGCGGGCAGGGCTGGTAGGAAAGAAGCTTTGGATGGTTCGATCCTGCCGCTGGCGATGGCATCCTGAATGACTGATCGCTTTCGGGAGGATCGTTAGCCGCTCAAATGGCGAGGAATGGGCGAAGCCGACACGCACCCCCTGTCCTACAGCCCAGCATCCATGCAAAGGTCTGCGACTCGGAACCCGGGGTGCCCGCTCGTTCTCCCTCGTGCAGACCAGCTCATCGCCATTTCGTGCGCGACGATGCGTGGCACCTTTGGCAATATCTGCGACCGTTGGTCGTGACGAAGTACAAGAAGCACGCTGCAGGATGTGACTTTCCAGTGACCTTTCGTCTGCGCCGACCGGGCGTTCCATCCACGCCGCGGCAAAGCCGCGTCGTCGGTCGCGGCGAGCCGCGCCGGCCGGGCTTGCGCCGGGTCGCTTTAGCGGCGCTAAAGCGCTAGGCGCTGCGCCATGCATTTCCTCGACCAAGCCAAGATTTTCGTGCGTTCCGGCAGCGGCGGCCCCGGGGCCGTCAGTTTCCGCCGCGAAAAATATATCGAATATGGCGGCCCGAACGGCGGCAACGGCGGCAAGGGCGGCGATATCATCTTCGAAGCCGTCGCCGGGCTGAACACGCTGATCGACTTCCGCTACACCCAGCATTTCCGCGCGCCCCGCGGCCACGGCGGATCGGGGCAGAACCGCACCGGCGGCGGCGGCGACGATCTGGTCATCAGGGTGCCGGTCGGCACCCAGGTGCTGAGCGAGGACCGCGAAGAGGTGCTGCTCGATTTTACGAAGGTCGGCCAGCGCGAGGTCTTCCTGCGCGGCGGCGACGGCGGCCGCGGCAATGCCAGCTACAAGACCTCGACCAACCGCACGCCCCGCCAGCACGGCGACGGCTGGCCGAGTGCGGAGGCATGGGTGTGGCTGCGCCTGAAGCTGCTCGCCGATGCCGGGCTGGTCGGGCTGCCCAATGCGGGCAAATCCACCTTCATCAACGCAGTGACCAACGCCCAGGCCAAGGTCGGCGAATATGCCTTCACCACCACCCGCCCGCAACTGGGCGTCGTCCGCCACAAGAACCGCGAATTCGTCGTCGCCGACATCCCCGGCCTGATCGAGGGCGCGGCCGAGGGCGCCGGGATCGGCGACCGCTTTCTCGGGCATATCGAACGCTGCCGGGTGCTGCTCCATTTGGTCGACGCGCAGGACGACGACGTCGCCGAATCCTACCGCGTGGTGCGCGAGGAGCTGGAGAATTACGGCGCCGGGCTGACCGACAAGCCGTTCGTGGTCGCGCTGAACAAGATCGACACGCTGGACGACGAACTGATCGAGGCGCTGTCCGCCGAACTGGCGGAAATCAGCGGCGCCGACGTGATCCCGCTGTCGGGCGCGGCGGGGACCGGCGTCGACTGGGTGCTCGACAAGCTGATCGAGGCGATCGGGCCGGAGGCGAGTCCGGAGGGCAGCCGGGTGGGTGACGACGATCAGGGCGAGGTGGCGGTGGAATGGTCGCCGGTGTGATGCATCCGGGGTGAATCGTGCTATCCTTGCGTCCGCTCCGCCTGACCATCGAGGAATCGGCCATGCGTCACGATCCCGCCTATAGAAAGATCACGGCCGACGAGTTTCTGGAGATGGATTTCGGCACCGACCGGCGCTTCGAGCTGGAAGACGGCGTCATCGTGATGATGGCCGGCGGAACCGAGCCGCACGCATGGGTCCAGGGAAATGTCTTTGCGTGGTTGCGGCAGCATCTGCGCGGGTCGGGCTGTCGCCCTTACGGCCCGGACATGGCCGTCCGGGTGAGCGAGACCGAGGTGCGCTATCCCGACGTCAGCATTTACTGCGACCAGCCGCCGCGCGACGACCTGACCGATGCGAAGACGCTCGCGAACCCGACCGTGATCGTGGAGGTCTTGTCGCCGAGCACCGCGACGCTCGACCAGGGGACGAAGCTGGAGGAATATAAGCGGCTCCCGAGCGTCCGCACGATCGCCTTTGTCGATCCGGTCAACGAGATGTGCCGCACGGTGGAGCGCATGAGCCAGGGCTGGCTGGACCATATGTTTTCGGGCACGCGCGGGATCGAGATACCCACGCTCGCTATCGTCATTCCCCACGAAGACATCTTCGCGCGCGATTGAGGCGATCGGCCGCACCGGCTAAGCCCCGCCGATGCTGTTCGCCCCCGCCACCTGCCCGCGCCTGATCGTCAAGGTCGGCTCGGCGCTGCTCGTCGATCCCGACGGCGCGGTGCGGCGGGACTGGCTGGCGGGGCTGGTCGCCGATATCGCCGACCGGGTCCGCGCCGGGCAGCAGGTGGCGATCGTCTCGTCGGGCGCCATAGCCTTGGGCGCGCGGCGGCTGGGGCTGGCGAAAGGTGGCCGCGCGAGCCTGGAGGATGCGCAGGCGGCGGCCGCGACCGGGCAGATCGCTCTGTGCCAGGTCTGGGCCGAGCTGCTCGGCGCGCGGGGCCTGACCGCTGCACAGATGCTGGTGACGCTCGACGACCTGGAGGATCGCCGCCGCTATCTCAACGCCGCCGCCACGCTGTCGCGGCTGCTGGCGCTGGGCGTGGTGCCGGTCATCAACGAGAACGATTCGGTCGCCACCGCCGAAATCCGCTTCGGCGACAACGACCGGCTGGCCGCGCGCGTCGCGCAGGCGGCGGCGGCGGGCGCTGTCGTGCTGCTGTCCGACGTCGATGGCCTGTACGACGCCAATCCGCACACCAACCCCGAGGCCAAGCACGTCGCCCGCGTCGAGCGGATCGACACGGTCGCCGCGATGGCGGACGCCGGATCGGCCTCGGGCATGGGATCGGGCGGCATGGTGTCGAAGATCGCCGCGGCGCGGATCGCCACCGCCGCGGGCGCGCATCTGGCGATCGCCAGCGGCCGGGCGGAGCGGCCGCTCTCGGGCGCGCACCGCCATACCCTGTTCGTGGCGGAGAAGACCGCCCCTGCCCGCAAGGCATGGCTCGCGGGCGGGCTGACCGCGCGCGGCAGCATCCACGTCGATGCCGGCGCGGCGCGCGCGCTGGCGGATGGCGGCAGCCTGCTGGCGGCGGGCGCGACGCGGATCGACGGCGGGTTCGCACGCGGCGACCTCATCACCGTCGAGGGGCCGGGCGGCACGATCGCGCGCGGGCTGGCGGAATATGACGCCGCCGAAGCGGTGCGGCTGCTCGGCCGGCGATCGGACGAGCATGCCGCGATCCTCGGCTATGCCCCGCGCGCCGCGCTGATCCACCGCAACCATCTGGCGCTGCTGTGATCCTCGCCGTCACCGGCGGCACCGGCTTCGTCGGCAGGCACGTCATCGACAGGGCGCTGGCCGCCGGCCACGTGGTCCGCGCGCTGGCGAGGGCGCCGCAACCGCCGCGCGCCGGGGTGACCTGGATAGCGGGCGCACTGGACGACCCGCAAAGCCTTGGCACCCTGTGCGCAGGCGCCGCCGCCGTCCTGCATATCGCAGGGACGGTGAACGCCGACCGCGCCGGCTTCGCCGCCGCCAATATCGAGGGCACGCGCGCCGTCATCGCCGCGGCACGGGAGGCGGGCGTGCGCCGCTTCGTCCATGTGTCGTCGCTCTCGGCCCGCGAGCCGCAACTGTCCGATTATGGCTGGTCGAAGCGCGAGGGCGAGGCGCTGGTCGAGGCGAGCGGACTCGACTGGACGATCGTCCGCCCGACCGGCGTATACGGCCCCGGCGACACCGAGATGCGCGACATGTTCCGCATGGCCGCCCGCGGCCTGGTGCTGCTGCCGCCGTCGGGCCGCGTGTCGCTGATCGCGGCCGGCGATCTCGCCGCTTTGCTGCTGGCGCTCGCCGAAGCCCGGGACCACCGGGCGATCTACGAAGTCGATGACGGCACCGGCATGACCCATGCCGAACTCGCCCAGGCGATCGGCATGGCGGTCGGCCGCAAGGTGTTGCCGGTCCACCTCCCCCGCCCGCTGCTGTCGCTCGCCGCCGCGATCGACACGGCGATACGCGGGCGCGGCGCCAAGCTCACCCGCGACCGCGTCGGCTATCTCTGCCACGCCGACTGGACCGCCGGTCCGGCGCGCCGCCCGCCGCCCGAACTCTGGACCCCCGCGACCGCCACCGCGGCCGGCCTCGCGGCGACGGCGGCATGGTATCGCGCACACGCTTTGCTATAGCCGCCGAAAAGCCGCCGCATTCATCGGCCAAGGAGGGTGCATGACCGATCGCCAAGCCATATTCGACACCGTCACCGCCCAGATCGAACCGTTCAACAAGAAGGGCGTGGCGCTGAGCGACGCGACGACCTTCCAGGGCGATCTGGAGTGGGACAGCCTGACCGTCATGGACTTCGTCGCCGCGATCGAGGACGAATTCGACATCATCATCACGATGAACATGCAGGCCGAGATCGAGACCGTCGGCCAGCTGGTCGATGCGGTCGCGAAGCTCAAGGCATGACCGACGCCGGTTTCCAGGCCGAGACGCTCGACCTCGATCCGCCCGCAGCCCCCCCTGTACGCGACCTGATGAGCAAGTTCGACGCGCTGATCGCCGAGCGGCAGGCGCTGATCGACACCGGCGTCACGGATCCGTTCGCAATCGTGATGGACGAGGTGCTCTCGCCGACCCAGGCCGTCATCAAGGGGCGCGAGACGATCCTGCTCGGCACCTATAATTACATGGGCATGACCTTCGACCCCGATGTGATCGCGGCGGGCAAGGCCGCGCTCGACAAATTCGGCTCGGGCACCAACGGCAGCCGGATGCTCAACGGCACCTTCCACGACCATATCGAGGTCGAACAGGCGCTGCGCGACTTCTACGGCGTCAGCGGCGCGATCGTGTTCTCGACCGGCTACATGGCCAATCTGGGCATGATCTCGACGCTGGCGGGCAAAGGCGAATACGTCATCCTCGACGCCGACAGCCACGCGTCGATCTACGACGGCTGCGCGCAGGGCAATGCCGAGATCGTCCGCTTCCGCCACAACAGCGTCGAGGATCTCGACAAGCGGCTCGGGCGCTTGCCCAGGGAACCCGCCAAGCTGGTCGTGCTGGAGGGCGTCTATTCGATGCTCGGCGACGTCGCGCCGCTGAAGGAAATGGTCGCGGTCGCCAAGAAGCACGGGTGCATGGTGCTGAGCGACGAGGCGCATTCGATGGGCTTCTTCGGTCCCAATGGGCGCGGTGTGTACGAGGCCGAGGGGCTTGACGATGAGGTGGACTTCATCGTTGGGACGTTCTCGAAGTCGGTCGGCACGGTCGGCGGTTTCTGCGTCTCGAACCATCCCAAGTTCGAGGCGATCCGCCTGGCCTGTCGCGCGTACATCTTCACCGCGAGCCTGCCTCCCTCCGTCGTGGCGACAGCGACGGCCTCGATCCGCAAGCTGATGACCGCGACGGCAAAGCGCGAGGCGCTCTGGCGCAACGCCCGTCACCTTCACGGCGGACTTACCGCAATGGGGTTCCGCCTGGGCACCGCGACGCCCGACAGCGCGATCGTCGCGGTGATCCTCGACGACCAGCAGCAGGCGGTGGCGATGTGGCAGGCGCTGCTCGAAGGCGGTCTGTACGTCAACATGGCCCGGCCCCCGGCAACCCCGGCCGGCACGTTCCTGCTACGCTGCTCGCTATGCGCCGAACACACGCCGGCACAGCTGGATATAGTGCTGCACATGTTCCAGTCGGCGGGCCGCATGGTCGGCGCGATCGACTGAGGTCCAGCGATGGTTTGCGCGTACGTCCGGATGCGATAGTATCGCGCCGGTGGAATGGACGGCTGACCACGCACCGGAAGACGGAGATGCGCTCTGGCGCACCTTCGCGTTCGTCGCGATGGCGGCGTTGGGGGCAGCGACCCTCGTTGCGCTGATGGTCATCCTAGGCGGGGCGAACCGGCAGCGTGACCAGGCGCTCGAACTCCAGTCGCGCAGCTACGACGTGATGATCCTGGCTCGGTCGCTGTCGGGAACGATTGCCCGCTCGGAGGCATCGCTCGGTCGCTATGTCATATCGGGCGACCGGGGGATGGGGCAGCTCTATTCGGAAGACTGGAACCTGGCCGCCAGTCAGATTGACCGCCTGGACCGCATTGCGGACGATCGCCAGCAGCAGCGTCGGATCGACGCGCTGCGGGAAGCCTATATCGCACGAGGACGCGATCTTTCCCTCACCGCCCTGAGCACTGCGTACAAGAAGAACCGCCAGGCCTACGCCCTCTACAATCAGGCAGGTATGGCGCCCGAGCTCGTTCGGATCAACCGACTGCTCGATGCGATCATCGCGCGCGAGAAGGCGTTGCTCGCCAACCGTACCCGCGCGGTCATGGGCACCGTCGAGGAATCGAGTCGGATCGCGCTGCTCCTGGCGGTATTCGGCATCTTGCTGGTGCTCGGCGCCATCACGCTGGGCTGGATGACGCTCGGTGCCTACACCGAACGCAAGGTGGCGCAGGCCGAGGCCGATGCAGCGCGCCAGCGCGCCCGCGAACTGGCAGAGGCGGTGACACAGGCCACCGACGAACTGCGCGCGCAGGAAGCCAAGTTGCGTCAGGTTCAGAAGATGGAAGCGGTGGGCCAACTAACCGGCGGCATCGCGCATGATTTCAACAATATGCTCGCCGTCGTTCTCGGCGGCCTGGAACTTGCCCGGCGCGTGCTCCACTCAGACCCCACGTCCGCTGCCCGACACATCGACAACGCGACCGAGGGCGCAAACCGCGCGGCCGCCCTGACCCGTCAGCTGCTGGCCTTTTCGCGTGAGGACGCACTGAACGCGGAGAGCATCGTCGCGCGCGAGATCGTGGACGAGATGTCTGCGTTGCTGGACCGCACGCTTGGTGACGCGGTGACGCTAGTCGCCCAGGATGGATCCGGAGGCTGGCGTATTCGATGCGACCGGGTGCAGATCGAAAATGCCATCCTCAACCTCGCCGTCAACGCGAGAGATGCCATGAACGGCCGCGGTACGCTGACGATCGCGACCGGGCGGGCGATGCTGCGGGAGGGCGAGGTCGGTGAATGCGGTGCCGGCGAGCACGTCACGATCGCGGTCACCGATACCGGGACCGGCATGAGCCCCGAGGTGGTTGAGCGGGTGTTCGAACCTTTTTTTACGACCAAGCCGGTGGGCAAGGGCACCGGGTTGGGCCTCAGCCAGATCTTTGCACTGGTTCGTCAGCTTGGCGGCGGCATCGCCATCGACACGAAACTCGGCGAGGGCACTACGGTAATCCTCTATCTGCCCCGCGATACGGCTTCGCCCGTACGCGTCGTCGCAGAACCCGCAACGCCCGAGGCGACCGGCAGCGACCGCATCGATCTCCTTGTCGTCGAGGATGATCCGCGGGTTCTGGCAGCCACGATGAGCGCGCTGGCGGAACTGGGGCATCGTGCGATTTCCTGCGACGATCCCCTCGCCGCGCCCGCGCTGCTCCAGCGTCATCCGCACATCGACCTCGTTCTCTCGGACGTCCTGATGCCGCGCCAGACCGGAACCGAGATGGTGGCCGGGCTGGCGGCCGACTTTCCGCATCTGGCGGTGCTCTTCGTCACTGGTTTCGCAGGCGAGGCCAACGGCGAGGCCCTTGGTGGCCATGTGCTGCTGCGCAAGCCGTTCACGCTGGCCGGACTCGAACGCGCGATCGACGCCGCGATGGCGCGCACGCGGGGGGCGACTCCCTAGCCGATCGCCGCGGAATAAGGCTGACGGGGGCGACGGCCGTGCCTATACCCGGCACTCACCGTCCAAGGTTCAGCGCGTCCCAGCATGAAGTCCATCGACCGCTATATGGCCCGGCTGATCGCGGTGCCGCTGCTCTCGACGCTCGTCATCGCGGCGATGCTGCTGGTGCTCGACCGCATGCTGAGGCTGTTCGATTTCGTCGCGACCGAGGGCGGGCCGGTGAGTGTCGTCTGGCGGATGCTGGCCAATCTGTTACCCGAATATCTCGGCCTCGGCATTCCGATCGGACTGATGCTGGGCATCCTCCTTGCCTTTCGCAAGCTGGCCACGTCGTCCGAACTCGACGTGATGCGCGGGGTCGGCATGAGCTATTCGCGGCTGTTGCGCGTACCGTACATGTATGCGGTCGTGCTTGCGCTCGTGAACCTGGCGATCGTGGGATATGTCCAGCCCCGCGCCCGTTATGCTTATGAACAATTGCGCTTCGAATTGCGCACCGGGGCGCTTGGAGCATCCATCAAGGTCGGCGAATTCACCCATCTGGGCGCGCGCATGACATTGCGTATCGAGCAAAGCCGCGAAAGCGGGCGCGACCTGTCCGGTATTTTCGTCAACGTCCGCACCCCTACGGGTGATTGGCTCGCGGTGACCGCCGAACAGGGTCAGTTCCTGGGCACAGACGACAAAAACGTCATCATCTTTCGGCTGACCAACGGCACGCTGATCCACAACCGACCCGATTTCAAGGCTCCGCGCGTGTTGACCTTCAGCAGCCATGACCTGCCCATCGACCTGCCGCGCTTCGAGAACTTCCGCCAGCGCGGCGGCGACAATCTGGAGTCGGGTCTGATCGAACTGGCCCGACGTGGCAAGCAGGGGACGACGGAGGCGCAGCGCGATTCGAGCCGCGCCGAATTCCACTTCCGCCTGGCGGAGGTCGCGTCGATGTTCCTGCTGCCGATGCTTGCACTCGCGCTCGGAGTGCCACCGAAACGGTCGTCCTCCGCGCTGGGAGTCTTCCTTTCGATCGTGATGATCGTGACCTATCACAAGATCAATCAATATGCTGCCGACGTGGGCGAACTCGGGCGGATCGACCCGTTGATTGCCCTGTGGGTTCCGTTTGGACTGTTCGCTGGGCTGGTGTTCTGGATGTACTACACGATCGCCTATGTCCCCGGCGGTCAGCCGATCGGCGCGCTGGAACGCGTATTCTCAAAGGCGGGCAAGGCGATCATGTCTCGGCTGCCGACGCGTAGGAAGGTGCTGCCGGCATGAAAGGCGCCAGCTTCTTCCCGTCGCACACAGTCGCGATCTACATGGCGCGGCTGTTTCTGGTCCGCACCTTTGGCATCCTGGCGGCGCTCGTACTGGTTCTGCAAGCGCTCGATCTGCTGAGCGAAACCGGCAAGATTCTGGCGCAGGCGGGTAATGGCGATGCGGAGGTCTGGCGCTATGTCGGACTGCGCACGCCGCAGATCGTCGCGCGCTTCCTGCCCTTCTCGGTCCTGCTCGGCACCATATTGACGCTGATCCAGATGAACCAGAACAGCGAGATCGTGGCGCTCAAGGCGTCCGGCCTGTCGGCGCATCAGGTACTCGCGCCGCTGCTGATCGCCAGCTTCGGCGTGGCGATCATCAGCTTCGGCTTCAACGAGCGGATCGTCGCGCGCGCGACTGCGACTCTCGATCAGTGGCAAAGGGTGGATTACGGGGCGCTGCCGATCGACCGCGGCGACCGATCGAATGTATGGGTGCGAGATGGCGACGATTTGATCCAGGTCGATCAGATTCGTGGCCGCGGCGACGCAGCGCGGCTCGGCGGCGTCACTATCTATGATCGCACCGGCGGCAATCTGGTCGCAATAGTCCGGGGCACGGTCGGCATGCGCGACCGTGACGGCTGGCGGATCGCCAACGCGCGGCGCTTCGACGTGGCGACGGGGCGGGAGACTCCGCTCGGCACGATCATGGTTGCACGGGGTGTGCGGCCGGACCAGTTCACGCTGGCAACGGTCGATGCAGAGGGGTTGCCCTTCGATGCGCTGAAGGCGGCGATCGACGACCTGTCAGAATCGGGCCGGCCGACAAAGGCACTGGAAGGCGCCTTGTGGCACAAACTCTCAGGCCCTCTGTCTTCCGTACTGATGCCACTGCTGGGCGCGGTAGCCGCGTTCGGCCTGGCCCGGTCCGGGCAATTGTTCGTGCGCGCGGTGATCGGCATGGCGCTTGGTTTTGCCTATTTCGTCGCGGATAATTTCGCGCTCGCGATGGGCAATCTGGGCGCATATCCGCCATTTCTGGCGGCCTGGGCGCCGTTCCTGCTGTTCCTCCTGATCGGCGAAGCGGTACTGATCCGTACGGAGGAATGACGGCGGGTTGTGTTATTCACACCACCCTGCCCTTCGCTCGATTGCTCCTGGCCGCAGAACGGCCACGGGCGGCCTGGAGGACAGTCCTAACGCGCGAGGCGCATGGTGCTGCGCGCGATGCGGCCGACCAGGCCGGGTAGACCGGCGTAGCTCGACTTGTGATAGGGTGAGTCTTCGCTAAGCGCCGCACTGAGGCGACGATGCGCCTCTCCCAACGCGTGGTACGGAAGGCTGGGCAGCAGATGGTGCAAGGCGTGGTAGCGCAATCCGACCGGCGCCCACAAAGCGGGCAGCAAGGTGGGTGGCGGCACGTTGACCGAATCCAGATATTGCGCGGTGACGGTCATCGCCTCGCCCTCATTCTCCCAAAGATGCGCCACAAGTGTGCGCACCTGGTTGGTCACCGCCACCGCGGAGACTAACGCGAACCCGATCGCAAAGCTTCGCAGCGGCACGGCGCCGGTCACGACCGATGCGACGATGACGATCGCCCAAACGCTTGCAGCGATCTCGATGCGATTCCACTGGGTACGCGCCGCGCCCTCCGGGCTGCGTCGGCGAAATGCCGGATTGATGGCGAGTGCCGAATACCGTTCCACGACAATGCGGCGCAGCGGCGGCACGAGAACCGACAGGGGTGCGAGGACGGCGTAGCGGACCAGAAGCGCCACCGGCGCGAGCGCGGCCACCAGGATGAACAGCGGCAATGTCCACGGCTTCATCAGCGCGAGAGGTAGATATTCGGGGTCTTCCGACGTGCCATAGCGCGTCTTTGCGTGGTGAAGGTTGTGGACGCCTTCGTACATGAACGAAGGGGTCAACAGCGGCACGCCGACCAGCGCGTTCCAGCCGAGGCGAAATCCGGGCAACGCGCTATGCTTCATGTGGCTGACTTCGTGGATGAAGCTGAGCGCGCGGTACAATGCCAGGACCGCAACGATCCCGGCCGGGATCATCACAGCAGTCGAACTGGTGCTGACCGCCAGCACGAACGAGCCATAGCCGATCACGGCCGAGACGATGAGGTCCGCCCAATAGATCGCGGGTCGCGGCGCCGAAAGATCACGGGTCAGTTCCGCCGCGGCACGCAGCATCGCGCGGTCGTCCGCTACGCGGTGCGTGGGAGCAGCGGCACGCGCGGCAGCCGGAGCCGAGCGATGAAGGGACAAGGTGCTCATAATATGGTCCATTGCCCGGAGATAGTGGCGGCAGCGTGGCAATTACAGGCCGAGCGCGGCGGTGAAAGTTGCAGCCTGCGGTCGGCTGCGATGCGATGACGCAATCGTCACTCGCCTTGCCCGTCCGCGCTGGTAAACACCTCGGTCACATTCTGGAGGACGAATTGCCGACCCAATTGACCATTCGCTCCGTCGAAACGCCGCGCGATCGCAAGATCTTCATCGACCTGCCCTTCCGGTTATATGCAGGCGACCCGAATTGGGTGCCGCCCCTGAAGGGAGAGGCGCTTGGGCTCATCACGCCGGCCAAGAACGGCTGGTTCAGCCATGCCAAGGCGCAGTTGTTTCTGGCGGAGGAAGGCGGACGGGTCGTCGGGCGCATCTCGGCGCACATCGACACCCTGGCACTGGAGATGCCGGCCGCGCAAGGTTTCGGCCCCGGCGTAGGCCAATGGGGACTGATGGAGGCGGAGCGCGAGGACATCTTCAAGGCTCTGCTCGCCCGTGCCGAGGCGTGGCTGCGTGGCGAGGGCATGACGCGTGCGCTGGGACCAATCAGCATGTCGATTTGGGAAGAGCCGGGACTCCTGGTTCAAGGCTATGACCATCCTCCGACGATCATGATGGGCCACGCCATGCCGGAATATCGCGCATGGATCGAAGCGGCGGATTATGCCCGCGCCAAGCGACTGCTGACCTACGAAGTCGACATCATCCCCGAATTCCCGCCGCTGGTGCAACGCATCATCAAGTCGGGCGAAAATAACTCGCGCATCCGGATCAGGCAGGTCGACAAGCGCAAGTTCGACGAGGAGGCGGCGATCATCCTGGCCATTCTCAACGACGCGTGGTCGGACAACTGGGGTTTCGTGCCGCTCACCCCACCCGAGATCGCCGACGTCGGCGTCAAGCTCAAGCCGATCGTCTTCAACGACCTGATCCGCATCGCTGAGGTCGACGGGCGGCCGGTGGCGTTCATGATAACGCTGCCCGACTTGAACGAAGCTATCGCGCCGCTGAACGGCCGGCTGCTGCCCTTTGGGTGGGCCAAGCTGCTGTTATGGCTGCGCGCGCCCAAGGCAAGGACGGTGCGAGTGCCCCTGATGGGGGTCGTCAAGGATTTGCAAACCTCGCGGATGGCTAGTCAGTTGGCTTTTATGATGATCGATTATATTCGGCGGGCTGCCATCGCGCATTATGGGGCGACGCGGGGCGAGATCGGCTGGATCCTGGACGACAACAAGGGAATGGTGTCGATTGCCGAGACGCTGAAAGGCCGCATCAACAAGGTCTATCAGATCTACGCGCGCGACCTGTGACGGCGCACCCGACCCGCACGGCGGCGGGTGCGGGTGCGCGTGGCATCGGCTCACTTGCCGGCGAGCGGATCGGACCCCTGGTTCAGCCATTGGTTGCGGGTGTGACAGATGCGTCGGGCGATCCGCGAGCCGGTGATCGTATCGACGACGCAATAGCGCGTCCTGTCGTCCTTCGCGGACATGCTCTGTGCAGCAGTCGGCGCGGGCGCGGTGCGCGGCGCTTCGGTTGGCGCTGCGATCATGGCCACCAGGCTCAGCGCGACGTCCTGAAATCCAACCATCTTCATTCTCCCTGCGGCCCCGTGCCGCAGGTGTGTCACTGCATTAGTCGTGCCATACACTCAGGTCGTGCAATCTCAGAGACTTAGCACGAGAGAGCTCTGCGCCATTCGCCAGATCGTGGCCACTTCCGCCAATTCCTGGCGCAACGAAGCGGCCTCAAAAAATGTTAGCGAAGCGCCGCCCAGGTCGGCGCGTGATCGCTCGCCCGCTCGCGACCGCGATGCGTCTTGTCCACGCCGGCATCATGCAGCCGGTCGGCGACCGCCGGGCTGAGGAGCAGGTGGTCGATGCGGAACCCGGCGTCGCGCGCCCACGCCCCCGCCTGATAATCCCAGAACGTCCAGACGCCTCCCCGCGGGTGTCGGGTGCGCAGGGCGTCGGTCCAGCCGTCCGCTACCAGCCGGCGATAGGCTTCCCGGCTTTCGGGCTGCATGAGCGCGTCTTCCGCCATCGCCCGGATCGAGAAGGTGTCGTCGTCGTTGGGAATGACGTTGAAGTCGCCCGCCAACACTGTCGGCACCTCTGACGACAACAATTCCCGGCCACGCGCGCGCAACCGTTCGAACCAGCGCAATTTGTAGTCGAACTTCGGCCCCGGCTGCGGATTGCCGTTGGGGAGGTAGATGGAGGCGACGATCAGCCCGTCGACGTCGCATTCGAGATAGCGGCTATGCTCGTCCTCAATCTCGCCGGATAGCCCGCGCTGACGCTCCACCGGCTGCTTGCCGCGCGCCAGGACAGCGACACCGTTGAAGCCCTTTTGCCCGTGCCACACCGCGCCATAGCCGGTCGCTTCGATCTCTGCCGCCGGGAACGTCTCGTCGCTCGACTTCAACTCCTGAAGGCAGACGATACCGGGCTGCTCCTCGGCCAGATACTCGACCAGGCGGGGCAGCCGTGCCTTGATGCCGTTGACGTTGTAGGTGACGATCTTCAACGGCTTAGACAGCGAAGCTCGACCCGCAGCCGCAGCCCGAGGCGGCGTTGGGATTGGCGACCTTAAACGCCGCGCCGCCAAGCGACTCGACGTAATCGACCGAACAGCCGCGGACCAGATCGAGGCTGATTTCGTCGACCAGCAAGCGAACTCCGTCGGTCTCGGCGACGGTATCGGCGGCTTCCGGCGCGTCGGCGAGCGCGAACTTATACTGGAATCCGGAGCAACCGCCGCCGTCCACCGAAAGCCGCAGGATCGCCGGCTTTCCCTGGCGTGCGGCAATCGCCGCGACGCGCGCGGCAGCGGATGGGGTCAGAGCGATGTCTTGAACGAGCGTTGCCATGTTACGCAGATAGGCGCGTGTGTCGTGCCCGGCAACAGACGTGCGTGATCCGCCTCAATCCTGGGGCGCGGGGCCATCGGTGGATACTGGGATCGCGCGCACCGCCTGATCCTGAGACGCGAGCAGATAGTCGGCGGTCGTCAGGAAGGGGATCGGGTTGACCGCATGGCCGTCGATGCGCACCTCGTAATGGAGGTGCGGGCCGGTCGAGCGCCCGGTCGAACCCATCAGCGCGATCATCTGGCCACGCGTTACGCGGGCGTGGTCGGCAACGAGGATCTGCGAAAGGTGGCCATAGCGGGTGGCAATGCCCTTGCCGTGATTGATCTCGACGAGATTGCCGTAGCCGCCCTGGCGCCCGGCGTGGCTGATGATGCCGTCCGCGGTGGCATAGATCGGCGTGCCGACGGGGCCGGGAATGTCGACGCCCGCGTGCATCGCCGCGGTGCCGCGGAACGGATCGCTGCGGATGCCGAAATTGCTGGTGAAAGAGAGTTTCTGCACCGGCTGGACCGAGGGGATGGCGATCGCGCCGATGCCGCTCTGGGGCGTGTCCAGCCGCTTCCACGTCTGGAACAGGGTGCGGAATTGCTGGTCGGAGCGAAGTTCCGCCGTCGCAGCCTCGCTGGCGGCGGCAAGGAACGGTCCGCCCGACGAAACGGGGGTGGCGGCGGCGCCATCGGCGGCCTGCGCGATCCCGGACGTGGCCGATGCTGCCAAGCCCAGCGCCAGGACCGCAGTGCGATATTTCGACACGACCGATACGGTGAAAATGGTCATCAAAACCCGATACGATGCGCCCGACGGCCGTGTGCCGCCATGCTCGTGAATAACCGACCGGGTTGCAGCCCCACCGCTCCCTGGACAATTAATGTGTGACCCAGCGCGTCCGCTTTGTGCAATAGCGCGACGCTCGCAGCGCGTCAGACCGGCATCGGGCAGCGGCGAACCGTTGAACCGAAGTCCCGCAGCAACAAAACGCTCGAGTACAGGGGCCGATTACAGGGCCTGCACCGCCGCCAACGCCGCCTGCGCATGACCCGGCACCTTCACCTTTCGCCACACCTGCGCGAGCGTGCCGTCGGCCGCGAAGAGGAAGGTCGCACGCTCGATGCCCATGTGCGTCTTGCCGTACAGCTGCTTCTCTCCCCAGGTGCCGAAGGCTTCGCACGTGCTGCCGTCGGTATCGCTCGCCAGCCGCACCGTGAGGCCGTGTTTGGCGGCGAACTTGGCGTGGCGCTCGGGCATGTCCCGCGAAATGCCGATCACGGTGGCGCCCGATGCGGCGAAGGCTTCGCCGAGATCGGAGAAGTCGTTGGCCTCCCGCGTGCAGCCGGGCGTGTCGTCCTTGGGGTAGAAATAGACGATCGCCGGCGCGCCCTTCAGTGAGGGGAGCGCAAGTATGGCGCCGTCGACCAGCGTCACCGTCACGTCGGGAAGTGCGTCACCGTGTTCCACCGGCGATCTCCTGCCAAAGCCCGGCCACCTCCTGCCGGGTCGTGGCGAATGCCGCAACCACGCTGGCCCAATCGGGAAGGCGCAGCGCGCGCGCCACGAGCGCACGCGTCGCCTCCCCCGGCTCTTTTGCATCGGGAGCGACGAGCCGCAGCGTCACCAGCATGCGGGTGAGCAGGTCATGCGCCTCGCGCAGCTCCGCGGGAATCAGGCCCTGCCCCGCCAGCAGCGTGATCGCCACCCGCAGATCGGGATCGAAGCCGGTACGATTGACGAGCTGAACGGCGTGGACAAGAAATTCCAGATCGACCAGCCCGCCGGGCAGCAGCTTGGCATCGAAGGCGCCCGCCGGCGGCTTGTGCGCGGCCATGTCGGTGCGCATCGCGATCGCATCGCGCACCGCGTCGCGACCGGGATGCCCCGCCGCCAGCGTATCGGCGACGATCGCCGCCAGTGAGGCGCGCGCTGCCGCCGAGCCGAAGACCGGCCGGGCGCGGGTAAGCGCCATGTGTTCCCAGGTCCAGGCGTCCTCTCGCTGATACCGGGCGAAGGAGTCGAACGAGACCACCAGCGGTCCCTGCGCACCCTGCGGCCGGAGCCGGGTGTCGATCTGATAAAGCGCGCCCGCAGCGGTGGCGACCGACAGCGCCGCGCTCACCCGCTGCGCGAGCCGATTGTAATACAGCGTTGCGCCGAGCGGCTTGGCGCCGTCGGATTCCGCGCGGAAATCGCCGGTGAAGAGATAGACGAGATCGAGATCGGACGCATGGGTCATCAGCCCGCCGCCCATGCGGCCTAGGGCGAGCACGACGAATTCGCTTTTCCGCACTCGCCCGTGAACGCGGGCAAAATCGGCGATCGTCGCCTCCGTCAGCACCCCGATCGCCGCTTCGGCAAGGCGGGCATAGCCTGCGGCGACCTCAATCGGATCGGCTACCCCGGCGACGATCTGAACCCCCAGCGCGAATCGCGTTTCACCGACGATGCGGCGCACATGATCGAGCAGCTCCTGATAATCCTGCCCCGCCTCCCCGCCGCGCATCGCGCTTGCCAATGCCGCCACGTCGCCGACAGGATCGAGCGCGGTCGCGTCGATCAACCCGTCGAGCAGCTCGGCACGCCGGGCGAGCGCCTCGGCCAGCGTGGCGGCGTGGCTGAGGATCGCGGCGAGCAAGGCGGCAAGCCCGGGTCGCGCCTCCAGCAGGCGGAATATGTTAAGCGCGCTGGGCAGCCGTTCGAGCAGGCCATCAAGCCGGAGCAGCGCCGCCTGCGGATCCGCCGAGGCGGCGAGCGCGGGGATGAGGACGGGAAGCACCGCTTCCAGCGCCTCACGCGCGACTGCACTGCGCAACGCGGGATAGGTGCCCGCGCGCCATGCGGCGATCCGGCGCACCGCGGCGTCGACATCGCCGAAACCGCCGAGCGCGTCGCGCAGCGTCACCGGATCGCGCGACAATGCCGGTGCCGCGCCATCGTCCAGCGCGTCATAGGTCCGAGCCGTCGTGCCGACATGTGGCGCCAGCAGCGCGAGCAGTTCGGCAGCGTCTTCCAGGCCGTGCAGCCTGGCCACGCGGTCGAGCGCCTCGCCCGCTGGCAGCGCATGCGTCTGGCGATCGTCGATCATCTGGACGCGGTGCTCGATCGTCCGCAGCAGCGTATAGGCGCGTGCCAGCGCATCGGCCGCCGGCGCCTCTATCCAGCCGGCCCGTGCCAGCCGCCCCAGCGCATCGCGGGTGGCGGGCGCCCGCAACTCCGCGTCGCGGCCGCCGTGGATCAGCTGATGGATTTGCGCGAAGAACTCCACCTCCCGGATGCCGCCCCGGCCACGCTTGAGATCATAGCCCGGTCCGAACGCCTGCCCCTGCGCATGGTGATCGCGGATGCGGCGCGAGATGCCCCGGATTTCGCCGATGGCGCCGAAATCGAGCGCGCGCCGCCAGACGAACGGCCGAATGGTGTCGAGAAACCCCTGCCCCAGCGCGATGTCGCCCGCCGCCGCCCGCGCGCGGATGAACGCCGCGCGTTCCCACGGCAGCGCCTGGCTTTCGTAATAGGCGATGGCGGCACCCACCGGCAGCACGATCGGCGTGACTTCCGGCGACGGTCGTAGGCGCAGGTCGACGCGCAGCACATAGCCGTCGCCGTCGCGCGCCTGGAGCAATTCCACCACGCGCCGGCCGATGCGCACCGCCGCCGCCTCCGGCTCCTCGCGCGGCCGGCGGGGAAGCGTGGCGGGATCGAAGAGAAGGATGGGGTCTATATCGGAGGAATAGTTGAGTTCGCGGCTTCCCTGCTTGCCCAGCGCGATGCCGACGAAGCCGCGTGGCGCCTCTCCCGGCGTACGCTCGGCGATGGCGGTGACGATCGCGGTATCAAGCGCATGGTCGGCGAAATCGGTCAGTGCGGCGGTCACCGTGGTGAGATCGAACACTCCGGCCAGGTCGCCGATCGCGACGGTCAGCGCGAGAGCGCAACGTTCCATGCGCAGGCGGCGCGCGACCGAAACGTCGCTGGCGATGACCGGCGGCGGATCGAGATGACCATCGGCCAGCCGCGCCGCGACTCCGGGTTCGCGGTCGAGCAGCATCGCCAGGAACGGCGCATTGGCGCGTGCGCGGCGGGTTGCGGCGGCGACACGCGAGTCGACGCATTGCGGGATCGTTGACGGGGTGGCGGGTTGGCGCTGCATCGAGCGACTATCTAACATATTGCAAGCATGCGGAAACGAAACGGTGGGTTGGTCGTTCTTGACGTATGATAGGGTTTCCCGCCTCGATACCGCGCACGGACGAATTCGGCGTCGTCCGCCGTCCGCTGCCGAGCGACGCGCTCGGCTCGGCGCTGCGGGACATTTATGGCGAGCTGCCGCCGCTGCCCGAAGACATGCGACGACTGTTGCACATGCTCGATCGTGCACCGCGCGGTCACTGAACCGGCGCCGCATGGGGCTCAGTGGCCGCGGCTGAGACCCTCGACTTCATCCATGATCGTCTCCAGTGCCGTCTTCGACACATCGACTTCATGCTGGCGGCGCGAGGGTAGCGAACCGTTGGTCAGGATCGCCTCCAGCGCTACGCGGCCGCGCGCGACGCGGCTCTTGATCGTGCCGACCGCCACGTTGCAGATGTCGGCGGCCTCCTCATAGGCGAAGCCGCCTGCGCCGACGAGGATCAGCGCCTCGCGCTGAGGCTGCGGCAGGTGGAGGAGCGCGCGCTGCATGTCGCCGAGTTCGACATGGCGATCCTGGCTCGCAGGTGCGGCCAGGATGCGGTCGGCGACGAGATCGTCCCACTCGCCCTTGAACCGGGCGCGGCGCATCTGCGAAAGATAGAGGTTGCGCAGGATGATGAAGGTCCACGCGCGCATGTTCGTGCCGGCCTGGAACCGCAGCCTCGCGCCCCACGCCTTGAGCAGCGTCTCCTGCACCAGATCATCGGCGAGATCGCGGCTGCCCGACAGCGAGCGGCCGAACGCGCGCAGGTGTGGGATGACCTGCGCGAGCTGCGCCTTGAAATCCTTGTCGGACAGCGGGACGTGTTCGACGGGCGCGGGGGCGTCCTCGCCATCGTCCTCATCGCGATCGAGCCGCGCGGCAGTCTCAGTCATGCAATTCCGTTCGGTCCCGCAGCTTTATGCGATGCAACATAGCGACATAGGCCGCGCAATGCCAGCGGCCCGGTCGCGGCTCAACGCAGGATCAGTACCGCGAAGATGATGATGACGAGCGCGAGCGATATGCCCAAGACATAGCGCATCACGCCGAGCTTCTTGCCTGCGCTGGCGTCCTGCTCGCCGATGTGGATTTCTTCGTCTGCCATGTCGCTCAAACCCCCGAGGTTCGTTTTGGGTCCGTAACCGTCGCCGATCACTCGGGCACGGTGGCCTGGTTGAAGAACAACGCCTGGCTGATCGCCGCCTTGACCGTCGATCGCTGAAACGGCTTGGTGATGAGGAAGGTCGGCTCGGGCCGCTCGCCCGTCAATAAGCGCTCGGGGAAGGCGGTGATGAAGATCACCGGCACTTCGAACCTGGCCAGGATGTCCTTGACCGCGTCAATCCCCGAACTGTCGTCGGCCAGCTGGATGTCGGCCAGCACCAGGCCCGGACGATCCTCCATCGCCAGACCGACGGCTTCGTCGCGAGTCACCGCGACGCCGGTGACGTCATGGCCGAGGTCGCGGACGATGGTTTCGATGTCCATCGCGATGATCGGCTCGTCCTCAATGATGAGCACGCGCGCGCGGGTCTGCTTCTCGATCTCGGCGAGCGCTTCGGCGACCAGCGCATCGACCTCGGAGGTATCCACGTCGATCAGATAAGCCGCGTCCTCGGGCGTGAAGCCTTCCATCGCGGTCAGCAGCAGCGCCTGGCGCGACAGCGGCGTCATCCGCGAAAGCCGCGCACGCGCGACCGATTCCTGATCGCCCGCCTCCGCGGCCTCGGTGCCGTCGCCCGGCTGTTCGTCGTAGTTCGTCGAGTTCCAGATACCCTGGAACATGCGATAGAGGCCCAGCCGCGGATCGACGTCCGCAGGAAATTCGCCGGGCGCCGCGACGATCGCCTCCAGCGTGGCGCGGACGTATTTGTCGCCATGGCTCTGGCTGCCGGTCAGCGCCCGGCCATAGCGCCGCAGGAAGGGAAGGTGCGGTGCGAGTTGCTGTCCAAGCGACATGGGTATGCGAAACTCCCTGGAAATCCACTGCCCCGCATGGCCGCGGGCGCGTGTCATTAGAACGTCCTGCGGCGGAATGCCCACCCCCAAACGACGCAACGAAATTTCGATTGCGTTCGCGGAACCAACGAGCGGCTCTTTTGTTTCCACGCCATCGCCGCATGTTCACGCGCCCGGAGCGTCATGCGGCCATATAGTTGCGTAGGCCCACGACGGGGCGGTGCAGGGGACATTTTCAGGTTGGGCCAGGACAACAAGACCGCCACCAGCATCAAGGCGGCAGACGAACAGCGCGGCTCCGCCGATGGCCGCGCCGCCGATAGCCGGACCAAGACCCGTGCGGCCAAGGTACAGGGCAAGGACCGGGACATGGGCACCGCCTTGCGTTCAGTCTATCAGCGCACGGTGGACGAGGCGATTCCCGACGATCTGCTCGACCTCTTGGGCAAGTTGGGCTAGCGACTGGCCGAATGGCCACCCCATTGCCTTCACCCGCGCGCGCCACCCCACATTCATCCTCCAAACCATCGGCACTCCCGGGTGCCCACGGCGCGATGGCTCGGTTGACCACGGGCGCCAAGCTGTTCCTGATCCTGAGCGCCGCGCTCCTCCCGCTTGCGCTGATCGCGATCGTCGCGACCCTGAAGACCACCCGCGTCGTCGATGCCGAAACCCGAGCGCGACTTCGCGTTTCCGCTACCGAGAGCGCGCGGGCCATTACGATCGAACTGATCGGCGACATGACGGCGCTGCGCGTGGCGGTCAACGCACTCGGCACCGACCCGGCGGATGCCCCCAGTTGCGCGCGTGCTCAGGGCGTGTTCGCGCAGCAAGCCGCCAACGGCACCTCGCCCATCGGCACGCGCTTCGTCATCACCGATCGCCGCGGGCGCGTGGTGTGTGGCGATCCCCTGCCCGTCGATCTGCCGACCAAGGAATCGGCGATGCCGATCGAGGCTGCGATCATTCCGGGACGCGCCCTGGTTCTGGGCGTCGAAGGCCCCGGCGGCAGGCTGACCGGACAAGCCTATTTCCCCCAGGCCTTTCTGGCGCGGATCGGCACCCCGAGCGCGCGGAACGCAGCCATGAGCAGCGTGCTGGTCCACGGCGAGGATTCGCTGCCGCTAGAGACCAGCGATCCCGATCGCCGGTTCGAGCGGGTCGAGACGATGCGCGCCGACCTGGGCATCGCCGGGCTGCAATTGGCGACCAGCGTGCCGAGCGCGCCGATAACCTCTTCGCTCGTCATCGCGCTGCTGCTGCCGCTGCTGATGTGGGCGGCGGCGGCGGGGATCGGCTGGTTCGTCGTTGACCGGTTGCTCATCCGCCCGTTGCAGCGATTGAAGGCCAATGTTGCATCGTTCCTGCCGGGCGAGGTCATCGAACCCAGCGCGCTCGGCACCCTGCCCGCGCAGGAGATACGCGAACTGGGCGAAACCTTTCGCGCGATCAGTCGGACGGTTGCGCTGCACGAAGCGGGGCTTGCCGAAGGGCTGGTCCGCCAGACCAAGCTGACCCGCGAGGTCCATCACCGCGTGAAGAACAACCTGCAGGTGATCTCCAGCCTCATCAATTTCCACGCCCGCGGTGCGCCCAGCCCCGATGCGACCGCCGCTTATGCCTCGATCCAGCGGCGCGTCGATGCGCTTGCCGTCGTCCACCGCAACCATTTTGCGGAGATGGAAGACAATCGCGGTCTCAATCTGAGGCCGGTCCTTGGTGAACTCGCCGCCAACATCCGAGCGACCGCGGCGGCCGAATCGCACGGCATGGGCATTACGCTGGACATCGATCCCTATCTGGTTAGCCAGGACGTCGCCGTCGCGATCGCCTTCCTCATTACCGAAATGGTCGAACTGGCGACCGGCTGCGATCCCGTCGCGCAGATCAGACTGTCGCTCAAGCCCGGCGAGAACGACGGTCGCGCCACGCTCAGGGTCGTGTCACGCGCTCTGGTCGATTCGGAAGATCTGCGCGCGCTCGCATCGACCCGCTACGGGCGGGTGATGGAGGGCCTGTCGCGCCAGTTGCGCTCACCGCTCCATCACGATCCGTTAACCGGCGCTTATGAGATCGCAGTGGCGGTGCTGGGCCGGGATTGACCGGACCGTCGAAAAAAGTTGTCGTCGCACGGAACCCCGATCGGCAAACGTCGTTTTCATATTCGGACAGCGACCTTATGCCCCCCCGCTCTCGCTGTCCAAGTCATAGGCCCGAAGGCGTCCACCCTCCCCCCCCGGTGACGTCTTCGGGCCTTAACCTTTTCCAGACATTGCAGAATTGCCTGGGCGCGCATCGTCCGGAACGAAGCATCTGCCCCGCGCATTGCACCTGTGGCATCCAAGCCCTTCAAGGAGGTATCTATGCGCAAACTGTTCGGTTTTGCGATCGTCGCTGGCGCTCTCGTGGTCAGCGCCTGCAACACGGTCGAAGGTGTCGGCCGCGATGTCAGTTCGGCGGGCAAGACGGTCGCCAAGACGGCAGACGACGCCAAGTAAGTCGCTCAGTCAAGTGTTTTGAACGGGCCCCGTGCGTCGCGCGGGGCCTTTTTCACGTCAAGCTTCGACGGCTTCGTCTCCGGTGCCTTCGCGCGCGCGCTTGCGCTCGGTAAACCAGATGCCGATGATCGCGACTTCGTACAGAAGGATCAGCGGGACCGCGAGCAGTACCTGGCTCATCAGATCGGGTGGCGTCAGCACCGCGGCGATGGCCGTTGCGCCGACGATGGCATAGCGGCGCGCACCGATGAGCCCCTTTCGCGTGATGATCCCGCCCCGCTCCAGCAGCATGAGCAGCACCGGCAGCAGGAAGGCGATGCCGAAGCCGAAAAGAAATTGCATGATGAACGACAAATAATTGCCGATCGCGGGCAGAGCCTCCTGCCGCACGCCGCCCACGTCGCCCTGGAAGCTCAGCAGGAAGTGAAGCGCCATCGGCACCGCCATGAAATAGGCGAGCGAGGCACCCATCGCGAAGAGCACCGGAGTCGCAAAAAGGAACGGGAGAAGCGCACGACGCTCTTTCTTGTACAGGCCGGGCGCGACGAACTGCCACAATTGGTTGGCGATCACCGGGAAGGCGATCATCATCGACGCGAAGAAAGCTACCTTCACCTTGACGAAGAAAGCCTCGAAGATCTGCGTGTAGATCACCGTCTTCTGACCGGCGGTCAGCAGCGGCTGGACCAGCAGCGCGAAAATGTCTTCGGCGAAATAATAACTGATTCCGAACGCGACGACGACCGCGGCGATGCAATAGAGCAGGCGACGGCGCAGTTCGATCAGATGGTCGAGCAGCGGCGCGCGGCTGGCGTCGATCTCCGACTCCAGTTCGGCGGGTTCGTTCACTGTCGTATCGCTCACGACAGCGCCTCGCCGGTACGCGGTGGCCCGCGATCATCTGGTCCCGCGACCATTTCGGGCTTTTCCACCATGATCGGCTCCGCGGTGGTATCGGCCGGCTGTGCCTCAGTCTCGATCGGATCGGCGATATCGGCGTGGGCGGTAGCGGTGGCGGGATGCTCGCTCATGATCCGCGCATTCTCCGACGCCCAGCGCTTCTCCATCTCCTCGAGTTCGGCCTCGCGTACCATCGAGTCGAAGCCTGAGCGGAATTGCCGCGCGACGCCGCGCGCCTTGCCAACCCAATAGCCGACGACCCGCATCGCCTTGGGCAAGTCCTTCGGCCCGATAACCACCAACGCGACGAACGCGACCAGCAGCAATTCGGACGTGTCGATACCGAACATTCAGCTGCCCGCGAATCAGCGCTCGTCGCGGGTGCGATCGGCGTCGCGCAGCCGCTCACCGTCGCGGTCGAACGCCGGCTCCGCCGCCTTTTTGGCCTCGATCCGCGCCGACAATGCCTGCGTATCCTCTTCGGCCATACCCTTCTTGAAGTTCTTCACGCCCTTGGCGACATCGCCCATCAGGCTGGAGAAACGCCCGCCGCCGAGCAGAAGGATGGCCACGACCGCGAGCACGAGCAGATGGATGGGGCTGAAACCGCCCATGACAATTCTCCTATGACCCCTTCTATCTAGGCCTCATCGTCGTGCTTTTCCACTCCCGCGTTGATCCTGGTGGTCGGAGGCAGAACTTCTCGCAACCGCGGGAACGCGTCGCACAGCTAGGCGAGCGCCAGAAGCGCGTCGCGCTTGGCGACCGCTGCGGCAAAGTCCCCCGATGGCGTGCCGACCCTCGCCATCGCCGCGTCAAGCCGGGCGCGAGATCGCTCGCTCATGGGATCGAGCCGGTTGGCGACGTCGATCATCTCGGGCATGCGCGCCCAGCAATCGAGCACGATGTCGCACCCCGCTTCGATTGCCGCCGCTGCCTTTTGGCCGGCGGTGCCGGACAGCGCCTTCATGTCTATGTCGTCGGTCATCAACAGCCCGTCGAAGCCGATTCGCCCGCGGATCACGTCGGCGATGACGACGGGCGACAAGGTGGCGGGGCGGACAGCGTCCCATGCCTCGAAGACGATGTGCGAGGTCATGCCCATCGGCGCCGAGGCGAGCGCACGAAAGGGCTGGAGGTCGATTTCGAGTTGGGCCTCGGTCGCGCTGACCATCGGGAGCAGGTGATGGCTATCGACGATCGCGCGGCCGTGACCCGGCATGTGCTTGACCACGCCGACGACGCCGCCCGCGGCCAGTCCCTCCAGCGTGGCGCGGCCCATGGCGGCGACCCGCATCGGCTCCTGGCCATAGACCCGGGTCGCCAGCGCGTCGGTCGTATCGGGCTGACCGACATCGAGGATCGGTGCGCAATTCACGGTGATACCGCATTCGCGCAGCATCAGTCCCAGCGCTTGGCCGTTGGCACGCGCGGCCTCGATTCCCGACATCGGCGCGCGTTCGTACAATGTGTCGAAAAGCGGCCCTGCCGGGAAAGCCGGCCATTCCGGCGGCCCCATCCGCGCCACCCTCCCGCCTTCCTGGTCGATCAGGATCGCCAAATCGTCACGCCCGGCGACATCGCGCAGCGAGTCGGTTAGCGCCCGCAGCTGCGGGCGATCCACCACGTTGCGCTTGAAGAGAATATATCCGGCAGGTTCCACGGCCGCAAAGAACGCACGCTCATCGGGGGTGAGGACGGGGCCGGACAGGCCGAAGATCGCAGGTGTCATCGCGCCGGTCTAGCCCCGCGCGGCGCGTCCGCAAAGGTCAGCTCGCGACAAAGCAGCTTTCCCCTGCGACCCGCAGCCTCCCGCATATGTCCGCGGCCTGATTGGCGCTGCCTGCATTCACCCGGAGGCGGAACAGCGTGCGTCCGCCGCTCGCGACCGGCTGAACCGATTTGCCGAGCGGCGCGAGATAGGCGAACCGCTTGGAAAAGCTGGTCCAGGCGGCATTGGCGACGGCTTCGCTCGGGAAGGCGCCGAGCTGGACCAGCGATCCGCTGGGCGTGGCGGATGCGGCATTGGTACGGCTGGCGGTGACCGGCGCCGCGGCCACGAGCCTGCCGCCAGGGGCAGGCACCTGCGCCACCGCGTTACGACCGCCCTCGCCGCGCGGGGCGGGGGTTACGACGACGCGCGGCCCTGTCACCGGACGCTCGGGCACGCCGCGAAGGTCGATCGCGCCATTGCCCGCACCCTTGCCTGCGCTGGCGGCGATGGCGGCATCACCCTCGCCCTCCACCTTCAACCCGCCCGGATCATTGGGCTTGACCTTGTAATCGCCCTCCTGCGCGGCGATCAGCTGACCGTCGCCCGCAGGCGTCGGATTCTGCAACCGGTAGATCGCGAAGATCAACCCCGCGAGGATGACGAGCCCGAGCAGCACGAACGCGATCACGCGCCCGGCAGCGACGCCTTCGTTGTCGTCGGGCTCGACTGTTTCGAGCCAGGGCAACCGGTCCTCCTCGCGCAGGTTCATCTCGTCGGCCATCAATGCATCTCCGAACGCGCCTCGACCCCCATGATGGCCAGACCGTTGCGGATGATCTGCCCGATTGCGGCGGCCAAGAAAAGACGCGCGCGCGTGGCGTCCGCATCATCGGGCACGAGGAAGCGACGATCGGGAGAATCGTTGCCGACGTTCCACAACGCGTGAAACTCCGCCGCTAGGTCATAGAGATAGAACGCTATTCGGTGCGGCTCGCGGGCAGCGGCGGCGGTCTCCACCACGCGCGGAAACTGCGCGGCCAGCTTCACCAGCGCCAGCTCTTGCGTATCAAGGCGGGACAGATCGGCCTTACCGGCGGCGATCCCCGCCTCGTCCGCACGCCGGTGCAGCGACGCGATGCGGGCATGGGCGTAATTGACGTAGAAGACAGGGTTGTCCTTGGATGCCTCGACGACCTTGGCGAAGTCGAAATCCATCTGCGCGTCTGAACGGCGGGTCAGCATGGTGAAGCGCACCACGTCGCGGCCGACTTCCTCCACGACATCAGCAAGCGTCACGAAATTGCCGGAACGCTTGGACATTTTCACCGGTTCACCGGCGCGTAGCAGGCGGACCATCTGGACGAGTTTCACGTCGAAGCGGGTCTTGCCCCCGGTCAGCGCGGCAACCGCGGCGACGATGCGCTTGACCGTGCCTGCATGATCCGCGCCCCAGATGTCGATCAGCGCATCGGCACTCTGTGCCTTCTGGAAATGATAGGCCAGATCCGCTCCGAAATAGGTCCATTGGCCATTCGACTTCCTGATCGCGCGATCCTGATCGTCGCCGAATGCCGTAGACCGAAACAGCGGCAGTTCGACCGGTTCCCAGTCCTCGGGCGTCTCGCCCTTCGGCGCATCCAGGAACCCGTCATAGACCAGATCGCGTGCGCGCAGTTCGGCTTCCGCAGCCTCCGGCTTGCCCGCGGCCTGAAGTTCGGCTTCGGAGGCGAACACGTCGTGATGGATGCCGAGCAGCGCCAGATCGTCGCGGATCAGCACCAGCATCGCCGCCACCGACCGCGTGCGGAACAGCGCCAGCCAATCGCTTTCCGGCTCGTCTGCGAACCGATGTGCGAACTCGGTCGCAAGTGCTCGACCGACCGGCACAAGATAGTCGCCGGGATAGAGACCTTCGGGGATCACGACGCTCTCGCCAAGCGCTTCGCGATACCGCAGATGGACCGAGCGGGCGAGTACGTCGACCTGCCCGCCGGCATCGTTGACATAATATTCGCGGATCACCCGATGGCCGGCAAAGGCGAGGAGATTGGCCAGCGCATCGCCAACCACCGCGCCCCGGCAATGGCCCATGTGCATCGGCCCGGTGGGATTGGCGGAGACATATTCGATATTGACGGTGATGCCCTCACCCGTGCGCGAACGTCCGTAATCGTCGCCCGCGTCGGCAATCGCGGCCAATTCGCTGCGCCATGCACCGTCGGTGAGCCGCAGATTGATGAAGCCTGGGCAGGCGACGGCGACCTCGCCAACCTCCTCCAGGCGCGACAGTTCGCCGGCCAGCGCATCGGCAAGATCGCGCGGCTTCAGTCCGGCAGGCTTGGCCAGCACCATCGCAGCGTTGGTCGCGAGATCGCCATGCGTCGTGTCGCGCGGCGGCTCGACCGTCACGTGCTTGCGGTCGAGACCGGTGGGCAGCGTGCCCGCGTCTACCAGAGCATCGAGGGCGGCATCCATGTGCGCGGCAAAGCGGGTGTATAGCGTCATGCCTCGCGCTCTACCGCATGCGACGACGCTGTCCAATCACGGGGCGACCGATCGCAGCGACGGATGCAAATCCTGCAACTCAAATGACGATGTCGGCATTTGCGAGATATGCTGCAGCGCAATAATCGGTCGCTCGAAAGTTTGGGAGAAGACCTGACCGGCTCGACGTACACATGCGGGAGACACGATCATGCGCACCACCATCAAGATGCTTGCAGCCGCCGCCCTCGCGCTCACCTCGACCATCGGCATGGCGCAGGAAGGCGAACATCGCTTCGTCCACAACGGCAGCACCTACGTTTATACCGCAGCCCCGACGCAGAACGGCCGCACCGTCATCTCGGGCCGTCGCCTGCCGACTGGCGAGACCTTCCGTCTCGTCGTCCGTGACGGTCGCGTATCCGGAACATCGGGCGGCGTGCCCGTAGCGTTCCGCACGGCAGCCGCCCGCGGCGCCGCCGCCGGCGTGGAAATCGCCTCCAACTGAGGCACTGACCCGGTTCGTTAGAAGCCGTCGGGAAGATCGATCGCGCCGATCAGCTCCCGGTATCGGGAAATGGCATAGCGATCGGTCATCCCGGCAATGAAGTCGGCGATGTGCCGACTGCGTGCAGGCTCGCTCGACGGCAGCCGATCCTTCCATTCGGCGGGCATTACGCCGGGATCGCCATGATAAGCGGCGAACAGCCCGGCCACGATCGTCCGGGCTGCGTCCGCCGCCGCCAGTTGGCGCGGATGGTGATAGAGGTTGGCGTACATGAACCGTTTGAGGTCACGTTCCGCCTCGCGCATCGCGGGCGAGAAGCCGGCGAGGCAGATGCCGGCCGCACGCACCTCGTCGACGCTACCCACCCTGCTCGCCGCGATCCGCCCACGGGTCTCGACGATCAGATCGTTGACCATCGCGCCGATCTGACCGCGGATCAATTCTCCCATCAGCCGCGCCGGCTCGACGTCGGCGAATCGCGTGCGTGCTGCATCCCAGCTGCGCGCGACGAGGGGGACGGCGAGTAGCTGATCGAGCGTCAGCAACCCCGCGCGTAGCCCGTCGTCGATGTCATGATTGTCATAGGCGATGTCATCGGCGATGGCGGCGACCTGAGCCTCCAGCGACGGCCATGAGGCCAGATCGAGTGGATAGGCCGCATCCGCCGCGGCCAAGGCCCAGCCGGCGTGGCGAACCGGGCCATTGTGCTTGGCCAATCCCTCGAGCGTCTCCCAGGTCAGGTTCAGCCCGTTCCATCGCGGATAGGGCCGCTCGATCGACACCAGGGTGCGCAGCGTGTGGCCATTGTGGTCGAACCCGCCCGCGCCGGCGAGTGCCGCCTTCAGAGCATCCTCGCCAGCGTGGCCGAACGGCGGATGACCGATGTCATGCGCCAGGCACAAGGCCTCGGTCAGATCCTCGTTGAGGCCGAGCGTGCGGGCAACCGTGCGGCCGATCTGCGCGACTTCCAGGCTATGGGTGAGCCGAACGCGGAAGTGATCGCCATCGGGCGCCATGAACACCTGGGTCTTGTGGCGCAGGCGGCGAAAGCTGATCGAGTGGATGATGCGGTCCCGGTCGCGCTGGAAGGCGTCGCGCGGGCCGCGGTCGGTCCCGGTATGTTCTTCGTGAAGGCGGCCTCTGCTGCGCGCCGGGTCCGAGGCCCAGGGCGCGCGCGCGCTCACTTACCCCCGAGTCTCTTTACCGGCTGCCCTGCATCGCTGGTGAAGGTGAAGGCCGATACGCCCTGCTTCTTGAGATCGTTGACGAAACCGCGCGCTTCAGCGTCGGTCCTGAACGGCCCGGCCAGCACGCGGTTGGTTGCGCGCAGCGGGGTCGTCCACGCCTCACGACTGCCGAATACCGCCGGCGCCTTGGCCTTCACCGCGCTCCAGGCCTTGGGAAGATCGCCTTCATAGGCCCCGCCGGCCACCTGGACCCAGATTCGCGGCGGGTTCGAACGCGCCAGCTTCCTGGCGTCGGCGGCTTCCTTGTCAGCAATGACCTTTTTCTCGGCCGCAGCCTTCTTCTCGGCCAGCGCCTTGCGCTCCGCAACCGCCTTGCGATCGGCGGCGCGCTTGTCGGCCAGGGTCTTGGCCGCCGCAAGCTTGGCGAGCGCCAGACGATCGGCCTCAGCCTTGGCCGCGATAGAGGGATTGGGCGCCGCACCGGGTCGCGGCACGGCAGATGCTGCTTCCGGCGCCACCACGGTTGCCGCAACAGAGCGCGGCGGCGGCTCGACATCGAGTTCGGATGCCGGAATCGACAGCCCGGCGACGATCCGTGCAAGGATAGAATCCTCGCTCATCCGCGCGCTCCCGGCCGCGGGCAAGGAGCGCGGCGGGGTGCTGATCGCGCGAGGCGACACCGTGCTCACCGCGGCGCTGGTCGATGGCGCAACGGCGGCGGCCTGCACCGGAACAGGCTGAGCAGGTGTGGGCAACGTGTCGATCGCTGTGGGGCGTGCGGACGAGGGCGCGATGGTTGCGGACAGCGGCGTTGCCGTTGCGGACGTCCCCCATGTCGTGGCGGGTGCAAGTGCAGACTGTGGAACGATCGTCGGCCCCGGAGAAAGACGCGTATCGGCAATGCGCTGCGCAGCGATGTCCGACGCTGTCCGCGTCGCGGCGGCGGCGGTCGACGCGGGCGAAGGACTTGATCCGGTAGAAGCCACCGGGCTGGCGGGCAGCATGGCCGCTGCCATCGTGTTCGACTGACCTGTCTGCGGGGCAATTGACGGCTGGATGGTGGGCCGAGGCGTAACCGATGCCACCGTCACGGGTGGCGCGGTGCGATAGGGCACGCCCGAACCCAGCGGCTGCGCAGTGGCGGATCGCGTCGGCGGCGCCTCGCGATCCCGGCGGTTGCGACGATTTGGCACCGGCGTGTTGCTGGCGACCAGCGTCGCGGTGCCCGGATCGCGCGCGAGAGATGGCAGGATGGGCGCCATGCGGGCATCGGCAAGCCGCTCCGGCGTCGCGCGCACCTGGCCGAAATGCACGGCAAATGCACGGTCGATCGCTGGCAATGCCGGCAGGCGCTGGAAGAACGCCGACAGACCGGCTGCCCCGCCCGGCATCATCGTCGCCGCGATCCGCGAAGCCGCCTCCACGTCCCCCGTCATTGCCAGCACAAACGCCTGCGATCGCCACGCGCCACGATCGCTGCGGCGCACCAGCGGATCGAGCAACGCGAGCGCAGGCGCGCGCTGTCCCGAAATGCCGAGCGACAGCGCATAGCGGCGAATAGTCTCGGCATCGTCCGCCCGGTCGCGCAGGGCGATACGATAATCGCGTTGCGCGCGATCCTGCTCACCGGTCAGATCATAGGCCAGTGCACGATCGGCAGCGAAGGTGCGGGCATCCAGTCCCAGGCTTTCCGCCTGCGCGAAATATCGCAGCGCTTCGCCCGGACGTTCGGATTGGACCAGGATCGATCCCTGACCGGCCTTGACCCGTCCGCTGCGCGGGTCGACGCTTTCGGCGCGGGCGAGCAGCGCGGCAGCGGCGCGCATGTCGCCCAGCTTGAGCGACAGTTGCGCCGCGTCGACCAGCGCACCGACATCGCGTGGATTGACCGCCAGCCGCCGCATTTGCGCGGCAAGCGCGTCGGCATCCGTCGTCCCGGGCAGCGCCTGCACGACCTCCTGCGCCCTGGCGGGCGCAATGGTGAGCAGTGCCAGCGACAGGCCGGTGAGGAACGATTTGGACCGCATCGGGCGGACGGCTTCCCTTGCATGGCGCTTCATCCCAGCCGGAAGGCCGGGCGCGCCGTGAGACTCGAATGTGCAGACGCCATCCTACACCCGAGTCGGGCTGAACCCGCAATGACCGCTGGCCCCTTCCGCGCTGGAACGGGTCGGCCCGACGACGGGTTGCTCCGGCAACCCGTCGGCCACTGCCGCCCGTGTCGCGGCAGCGGAAGCAGCCGCGCGGCTATTGGTTATTTTGGCGATGCAGGAAGCGGGGAATATCGACGGGCTCCTTCTCTGCCTCGCCATCCTCTCGCTGGGCGCCGCGCGCGGCGTTGGACATGCGTTCGAACAGAGTGCCCCCCATCTTCACCCGCGGCGCTGCCGGCACCGGCTCGGGCTCCGCCTCGTTGCCGGGGGCCAGCCAGCGACGACGCGCGCCGCCTTCGTCGGCCGCAGGCACGGGGACGACATCATCGAACGCGCGGGTTACCGGGGCTGCATAGGTGGGCTGAGCCGGCTGTTCCACGATCGTCTCGGCGCCGAGGACGAGTTCGTCGTCGGCCGCATCGTCGACTTCAGGCGGAGCTTCCGACCGCGCCGCGACGGCCGCCGGGGCGGGTGCGGGTGCGGCGAAGTCCGCCTCGCCCGCAGAAGCCAGGGGCGCCGGGGACGATACCGAGGCCGCTGTGGACGCCGTGGGCACGACCGCTCCGATGGGGCGGAACGACGGTGCCTCGTCGGGCTTGCGGGCCATCCCGAAGCTGAAACCGCGGGTCTGCTGCTCCGGCGGCGGGGCGGCGGCGGGGCGCGATCCCTCGGCGTCGATGCCGGTCGCGACGACCGAAACACGGATGCGACCCTCCAGATCGGGGTTGAACGCCGATCCCCAGATGATGTTGGCATCGGGATCGACCAGGTCACGAATGTGATTCGCCGCCTCGTCCACCTCCAACAGGCGCATGTCGTCGCCGCCGGTGATCGAGATGATGACGCCCTTGGCGCCCTGCATGCTGACGCCGTCGAGCAGCGGGTTGGCGATCGCCTTCTGCGCGGCCTCCAGCGCGCGGTTGTCGCCGCTCGCCTCGCCGGTGCCCATCATCGCCTTGCCCATCTCCTGCATCACCGAACGAACGTCGGCGAAGTCGAGGTTGATGAGGCCGGGCATCACCATCAGGTCGGTGATCCCGCGGACGCCCTGCTGGAGCACCTCGTCCGCCATCGTGAACGCCTCCTTGAAGGTGGTGTTCGCGTTGGCGATCAGGAACAGATTCTGGTTCGGAATGACGATCAGCGTATCGACGTACTTCTGGAGTTCCTCGATTCCCGCATCCGCGCTCTTGGCGCGGCGGTTGCCCTCGAAGGCGAACGGCTTGGTCACGACACCGACCGTCAGGATGCCCATATCGCGCGCCGCCTTGGCGATGACGGGTGCCGCGCCGGTGCCGGTGCCGCCGCCCATGCCGGCGGCGATGAAGACCATGTGCGCGCCCTCTAGCTGCTTGGCCAGGCTGTCGATCGTCTCCTCGGCGGCGGCGCGGCCGATCTCGGGACGGCTGCCCGCACCCAATCCTTGCGTGATCTTGGCGCCGAGTTGGATGCGCTGCGGCGCGGTCGATTGCTTGAGCGCTTGCGCGTCGGTGTTGGCGACCAGGAAGTCGACCCCCTGCACCTCTGCCTTCATCATGTTGGCGATGGCGTTGCCACCCGCGCCGCCGACACCGATCACCGCGATGCGCGGGGTCAGTTCGTCGACCTCGGGAGAAAGGAATTCGATGCTCATGCCCTGTTCACTCCACGTGCCCGCATTACGCCGCCGGGCGCTTGATAGGTCGTTGTGCCCGAACGATTCACCACGTTCCAGCTGAAAGTGGCGATTGGCCGGACGGGGTTGTTAATAATTGGCGCGCGCCGCCTGCATCAGCTTGCGGAACACGCCCATGCCGCGGGTGCGATGGACGGTCTGCGGCTGGGGCGCCAGCGCGCGCAGATCGACGGGATCGGACGCGGCGTAGAAGGCCAGTCCCGCGAGCGTTGCGAAGGCAGGCCCCGAATGCGCCTCGGGCAGCGCGGTCAATCCGCGCGGCCGTCCGATGCGCACCGATCGACCCAGCGCGCTCTGCGCATAATCGGCGACCCCTTTCAGTTCCGCGCCGCCGCCGGTCAGCACGACCTGGCGACCGACCGGCCCTTCGAATTTCAGCTTGGCCAGCGCGCCGCGAATTTCGCCCATTTGATGATCCAGCCGCTGGCGAATCACGCCGATCAGCGCCGCTTTGGTGATCTGCGCGCCTTCCTGACCATTGTCCTCGGCCGAGATCGGCATGAGGGGGATCATGTCGTGATTGTCGCGCGGCGAGGCATTGGCCGATCCGTGGAAGCATTTCATCCGCTCGGCATGCTGGCGGCGCGTGCCGAACGCCGACGCGATGTCGTCGGTGATATCCGACGCGCCCATCGCGATCGAGGTCAGGCCGACCAGCATTCCCCCTGCGAACAGCGACACGTTGGTGATTCCCGCCCCCAGTTCGACCAAAGCGACGCCAAGTTCGCGCTCCTCGTCGCTCAGGCACGCAAGGCCGGTCGCGACCGGCGAGGCGATGATCGACTTGACCTCCAGATGCGCGGAGCGGACGCACAGATCGAGGTTGCGCACCGGTGGCCCATCGGCGGCGACGACGTGGATGTGCACGCCCAGCCGATCGGCGTGCAGTCCGAGCGGTTTCTTGACGCCGGTCAGTCCGTCGAGCGTGTAGAGCGCGGGCTGCGCGTGCAGCACCATACGCCCCTGCGGGTCGATCGAGTTGCGCCCGGCCGCAAGCAACGCGTCGATGTCGCCTTGTTCGACCCGGTGACCGCCCAGTTCGAATTCGACTTCGGCGACGTCGCTGACGAGCCCGCCGGCCGAAAAGCCGACCCACACGTTCTCGATATTGATCCCCGCGATCCGTTCGGCCTGTTCAACCGCCTCGCGAATCGCGACCTCGGTCATCTTCATGTCGGCGACATAGCCATGCTTGACCCCGCGGCTTTCGCGCTGGCCGGTGCCGAGCACGATCAGCTCGCCGCCGTCGCCCTTCTGCGCGATCATCGCCGATACTTTGGACGTGCCGACGTCCAGCGCCGTTATCAATCCTTCAGGTGCTGCCTTGGCCATGATTACCCCTCCGTCGCCCCCGCCATCAACTTAGGCGTCATCATCTCAGGCGCGGCCGCCGCCGGCCCCTTTCCGTCATCCGGAACGCTGCGCGCCAGCGTCGATCCGGGCTTGCGCGCCACCAGCTTGGCCGGATCGCGCATGTCGAACCGCAGCCAGCCGCGCCCGAGCAGCGACCGCGCGCCGTCCAGCTGCGCGAAGCGGAGCAGCGCCGCCTCCGCGCCATCCTCCGGCAAGGCCAGCGTCTCGCCCGAATCGAACGTTAAATCCCAGCGCCGATTGCCGACCCAGGTGGCCGCCTTCACCCGCGGTTTCATCGCCGGCGCTGCGGCGAGCAGCGCCTGATAGGCTGCCTCCTGGCGATCCGCCCCCGGGCCGATGACCAGCGGCAGATCGGGAATCGCGTCCGGCGACACCGGCTCCAGCAGCACGCCGGCGGCGTCGATGAGCGTCAACTGGCCATTGTCCTGCCACACCGCCGCCGGCGTACGCTCGACGATGTCGACCAGCAACGTGTCGGGCAGGCGGCGCGAGACGTGCGCGTCGGCGATCCAGCCGTAGCGCAGCAGCTTGCTGCGTACCGCCTCGAGATCCACGAGCGGCATCGCGCGGCTCTGCTGATCCAGCGCGACCGCATAGACCGACATGCGATCCATGCGCTTCAGCCCGGTCACCTCGATCTGATCGACCCGAAAGCCGGCGGCACCCGCCTGTTCGGCCATCGCCGCGCCGACCATGCCGGGCAACCCGACCCACGATGCGACGCCCAAGGCCGCAGCACCCGCCGTGCCGAGCATCGCCCAGGTCGCGATCCGGCGGAGCGTGTCTTCGCTTACCGGCACCATCCCGACCACGCGGTCCATCGTCGAGATCTTCCTGACCGCAACCTTTCGCCGTGGCGGCGGCTTTCGCGGCGGTGGCGCGCGCTTGATCGTGCGGCTCATGCGCGTTCGCCATCCTGCAACGCTTCATCGACGATCGCCTGGACGAGTTCGGCATAGGTCATGCCGATGTGGCGCGCCTGTTCGGGCACCAGGCTGAGCGCGGTCATGCCAGGCTGCGTATTCACTTCCAGCAGGAACAGCCCGTCGACACCGCGCTCGTCATCCCAGCGGAAATCGGCGCGGCTGCACCCACGGCAACCCAGCAGCCGGTGCGCTTCCAGCGCCAATGCCTTGCACGCATCGGCAATGACATCGGGAATGTCGGCGGGGCAGACGTGCTCGGTCATGCCATCGGTATATTTGGCATCGTAATCGTACCAGCCCGTCTTGGGCTTCAACTCGGTGACGCCAAGCGCCCGATTGCCTGGCGGCCCCCCGAGCACCGCCGTCGTCAGTTCGCGCCCGCGGATATAGGGTTCGGCGAGCAGTTCCTCGAAATCCTGCCACGGTCCGGCCACGTCGCGCCCGATCGGATTGCCGTAATTGCTGTCGTCGGTCACGATCGCGATACCCACCGACGAACCCTCGTTCACCGGCTTGACCACATAGGGTCGTGCGATCGGATCGGCGCCGAACAGCTCGGCGGATTTCACGACGCGCCCCCCCGGCATCGGCACGCCGTGGGGCACGAGGGCCTGCTTGGTCAGCACCTTGTCGATCGCGATCACCGAGGTCGCCAAGCCGCTATGGGTATAACGCAGCCCCATCAGGTCGAGCATCCCCTGCACCGATCCGTCCTCTCCCGGCGTGCCGTGAAGCGCGTTGAAGACGAGATCGGGGGCAGCCTCTGCAAGGCGCGCGGCGACCTCGCGGGTCATGTCGATCCGCGTGACGCGGTGACCAAGCTGCTCCAGCGCGTCGGCGACCCCCGCGCCCGACAACAGCGACACCTCTCGTTCGGCGGACCAGCCGCCCATGAGGACTGCGACGTGGAGTGTCATGCGTTCCTCCCCGATTCCGCGGAGGGGGACCGTCGCGCAGCGATGGTGGAGGGGGTTGGCCACATGGTGCAGCGCGCGTGGCGAGCTCCCTCCACCAGCCTTCGGCTGGTCCCCCTCCCCGTGCCGGGGAGGATCATATCTTCACCCCCAGCCGCTGAATTTCCCATTCCAACGTCACCCCCGAATGCGCCTTGACCCTGTCGCGCACCTCTTCGCCCAGCGCTTCGATCTGCGCGCTCGTCGCAGTGCCGAGGTTCAGCAGGAAATTGCAATGCTTTTCACTGACTTGTGCGTCGCCCAGGCGCAATCCCCGGCAGCCCGCCGCATCGACCAGCGCCCACGCCTTGTGGCCGGGAGGGTTCTTGAAGGTCGAGCCGCCCGTCTTCGATCGGAGCGGCTGCGAGGCCTCTCGCGCAGCGGCGATGCGGTCCATTTCCGCCTGGATCGCGGCACGTTCGCCCGACACCCCGCGGAAGGTGGCGGAAATAACGACGCAGCCGTCGGGCACCTCGGAGTGGCGATAGGTGTAGCCGAGATCGGCCGCCGCCAATATCCGCCGCTCGCCCGATCGCAGCACGACCTCGCACTCGACCAGCACATCGGCCGTCTCGCGGCCATAGGCGCCGCCGTTCATGCGGACGAAGCCGCCGACGGTGCCCGGAATCGACCGGAGGAACTCGACGCCCGCGATGCTCGCGTCGCGCGCCGTTGAGGAAACCAGGATGCCGCTTGCCCCGCCTCCGCAGCGAAGCGTCATCGCATCCACCGCCTCCACCTTGGCGAATGCCTTGCCCAGGCGCACCACCACCCCCGGTACGCCGCCGTCGCGCACGATTAGGTTGGAGCCGAGCCCCAGCGCCATGACCGGCGTCGCGGAATCGAGGGCGGCGAGGAAGGTGGACAGGTCTTCGATGTCGGCAGGCTCGAAAAGCTGCTCGGCCGGACCGCCCGCCTTGAACCAGACGAGCGGCGCGAGTGGGGCATCAGGAGTGAGGCGACCGCGGACCGGCGCAGCGGCGGGCGTGGCGGTCATCGCCGCGCCTCGATCGCGCTCGCCAGGCCGGCGGCCCATTTCGTGATGTCGCCCGCGCCCAGGCACACGACCATATCGTCGGCGCGGATCGTCGCCGCGAGTTCTTCGGCGAGCGCATCGGCGTTCGCCACGGTTGCGGCAGAACGATGGCCGCGGCGTTTCAGCCCCTCGACCAGCGCGCCCGCGTCCACGCCCGCGACGGGCGACTCGCCCGCGGCATAGACCGGCGTTACCAGCACGCGATCCGCATCGTTGAACGCAGTCTGGAAATCCTCCATCAGATTACCGAGTCGCGAATAGCGGTGTGGTTGGACGACGGCGATCACCCGGCCCTTCGCGCCTTCGCGAGCGGCGGCCAGCACGGCGCGGATTTCGACCGGGTGGTGTCCGTAATCGTCGATGATCGTCACGCTGCCGTTCGCCACCGGCACTTCGCCCACGTTCGTGAAGCGACGCTTGACCCCGCCGAACTTGGCGAACCCGCTCTGGATCGTCGCATCGTCGATGCCGAGTTCCAGCGCGACCCCGATCGCCGCCAGCGCATTCTGGACATTGTGACGGCCGGGCATCGGCATTTCGATCCCCTCGATCGAGCGCGTCGCTCCGTCCCGCGTGCGGACGATACATTCGAAGCGGTTGCCGCCGGGGACCGGGGTGACGTTGACCCCGCGCACATCGGCCTGCGCCGAAAAGCCGTAGGTCACCACGCGCCGGTCGCGCACGCGCGGCAGGATGTTCTGCACTTCGGGGTGGTCCAGGCACAGCATTGCGGCGCCGTAGAAGGGCACGTTCTCAACGAACTCGACGAACGCATCCTTGATCGCATCGAAGCTGCCGTAATGATCGAGATGTTCGGGGTCGATGTTGGTGACGACCGCAATGGTGCCGTCGAGACGCAGGAAGCTGCCATCGCTCTCGTCGGCCTCGACCACCATCCAGTCGCTCGCGCCCAGGCGGGCGTTGGAGCCGTAGCTGTTGATGATGCCGCCGTTGATGACGGTGGGATCGACGCCGCCGGCATCGAGCAGCGCCGCGATCATCGAGGTCGTCGTCGTCTTGCCGTGGGTGCCCGCCACCGCGACGGTGGATTTCAGCCGCATCAGTTCGGCGAGCATCTCCGCCCGGCGCACGACGGGTATCCGGCGTTCGAGCGCCGCCTCCACTTCGGGATTGGAGCGCACGATCGCGGTTGAGACGACCACCACTGCGGCATCGCCAAGATTGTCCGCGGCGTGGCCGATGGCGACTGGTATCCCCTTGTCGCGCAGGCCCTGCACCACATAGCCCTCGGCGACGTCGGAACCCTGCACGCTATAGCCCAGGTTCTTCATCACCTCGGCGATGCCCGACATGCCGATGCCGCCGATGCCGACGAAGTGGATCGTACCGATGTCGGTCGCGACGCCCTTCATCGCATCCTCCCCGCTCGCGGGGAGGGGAACCGTCGCGCAGCGGTGGTGGAGGGGGTTCTCCGCAAGCGAATCGCACGCGGCGGACCCCCTCCACCACCGCCTTCGGCGGCGGCCCCCCTCCCCTTGCAGGGGCGGATCAGCGATACAACACTCACGCGAACGCCGCCTTGGGCTTTTGCGGCATACCCACCGGGAGGCGCGCAACCGGCGCGTCCAGGCTTTCTACCAGATCGGCAAGATCGCTGGCCGCGTTCGGCCGTCCGCATGCCCGCGCGCGGCCGGCGGCGTTTTCCAGTGCGGCGGGATCGAGGCCCAGCTTCTGCATCTGCTTGGCGAGTTCGACCGGGGTGAACTGCGACTGCGGGACCGTCCGCGCGCCGCCCGCCGCCGTCATCTCGCGCGCGTTGACTGTCTGGTGATCGTCGGTCGCCGATGGCAGCGGCACCAGGATCGCCGGACGGCCAGCCGCGGTCAGTTCGGCGAGGGTCGAGGCGCCGGCACGCGCGATGACGAGGTGCGCCCAGGCCAGTTGCTCGGGCAGATCAGGCAGATACGTCGCCAGCTCGGCGGCGATGTGATGCTCGGCATATTGCGCGCGTGCCGCGTCGATGTCCTCGATGCGCGCCTGGTGCGTCACCTGCAACCGGCGGCGGAAGGTCACGGGAAGCATAGCCAGCCCATCGGGAACGACATGCGAAAGCACGCTGGCTCCCTGACTGCCGCCGGTGACGAGCACGCGGAAGATGCCGTCTTCCTCCAGCAGCGGATACGGCCGCGCGCGCAGTGCCAGCACCGCATCGCGCACGGGATTGCCGACCCGGTGAACCTTGGCGTCGAGCTTCGCGGGCAGCCGCTCGGTCGGGTCATAGGAGGTTGCAATCGCATCCACCCGCCCGGCGACCAGCCGATTGACCCGGCCGAGCACCGCATTTTGCTCATGCACCGCGGTGGGGACGTTCTCCGCAAACGCCGCCATCAAGGCAGGAAGCGCCGGATAGCCGCCGAAGCCGATCACCGCAGCCGGCTTGAACGTGCGATAGAGTTCGCGCGCCATCGCCCGGCCGCGCCACATCTCGCGCACCGCGCTGGCCCAGCCGAGCGGGCGTTTCACCTGAAACCGTCCCGCGGGCAGGACGTGGGTCTGAATGCCGTCAAACAGGTCGGGAAAGCGCACCCCGCGCGCATCGCTGACCAGCGCGACGCGGTGGCCGCGCCGGGTGAGTTCGGTCGCGAGCGCCGCGGCCGGGACCATGTGGCCGCCGGTGCCGCCCGCCGCCAGGACGAAATGCTTGCTCATTCGCTGCCCCATCGCACGACATAGGGGCTGCGCGTGAGGAACGGATTGCGCCGGGTCAGGGCCAGCAGCATGCCCATGCCGATCGACAGCGCGATCATCGACGATCCACCGTAACTGATGAACGGCATCGTCATCCCCTTCGACGGTGCCAGCCCCGTGTTCACCGCCATGCTGACCAGCGCCTGCGCACCGAATTGCACTGCCAGGCCCGATGCCGCCAGCAGCTTGAACTCGTCCTGCTCGTCGAGCAGCTTGACGAACACGCGGACGACGATCGCCAGGAATACGATCGCGATAATCGAGCAGGCGATCAGCCCGAACTCCTCGCCGATCACCGAAAAGATGTAGTCGGTATGCGCCTCCGGCAGCCCGAACTTGGCGCTGCCCCCGCCCGGCCCGGTGCCGGTCCACCCACCCGAGGTGATCGTGCGGTGCGCGGCATCGGTCTGGAAGTGGTCGCTCGCGCCCTCTCCCTCCACGCCGGGAAAGAGGAAGGCGTCGATCCGGGCGCGCGCGGTGCCATAGAAGAAATAGGCCGCGATCAGGCCGGCGGGCGCCAGCGCGGCCAGCCCCGCCATCACGCGCATCGGCGTCCCCGCGATCATCAGCAACGCCATCCAGACCGAGCAGAAGATGATCGTCTGCCCGAAATCCGGCTGCAGCATCAGCATGACGGCCACCGCGGCGGTCATCCCGCCGGTGATGAGCACCGTCGGCAATTCGGGATCGCGCGCCTTGAGCGACAGTAGCCAGGCGACGGTGACGATGAACACCGGCTTCAGGAATTCGGACGGCTGGAACTCCGCGACGATCAGCCCGATCCAGCGCCGCGCTCCATTATGTTCGACCCCGATGAAGGGCGTGAGCGCAAGGCAGGCGATCAGCAGCGCCGCGCCGATCAGCGCCAGCCGCCGCACCAGCACCACCGGCATCATCGACACGCCGAACAGCACCGGCATCGACACCGCGACCCACAGCAGTTGGCGCCAGAAATAGTGGAGCGGCGCCAGCTTGTGATGCTCGCCCGAATAGCGCGCCGCCGTCGCGGGACTGGCCGCGGCGACGGCGATCAGGCCGATGGCGATCAGGAACATGGTGAGCAGTAGGAGCATCCGGTCAATGTCCCAGAACCAGGTGCCCAGCGGCGAGCGATCGCCGCGCCCGCCGCGATGCCGCATCTGCGCGACGATGCCACGGCCCCTGCCCGCCAGATTACCTCCCACGTTCCCGACGACGTCGGTCATGCCAGCCCCTCAACCGCAGCCCGAAATGCGCGTCCACGCTCTTCATAGTCGCCGAACTGATCGAAGCTAGCACAAGCGGGCGACAGCAGCACGGTTTCGCCGGCAAGAGCCTGGGACGCGGCGCTGGCGACCGCGGCGGCGAGCGTGCCCGCCTGCTCCACCGGCATGTGGCCATTGAGGATGGCGGCGAACCGTGGCGCCGCCTCGCCGATCGCATAGGCACGCACGACGTGGCCGAAGGCGGGAGCGCAGGCGTCCAGATCGTCGCTCTTGGCGCGACCGCCGACTATCCAGTGGATTCGGTCGAAGGCGGCGAGCGCGGGGGCGGTGCTGTCGGGATTGGTTGCCTTGCTGTCGTTCACATAGGCCACGCCGTCCACGGTCGCGATATGCTCCATGCGATGCGGCAGCCCCGCGAAGGTCGCCAACGCGCGGTCGATCGTCGCCTCGTCGATCTCCAACGCGCGCGCGACGGCGATCGCGGCAAGCGCGTTCTGCGCATTGTGCGGCCCCTGCAGCGCAGGCCACGCGCGCTGGTCCATGCACACGCCGGGCGCGATTCTGGTCAGATACTCGCCGCGCGCCGACAGGCTGCGCGCGATGCCGGCTGTATAAGCGTCGCCGATGCCGATGACCGCCTCATGCTCCGGCGACTGCATCGCGAACAACCGCGCCTTGGACGCGGCATAGCCGTCGATCCCGTCGTATCGGTCGAGATGATCCGGCGTGATGTTGAGCAGCACCGCGACCTCGCAGTCGAGCGTCTGCGTCAGGTCGAGCTGATAGCTGGACAGTTCGAGGACATAAACGCCGCCCGCGGCCAGCGGCTCCTGTGCGAGGATGGGCAGACCGATGTTGCCGCCCATGAGCGCAGGAGTGCCTGCGGTGACGAGGATATGGTGGACCAGCGCGGTCGTGGTGGATTTGCCATTGGTGCCGGTGATCCCGACGACCTTGTGCGGCAGGAGGTCCGCGCGCGCTTGGGCGAAGAGTTCGATATCGCCGATTACCGGAACGCCTGCGGCGCGCGCCGCGGCGGCGAGCGGGTGGGTGTTGAGGGGGACACCGGGGGACAGCACAAGCGCGTCATATTCGGAAAGGTCGCCGAACTCAGCCACCCGCAATTCCTCCCCGGCACGGGGAGGGGGACCATCCTCAGGATGGTGGAGGTGGCCATCCACAAGCGCACCGCCCAGCGGATACCCCCCTCCACCCTTCGCTTCGCGAACGGTCCCCAGTTCAGGGTCGATCGTGCTCCCAGCACGATCTTGGATTGCCGGGGGCAATCCAACCCCGAACTCCGTACCGGGGAGGAATGCCGCCCGCGTCTCCGCATCCGCATCCCACGCCACGACCTGCGCACCGCTCGCCACCAGCGCCCGCACCGTCGCCGCACCCGACCGCGCGAGCCCGAGCACGGCGTAACGCCGGCCCTTCCAGGCCTTTGCGACGATCACCGCAGCTTCAACGTCGACAGGCCCGCCAATGCCAGCACCAGCGCGATGATCCAGAAGCGGATCACCACGGTCGGCTCGCTCCAGCCGAGCTGTTCGAAATGGTGGTGGATGGGCGCCATCTTGAACACGCGGCGTCCGGTGCGCTTGTAGAAGAACACCTGGATGATGACCGAGAGCGCCTCGACCACGAACAGCCCGCCGATGATCCCCAGCACGATCTCGTGATGCGTGACGACCGCGATCGTGCCGAGCGCGCCGCCCAGCGCCAGGCTGCCGGTGTCGCCCATGAACACCGCCGCGGGCGGCGCATTGAACCAAAGGAACGCCAGCCCGCCGCCGACCACCGCACCGCAGAATATCGCCAGTTCGCCCGCGCGGGGGACGTGCGGGATGCCCAGATAGTCAGCGAATTTCACGTTGCCGCACAGATAGGTAATTATCATGAAGGCCACGGCGGCGATGATAACCGGCATCGTCGCCAGCCCGTCCAGCCCGTCTGTCAGATTGACGGCGTTGCCGAACGCAACGATCGTGAACGCCGCGAAGACGGGATAGAAATACCAAAGCTCGATATACATGCGGTTGGTGAACGGCAGGAACAGGCCGCTGCCGTTCTGACGCATGATGATGGCTGCCGCTATTCCCGCGATCAGGAACTCCAGTGCCAGCCGGGTGCGGCCGGATACGCCGGCGGTGCTCGCCTTCTTGACCTTGTCGTAATCGTCCAGGAACCCGATCGCGCCGAACCCGAGCGTCACGAACAGGCACGCCCAGACGAACGGATTGGACAAGTCCATCCACAGCAGGATTGAAAGCGACATGCTCGTCAGGATCATCAGCCCGCCCATCGTCGGCGTGCCGCGCTTGGCCAGGTGGGTCTGCGGACCGTCCGCACGGATCGGTTGCCCCTTACCCTGACGAATACGCAGCCAGCCGATGAACTTCGGCCCGATGATGAGGCCGATCACGAGCGCAGTCGCCACTGCGGCGCCGCTGCGGAAAGACAGATAGCGGATCAGGTTGACCGCACCGGGGAAGCCCAGCTGTTCGGCGATCCAATAGAGCATCTAAATTGTCCCGCCTCGCAGGCCCGCGATCACCCGCGACAGCCCCACCCCGTTCGAGCCTTTAACCAGAATGACGTCGCCGGACGCGAGTATGTCGCGTGTCGCCGCCAGCGCTGCCGCGGCGTCCGCCACATGAACGAAATCGACCCGCCCCTCAAGCGCCTCGGCGAGCGGCGCCATCGCTTCGCCGACGAGAATGGCCGCTTCGACGCGCGCGTCGATCACCGGCGTGGCCAACGCGGCATGGTAGGCTGCCGAATGCTCGCCCATCTCGCGCATTTCGCCGAGAACCGCGACGTGCCGCCCCGGCTCGCGCGCCAGCACCGCCAAGGTCGCGGCCATCGACGCCGGATTGGCGTTGTAGCTTTCGTCAATGACCAGGGCATCGCCGTCTGCCACTTGCGTCGTGAAGCGCAAGCCCCGCCCCGCCAGGCCGCCCAGATCGGCAAGCGCCAGCCCGGCCAGCCCCAGGTCGCCACCGACCGCATCCACCGCGGCAAGTACCGCCAGCGCGTTGGAAACCCAATGTGCACCCGGCTGAGACAAGGTGAAACTCAGTTCGCGATCTCCCAGCCGCGCGGTGACGAAGCTGCCGCCGGTCTTCACCCGCATCGCCTCCACCGCGCGGACATCGGCACCGGCATCGCTGCCGAAGGTCACGATTCTTGCGGCGCAGGGCGTCGCCGCGTCGATCAATCTGTCGCGGTGTGGCGAATCGAAAGGTATGATCGCCACACCGCCGGGCTCCAGCCCCTGGAATATCTCGCCCTTGGCGTCGGCAATCGCCGCCTCGTCCGGGAAGAACTCGGCGTGTGCGGGTGCGATCGCGGTGACGATCGCGACGTGCGGGCGGACCAGCCGGGTCAGCGCGGCGAGTTCGCCGGGATGGTTCATCCCCATCTCGAACACGCCCGCGCGCGTGTCCTGCGGCATGCGGGCCAGGCTCAGCGGCACGCCGACGTGGTTGTTGTAGCTCTTGACCGAACGATGGACTCCGCCGCGCCAGCCGCGATCCAGTGCGGCGAACAGCGCCTCCTTGGCGCTCGTCTTGCCGACCGATCCGGTGACTCCAACGATTTTGGCGCCGGTGCGGGCGCGGCTGGCGCGGGCGAGCGCGTTCAACGCTCCGGTCGTATCCGCCACCTGGACGTGCGGGCCATCGCACGGTTGCGTGACGATCGCCGCGGCTGCGCCTTGCGCGAACGCTTGGGGCAAGAAGCGGTGGCCGTCGGTCGCCTCGCCGTTCAAGGCAACGAACAAGTCCCCCGGTCCCACCTCGCGGCTGTCGAACGCGACACCGTGCGCCATGAAAGTCGTGGACGCGACACCGGAGGTGGCTGCGGCGATGTCGGCGCCGGTCCACAGAGCGGTCACGAACCTTCGCGCTCGTCGGGGCGGGCCTGACCGCCGTAGCGCAGCGCAAGCCGCGGGCGTGCGGCATTGTCCGCGGGAACCGGTGCGCGCGAGAGACTCGGCCGATCGCTCTTTGCCGGAACCACGACCTTCTTCATGCAGCGCACGTGCGCGCGACGGCGACATCGTCGAAGGGCAGCACCATGTCGCCGACGATCTGGCCCTGTTCGTGCCCCTTGCCGGCGATCAAGACGATGTCGTTGCTGCGGGCTTCGGCAACGGCGGTGGCGATGGCTTCCCGCCTGTCCCCGATCTCACGCGCGCCCGGCGCTCCATCGAGAATGTGGCGACGGATCGCGGCGGCATCCTCGGTACGTGGATTGTCGTCGGTGACGATGACCAGATCGGCCTGGGTGATCGCCACCTGGCCCATCACCCCCCGCTTGCCCGCATCCCGGTCCCCGCCCGCGCCGAACGCGACGATCAGCCTGCCGTCCGCATGCGGCTTCAACGCGGCTATCGCGGCTTCCAAGGCATCGGGCGTGTGGGCATAATCGACATAGACCGGCGCCCCCGACCGGGTGATCGTCGCGCGCTCCAGGCGCCCGCGCACCGGTTGCAGCCGCGCGAGCGACGCCAACGTCGCGCGGGTGTCGCCGCCGGTCGCAATGACGAGGCCCGCCGCAACGAGCGCGTTCGCCGCCTGATAGGCGCCGATCAGGGGCAGCGCGACCTGATGCATAACGCCCTCGGCCTCGATCCTCAGGCCCTGCCCCAGCGGCGTCGGATCGCGATCCACCAGCCGTAGCGTCTGTCCGCGCGTACCCACCGTCATCAGGCGATTGCCTCGCGCATGCGCCAGATCGACGACGCGGCCCGCCGAATCGTCGTCCGCCCACACGACCGCGGTGCCGCCAGGCGCCAACACCTCGGAGAACAGGCGCAGCTTCGCGGTCAGATAGGCGCCCATGTCGCCATGATAATCCAGATGATCGCGGGTCAGATTGGTGAAGGCGGCCGCGCAGACCGATAGCCCCTCGGTGCGATATTGCGTCAGTCCGTGGCTCGACGCTTCGAAGGCGAGATGGCTGACACCCTCGCGCGCGAGCCCCGCCACGTTGGAGAGGAAGGTGACCACGTCCGGGGTCGTCAGCCCGGTGGTCACCCGCTCGTCGGCGGTGGTCACCCCCAGCGTGCCGATCGAGGCGGCATGAAACCCCGCCATTCGCCAGAGCTGCCGCGTCATCTCGACGGTGGAGGTCTTGCCGTTGGTTCCCGTCACCGCCACCGCCGTCTGCGGGAAGGGCGCGAAGAAGCGCGCGGCGAGGTGGGCGAAGCATTCGCGCGGATTGTCATGCGCGATGTGGAGCGCGCCCGCGACGGCGACATCGGGTGCCGCCACGACGGCGATGGCGCCGGAGCGCACTGCGTCCGCGATGTAATCCTCACCGTTCACGCGCATGCCTCGAAAGGCGCCGAAGATCGTGCCCGGCGCGACCTTGCGATGGTCGATGGCGAAGCCGGTCACGACGGCCGCCTCGCTGCCGCCGGTCAACGCCCCCAGCTTCATTCCGCCCCCCCGCCCGCGGTCGCGGTGGCGTGAGACGATCCGGGCGCATGCCACAGCAGCGGCATGATATCGCTCTCGTCTACGTCCTTTCGATCGTCGGGCATCACACCGAGCATCGCACCGGTGCGGCTGATAACCCGGCTGACGACCGGCGCGGCGGTGTAGGCGGCGGTCGTCTGGAACGAATTCTCCTGCACCCGCTTGGGGCTGTCCATCATCACGATGACGACATAGCGTGGCGCGTCCATGGGAAAGGCAGCCGCGAAGGTCGAGACGTTGGCGTTCTTGGCATAGCCGCCAGCCTGCGCGACCTCTGCGGTGCCGGTCTTGCCACCGACCCGGTAGCCGGGCGCTTCGCCCCGCTTGCCGGTGCCCTCGAGCACGATGAGCCGCAGCAACTGGCGCATCCGATCGCTTGTCGATTGCTTCAGGACGCGGCGCCCCACCGGCGCCTGACCGGCTGGAACCTTGAGCAGAGTGGCCGGCCGCCATACCCCGCCGTTGACCAGTGCGGCATAGGCGCTGGCCAGGTGCAGGGGCGTGACGGCGATGCCATGGCCGTAAGCGGTCGTCATCACGGTGGTCCGCGCCCAATAGGTCGGCCACAACGGACGGCCCTTCTCCCGCAATTCGATATCGGGCTTGGTATCGAAACCCAGCTTGCGGAACATCGCCTGCATCCGCTGCGCCCCGACCGCGTCGGCAATCCGCGCGGTGGCGATGTTCGATGAATAGATTAGCGTTTCAGGGATGTTGAGCCAGCGCTTCTGCTCATGCCCGCGATCGTCGTGGATCTGGAAACCGCCTACCTTGATCGGCGCCGTCGCGTCGAAGCGCCGGGCCATCGACGTCTCCACGCCCGTGTCGATCGCGGTCGCCATCGCGATCGGCTTGAAGGTCGATCCCAGTTCATAGACGCTCTGCGTGGTCGCGTTGCGCAGCTCCTCGACACCCGACATGCCGACGCGATTGGGGTTGAAGGTCGGCAGAGACACCATCGCGATCACTTCGCCAGTCGCGACGTCGAGGACGACGCCGGCCGAACTGCGCGCCATATAGGCGGTCTGCGCGCGGCCGAGTTCGCTCTCCATCGCGGCCTGGACGCGGGTGTCGATCGATAGCGCAACCGGCTTGCCCGCGGTCGCGGGGTTGGTCAGGCGCTCGTCGAGCACGCGTTCCATGCCGCTCATGCCATGCCCATCGGTCGATAGAAATCCCAGCGCGTGCGCCGCCATGTTCGACTGCGGATAGAGCCGCTGCGTCTCGCGCGCGAAGACCAGCGCAGGCTCCCCGATCGCATTGACCTGCTCGACCAGCGACGGACTCGCGCGGCGCTGGAGATAGGTAAAGCTGACGTCCTTGGTCAATTGACCATAGAACCACGCCTGGTCGCCGCGATCGGGCATCAGCGCGGCCAGGCGCGAGGCTATGTCCATCGGATCGCCGATCAGCTTTCTGGGATGAACCGCGATCGTCCAGGCGTCGATCGTTCGCGCCAAGGGTGATCCGTTGCGATCGACGATGTCGCCGCGCCCCGCCAGCGTCGCTGCACGGACCGCCGCATCGGCCGGCCCAGCGAACAGCGCGAGCATCGCCAGCCGCCCGATTACCACCGTCACCGCCGCCGCGAACAGCAGCATCGCCATCATCAGCCGCGTATGCGCAACCCCGATCAGCGCATGACGCTGACGCGAATCGCGGCGCTGACCGATCGGCCGGGCGACGAGCACCGTCACCGGCGCCGACCTGCCTCGGCGCGCGCACCGCTCAGGATGTCGCCGAGCGTGGTGTCCGACAGCAATTTGCGATCGAGCATCGCCACTGCCTGCGGCCTGACGTTGGCGACCGCTACCGCACGGTACATTGCTGCCTGTGCCTTGGCGGTCGTCACGATCGCCCGCATCGGCGTCGCGGCCCGGACCAGCCTGGCGGGGCGCACCGGATCGGGCTGCTGCAATGCGACCTGGACCGACGCGGTCTGGATTGTCGCGGGAGAGAATGCCTGCCGCGGAACGGTGGGTGCGACGACGGCCGTCTGAAGGTTCACGCCCGCAAGGCTGGGCACCAGCAAGGCCGCGGTGCGAACCGGCGAACCATCCGGGCCGGCTGCCGGACCAGCGGTCACGTCTATCGCCGCCAACGCCGTCTCGTTCGCGATGAACTGGCCTACGACCGGAGCGGTCAGCGCCAGCGTGTCGCCATTCCAGCGTTCGAGCTGCGCCAGGTTCGCACGCGTGTTGAACTCGGTTTCCAGCGCGCGGATGTCGCGCTCGGCATCCACGACCCGCGCATTAACCGCTTCCAGACGGCTCCGCTCGGCCGCAACCTGCAGCGAGACGAGATAGAAGGTCAGGACCACCACAACGCAGCTGCCGAACCAGCCCACGCCCTTCAACCGATGCGCCGCCGTCATGCCTGTCGCTCCTCGAACACGTTACTTGCCGCCACCATCGTCCAAGCCGCCGCATCGGTTCGGCGCGCCATCCGCAACGTCGCCGACCGCGCGCGCGGGTTGCGCGCCAATTCGGCCTCGCCCGCGCGCACGGCCTTGCCCACGCCTTCGAAGCTGGGAGCCGGCCGGGCGGTCGTCGCATCGGGAAGATGACGCGAACCTGAAGGCGCGCCACCCGATCGATCGCGCAGGAAGCGCTTGACCATCCGGTCCTCCAGGCTGTGGAAGGTCACCACCGCCAGCCGGCCTCCCGGCTTCAACACGCGCTCGGCCGCAGCCAGACCGTCCGCCAATTCGTCGAGTTCGCGATTAACGTGGATGCGGATGGCCTGGAACGCGCGGGTGGCAGGATCTTTCTTGTCGTGCGCGCGGTGGCCGAGCGCACGGCGAACCACATTGGCAAGTTCGCCGGTACGCGTCAGCGGGCGCGCCGCCACGATCGCGCGCGCGACGCGGCGCGATCTGGGTTCGTCGCCGTAGCGATAGAGGACGTCAGCGATATCGCTCTCTTCCGCTTCGTTGACGAAATCCGCCGCGGTCGGCCCATCCTGCGCCATGCGCATGTCGAGGGGACCGTCGGCCTGGAAGGAGAAGCCGCGCGCCGCCTGGTCGAGCTGCATCGACGACACGCCGATGTCCATCGTCACGCCATCCGCCGACGCGGCTTCGACTGCGCTCTCCATCGCCGAGAATTCACGCTCCACCAGCGTCAGCCCCTCGGGCGCCGCCGACCGCCCGGCCGCGATCGCATCAGGATCGCGGTCGAAGGCGATCACCCGCACCCCGGCTGCCAGTAGCGCGCGGGCATAGCCTCCGGCTCCGTAAGTCGCGTCGATCATCGTCTCGCCCGGCGTAGGCGCGAGCGCGGCGACGACTTCTTCCAGCAGCACCGGGACATGGCGATCGTCGCTCACAGCGCCACCCCCTTCTCGGCCATGTAGAAGCGGGCCATCGACTTCATGATCTCGGGCGCGTCGGCGGTCTCGATCAGCGTCTTGGGATCCCAGATCTCGATATAGTCGAGCACCCCGTAGAAAAAGGCATGCTCGCCGATGCCGGCATGGAAGCGCGGAAAGCGCGGCATGATGAAGCGGCCCGAACCGTCGAACGGCACGGCTTCGCCGGACGCGGCCCGGCGCTTGATATTGTAATCAAACTCGCCGTCGGCACTGGTGTTGTCGGCTTCGCGGCGATCGAGCTTTTCGGCCAAGACATCGAGAAAGTTGGGATCGTAGGCGATCAGGCAACGGCTGCGCTGATGCGCGCCGATGACGATCGTGCCCCCGTCCTTGCCGTTCGATTTGGGGCTGTTGGCCGCAAGAACCGTGCGGAGCGCAGAAGGGATCGCGACCCGACCCTTGTCGTCGACAAGGCCGATACCGTCTCCCTGATAGCGCCCCCTGGCCGACACTCCATTCCCCACCGCATACGCACAAGCGCCCTCGATCCGGCAAGCACCTCTCGGCGCCGACGGTCCTGCTCCGTGCAGATATGAGTTTGCCCTCTGTCCAACCGACGTATCAGCGGCCAGTCGGGGACGCAACGGGATTTTACGGGATTTTAGGGGAAATGAGCGCTTAGCTACTCGCCTATGAAGACGTTGCCGATCTGTTCGGCTTCCACGTTTGGAGGTGTCAGGTATGAACGCATCACGGGGTCGCCGGAGCCTGGATGTTAGTGCTGGGCGCGACGCCGAGTTCAGCGAGCGGCTCGCTGGATACGCCTGCCATATTATCGAGGGCCATGTTCGCGACCACTTCGGGCTGCGGCGCTCCGATCGCGGACACCGGGCGTTCGCGACTGGCCGACCCGATCACCAAACTGGCCAGGCCGATCAGCAGGATCACCGCGGCAAGACCGATCAGGCCGACCTTGACGCGCTGCATGGACTGTTTCGGATCGCGGACGGGATTCATTGCTCCGACAAAACTAACCGAAACGGGCCGATCTGTCCAATCGCGACTCACACGAGCCCCTTCTCCGCACGCCATGCAGGATCGTGGAGAGTCGAGAGGTAGCGAAAGCCGGTATCGCACAGGATCGTCGCAACCCTGCTGCCCGCGCCCAGTTGCTGCGCCAGTCGCACTGCGCCCGCGACGTTGATCCCGGAGGACAGGCCAAGACACAGCCCCTCCTCGTCGAGTAGTCGCCGCACCCATGAATAGCCTTCCGCGTCGGAGATGCGGAATTGCGTGTCTATCGGCGCGCCCTCAAGATTGGCGGTAATCCGGCCCTGCCCGATCCCCTCCGCCACCGACGATCCTTCGGACCGCAATTCGCCGTGGGCATAATAGTCGTAGAGTGCGGCGCCGTGCGGATCGCTCAGCGCGATTCGGACGCGTTCGTCCTTCGCTTTCAATCCCAGGCCGACCCCGGCGATCGTGCCGCCGGTTCCCGCGGCGCAGGTGAAGCCGTCCACCCGCCCCTCCATCTGCGCCCAGATTTCCTCTGCCGTCCCAACGACATGCGCGCGCCGGTTTGCGACGTTGTCGAACTGATTTGCCCAGATCGCGCCGGGCGTTTCCTCGGCGATGCGACGCGAGGTGTGGACGAAATGACAAGGGCTGGAATAAGCCGCGGCAGGCACAAGCACGAGTTCGGCCCCGAGCGCACGTAGCGTGTCCATCTTTTCGCGGCTCTGCGTCTCCGGCATCACGATGATCGTGCGATATCCCTTGGCATTGGCGACCAGCGCCAGCCCTATGCCGGTGTTGCCGGCGGTCCCCTCTACGATGATCCCACCAGCCTGGAGAGTGCCCCGCGCCTCGGCATCCTCGACGATGAACAAGGCTGCGCGATCCTTCACCGAAGCACCGGGATTGACGAATTCGCACTTGCCGAAAATCTCAGCGCCAGCGGCCTGGCTGGGGCCTTTGAGCAGGACGAGCGGCGTATTGCCGATGAGTGCGAGCGTATCGGAGGTCGTGTGCATGGCAGTGAGATAGGTAGTCGGGGGCATTTGGCGCAACCTCAAGTCTGCAATCTGCCAGACAAGCCGATCCCGCTTTCGTCGCATCGCATCCTTATGGTGCAGGTGCGAAGACGCGCTTGACGAGGGATGCTGCATCCGCGAACATCACCGGACTATGAAAACCATCCCCTTCCTCGCTCTCACCGCCGCCGCGCTGGTCTCGGCGTGCAATTCTCAGCCCTCGGCCCCCGAGGTACTCGATGCCAACCCCGATCCGATGAAGAACGTCCTGGCCAACGCGGCCCCGGTTGAACTCCCGCCTGCAATCAAGGCGGACAAGACTTTTCGCTGCAAGGACAACAGCCTGGTCTACGTCACCTTTTTCCAAGGCGACAAGCTGGCGAGCATCCGTACCGAGCAGACCGGGCCAGTCACGCGCTTGACCGCACCAGCGGCGGGCGAGCCGCTGACTGCGGACGGCGGCTGGACGCTGACCGGCACGCCCGCCAGCATCACCGTGACGGTGCCCGGAAAGCCGTCGCAAACCTGCCGCGCCTGAACTCCGTACCGCTCTGATCCGGGCGCCCGTGCGAATTTTCGCGCGGGCGCCTGCTCGATGACCTGGTGCACTCTCCGGTGTCCGGGGTTGCCACTCGCCGCATGCGCGGGCAGGCTGCCGCCATGGCGACGATCGCGGTACATGCGCTGAAAGGTGGGGTGGGCAAGACCACCATCGCGGTCAATCTGGCATGGGCCTCGGCGACGCTGTCTTCGCGGCGGACACTGTTGTGGGATCTCGATCCCCAAGCGGCGGCGACATGGCTGCTCGGCGACGCCGGCGGCGAGCAGGCCCGCGCGATCTTTGCGCGCGAAGCCGTCCCCAAGCCGCGTGCCACCATTTGGGACCGGTTGAGCGTCATCGGGGCCGACGCGTCGCTGCACGGCCTGGACCGTCTCTTCCACGAAGCTGACGCCAAGAAGCGGTTGTTGAAACTGATCGCGCGATCGGGCGATTTCGATCGGGTGATACTGGACTGTCCACCGGGATTGGGCGAGGTGGCCGATCAGGCGATCCGCGCTGCCGACCTGATCGTCATTCCCGTCATCCCCTCACCCTTGTCGGAACGCGCGTTCGATGCGGTGATCGAGCGGGTCGGTGGTCGAACGCCCCTTCTGCCCGTGTTTTCGATGGTCGATCGCCGTCGCAAGTTGCATGCCGAAGCGCTGGCGCGGCACCCGGAGTGGCCGATCGTGCCGATGTCGAGCACGATGGAAGCAATGGCCTTGCACCGCGCGCCGGTTGGCACCTTCGCCAAGCGCACCGCACCCGCGCACGCGCTCGCGAGCCTGTGGCGTGAAATCGAGCAGCGGCTGACGGCGTGACCGGCATGCCGGTCCTCGACCCCCAATTGGTGCTCGGCGCATATTCCGTCGGGGTCTTTCCGATGGCCGACGATCGCGACGCGCGCGACGTTTATTGGGTCGAGCCGAAACGGCGCGCGATACTCCCCCTCAATGGGTTCCGCTGCGCGCGTTCGCTGCGCAAGACGCTCGCGGCCGATCGCTTCCGCGTCACCGCCGATACTGCCTTCGCCCAGGTCGTTCGGCTATGTGCCGAGAGCGTGCCCGGCCGCCCCGAGACGTGGATCAACCGTGGGATCGAGCGGGTGTTCAGCGAACTACATGCAATGGGGTTTGCCCATTCGGTCGAGTGCCGCGATGCCGGTGGGCAGCTCGTGGGCGGGCTATACGGGCTGGCGCTTGGCCGCGCATTCTTCGGGGAGAGCATGGTCAGCCGCGCGACCGATGCCTCGAAGGTCGCGCTTGCCTGGCTCGTCGCACGGCTCAGGGTCGGCGGCTTTACCCTGCTCGACTGCCAGTTCCAGACCGCGCACCTTGCCTCGCTCGGCGCGGTGGAGATCGACCGCGACGCCTATGTGGCGTTGCTCGGCGATGCGCTGTCGGGGATTGTGGGCGCGGCTTCAGGGATCCGGGAATCAGCGGCGGGCGACTTCGGCGCACTCGACCGCGGCTGGAGACTACCGACCGGCACCGTGTCGGGCCCGCCATCGGGAAAGGACATCGCGCAGCTTTTCGTCCAGACATCGTAGATCGGGTGCAGGACGACGTTGAACGCTGGCCGTTCCTTGAACAGCCAGCCCGAAAACGCCCGCCGCCATCGGCTGTCCACGCCGCGCACGTCGAGTTGGACAAACGCGCCGGTCAGCGCCGCATCTTCCCACGGTGCGGTTCGATCGCACGCACGCAGGCGGACGACCACGTCGCCGACCCGCACCGCCTGTCCAGGCTTCAAGGTCAGTTCGCGGCTGACCCCGTTGCGCTTGTTGAGCAGGCCGACCACCGCGATACGTTGCGCCATCGGCGTGCCGCCCGTTGGCAGTGCCTCGGCCCCCGCATCCACGGTTTCGATCGTCTCAGCCGCCCCACGTGCTGGCTCTGCGATGGCAGGTATGTCCTGTTCGGTGGCACCAGTTGCGACCGGCACGTCGGCGCGCATCGCGCTCCAGACAAACCAGCCCGCCAGCGCCAGCGCCGCGGCCAGAACGGCCGCGGCCACCCAGCGCCTGTTCACCCTTCGGGCGTCCAAGCTTCGTAGTCGCCCGTCGCGGCGGCGCGGCGGCCACCCTTCTCCAACGCACCTTGCGGACGATACGCCTGAGCGGTGCCGGTCATATTGGCCATCCCCTCCTTCTCCCAACGCCGCGGGGGCGGGAGCGAATCGTCGGGGATGCCGTCAACCTGGTGGTGCAGCCAGCCGAACCATTCGGGCGGCACACGGCTGGCATCGTTCGAGCCTTCGTAGATCACCCAGCGACGCTTGCGCCCCGACGTATCAGCGCCGCCCTCGTAATATACGTTCCCGAGCGGGTCCGCCCCCATCTTTGCCATGCCACGCAGGCCCCAGACCCGCGTGCCAAGACTTGCGCCGTTCCACCAGGTGAAGATCGAAGCGAGGATTCCCATGTCCGCCCGCTTACCGTGCGGTTGCGCGGGCTTCAATGGGGATGACGTCCGTGCATCACCGAGCCATAGGCGTAACCCCGAGAACGCCGGCTCCAGTGCCAGTCCTTCGACTTCATCCAGCGATCGAATTTACAGACACGCCCATGTCATCGCGGCCACGTCACCCGGTCTCCCTCTGCGATCCCCAAGGCGCTCGTCCGGCCGCCCGCAACCTCCAGCACCGCCGCCACCGGCTCGCCCGAGGACACCATTGCCTCGGAGAACGGCACGGTATTCTCGGCGATCCGCGCGATCGTGCCGTCGGCGCGGATAAAAATTATGTCGAGCGAACTCGGGGTGTTCTTCATCCAGAAGTTTGCTGGCCTGGGCGGGCCGCCATCGCCCGGATACGGCGCGAAGAGCATGCCTCCGTCGGGCGTCAGCCCGGTACGAAACATCAGCCCCTGTTCCTGCTGCGCTGGAGTCCTGGCCAGTTCGACCCGGAAGACATGACTGCCGCTCGCGCTTGCGACAGTCACCGGCACACGCGCCGCCGCCGCTGCGCTCGCATTGTCGCCGGACGTCCCGACCCCGGGCTTGCAGGCCACAATCGCGAGCATCAACAAGCAGGATAGACGCTTCACGCGACCGGCTCCACCGCGACGGCCAGCGGGCCTTTGCGCCCGACGACGACCCGCGCGCGCAACGGCTGTTCGGGTTCGATCGCGCCCAATCCCGCCCGCCGCAACGTCTCCATGTGGACGAATATGTCGCTGCCATCGCTGCCGCGGATCAAGAAGCCATAGCCCTTTAGCCGGTTGAACCACTTGACGACGGCGGGTTCGAACGGGCCGGCTGCGTCGATCAAGGCGACCGGGTCGATCCGGTCATCGCCCTCGCCACGGCGGGGCAAAGATTCCTCGACCGCGTTCGACAGGTCGATAGTGACGATCTCGCGTGCCTGATAGCCGCGGCCCCGACGCACCGCCATCGTCTCGACCCGCGCACCTTCGGGCAGGCTGCGGCGGCCGTGCGGCTGGACGACCGAAAAATGGACGAGAATGTCGCCGACCTGCGGATCGTCGCATACCGCAAAGCCGAAGCCACGGGTCATGTCGAACCACTTGATCGTGCCGCTCAGAGCGACCGCGTCGCCCCCGACGTCGATCATGCCTGTGCCGGCGCGTTGCTCCTCTGCACGCATGCCAATTCCCCCATGTCCTAAAGCCTAGCACGGTTAACCGTCATCGCAATCCGTGGCGGCGCGATCGTCGTCGCCGCTTAATCGAGATCAGCGGGTTCGGGTTCGTGGCCCGGTAGCATCGCGACGATCCGCCGCGCCAGATCGAACCGGTGACCCGCGCGCAGCATCGCCGCGATCTGCCGATCAGCGCCCGCGCGATCGGGCATTTCGCGCGCCCAGGGGCCGATCCGCCGCCGTCGTGCAAAGGCCAGCGCCGCGCTGCCGGCGCTCTCGGCGATCACGGGCGCGACCGCCTGTGCATCCGCTTCGTCGATTCCCGCTTGATGGAAGGCGCCTGCGATCCGGCGTGCGCCCAGCCCGCGCCGCGTCATCGCGCCTGCACGCGCTTCGGCGTAGGCGCGATCGTCGATATAGCCGAGTTCCGCCATCCGTTCGGCAACGCTGCGGGGATCGACGGGCGCACCGTCCCAGCCGCGCTCGCGCATCTTGCGCTTGAGGTAATCGGTCAGCCGGCCACGCGTTGTCGCGAAGCGCTCGACATAGCGCAACGCCAGCCGATCGAGCGCGGCCTCATCCAGCGGCGGCGGGGGGCGGCGTTCGCTGCGGGGCTTGGCAGCCTTGGGCGATCTGCGGGTCGTTTCGGTCATGCGCCATGATTGTGCCACACTGGGATCGGAATTTGAACGTGCGCGAGGAGCATCGTCGCGGGTTGGCAGGGTCCATGCGCGAGTTTGCCGCGTAACTGGTCCGTGCCGAGGACGAACGAGGACGACGAACCGCATGACCATCCCTTTCACGCCCGCGCTTGAGCCGACGCCAACCGACGACGCGCTGCCCCGGCGCCTTGCCGATTTCGCGACGCTGGGCGAGGCGCTCGATTATGCCGCGGCGGGAACGCGCGGGCTGAACTTCCACGATGCGCGCGGAACCCTGACGCGCGCTTATAGCTATGCCGAATTGCGTGAGGATGCGCTGGCGATGGCGCGCCGTCTGGTGGACGCTGGAATAGCGCCGCAAGACCGGGTAGCGCTGGTGGCCGAAACGGGCGCGGAGTTCGCCGCCTTGTTCTTCGGTGCCGTCTATGCCGGCGCCTGGCCGGTGCCGTTGCCACTGCCGACTTCATTCGGCGGGCGCGATTCCTATATCGAACAGCTGCGCGTCCAGCTCGCCAGTTGCGACCCCAGGATGATCGTCTATCCGCCCGAGATCGGCGAGATGGCAGGGGCAGCGGCGAGAGCGGCCGGCATCGTTGGCGTCGACTGGACCACCTTCGCGCAAGGCAACGCCGCCGAGGTCGTTCTGCCCGAGGCCCAGACCGGCGACATCGCCTATCTGCAATATTCCAGCGGATCGACCCGCTTCCCGCACGGCGTGGCGATCACCCATGCCGCCCTGCTCAACAATCTGGCAGCGCACAGCCACGGCATGGCCGTTCGCGATGGCGATCGCTGCGTCTCGTGGCTGCCCTGGTATCACGACATGGGCCTCGTCGGCTGTTTCCTGTCGCCGATCGCGAACCAGGTCTCGACCGATTACCTGAAAACCGAGGATTTCGCGCGCCGTCCGCTCGCCTGGCTCGACCTCATCAGCCGCAACCAGGGTACGACGCTGAGCTACTCGCCGACTTTCGGGTACGACATCTGCGCGCGACGGATGTCCAGCCAGACGAAGGCCAGCGCGCGATTCGACCTTTCGCGCTGGCGGGTGGCGGGTAACGGCGCGGACATGATCCGTCCCGACGTCATGCAAAACTTCGTCGATGCCTTCGCCGATGCGGGGTTTGAGGCGAGTGCCTTCCTGCCGAGTTACGGCCTGGCGGAGGCGACGCTGGCGGTGTCGATCATGCCGCCGGGCGAAGGCATCCGCGTCGAACTCGTCGCGGAAACCGATCTGGCCGGGGGCGAGCGCGGCGGGGACCGCCCGCAGCGGTTCCGCGCGATCGTCAATTGCGGAAAGCCCGCGCGCGACATGACGATCGAAATCCGCGAGGAGGATGGGACGCCGCTGCCCGAACGCGCGATCGGCAAGGTATGGGTATCGGGACCATCGGTGATGGCAGGCTATTTCCGCGATCAGGCCGCGACCGATGCGTGCCTGTCGGACGGTTGGCTCGACACCGGCGACATGGGCTATATGTCCGACGGCTATATCTACATCGTCGGCCGCGCCAAGGACATGATTATCGTCAACGGCCGCAACCACTGGCCGCAGGATATCGAATGGGCGGTCGAGCAGCTACCCGGCTTCAAGCAGGGCGACATCGCGGCCTTTGCCATCACCACGCCCGGTGGCGAGGAGACGCCGGCGGTCCTCGTTCAGTGCCGCAGCTCCGACGAAGCCGAACGCGTCCGCCTGCGCGAAGAGATTCGCGAGCGGGTACGCTCCGTCACGGGCATGAACTGCGTGATCGAACTGATCCCCCCGCGCACGCTGCCGCGCACCTCATCGGGCAAGCTCAGCCGTGCCAAGGCGCGCAACCTGTACCTGGCCGGCGAGATCAAGCCGTACGACATTGCGGCCTGATCCGGCTTTGACCCGACGCGACTGCGATTAGAAATTTACATCCGGCAACGATCGCAAACCATCCGCTAACCAGCGGCTGCTACGCCAGCATCGTGAACGATGAGCCCCCCCCCGTCCCGGCATCGCCGGCAGTCCCGCTGCTCGTGCTGCTCGGCATTGGCGAAGGGCACGAACCTGCGGACAGTGCGCGTATGCGCGCGGACCAGCTGGACGCGGCGCGCGTCCTGGCGCCATGGATCGTCGTGGCACACGTTCTGGGTGCGGCGATCGTCGCGTGGATCCATGCAGGACAGATCGCGACGTTCCAGATCGCTGCATGGAGCGCCGCCCTCGCCGCCACGGCCGGGCTTGTCGCTTTGCGCCGCACAGGCTCCCGCCATCGCGGCGATCCCGACGCGAGCCTTGCCATGGTGCGTGCAACCGCGATCGAAGGTCTGGCGCTCGCCGCGGTGTGGGCGGCGGCGCCGGTGTTGCTCCACGCCGGCACACGCCCTCAGACGGGCATTTGGCTGGTGGTGTCGGTGATGATGACCGCCGCGGCGATCGGCGCGGCCCCGATGGCGATCGCCGCGTGTACCTTCATCGCAACGCTCGGCGTGGCCGTCGCGGTGCAGCTCGCGATCGTGACTGATTACCCTGCCGCCGTGGCGGTGCTGGCGATCGCCGCCATGCTGTGCGCGGCGTGCATTGCCCGCGCCCGCGCGCTCGGCGCACTGCGGGTCGGCCGACGGACGCTCGATGAGCGCGATCAAACTGTCAGCCTGCTACTACGCGAATTCGAGGATGGTGGCGCCGACTGGCTGTGGGAAACCGACGCCAGCCGCCGCGTGGTCCGCGCCAACGCTCGGCTGGCCAAGGCCTGCGGCCTGCAACGGGGCGAAATAGACGGAATGCCGATCCTTCAGGTGCTCGCCGGACCAAGCTGGGAGAGCGGCAATTTCGCGGCCGGACTCCACACGCTCGCCGCCAAGCTGAAGGCACGCGAGAGTTTCCGCGACCTGCGGCTGCCGGTGATCGTGGGCGACCAGGAACGCTGGTGGGAAATCGCGGCCTCGCCACGCTACGACGAAAACGGCGGCTTCTGCGGCTTTCGCGGCGTCGGCTCCGATGTAACCGAGCAGCGCGCATCCGCCGACAAGATCAACCGCATGGCGCGCTACGACACCCTGACCGGTCTGCCCAATCGCCTGATGCTCAACGAAGCACTGGTCCGGGCCATGGCGGAGGCGGAGAAATGGGGCAGCCGCTGCGCGTTCATGATGCTCGATCTCGACCGGTTCAAGGCGGTCAACGATACACTGGGTCACCCGATCGGCGACCGCCTGCTCCAGCGCGTCGCCAAGCGGCTGGCGCAGCTGATGGGCGCAGGCGATCTGTGCGGGCGGCTGGGCGGTGACGAATTCGGGGTGGTCGTGCGCGATGCCGGCGACACCGAGGCCGTGGAGGCGCTTGCCCAACGTATCATAGATTCGCTGTCGCGCCCCTACGAGGTGGATCAGCACACGCTCCACGTCGGCACGAGCGTCGGCGTCGCGATCGGCCCGCGTGACGGGCGCACGGCGGAAATGCTGATTCGCTCCGCCGATCTGGCGCTCTATCGTTCCAAGGATGCCGGCGGCGGGGTGTTTCACGCCTATGAGCCTCAGCTTCATGCTCAGGCCGAGGAGCGCAGGGTGCTGGAGATGGCGCTGCGCACCGCGCTGGAGCGCGGTGAGATGCATCTGAACTACCAGCCTGTGGTCGATGCCGGCACCGGAAGCCTCACGGGGTTCGAAGCGCTGCTGCGCTGGACCAGTCCCGATCTGGGTATCGTCAGTCCGGTGAAGTTCGTACCGCTGGCCGAGGAAGCGCGACTGATTGGCCCGATCGGCGAATGGGTGCTGCGCACCGCGTGCGAGGAGGCGGCACGATGGCCCGGCCATCTGCGCGTCGCGGTCAACGTCTCCGCCGAACAGCTTCAGAGTCCTGCCTTCGTCGCGACGGTCGCCTCGGCGCTGGCCAACAGCGGCCTGCCCGCCGAGCGGCTCGAACTGGAGGTGACCGAGAGCGTCTTCATGCAGGGAACGCAGGCAACCAAGGTGCTCGAACGCATCATCGACCTGGGCGTTCGCCTGAGCCTCGACGATTTCGGCACCGGCTATTCCTCGCTCGGCTATCTCAGCCGCACCCGCTTCTCCTCGATCAAGATCGACCGCAGCTTCGTGACCGCGGCGTCGAAGGGGGTACGCGAGGCGATCGCGATCATCCGTGCGGTCGTAGCGCTCGCCCGGAGCCTTGGCATGGCCACCACGGCGGAAGGCGTCGAGAACGAGGCCGAGCATGCGATGGTCCAGGATTTCGGATGTACCAAGGTGCAGGGCTATTACTTCGGCCGCCCGTTGCCGGTTGAGGAAGCCCGGCGGCTGGCGTGCCGGGACCATGATGCGGCGAAGGCGGCCTGAGCCCCGTACCGCCCGGCGTCAGCCGACGCTACGCATCGCCGCCGCATAGGCCTGAGCAGCCGAGGCGATGTCGATGAAATAGCCGATCCACATCGCCAAAAGCACCGCACAGGATGCCAGATAGGCGAGGAAGCGCTGCTGCACCTTTTTCGGGCCGATGTGGATGACGCTGTGCGCTGCCCGCAACGCGACGAAGGCCCATGCGAGCGCGATCTGCGTCAGGTTCGTCTGGTGCGTCACGATCAGCAACGGCACCAGCGCGAAATAGAGCACCGGCATCTCGAACAGATTGGCAAGATTGTTGGCGGGCATCTCGACCGGCCGGAAGTAGCGCAGCGCCGCCTCGCCATCCGCAAAATCGCTCGCGGCAGGCGGGTTCTGCCGCATGTAACGCGAGCGCTGGACGAACATGGTGGCCCAGACCGCGAAGATCAGCAGGACCAGCGCGAACGTCGGCCAGATGATGTTGAGGACGACCATTCGTACTTCTCCCGTCAGCGGATTCGTACGCCGCCCTTGATGACCGCGGACGGCTGTTCGAGCAGGCGGACGTCAGCCAGCGGGTCGCCATCGACCGCTACGATGTCCCCGAACGCGCCGACGGCCAGCGTTCCGACCTGACCAACGCGCCCGAGCGCATCGGCGGCGTCGATCGTGGCGCTGCGGATCGCCTCGATCGGGGGCATGCCCCATTCCACCATCTTGGCGAATTGCAGCGCGTTGGTGCCGGCGGGGAAGACACCGCCGTTATCGGTGCCGAAGACCATCCTGACCCCCGCCTTGTAAGCATCTCGGAAAGTCTCGCGCTGCTTGCGGCCGATCACCCGCTCCTTGGCCAGGCTCTCCTCGTGGACGCCGTTCTTCGCGCCTTCGGCCAGGATGTAGTCGTCGTTGTAGATGTCCATCGAGAACCACGCACCCGCCGCCCTGGCGAGCCGGAAGGACTCGGCGTCGGCCAGGCTGGCATGTTCGATCGTGTCGACCCCGGCCCGGATCGCATCGTCGATGCCACCTTTGCCGTGCGCGTGGGCGGCAACCTTCATGCCCGCCATATGCGCCTCCTCGACCACCGCCTTCATCTCGGGCAGCGTCATCTGCTGCGCGCCCGGCGCGTCGCGTTTCGACAGGACGCCGCCGGTGGCGCAGATCTTGATGACCTCGGCGCCATATTTGCGCTGCGTGCGGACCAGCTTGCGATAGCCGTCCGGCGTGTCCGCCACGCCGGGACTTGGCAGGGCGCCGAACGAGGGCGGAAACGCCTCCGTCTCGTCGCAGTGTCCGCCGGTGGCGCCGAGCGCATAGCCAGCGCCGACGATTCGCGGGCCGGCGACATAGCCCGCCTCGATCCCCTGCTTCAGGCCGATGTCGGCGTAATTGCCTGCGCCGACATTGCGCACCGTCGTGAAGCCGGCCGCCAGCATCTTCTGCGCATTGGCAACGCCGGCCACGGTCCAGAAGCTGTCGGTATATTCCAGCCCGCGATACCCGCTGATCCGCGCATCGCCGGTCAGATGGACGTGCATGTCGATCAGGCCCGGCAGGATCGTCTTGCCGACCAGGTCGATCCGCGTCGCGCCCGCGGGGATCACAGGCCGGGCGCCGCCCCGTGTGACGACCGATGCGATGCGGCCGTCGGTGATGACCACCACCGGATCGTCGAGCGTCCGCCCGCTGCCGACGTCGAGCATGTGCGCGGCGGTGACGACCACCGTGTCCGCCGCGGCCGGCGTGGCGACCACGAACGCGGCGGTGGCCAGAAGCGTGCGGATCATATGTGAATTGCCTTGCCGTAAGCGGCCAGCACGCTTTCGTGCATCATCTCCGACAGCGTCGGATGCGCGAAGACGGTTTCCATCAGTTCGGCCTCGGTCGTCTCCAGCTGGCGTGCGACGACATAGCCCTGGATCAGTTCGGTCACCTCCGCGCCGACCATGTGCGCGCCGAGCAGTTCGCCGGTCTTGGCATCGAACACGGTCTTCACGAAACCCTCGGCCTCGCCCAGCGCGATCGCCTTGCCGTTGCCGATGAAGGGGAATTTGCCGACCTTCAGCTCGTACCCTGCTTCCTTGGCCTTTGCTTCGGTCATGCCGACCGACGCGACCTGCGGGCGGCTGTAGGTGCAGCCGGGGATGTTGGCCTTGTCCATCTGGTGCGGCGAGCCGCCGGCGATCTTCTCAACCGCGATGATCCCCTCGTGGCTGGCCTTGTGTGCCAGCCAGGGGGCGCCGGTGACGTCGCCGATCGCCCAGATGCCGGGGACGTTGGTCGCGCCATAGCCGTCAGTGACGATATGGCCGCGATCGGTCTTCACGCCGAGCGCCTCCAGCCCGATGTTCTCGGTGTTGGGCACGATGCCGATCGCGACGATGACGTGGCTATAGTCCTGCGTATCGACCTTGCCGTCAGGTGCCTTGATCGACGCCTTCGCGGCGGCCGCGCCGGTTTCAATCTTCTCTATCATCGCGCGTGTGACGATCTTGATGCCCTGTTTAGTTAGCGCCTTGTGCATGAACTCGCTGACCTCTGCATCCTCGACGGGGAGGATGCGGTCGAGCATCTCGACGATCGTCACATCGGCGCCCATGTCGTTGTAAAAGCTGGCGAATTCAACGCCGATCGCGCCCGATCCGATGACCAGCAGCTTGGTCGGCATTTCCTTGGGCACCATGGCGTGGCGATAGGTCCAGATGCGCTCGCCGTCGGCCTTGGCGAAGGGAAGATCGCGGGCGCGCGCGCCGGTGGCGACGATGATGTTCCGGGCTTCCAGTTCGATCGTCTTGTCGCCCTGCTTGACGCTCAGCTTGCCGGGCGCGGTGATCGCGCCGACACCCTCGTGGACCGCGACCTTGTTCTTCTTCATCAGCCCTTTCACGCCGGCGTTCAGCTGCCCCGCAACTTTTCGCGAGCGATCGACGATCTTGCCGAGGTCGAAGCCGACATTGTCCGCCTTCAGCCCGTAAGCATCGGCATGGGTCATATAGTGATATATTTCCGACGTCCGCAGCAGCGCCTTGGTCGGGATGCAGCCCCAGTTGAGGCAGATGCCCCCCAGCCGCTCGCGCTCGACGATCGCGACCTTGAGGCCGAGCTGGCTCGCGCGGATCGCGGCGACATAGCCGCCGGGGCCGGAGCCGAGGATGATGAGGTCGTAGGTGTCAGGCACGAAAACGTCCTTGCTTCTTCACCCTCCCCCCTTGTGGGGGAGGGCCGGGGAGAGGGGTAGTGGCAAAGCTGGCTCGATGCCGGCTTTGCCACTGTTCAGCGAACCGAGAATGGCCGTCAGCACGGCTTCCCGATCGGCTAGAATATCGTTGTTCCAGAAGCGCAGCACCGCGAAGCCCTGCTTCTTCAGCCAGGCGTCGCGGCGCGCGTCATAAACGCTGTTGCAATGCTGAGTGCCATCAGCTTCGACGATCAGGCGCGTTTCGAAGTAGACGAAATCGACGATATAGTTGTCGCCGATGCGTTGCTGACGTTTAAACTTATAACCCGCCAGCCGTTTCGACCTGAGCAGCCGCCAAACGACGCGTTCCGCCTCGATCGGCTCTCGCCGCATCTGCCTGGCGCGCAACAGAAGAAGCCCCCCTCTCCTTCCCACCGCTTCGCGGCGGGCCCCTTCCTCCCCCGCGGGGGGGGAGGATGAAGGGAGCAGGCGTTCAGACATGAGGGACGACCCGTGGCCGACGTTCCCCGTCCGTCGCCACGAACACGAACCTGGCCTGGGTGACGATGCACGCATCCTCGCCGTGGCGGGCGCGGCGCCAGGCTTCGACGGCGATCGTCATCGAGGTGCGCCCGACCGACTCCAGCGTTGCATAGACCGACACCTCGTCGCCGACGAGGACGGGCGCGTGGAACTTCATCGCATCGACCGCGATCGTGACCGCGCGGCCCTGCGCATGGCGCGAGGCGACCGAGCCGGCGGCCAGGTCCATCTGCCCCATCAGCCAGCCACCGAAAATATCGCCATAAGGATTGGCATCGGCGGGCATCGCCATGACCCGTACCGTCGGCGCCGCATCGGGCAGTGCGCTCACGCCCCGCGGTCCTGCATCCAGGCGCGGCGCAGCGGCCGCACCCCCATCAGCGCGGTCGCAACCATCGCAGCGCCGCCACACCACCAGGCGACGTGCGCACCCAGCGGATAGGACCAGGCGATCGCGCTGGTCAGCGCCGCCGCCGCCGCAAGCCCGGCGAGGATGTGGAGCAGTTCGACGAGCGTGCGGCTCACGGTTACGCCAGCATCCCCAGCGGGTTCTCGACCAGCTCCTTCAACACCTTCATCAGTTCGGCGCCGTCCGCCCCGTCGATCGCGCGGTGATCGAAGCTGCCGGTGGCGCTCATCACGGTGGCGACGGCGAGCTGGTCGTCGATGACATAGGGGCGCTTCTCACCCGCACCGACCGCCAGGATCATGCCCTGAGGGGGGTTGATGACCGCGTCGAACTGTTTGATCCCGAACATGCCCATGTTGCTGATCGACGCGGTGCCGCCCTGAAATTCCTCGGGCTTCAGCTTGTTGTCGCGTGCGCGGGCCGCGAGATCCTTCATCGCGGTCGAGATAGAGGAAAGCGAGCGCGTGTCCGCCTCGGTGATGATCGGCGTGATGAGTCCGGCGGGGGTCGATACCGCGACCGATATGTCGGCACGGCCGAAGGTCACCAGATTATCGGGAGTGAACATCACGTTGCACTTGGGAACCGCCATCAGCGCGACGCCGAGCGCTTTCACCAGCATGTCGTTCACCGACAGCTTGACCCCGCGCGAGGCGAGGCTGGCGTTGAGATCGGTACGCAGCTTGAGCAGCGCGTCGAGCCGGATATCCACCGTCAGATAGATGTGGGGCACGTTCTGCTTCGATTCGGTTAGGCGGCGCGCGATCGTCTTGCGCATGTTGGACAGCTTGGCGAGTTCGTGCGGAATGTCGGGAATCGCGGCGGGCCTGGCGGCCGGCGCCGGAGCGGCTGTTGCCGGAGCGGTGCTCTCCACCGCGGCAGCGGTTGCCTTGGTCGCAGGCGCCGTGCCTTGCTTGGCGCCCTCGATATCCGCCTTGACGATCCGGCCGTTCGGCCCCGATCCCGACACCTCGCCCAGATCGACGCCCTTGTCCGCAGCAAGACGGCGCGCGAGCGGACTGGCCTTCACGCGACCTTCCGATGACGTTACGGTCGGCGCCGATGCGGGGCCGGCGTCCGCCGGGCGGCCGTGATCCTCGGTCTGCGTCTCGGTGCGCTCCACCGGCTTTGCCTCGGCGCCGGTGTTGTTGGGGTCCGCGGCTTTCGGCGTGCCCTTGAACTGGTCGTCGGCGGGCTGGGGTGTCTCGGCCTTGACCGGTGCAGCCGCTGCTGCGGAATCTTCGCCCTCTTCGAGCAGGACGGCGATAACGGTGCCCACCTTCACGCCGTCGGTGCCCTCGGCGATCACGATCTTGCCGATCGTCCCCTCGTCGACCGCCTCGAACTCCATCGTTGCCTTGTCGGTTTCGATCTCGGCCATGATGTCGCCGGACTTGACCGTGTCGCCCTCCTTGACCAGCCATTTGGCGAGCGTGCCCTCCTCCATCGTCGGCGACAGCGCGGGCATCTTGATTTCGATCGACATGGAATCTCGTCTCCGGTCAGGCGCGCTCGTCTCTCGCGCCCTCGCCCGCCGGGGTCAAGGCTTGCGTCGGCGCTGACGGAGACAGACTTGCGTGCCGGGAGCCGCTACGTCAGGCTGGTGGAATGCGCATCTACCTCGTGGTCATCGACGACACCCCCGAATCGGGCATCGCGCTGCGTTTTGCCGCGCGGCGGGCGGTGAAGACGGGCGGCGGCGTGGAGATACTGACGGTGCTGCCGCCGCAGGAGTTCATCGCGTTCGGCGGGGTGCAGGCGACGATCGAGGAGGAGACGCGACTTCATGCAGAGGGGCTGGTCGCCGCCGCCGCGGGGACGCTGATCGAGGAATCGGGGCTGCGGCCCTCGATCACGGTGCGCGACGGCGACGGTCCGAAGATCATCCGCGAGATGATCGAGGCCAATCCGAACATCGCCGCCCTAGTCCTGGGCGCCGCGCCCAGCGGCGCGCCCGGCACGCTGGTCAGCCATTTCACCGGCACCGATGCGGGCGTGCTGCCGGTGCCGGTGATGATAATCCCCGGATCGCTGTCGCGCGAGGCTATCGACCGGTTGAGCTGAAACGCGATCAGCTATCCGATACCTCTTGTCGAAGGCGGCGATCCGCGTCACTTCAAGGGGATGCGTATATTCCTTGCCGCCTTGCCGCTCCTGCTCGCCGTCCCTGCCGGCGCGCGCGACGCCCCCTCGCCTGCTCGCCTCAAGGCTTCGGTCGGGGCGCTCGTCGGCTTCGGCACGCGCCATACGCTGTCCACCGTTACCGATCCCAAACGCGGCATCGGCGCGGCGCGGGACTGGGCGGCGGCGCAGTTCGACGCGATCGGGCGCGCGTGCAGGGGCTGCATCGCAGTCGAGCGGATCGAGCGCAGTTTCACCGGGCCGCGCGCGCCGGGCGGCGTGATCGTCCAGAACGTGCTGGGCATCCAGAAGGGCCGCAATCCCGGCCGGGTCGTCATCGTCGGCGCGCATATCGACAGCCGCGTCACCGACGTGATGGACGCGACGTCCGACGCACCAGGCGCCAACGACGATGCCTCGGGCGTCGCGCTGGTGCTGGAGGCCGCGCGGATCCTGTCGAAGCAGCAGTTTGACGCGACGATCGTCTATGCGGTTTTCTCGGCGGAGGAGCAGGGGTTGTGGGGCGCGACGCTGCTCGCCGATACCGCCAAGGCGCGCGGGTGGACGATATCGGCGATGCTGAACAACGACATCGTCGGCAATACGCTGGGGCAAGGCGGCAAGCGCGAGGCGCGCTGGGTGCGCGTGTTCTCGGAGGGCATTCGCGCCTCGGAGGACGGCGCGGCGCAGCTCAAGCGCCGCGGAGACGGCGGCGAGGACGATGGCCCGAGCCGCGCGCTGGCCAAGGCGATCGACGGCGTGGCGGGCACCTTACCGGCGCGGGACGGCGGCGGGCTGGACGTGTTCCTCGATCGCCGGCCCGACCGCTTCGGCCGCGGCGGCGATCACGAGCCGTTCCTGAAGCTGGGCTACCCGGCGGTGCGCTTCTCGGTCGCCAACGAGAATTGGGACGCGCAGCACCAGGATCTGCGCACCGATAATGGCGTCGTCTATGGCGACACGATCGACCGGATGGATTTCGCCTATCTGGCGAAGGTCACCGCGATCAACGTCGCGGCGATCACCCGCTTCGCCACCGCGCCCGCCGCCCCTGCCGAAGCATCGCTGGTGGGCGACCTGTCGCGCGACACCCAGGTGTCGTGGAGCGCGGTGCCGGGCGCGGCTGGCTATCGCATCCACTGGCGCCGCAACGACAGTGCCGAGTGGAGCGCGTCGCGCGACCTGCCCGGCAACAGCACCGCGACCACGCTGGTGCAGGTGCCGGTCGACGACCATTTCGTCGGGGTTTCATCGCTTGCCGCCGATGGCAGCGAGAGCCTGGTAACCTTTGCCGGACGGGCGCCGCGGCGCTAGGCTTCTACTCGGCCGTCACGAACCCGCGCATCCGCTTGCGCAATCGGCCGGGCATCCACCGCGCCGCGAACGCCAGCCGCCGCGCGGTCGGCCCGACATAGGTCAGCACGCGGTCCCCGTGGACCGCGTCCCATGCCGCCTGCGCCACGACATCGGCGCCGGTCAGTTCCAACCCGGCACCGATGACGGCCTCGCGGATCGACCGGTTCGATCCGACTGGCGGGCCATCCAGCAACGGGGTGTCGATGAAGCCGGGCACCAATGCGCGCACCCTGATCCCCTGCGCATGCCACTCGCCATCCAGCGCCTCGGTGAGCGCACGCACCGCGAACTTGGTCGCCGAATAGACCGCCAGCCCGGCCGAGCCGTAGATCGCCGAGGCGGACGCGGTGTTGAGCAGGCACGATCCGGGGGTTCGCGTCAGATAGGCATGGCCGATCCGCGCGCCGTTGAGCACGCCGATGAAGTTGATCGCTACGGTGCGGTCGATCTCGTCGAACCCGGCCGCCTCGAACGCGCCGCCCATCGGCACGCCGGCATTGTTGAACAACACGTCGAGCCGCCCGGCCGCGGCCGTGAACGTATCGAGCGCCGCGACCCAGGCGTCGCGATCGCAGACGTCCATGACGTGGGTGGATGCCGCGGTGCCACACAGCGCAACGGTCTCGGCAAGTCCCGCTGCATTGACGTCGGCCAGCCCGACCCGCCAGCCGCGCTGCGCGAACAGCTGCGCGGTCGCGCGGCCGATCCCCGATCCGCCGCCGGTGATGAAGATCGCCTGCATGTCCGCTCCCTGCCGCTTGCATTTGCGTTGACCCTGCGCATCCTCCATCGTCGCCCGCGATGCAATCGGTCACCTTCGACGCCGTGACGAAGCGCTATGGCGACACGCTGGCGATCGACGGCGTATCGCTGGCCGTCGCTGCGGGCAGCTTCGTGGCGCTGGTCGGCACGTCGGGATCGGGCAAATCGACGCTGCTGAAGACGGTCAACCGGCTCGTCCTGCCCGATTCGGGGCACGTCCTGATCGACGGGGTGGACGTGGCCGCCGGCCCCGCGCCCGCGCTGCGGCGGCGGATCGGCTATGTCTTTCAGTCGATCGGGTTGTTCCCGCACATGACGGTGGCGCAGAACATCGCGATCGGATTGCGGATCGCGGGCGTGCCCGAGGGAGGGCGAGTCGCGGAATTGCTCGATCTGGTCGAACTGCCCCGCGACGTAGCCGCGCGGATGCCCGATGCGCTGTCCGGCGGGCAGCGTCAGCGCGTCGGCATCGCGCGCGCGCTGGCGCCGGGGGCGACGTTGCTGCTGCTCGACGAGGCGCTGGGTGCGCTCGACCCGGTCACGCGCGATTCGCTGGGCAATGCCATCCGCGCGCTGCACGACCGGCTGGGGCTGACGACGATCCTGGTAACCCATGACATGGCCGAGGCGCTGCTGCTCGCCGACCGGGTGCTGGTGATGCAGGCGGGGCGCATCGTCGCGGACGCGACGCCGGCCGAATTGGTGAGGGGCGGCGGGGGGCAAGCGGCGCAGGCGCTGGTGGCGGTGCCGCGTGCCCAGGCCGAGCTGCTGGGCGAACTCACCCGATGAACGCATTCATGGAAGCGCTCGCTCGCGTACCACCTTTGCTGGCGAGCCATGTGCTGCTCTCAGCCTGCGCGCTGGCGCTGGGGATCGCGATCAGCCTGCCGCTGGCGGTGCTGTCGGCACGCCACCCCCGGGTGGCGCGGGTGAGCCTGGGCTTCTCGAGCCTGGTCCAGACGATCCCCGCGCTCGCGCTGCTCGCCTTATTCTATCCGCTGCTGCTGTGGCTGGGGCACGGGATTCCGGCGCTGGGTTTCCTGCCGTCGCTCATCGCGCTGACGCTGTATGCACTGCTGCCGATCCTGCGCAATGGGGTGGCGGGACTGCGCGGGCTTGATCCCGCAGTCATCGAGGCCTCCGATGCGGTGGGGATGACGCGCGCGCAGAAGCTGCGGCTGGTCGAGGCGCCGCTGGCCGCGCCCATCGTGGTCGCGGGCATCCGCACCGCCGCGGTGTGGACGATCGGCGCGGCGACGCTTTCTACGACGGTCGGCCAGCCGAGTCTGGGCGACCTGATATTCGCGGGATTGCAGACGCAGGCCTGGGCATTGGTGCTCGCCGGATGCGTCGCGGGGGCGGCGTTGGCACTGGGCACGGACACGCTGATCGGCGCGATCGAGCGAGGCGTCGCCACGCGGCGGCGGTGGTTGTGGGCCGTCGCCACCGCGCTGCTGGCGGCAGGTGTGATCGCGGGGACCGCGCCCATGTGGTCGCGGGGACAGCCCGTCGTGGTGGTCGGCGCCAAGAATTTCTCCGAACAATTCATACTCGCCCGGCTGATCGGTGCGCGGCTGGAGCGTGCGGGCTACCGGGTCGAGTACCGCGACGGCCTGGGGTCCGGGGTGGCGTTCGGGGCGATCGCGGGCGGGGATGTCGACGTGTACGTCGATTATGCGGGCACGCTGTGGACCGGCCCGATGGCGCGCACGGACGTGGCCCCGCGTGCCGCCACCGTCGCGGCCATCGGCCGGTGGGCAGAGGCGACCGGGGGCGTGCGCGTGCTGGGCGCGCTGGGGTTCGAGAACGCTTATGCCTTTGCGATGCGCGGCGACGATGCGCGGGCGTGGCGCATTGTGACGCTGGACGATCTGGCGCGCGCGGCACCGGGGTTGCGGTTGGGAAGCGATCTGGAGTTCCTCGACCGGGCGGAATGGCGCGCGGTGCGCGACCGCTATGGGCTGCGCTTCGCCGACACGACGCCGTACAGCCCCACGTTCATGTACCGTGCGCTGGCCAGCAAGCGCGTGGACGTGATCTCTGCCTTCTCCTCCGACGGGCGGATCGCTGCCGATGGGCTGAGGATGCTGAGCGACCCCCGGCACGCAATCCCCGGCTATGACGCGATCCTGCTGGTATCGCCCGCCCGCGCCACCGACGCACGCTTCACCGCCGCCTTGGCGCCGCTGATCGGGCGCGTGCCCGTGGAGGCGATGCGGGCAGCGAACTACCAGGTCGATCGGGATGCGGACAAACGAACGCCGGAGGCGGCGGCGCGGTGGCTGGCGGCGCGGATCGGCCTGTAAAGACGTCTTTCCTCCCGTGAGGCGAGGGCTGCCACTTATGGCTGGCTGGCGATCAGCAGATTGCGAAGAAGATTTATTCACGCGGAGGCGCGGAGACGCGGAGGTCTCACACTCGGAACGAGCCGGCTGCGCAGCAAACGATCTGATCGCCATCGCGGAGGCCAGACGCGGCCTCCAAGCGAAACACCTCTGCGCCTCCGCGCCTCCGCGTGAAACACTCTTCTTCTCGCTGCGCGAGCCTGATCGCCGGTCTGTGCCGGAGGGGAGCAGTCGATAGGCGACTGCCCTGCCTGCGGTTCAGAAGAACAATTTGCGCACCGACAGCCGCACCGTCCGCCCGAGCGCATCGACATAGCCCGGCTGGAAATTCACCGGCACGATGCCGGTCGCGTCCGTCACCCGCTGGCGCGTGTTGGCGACATTATCGACCGAGAACACGACCCGGACCCCGCGCAGCCATGGGTTCTTCCTGATGAGATCGAGCCGCTGACCGAAATCGGCGAAGACGCGCAGGTTCGCGGTCGCCAGGCTGCCGAAGTTCAGCGTGCCGACCGAACTCGCCGCCGATGTGCCGCCGTCGACCTGCGTTGCGTTGCGGTAATTGCCCGACAGGCGCACGCCGATGCCGTTGTTGGCATAACCCGCCTGCACCTCGACCTCGTGACGCGGCTGGCCGCCGTTGCCGCCGATCGCATCGCCGTTCAGCAGGTCGAGCGCGGGGCCGCCCTGGGCAACGAGCACCCGGTCGGTGAAGTGCCAGGTGTGATAGGCGGCGAACTGCAATCGGCCGCCGCCGCCCCCCGGTCCGCCGCCGCCGAAGCGGCCCCCACCGCCGCCGAAGCCGCCCCGTCCGCCACCCTGGCCACCTGCGCCTTGGCCACCGCCGGGTCCGCCCGGAGGCGGTCCTTCGCCCGGCGGCCCGCCCTCGCCGCCCGGCCGCCGTCCGCCGGGCGGGGTCAGCCCCGCAAACGGGTTCGGCCCGGTGCCGGCGCGGAACGCCTCCAGTTCGCGCTGGATCCTGGATTTCAACGGCAGAGATAGGTTGAAGCCCCAGCGCATTTCGGATCGCTCGCTTCGCGCGAAGTTGATCGGTCGTGTGTCCACGCTCAACAGATTGCCCCCGACATCGCGGGTGAACCGGCGCGGGAACGCATCCGCGATCGCCGAGGTGATGGCGGGGAAGCTGGCGATCGGATCGTCGGTGCTCGCGGAAACGTAATTGGCCACCAAAGTCAGGTCGAGGTTCGACTTCGGCTTTATCGTCAGCCCCAGCTTGGTCGTATGGCGATCGTTCGCCAGCAGGTTCGGATTGCCGCCGCTCAGCGTCGTCACCGTCGCCGTCGTGCCGCGCACATAGTCGAAGACGCGCACGTTGGGCGTCGTGACCTGTGGGTTGCCGAGTTGCTGCGCGCTCGGCGCGTCCTCCTGCCCCGTGTAGGAGGCGATCACCCGCACCGCGTCGATCGGCGACCAGTTCGCGCCATAGCCGATCGTGGTCAGCGTGCCGAAGTCGGACAGCCGGTCGATGCCGACGTTGCCGTTGAGCGACAGGGTGCCGATCGCGCCGAGTATCTCGCGCGATCGGCTGGTGAGCGGCACGTCGACGTTCAACAGGCCACTGGCCGTGTCGCGTGAGACCTGCCCGCGGGTGTCGAGCCCGGCGCGGAACGACCGGCTGGTGAAGTCGAGCGTATCGACTCCGAGGCGCAGCGAGGTCGAGACATTGCCTGCGGGCAGCGACGCCAGCGTCCCGTTCAGCAAGCCGTCGACGCCCGCGCTGCTAGAGGTCGAAAAGCCGCTGTTCGCTGCCGCCACCCCAATGTCGGCGGGGCCGAGCAACCCGAGCGGGTTGGCGCTCGAATCGCCCGCAGCCAGTCGGGCCTGGAACGCCCCGGCATCGACGCCGGTGTCGGTGAAGGTGCGGCTCTCCACCCGGTCATAGACGCCGGTCACCGTCCAGCGCCACGCGCTGCCGGCCCCACCCACATTGCCGTTCAGGGTGCTGCCCAGATGCGCGGTCAGCGACTGGTTGCGCTGGCGCAGCGGCTCGCCCGCGTCGATCGCGCGCACGACTGTGCCGGTGGGCGTCGCCAGCGACACGGTCGGCAGGCCGAACGTGCCGACGCTGTCGCTGGTCGCGATGCTGCCGTTCAGGCTCGCCTGGGCCGATCCGAGAGGCCGGGCATAAACGCCGTTGGCGTTGAACGCGCGGGTGCGGGGCAGCAATGTGCGGAATTCGGTCTGGTCGATCGCCGTTCCGCCCTGCCCGACCGCGGCCACGGTGCCGGCCGCGCTGATGTCGCGCTGCGCCTCGGTCAGCGCAGCGGCGGTTTCATATTCCAGGTGGAGGCTCGCGCGGGTGTCGCGCGCGATCTGGACCAGGTCCAGTTCGGCCTCGGGCGCCATGCGTCCGCCTTCTGTTGCGACGCCGTTCTCCAGTTCGACCGTGGCGGCGCGGAAGCGGCGGCGCAGCACGAAGTTCACGACGCGCTGGTCGGCGCGATAGCCGTATTTCAGCGCCACCTCCTCGGGCAGCACCTCCACGCGGGCAATCGCCTCGGTCGGCAGATTGCGGATTTCCTGGAAACCCGAAATGCGCCGCCCGTTGAGCAGCACAACCGGCGCGCCACCCTGCCCGCGCCCGCTCGTCGTCTGCGGGGTCAGTTCGGTGAGCAGTTCGGCGACCGAAGATACGCCATAGGAACGGATGTCGGCCGGGCTGAGCGTGATCTCGGGCGGGATGTCGCCGACCACCGACCCTGCTGGGGTACGCGATCCGGTCACCACGATATCGGCGCCGACGGGTTCCTCCTCGTCGTCCTGCGCTGCCTCGGGTGCGGGCGCCTGGGGCGCCGGTGCCGGCGCGACCTGAGCCACTGCCGCCACGGGGGCGATCACCGCGATAAATCCCAAGCCAGCTGTACGCATATCAGTCCCGTCACTCGTTGAGCTTCGGGCGCCTAAACACCAATTGTCGCAAGATTGTGCCCGTCACGTGCAGAACGCGTTGCGGCCGCTCATCCGATTGCCCTGCCGTGCGGGGCAGCCGCAGCGGTATGCCGGAGTTTGATGGATAGCGGACCTACGGCTCGGTCGACCACACCTCCGTTCCAACGGGGAGGTCGGCCTTTGTAACACCGTGCAGCAAGCAAACCCAGCGGTGTTCCTTCGGCGGCGGCAACTGAAACATGTGTTCGAGCGTGAGGATAGCCGAGCGCTCGATCCCCTCCGGTGTCCGGAGGGTGACAGGGAACTGGCGAGGCCCGGTATACTCGTCCTGCAAGGGGCCGGGCACAACGATCAGCCCTCGCCCTGTAACGTCGAACACGTCCTCAACGGTTAGGAAGGCTTGAGACATTCCGGCGCCATATCGCGATCCAAGCATGTCCGCTATTAGGCGTTTCCTGCCACCCTCACACCAAACTCACCCGCCCGCCCGCGTGCCGCTCCAGCCGTCCGCCGAGTTCCAGTTCCAGCAGCACCGTATGCACCACTGCGGGTGCCAGCGCGGATTGGCGGATCATCTCGTCAACCGATACCGGCACCGGCCCGAGGAGCGTCACCACCACGCCGCGATCACGGTCGCTCGCGTCCTCCGGAGGCGGGCCGGCGTAGCTGCTGCCGGGGGAGCGCACCGCACGCGCGTCGATCGGGCGGATCTGCTCCAGCACGTCTGCGGCATTCTGCACCAGCGTGGCGCCTTCGCGGATGAGCAGGTTGCACCCTTGCGCGCGCGGATCGAGCGGGCTGCCGGGCACCGCCATCACTTCGCGCCCTGCCTCGCCGGCGAGTCGCGCGGTGATGAGCGAGCCGGATTTCGGCGCCGCCTCGATCACGACGGTGCCGGCGCACAGGCCGGCGATGATCCGGTTGCGATAGGGAAAGTGGCGAGCGCGCGGCTCGGTTCCCGGTGGCTGCTCGGCAATCAGCAGACCTTCGACGGCAACACGCTCCTGTAGGGCGCGGTTCTCCGGCGGAAAGGCGATGTCGATCCCACTAGCGATCACGCCCACGGTGGCGCCGCTGCCCAACGCGCCGACATGCGCCGCCGTATCTACGCCCCGCGCCAGGCCGGAGACGACGGTGGTTCCGGCATCGGCCAGCGCATGCGCCAGTTCGCGCGCGAAGCGGCACGCCGCGGCAGACGCGTTGCGCGCGCCGACGATCGCGACGCATGGCGCCTGGGCGAGCGCCACGTTGCCGCGGACGATCATCGCCGGCGGCGCGTTCTCTATCTCGGCCAGGAGCGATGGGTAATCGGCACCGTCCAGGAACAGGTAGCGTGCGCCGAGCCGATCGGTCGCCGCCATCTCTCGGGCGATGGCGCTCGCGTCGGCGATCGGCGGCACCCTGCCTCCCCCGCGCTGCGCCAGCATCGGCAGCGCCTCCAAGGCGGCGTGCGCGTGGCCGAACCGCGCGATCAGCTGACGATAGGTGATCGGACCGATGCCTTGCGTCCGGATCAGCCGCAACCGCGCGGCGGCGTCGGCCATTCCCGATCCGTCCTGCGCCGTCATTTCGCCGCGCCGCCGATCCTCGGTTCGCTGCCGTCCAGCAGCCGTTCGATATTGGCGCCATGCTTAAAGAGCACGATCAGCGCGAAGGCGAGCAGCGCCAGCACGATGTCGAACCGGTCGAACAGCGCCGCGGCCACCGGCGCGCTGACCGCCGCGGCCATGCCGGCGAGCGAGGAGATGCGCAGAAGCGCGAGCAGCGCCAGCCAGACGGCCGCATAGACCAGCCCGACCGGCCAGCTCAGCGCCAGCGCCACGCCCATCAACGTCGCCACGCCCTTGCCCCCGCGAAACCGCAGCCAGACGGGGAAGCAATGACCGATAAAGGCGCCGATCGCCGCGAGCACGCCGTCGCCGGGCGACAGCCATTCGATCAGCAACACCGCCGCCGCGCCCTTGGCCACATCCAGCGCCAACGTCGCCGCCGCCAGCCCCTTGCGCCCGGTGCGCAGCACGTTGGTGGCGCCGATGTTGCCCGAACCGATCGTGCGCAGATCGCCCGCGCCGCCAAGCCGCGTCAGGATCACCCCGAACGGGATCGACCCCAGCACATATCCGACGATCAGCGCCATCGTGGGCGCGACCCATAGCACCTGTGTGCTCACCCGTTGCGCCCCCTTGTCGACGCGAGGATAGTCGATCGTTTCACGCATGACCATTATCATGCGTCAACCTTGCTGTCCTGCACCACCGGGCTAGAAAGCGCCGATGACAGACGCGCGCCCGATCCTGTTCTTCGATTCCGGGGTCGGTGGCCTGTCGATCGTGGCGCCGGCGCGTGCCGCCCTGCCGCGAGCGCCGTTCGTCTATGCCGCGGATTCGGCCGGGTTTCCTTACGGCATCCGCGACGAGGCCGAGATCGCGGCACGGGTGCCGGTGCTGCTCGGGCGGCTGGCCGAGCGATATCGGCCGCGCCTGATCGTCATCGCGTGCAACACCGCATCGACCATCGCGCTGCCGGCGGTGCGCGCGGCGCTCGACCTGCCCGTCGTCGGCACCGTCCCCGCGATTCGCCCAGCCGCCGCGATAAGCGGGACACGGACGATCGGCGTGCTGGGCACCGCCGCGACGGTGCGTCAGCGCTATGTCGATGATCTGGCAGCACGCTTTGCGGGTGATTGCGCCGTCCTGCGCCACGGGTCGGCGGCGCTGGTCGAACTGGCGGAGGCCAAGCTGCGCGGCGAGGCGCCCGCCCCCGAAGCCTTCGCCGCGGCGCTCGACGGACTGCTCGGGCAGCCCGGCGGCGACGCGATCGACGTGGTGGTCAACGCCTGCACGCACTTCCCGTTGGTAGAGGCAGAATTGGCGGCGGCGGCGCCGCGACCTTTGCGCTTCGTCGATGGCGGGGAGGGCATCGCGCGGCGGATCCTCGCGCTGACCCAGGGACAGGACTGGCCCGACGAGGCGGCGCGCGGGGTGGCGGTGTTCACCCGGCTGGGCGGGCGCGAGGCTGCGCTTGCGCCGGCCTTAGCGGCGCGGGGCTTTGCGGACCTGGAAGAATTGTGAGCGGGACGAGCGGCTATTCGATGACCCGCAACCACTCCCCCTCCTCCGCACGCGCGCTCCGCAACCGGTTCACCGGCGCGTCCGTATCCTCCCACCCGATCGCAACGCCGCAGAAGATCATCCGCTCGGGCGGCGTGCCAAGGAATCTTTCGACAGTCTGCGGATACACCGCCCACGCCTCCTGCGCGCAACTTCCCAAACCCTCGCCCACCACCAGCAGCATCAAGGTTTGGAGATACATGCCCAGGTCCGCCCATTGCGGCGGTCCCATGCGGCGATCGACCGTCACGAAATAGGCGGCGGGCGCACCGAAGAAGGCGAAGTTGTTCGCGAACCATGCAAGCCGTGCGGGCTTGTCGTCGCGTGGTATTCCCAGACGCGCGTACATCGCCTCGCCGATCGCAAACCGGCGGGCGCGATAGGGATCGACCAGGTCGCGCGGGTAGATATCATAGGCCGCCGGCTCCAGCTGCCCGCTTGCCAGCGTCTGCGCCATGATCGCCTTGAGCCGTGCCATCGCCTCGCCGTGGACGATGTCGACATGCCAAGGCTGGAGGTTGCCGCCGGTCGCCGCGCGCGACGCCTGCACCGCCAGCGACCGCAGGAGATCGAGGGCGACGGGTTCGTCGCGGAAAGCGCGCACCGATCGCCGCGCGGTCACTGCTTCACCGACCCGCATCGCCCGCGTCTCCCGTTTGCCCGGACCATCTTGTCCCGCCCCGCGATATGCGCGAGAGCGGCGTTAAAGCATAATGGAGAGCGAGAGATGGCCGAAGCCTATATCGTCGAGGCGGCACGCACCGCAGGAGGCCGCCGCGGCGGGCGGCTCGCAAGCTGGCACCCCGCGGACATGGCGGGCGCGGTGCTCGATGCGATCGTCGACCGTTCCGGGATCGACCCGACAGCGGTAGAGGACGTCATCATGGGATGCGTCAGCCAGGGCGGCGAGCAGAGCTTTCAGGTCGGGCGCGGCGCGGTGCTCGCCTCCAAGCTGCCGCAATCCGTGCCCGCGGTGACGATCGACCGCCAGTGCGGCTCCTCGCAACAGGCGATCCAGTTTGCCGCGCAGGCGGTGATGAGCGGCACCCAGGACGTCGTGATCGCCGCCGGCGTCGAATCGATGACCCGGGTGCCGATGGGATCGACCGGCGCGCTCTTTGCGCAGGCGGGCCTGGGCGGGTCCAAGTCGCCGCGTCAGGAGGCGCGCTTCCCGGACGTCCAGTTCAGCCAGTTCGTGGGTGCGGAGATGATCGCGCGCAAATACGGTTTCGACCGGGCGATGCTCGATGCCTATGCCGCCGAAAGTCACCGGCGTGCGGCGGCGGCGACCCAGCGGGGCGATTTCGCGCAGGAGATCGTCGGGCTTGAGATCGAGACTCCAGAAGGCACGCGACTGCACGACACCGACGAGGGCATCCGCTTCGACGCGACGCCCGAGTCGATCGGCGCGGTGAAGCTGCTCAAGGAAGGCGGCGTCATCTCGGCCGCCAACGCCAGCCAGATCTGCGACGGCGCCAGTGCGGTGCTGGTCGTCAGCGCGCGCGCCCTGAAGCAATATGGCCTCACCCCGCTTGCGCGCATCCACAACCTGACGGTGACGGCGGGCGATCCCGTCATCATGCTGGAAGAACCGTTGTTCGCCACCGACAAGGCGCTGAAGCGCGCGGGCATGACGATCGACGAAATCGACCTTTACGAGGTGAACGAAGCCTTCGCGCCGGTGCCGCTCGCCTGGGCCGGGCACACCGGCGCCGATCCGGCCAAGCTGAACGTCAACGGCGGCGCGATTGCGCTGGGCCATCCGCTGGGTGCCAGCGGCACGAAGCTGATGGCGACGCTGGTCCATGCGCTCCACAAGAACGGCGGGCGATATGGCTTGCAGACGATGTGCGAAGGCGGCGGCATAGCCAACGTCACGATCGTGGAGCGGCTCTGACGCCGCCTTCGATTGAGTCAGCCATATTCCCCCGGAACGAAGCCGGGGCGACGAAAGGGTAAAATGAACCTGAATCTTGCGAAGCAGACGTCAGCGACCGGCGGCAGATCCCTCGTGAGCGGGCGCTGATGCCGCGGCCGGAAAGCTGGCGGCTCGATCCCGCCGCTTATGCGCACGACGCGGTGATCCCGACGCGGTTCCAGGATCTGGATACGCTCGGGCATATCAACAACGTCGCGATGGGCGCGCTGTTCGAAACCGCTCGCGTTCGCCTGAACCACGCGCTCGGCCTCGTGCGCTTTCGCGGCCATCGCTGGCTCGTGGCGCAGGTGAAGATCGACTATCTGGCGGAGGGGCACCACCCGACCGATCTGGTCATCCGCTCCGCCATCGGCGAGATCGGCACGCGCAGTTGGTGCATCCTGGCCGCCGCCTTCGACGACGGCCGCCCGATCGCGACCTGCGACGTGGTGATGGTGATGGAACGCCAGCAGGACGTGAGCAGCCTGCCGGCGGAGTTCCGGGCCGCGTTGGAGCGGTTCAGGGTGAAGCGGCGATAGGTAGCACCAGAACACGTCATCAGGCAGGGAGCGAGCGTTCGCATGGCCGCAGATGTTCTACAGTAAACCTCTCGTCATCCCGGGCTTGACCCGGGATCCCGCTTCTTCTCTTTTCATCCGATGAGCGAGGGACCGGGCGGAGGATGGGTTTACATCATGGCCGACCGCTATCGCGGCGCCATGTATGTCGGCGTCACTGCGCATCTTGCAGCGCGTGTGCATCAGCATCGTACCGGTTCGGGGTCGGCGCATTGCGCACGTTACGGGCTGACACGGTTGGTCTGGGCCGATCGTGGAGATGAGATCGTGGCCTGCATAGCGCAGGAAAAGCGGATGAAGCGTTGGCGGCGCGAATGGAAGTTCGACCTGATCGAACGTGGCAATCCGGACTGGTGCGATCTCTTCGACCTGTTGGCATAGCTGCAACGTCGAGGAAGAAGCGGGGCCCCGGCTCAAGGCCGGGGCGACGGTCGTACGATAGTTGGGCTTCGCCCTACCCACCTCAATCGAATCCCCGCTCCAAAAACCGCTCCGCCACCGCGCAGTGCAGCGCGATGCCGCGGGCCATCACCGATTCGTCGATCGTCATGCGGGTGTTGTGCAGCGGCGGGTTGGTCGCCGGGTCGGTGCCTGCGGGCGCGACGCCGATGAACGCCATCGCGCCGGGAACTTCGCGCAGGACGTAGCTGAAATCCTCGGCGCCCATCATCGGCGCGGGCATGGCGGCATAGTCGGCACCGATCGCGGCGGCGCACGACGCCATCAGCCGGGTGCCGCGCGGGTCGCAGACGGTGACGGGGTAGCCGGCGTCGATCCGCGCCTCCGCGGTGGCGCCGTGGGCGGCGGCGATGCCCTCTACGATGCGACGAAAGGCGCCGTGCATCTCGCTGCGCGTCGCTTCCGACAGGGTGCGCAGCGTGCCGTGCAACTCAACCGTCGAGGGAATGATGTTGTGCGCGGTGCCTGCATTGAACTGGGTGATCGACAGCACAGCGGGGTCGCTCACCGCGATCCGGCGGGCGACGTAGCTTTGCAGCGCGCCGACGATCTCGCACGCGATCGGGATCGGATCGAGGCAGTCGTGCGGCATGGCCGCATGCCCGCCGCGCCCGGTAATCGTCGCCGAGATGGTATCGGCCGAGGCGAGCAGCGCCCCTTCGCGGCTCACCACGACGCCGGTCGGCATGTTCGGCGAGATGTGGAGCGCGAACGCCGCATCGGGCGCGGCCTTCGCCAGCAGACCGTCCTCGATCATGAAGCGCGCGCCGTGATGCCCCTCCTCGCCCGGCTGGAACATGAACGCGACCGTTCCCGGCAGCGTCTCGGCGCGTGCGCACAGCGCCTTGGCCGCGCCGACCAGCATCGCGGTATGCGAATCGTGCCCGCAGGCGTGCATCGCGCCGGGGGTGCCGGAAGCGAAAGCCAGCCCGGTCTCCTCCTGCATCGGCAACGCGTCCATGTCTCCGCGCAGCAGCACGGTACGGCCGTTGTCGCCCGCCTGCTCCCGCCCCCCGCGCAGGATCGCGATGAAGCCGGTGGTCGATCGGCTGTCGTGGATCTCCAGCGGCAATCCGGCGAGTGCCGCCTTGGCCTTGTCGGTGGTGCGCGGACAATGGAGTCCGATTTCCGGATCGGCATGGATCGCGCGGCGCAGCGCGATCGTATCGTCGAGCAGGCCCGTGCCTATCGTGGACCAATCGGTGGTGCCGGTGTCGAAGTCGAGCGTCATTGCCGTTTACCCCAATGGCTTGCGAACATCCTATCGTCCGCGGAACAGATTGCCCAGCACGCTGCGGGTGATCGTGCCGATCAGCCCGCCCGCAGCGGTGCCGCGCTTGCCGCCGCCGAATACCTGCTTGCCGATCTCATTGGCCACCTGGCGCCCGATAGAGGACGAGGCGGCGCGCGTCGCCGAGGTGGCCATCTGGGTCCAGGGTGAGGCTTTTGCGGCGCGATCGGCTTCACGCTGCGCGGCCACGCGGACCCGCTCTGCTTCGCGCGCCGCCTTCGCATCGCCCTTCGCCTGCGTTGCCGCGGTCCTTTCCGCATCCGTCGCCGCCTTTGCTTCGGCAGCCGCAGCGCTCGCCTCCGCCGTCCTGGCCGCGAGCATCTCCTCGGCCGACTCGCGATCGACCAGCGCATCGTATTTGTCGCCGATCGCGTCGGTTTCGATCAGCGTGCGGCGTTCATCGGCGGTTACCGGTCCGACGCGGCTGGCGGGCGGTGTAATCAGCGTGCGCTCGACCGGTGAAGGCGAACCATCGGGCTGAAGCAGCGACACCAGCGCTTCACCGACCTTCAACTCGGTGATTGCGGTGGCGACATCGACGCCGGCGTTGGCGCGGAACGTCTCGGCGGCGGATCGCACCGCGGCCTGATCGCGTGGCGTGAAGGCGCGCAGCGCGTGCTGGATGCGATTGCCGAGTTGGCCGGCCACCTTGTCGGGGATGTCGATCGGGTTCTGGGTGATGAAATAGACGCCGACCCCCTTCGACCGGATCAGCCGCACGACCTGTTCGATCTTCTCCAGCAGGGCGGCTGGCGCATCGTCGAACAGCAGGTGCGCCTCGTCGAAGAAGAAGCACAGCACCGGCTTGTCGGCATCGCCGATTTCCGGAAGATGTTCGAACAACTCGGACAGCAGCCACAGCAGGAAGGTGGAATACAGCTTCGGACTCTGCATGAGCTTGTCGGCGGCGAGAATGTTGACAATCCCGCTACCCCGGTCGTCCCCGCTGATAAAATCATCGAGGTCGAGCGCCGGTTCGCCGAAGAAATGCTCCGCGCCCTGGCTGCGTAGCTGGAGCAGCGAGCGCTGAATCGCGCCGATCGACTGTTTCGAGACGTTGCCGTAGGTCGTCGTCAGTTCCTCGGCGCGCCCCGCACAATGGCTGAGCATCGCCTGGAGATCGTCGAGGTCGAGGAGCAGCAAGCCTTCGCCATCGGCGACGTGGAAGGCAATCGTCAGCACGCCTTCCTGCACCGCATTCAGGTCCATCAGTCGGGCGAGGAGGAGCGGTCCCATCTCGCTGACGGTCGTGCGGATCGGATGGCCGCTCTGGCCGAACAAGTCCCAGAATTGCACCGGGGTGGCACGGTACGTCCAGCCGGTGGCGCCGATCTCCGCCGCGCGCGCCGCAAAGGCATCATGGGTCTTGGCGGTCGGCGATCCAGCCATGGCGAGGCCGGAGAGGTCACCTTTCACGTCGGCGACGAAGCACGGCACGCCCGCCGCACTGAACCCTTCGACAATTCCCTGGAGGGTCACCGTCTTGCCGGTGCCCGTCGCGCCCGCGATCAGGCCGTGGCGGTTGGCGCGTTTCAGGGTGAGGGTCTGCGGCTGCGTGCCGCCGGGGCCGCTGCCGATGTAGATGCCGTCGGTCATCGTCACGCTCCTGATCGAGGAGCGAGTGTATCCCGACGGCAGCGATTCACAAAGCGCGCCCTGTCGATCCTCCCCGCAGAACCGGGGAGGATCGACGGAGGCTATTTGCGGATCTTGACCGGCACCGCACCGGGGGTCCGGCCGCGCTGGATCGACAGGATCACCTGGTCGCGCCCCTGGGTGCGTGCCGCGCCGACGCGGGCGAGCACGTCGGCCGGAGTCCGCACGGGCGTGAAGTTGACCGCGGTGATGACGTCGCCGCGCTTCAGCTTCTGGCCCGCATCGGTCGATGGATCGACCGTGGCGACGACGACCCCCGAGATGGTCGAGTCCACGCCCACCGACCGCGCGATCTGCGGGGTCAGCGGGACCACCTGCACGCCCAGCGGGTTCGCCGCCGGCAACGTGGGCGTGGTTGCGCCATCATCGTCGGGCAGACCATCGTCCGCACCCTCGGCGCCGGTCAGCGCCGCCATCTGCTCCTCGCTTGGACGCGTGCCGACGACCGCATTGATAGTCTGCGGTCGGCCGTCGCGGATCACCTCGAGCCTCGCCTGCCCGCCCGGCGCGACGTTCGCGACAAGACGGCTGAGCGTGGTATCCGGGTTCACCTCGTTGCCGTTGACCCGGACGACGACATCGCCGGCGCGCAACCCCGCCTTGGCCGCAGCCTCGCCCGGCTCGACCCGCGAGATCAGCTCGCCGCGGTCCTTAGGCAGGCCCAGCGCCGCTGCGATGTCGTCGGTCACCGGCTGGATGCCGACGCCCAGATAGCCGCGCTTGATCGCGACGCCCTTCATCAGCGTGTCGATCACCGGCTTGGCGTCTTCTGCCGGAATCGCAAAGCCGATGCCGATGTTACCGCCGCTCTGCGAGAAGATCTGGCTGTTGATGCCGATCACGTCGCCCTGGAGATTGAACATCGGCCCGCCCGAATTGCCCTGATTGATCGAGGCATCGGTCTGGATGAAACGATCCGCCGCGCCGCCGCCAGTCACCCGGTGAACCGCCGAGACGATCCCTGCGGTCACCGTGCCGCCCAGTCCGAACGGATTGCCGATCGCGACCACCCAGTCGCCGACACGCGCCCGCGTCGAATCGCCGAAGCGCACGAACGGCAGGCCGGTGGCGTTGATCTTGAGCAGCGCCAGATCCGACGTCGGATCACGGCCGACGACCTTGGCGATATATTCCTTGCGATCGGGCAGCGTCACGGTGATCTCGTCCACCGACGCGCCGCGCGCGCCGGGTGCGATGACGTGGTTGTTGGTGACCACGTAGCCGTCGGCCGAGATGATGAAGCCCGATCCCAGCGACGCGCCCTGGCGCTTGACGGGCGGGCCGCCCTGCTGGCCGCCGCCGAACTGGCCGAACAGGTCGCCGAAGGGCGTGCCCTGGAAGGGGTTCGCTTGCGCCTGCTGCACGATCGTCTGCTTGGTCGAGATATTGACGACCGCGGGCTGCAGCTTGGCGACGAGATCGGCGAACGATCCCGGCGCGCCGGCGCGCGGCACCACGGTCTGCATCTGGGTGGGGTCGTTCTGGGCTACCTGGGGCGCGGGCTGAAGGGCCAGGCTGGCGGTCGCACCGCCAAGCAGCAGCGCACCGGTAATGGCGTAGGCATAACGCACTGGTCGAAGTTCCTCTCGTTCACGGCGTACCGGACGGATCGTTCATCGCCGATCCAGCCTGAACGCCATTTGAATACTCAACGAATATGGGTTCGCGAGAGGCGAAGCCCAATAGCTCTACCGACCCCGCCCCTCGAATTCGCGCAGATAGCTGTTGTTGGGCGACAGCACGAAGCTGGTCGATCCCGCGCCCTCGGTATTGCCGCGTCCAAAGGTGTAATTGTAGGACTGCATCGCGCGGTAGAAGTCGTAGAAGTCGGCGTCCTTGCCGAAGCTGCCGGCATAGATGCGCGCGGCCTCGGCATCCGCATCGGCACGGATGATCGCACCGCGACGCTGGCCCTCCGACGAAATCGTGATTGCCTGCTGCTGACGCGCGGTCTGCATCCGGGCGAGCGCGCTGCTCAGCGGCGTGCCGTCGGGCAGTTCGGCCTGCTTGATCCGCACGTCGACGATCTCGACTCCATATTGGCGCGCACGACGTTCCAGCCCGCGCTGGATCGCGTTCATCACCTGGCTGCGCTCGGCCGAAAGCAGCACCGTCAGGCGCACCTTGCCCAGTTCGTTGCGCAGCGTCGAACCGAAGAGGGGACGAAGCTGATTGGCGACGCCTTCCTCGCTGCCCGCGGTCGCGAGCATGCGCTTGGGATCGACGACCCGGAAGCGAGCGAAGGCGTCGACGTTCAGCCTTTGCTGGTCGGTCGAGAGGACCGGCGTGTTCTCCAGATCGAGGTCTAGCACGCGCTTGTCGACGTAGGTGATGCGGTCAATGAACGGCAGGCGTGCGATCAGCCCCGCGCCGGTCGCGCCCAGCCGTTCGCCAGGCTGGAACCGGTTGATGACGCGGATCGGCTGTTCCAGACGATACACCACCGCCTGCTGCGTCTCCGGCACGATGGCAAAGGTCGCCGCCGCCAGGATCACGAGCAGCAACGTCGCGATCGCGCCGACGATCGGGTTGCGCCAGTTGAGCGACAGGCCGTTCACTGGACCGCTCCCTGCGCCGGCGCCGCGGGTGCGGCGATCGCGGGTTCGGGCACCCGCCTGGTCTGGCCGAGCGGGAGATAGGGCACGACGCCCGCCTGCTCGATCACCGTCTTGTCGCTGCGCGCCAGAACCTTCTCCATCGTCTCGTAATACATGCGGCGGCGGGTGACTTCGGGTGCCAGCTTGTACTGGGCATAGACGCGGTCGAACGCGCCCGCCTCTCCCTGCGCCTTGGCGACGACCTGCTGCGCATAGGAGCGCGCGCGGTTCACCTCGCCCACCGCTTCCTGCTGCGCGACCGTCACCTTGTTGAAATCCTCGACAATCTGCTGGGGTGCGGCGGCGCGGTTGATCGACACGCCCTGGATGCGCACGCCGGCGCGATAGCTGTTGAGCAAGGCTTGCGTCTGTTCTGCGACGCGACTCTCGATCGTGGTGCGTCCCGAACCTAGCGCCTGATCCAGGCTGGTCGTCGCGATCACCGCGCGCATCGCGCTCTCGGCGGCGGCGCGCACCGTGTCCTCGGGCTTGGCGAGCTGGAAGGCGTAATCCTTCGGGTCGGCGATGTTCCACTGCACCGAATAGGTCAGATCGACGATGTTCTGATCGCCGGTCAGCGTGAGATTGACACCGTCGCCGCGGGGAAAATTCTCCGTGCGCACCAGGCTGACGTCATATTTGCGCACGCTAGCGATGGGCGCCGGCCAGGTAAGCTGAATCCCGGGAGCACGCGTCCCCACATAGCTGCCGAAGACGGTAACGACCCCGCGCTGCTGCGGCCCGATCTGGTGGAAGGACGTCATCACCAGCCATAGGCCGACGAGGATCGCCGCGCCGATCGCCCACAAGGCGCCGGGGTTCGACGGCGTAGGAAAGCCGCCGAAGCCGCCGCCCTGACCGCCACCACCGCCTGGCCCGCGGGTGCGCTTGAGAAATTCGTCCAGCGCAGACGACTTGCCCGGCACCTTGCGCCCGCCCGGCGGCTGCGCCCAGGGGTTGCGCGGTCCTCCGCCGCTGCCGTCGTTGCCATTATTCCCCCAAGGGCCTTTGGGCGTCTCGGCAGGGAGGATGATCGGGGGGAGGATGGAGGGGCGTGCGAACCAGCCCGGAATGATCTTCATGACACCGTTATAAGAACCCTTGCGGCGAAAAACAGTGCCAAGCGATCCGGTCGGTCCTATCTGGCGCGCATGATCGATCGCGACCGCCTCACCCACGCCGTAGCCGCCGTCGCGGGCGCCCGCGCAACCGCCCGCATCGAAGGCGCGCGCGTCGGCGTCGTCCTGGATGCGACGGGCATGTCGGCGGCCGACCGCGACGCTTGCGAAGCCGCGATCCGCGTCGCCGCCGCCGCATTGCCCGGAGTCGCCGATGTCCGCATCGTGGTCACCGCAGAGCGCCTGGTCCGCCGCATCGTCGCGATTGCCAGCGGTAAGGGCGGGGTGGGCAAATCGACGCTCGCCGCCAATCTCGCCATCGCGCTGGCGCGCGCGGGCAAGCGCGTCGGGCTGGTCGACGCCGACATCTATGGACCGTCGCAGCCGCGGCTGATGCAGGTGGAGGGCACGCGCCCGACCGCGCACGACAAGGTGCTCGATCCCGTCCCAACGCCTTACGGCGTGCCGCTGCTGTCGATGGGGCAATTGGTCGAGCCGGGCCGCGCGCTGGCATGGCGTGGGCCGATGGCGGCGGGTGCGCTGACCCAGCTGGTGGAAGGTGCCTGGGGCGCCGCCGAGACGCTGATCGTCGATCTGCCGCCGGGCACGGGCGACGTCCAGCTGACGATGGTCCAGAAGCACCGCCCGGCAGGGGCGGTCATCGTCTCCACGCCGCAAGATTTGGCCCTGATCGACGCACGCCGCGCGTACGACCTGTTCGAAAAGGCGGGGATTCCGGTCATCGGCCTGGTCGAGAACATGGCGGGCTATGCCTGCCCGCATTGCGGCGAAGTCTCCGACCCCTTCGGCCGCGGCGGTGCAGAAGAAGAAGCCGCGCGGCTCGGCATCCCGTTCCTCGGCCGGGTGCCGCTAACGATCGCGATCCGCACCGCCTCGGATGCAGGCACGCCCCCGGCAGCGGATGCCGACGACACCGTATTCGCGCCGATCGCGGCGCACGTCGCCGCCTGGCTGGAGACCCACTGAACCCGCGGCGTCTCCAGGGCGTTGATGCGCGAACGAGCTGGAGCCTCATCATGCCGTTGACCGCCGATGCCGATATCAAGGCGCTGCTCGAAAGCGCGCGCACGATCGCGATGGTCGGCGCTTCCGACCGGCCCGATCGTCCCTCCTACCGCGTCATGGCGACGCTTCAGAACCATGGCTACCGCGTCATCCCGGTCAATCCGCAGATCACGGGCGAGCATGTCCACGGCGAATTCGTCTTCCGCGAATTGTCGCAGCTGGGCAACCAAATCGACATCGTCGACATTTTTCGCCGCTCCGATACCGCGGGCGAGGCGGTGGACGAAGCCATCGCGATCGGGGCGAAAGCGGTGTGGATGCAGCTGGGCGTCTTCAACGAAGCCGGCGCCGCCCGCGCCGAAGCGGCGGGCCTGCAGGTGGTGATGGACCGCTGTCCGGCGATCGAGATCCCTCGTCTGGGCGTCGCGCCGGTCTCGGACTGACGCGACCGCAGTTCCGCCGCAATCACGCGGCATCGTGACGGCGACACGAGGAAGGGCGCCCGATGATCCCGCTGCTGCTGCTGATCGCCGTTGCCGACGACCCCCTTCTCACAACTGCGCGCGCACGGCTTGCCGCCGAGCAGGGGTGCGTTGTCGATCCCGATTCGACAGACATAACGGTCTGCGGGTTGCGCCACGCCGACCGCTTCCGCGTGCCCCTGGTCGTCCGCGATGCCGGCGATCCCCGCTACGAGACGGTGGCCGCCGAGCGCGCGCGGCTTCAGGCGCCGACCAATCCGGTTCGCGAACTCAGCCCCTTCCTGGTCGGCGGCGGCATGGCGGGCGTGTCGATCGGCATAGGCTTCGACGGCAGCGTCACGCGACGCAAGCCGGCGCCGTGATTCTCCTCGCTTTGCTCCAAGCGGTCTCGGTGCCGGCAGCCGGCGTCGTCACACGGGCGACCTCCGCCGCGCCGGCAGAGCGCTTTTCGATCCTTGCGCAACCGTGCGGACGCGCCTCGGGGGAGACGGTGGGCAACGACATCGTCGTCTGCGGCCGCGATGCCGACGTCCAGCGACTGCCGCTGCCCGACGAGCGCGGGCCATCCGACCGTGCTACGCCCTCCAACCCCTATCTCCGCGCGGACGTGGCGCTTGCCGCGGAGGGGACGCCGTGTGCGGCGACACAGCGGGGCTGCCAGGTCGGCATTGGCGGCCCGCTCCTGGCCGCAGGCGTGAAGGGGCTGGTCACGGCAATATCAGACGGCGTAGCCGATGCCAAAGTTCGCAAGGCCCGGCGCCAGGATGCGGGCAAGCGCGTCGCCATTCCGCTTAACGAACCCGCCGCGAGATAGGTCGCCCTACTCCAGGATGTGCATCAGCAGCGGCGCGCCGGCCAGGCTCTGCGACCCCCGCAACCGTTCCAGCGCCTGCGCCACGCAGCGTTCCGGCCCTTCATGGGTGACGATCGCCACCAATGCCCGGCCATCGTCGGTAGCGCCGCGCTGGATCAGGCTCTCGATCGACACGCCGGCGTCACGCATCGCCGCGGCGATTTCGGCCAGCACGCCTACCTTGTCCTGCACCGCAAAGCGCAGATAGGCGCGACCCCGCCGTTCGCCCGCATCGGCGGGCGTCGCCTCGGCCAGGGCATCGGCGGGCATGGCGAACGGCAGGCTGCAATCGCCGCGCGCGATGTCGATCAGGTCGGCGACGACCGCGCTCGCGGTCGGCCCGGCGCCTGCGCCCGGCCCCTGAAACAGCAACCGTCCAGCGAAGTCGGCGTCGGCGACGACCGCGTTGGTCGATCCCGTCACGTGCGCCAGCGGATGATCGACCGGCACCAGGCAGGGGTGGACCCGCTGGAACAACCCCGCGGCACTCGCCTCGGCCACGCCAACCAGCCGGATGCGATAGCCGAGCGCCGCCGCCTCGGCGATGTCCGCCGCCAGCACGGGCCGGATGCCGTGCGTCGCGACGTCGCCAAACGCCGGCCGGGTACCGAAGGCGATCGCCGCGAGGATCGCCAGCTTGTGCGCGGCATCGACCCCGTCGATGTCGAAGCCGGGATCGGCCTCGGCATAGCCCAGCGCCTGCGCCTCGCTCAGCACATCGGCGAAGTCGCGCCCTTCCGCCTCCATCTTGCTCAGGATGAAATTGCAGGTTCCGTTGAGGATGCCGTACACCCGCGAGATCGCATTGGCCGCTGCGCCCTCGCGCAGCCCCTTGATGACGGGAATGCCGCCCGCGACCGCAGCCTCGAACTTCAGCGGCACACACGCTGTCTCGGCCGCGCGCGCCAGTTCCAGCCCGTGATGCGCCAGCATCGCCTTATTCGCGGTCACGAAGCCACGGCCCCCTGCCAAAGTCGCGCGCGCCAAGGCGAGCGCCGGCCCGTCGGACCCGCCGACCAGCTCGACCACGACATCGACTCCCTCGGCCTGAGCCAGGGTCGTGGTGTCGTCCACCCAGGCGAAGCGCGTCAGATCGACGCCGCGGTCCTTGGCGCGGTCGCGCGCAGACACCGCGACGACCTCGATCCGCCGCCCCGCACGCCGCGCGATCAGATCGCCATGCGCGTCGAGCAACGCGACGACCCCTGCGCCGACCGTCCCCAGCCCCGCCAATGCCACCCGCAACGGTTCCATGCTCACACCCCTTCTTCGCTTTGCGGTGCCTAGCGGAGCGGAAGCGAAAGTGTCGAGCGTAAGTCACCCTCACCCTTCGATGCTGCGCGTCTCTCCCTCTCCCGGGGGAGAGGGAAGGGGCCCACCACCGCAGGTGATGGGAAGGGTGAGGGTGAGGGTGAGGGTGAGGGTGAGGGTGACCCCGCAACGCTCGCCCTGTAAAGCGCACCCATGTCCACCACCCCCGACTTCGTCGTGATCGACGTCGAGACCGCCTGTTCGCGGTCGAGCAGCATCTGCCAGATCGGCATCGTCGCCTTCACCCAGGGCCGTGAGACATTCGCCTGGGAAACGCTGATTGACCCGCGTGACGATTTCAGCCCCTTCAACACCCGCATCCACGGCATCGCCGCGTACCACGTCGCCGCAGCGCCCCATTTCGGCGAGGTCCATCACATCGTCGACACCCACCTCGCCGGGCGCCTGACCGTCGCGCATTCCAGCTTCGATCGGCGCGCGCTGGCCAAGGCATGTCTGGTCCACGAGCGCGACCGCATCGCGACCCGCTGGCTCGACAGCGTGGTCGTGGCACGCCGCGCCTGGCCCGATCTGCCCAATCACAAGCTCGGCACGCTCGCCCGCCACCTGGGCCTCACCCACCGTCACCACGACGCGCTCAGCGACGCGCGTGCCGCCGGGCACGTGATCCTGCACGCCATCGCAGAAACCGGGATTGCGCTCGCCGATTGGCTGACCCCACTCGCCAAGGTTCGCCGAAAGCACGAGCAGCCGGGCAATTGAGGGGCAGCAGCAGCTACGCTACGCTGCCCGCATGATCGGATCCAGAATACCTGCCACCCCTGCGTCCTCGATGCGCGAACTCACCCTGCGCGGTATCGTGCTCGGCGGCATCATCACCCTGCTGTTCACCGCCGCCAACGTGTATCTGGGGCTGAAGGTCGGCCTGACCTTCGCGACCTCGATCCCCGCGGCGGTCATCTCGATGGCGATCCTGCGTTATCTGCCCGGCGCGACGATCCTGGAGAACAACATCGTCCAGACCGTCGCGAGCGCGGCGGGCACGCTGGCCGCGATCATCTTCGTGCTGCCGGGACTGGTGATGATCGGCTGGTGGCAGGGCTTTCCTTATCTGCTAACCGCAGGGATCACCGCGACCGGCGGCATCCTGGGCGTCATGTTCTCGGTGCCGCTCCGCCGTGCGCTCGTCGTCGATTCTCCGCTGCCATATCCCGAGGGTCGCGCCGCCGCCGAGGTGCTCAAGATCGGCGCCGGGAGCCGGGAGGGCGAGGAGGAAAGCGCCAGGGGCCTGCGCGTCATCGTCGTCAACGCGCTGGTATCGGCAGGCTTCGCGGTGCTTGCCCAGACCAAGCTCGTCGTGGGGGAGGCCGCCGTGTGGTTTCGCACCGGCGCGGGCGCGACCGGCATCTCGGGCGGGCTGTCGTTCGCGCTGATCGGCGCGGGGCACCTCGTCGGCATTTCCGTGGGCCTTGCGATGCTGGCAGGAGTCGTCATCGGCTGGTGGATCGCGCTGCCGATCCTGACCGCGATGAGCCCCGCGGCGGGGAGTGTGGAAGCCTGGGCGACCGGCGTGTTCCGCAGCGACGTGCGCTTTCTGGGCGCCGGCGTCATCGGCGTCGCCGCGATCTGGACACTGGCAAAGATCATCGGGCCGGTCGCCGCGGGCATCCGCTCCTCGATCGCGGCCAGCCGATCCGCGCGCAGCGGCGCGACCGTGGCGCTGGAGGAGCGTGACCTGCCCTTCGGCGTCGTCGTCGCGGTATCGCTCGCGGTGCTGGTGCCGATCGCCGCGCTGCTGTGGTCGGCGATTACGGGCGGCGTGCTGGCGGCGTCGGCGGTGTCGCTGATCGCCGGGGCGCTGGTGTTCATCCTCGTCGCGGGACTGGTGATCGCGGCGGTATGCGGCTATATGGCTGGGCTGATCGGCGCGTCCAATTCGCCGGTGTCGGGTATCGGCATCCTCGCAATACTCGCCTCGTCGCTGCTGCTGGTCGGGCTGTTCGGCCGCGATCAGCCGGTTGCCACGACGCAGGCGCTGGTCGCCTATGCGCTGATCGTCACCGGGATCGTCTTCGGCGTCGCGACGATCTCCAACGACAATCTTCAGGACTTGAAGACGGGCCAGCTCGTCGGCGCGACTCCGTGGAAGCAGCAAGTGGCGCTCGTCATCGGCGTGATCTTCGGCAGCCTGGTGATCCCGCCAGTCCTCGACCTGCTCAACGGCACCCTGGGCTTTGCGGGGGCGCCCGGCGCAGGGCCGAACGCCCTGCCCGCCCCGCAAGCCGCACTGATTTCGGCCCTGGCCAAGGGTGTGCTGGGCGGCGATCTGAACTGGTCGATGATCGGCATCGGGGCGCTCGTCGGCGTGGGCGTCATCGTGGCGGACGAACTGCTCGGCCGGGCGAAGGTGATGCGCCTGCCGCCGCTCGGCGTCGGATTGGGCATCTACCTGCCGATGGCGGTGACGCTGCCCGTGGTGATCGGCGCGTGCGTCGGCTGGACCTACGACCGCTGGGCGACGCGCACGCCCGATCCGGAGCGCGCGATCCGCTTCGGCGTGCTGACCGCGACCGGCTTGATCGTCGGCGAAAGCCTGTGGGGCGTGGGGTTCGCCGGGCTGGTATATGCGACCGACAGCGATGCACCGCTGGCGGTGGTGGGCGACGGATTTGCACCGTTCGCGCTGGGCGGGGGAACTTTGGTGTTCGCAGGGCTGGTGGCGGGGTTGTACCGGTACACGCGGCGGGCGGCAGGGTAGATGCTTTCGGCTGCATTCCTGACGGGCCACGGGTCTTCAGCATGGCGGCTTGAGGCTGTCGCCCGCCGGTGCAAGGCCTTGGGAATTGCGAAAGGTCACTGGAAAGTCACAACCTACACGGGTGCGCTTCCTTCCCGTGCTGCCGAAGTTGCCGCGGATCGGTGAGGGGAAAATTGCGAATTTCGGACGTTGCCGACATTGCATGACTGAGAAAGAGCGAGCGGTTTAGAGTGGGTGTTGCACGGAAATCAGGTTGTAGGACAGGGCGCCTGTTGACGGATCGCATCTCTTGCTGACATCCATTTCATGCCACTTAGGTGCTGAGAGGTGGGTGCCATGATCGTGCCGGTTGTTGCGCTTGTTTTTGGATCCGCAATGGTCGCGCTGTCGGTATCGGCCAACCTTCGTTTCAGGAACGAAGCCAGATTGCCGATGCAATGGTCTTGGTCCGGAACGGTGAACTGGTCAGCTCCTCGGGTGCCCGCGCTGATGTTCACTCCGGCATTGGCAATCTTCGTCCTGATCCTTTTTGTTGCAGGAGCGATGAATTTCGATCCTCGGCCCGGCCAGGAGGGCATGGTCTTACCCGCCCTGATCGGCGTGGGGTGCATTTTCGTTGCCGTCCATGTGTTCCATCTGTGGCTGATCGAAAAGACCTTGCGCCGCAACGGGCGCTGACGGCCAACATTGCACGGCGCCTGCTCACGCCGGCGGCAAAGCCGCCGTCGAACGGGTTCGGCTTGGCCGACCCGCCGGCCGGGCGGGGCGCTGCGGCCCGGCTCTGCCGGGCGCATCGGCGCGGGCTTGGCCGCGCCTGCGCCGCGCCTCACATCGCCGCCAGCATCTCCTGGATGCTCACGAAGGCAAAGCCGATCGAGCTGTCCGCGATGCCATAGGGCAGGAACAGGTCGTCGCCGTGGCGGATCGCACCGCACGAATAGACCACGTTAGGAACGTATCCCTCGCGGTCCTGGTCCTTGGCGGCCAGGATCGGCTGCGTGGTGCGGCCGATAACCTTGCCCGGATCGCGCTTGTCGAGCAGCACCGCGCCGATCGAATATTTGCGCATCGCCCCCACCCCGTGGGTGAGCAGCAACCAGCCCTCGTCGAGCTCGATCGGCGGCCCGCAATTACCGATCTGCACCAACTCCCACGGGTAGGTCGGGGTCAGGATCTTCTCGCCGTCCTCCCAATGCTCGAGCTTGTCCGATTTCAGCAGGAACAGGTTCTCGCCGTCCGACCGCCCGATCATCATATACTGCCCACCGACCTTGCGGGGGAACAGCGCCATGCCCTTGTTGCGTGCCGCCGGGCCGGTCATCGGCACCAGATCGAACGCACGGAAGTCCTTGGTGCGGAGCAGCTCGGACTGGATCTGCGAGCCGTTATACGCGGTGTAGGTCCCGATCCATTCCTCGCTGCCGTCGTCGTGGCGGAAATGGACGATGCGCAGGTCCTCCAAACCCTTGGACTGCGCCTCGGTGATCGGAAAGATGACGGTGCCCGACAGCGTGCTGTCGCGGTGGCGATAGACCGTCACCGGCCCCGCCGGCATCTCCTCCTCGCCCCGCCCGATCGCGTCGGTCGCAGTCGCGAACGGCGGCTCGGGCGCGAGCTTCAGCTGGTTGCGATCGGTGATGATCCCCTCGCGGAACGCCACCGACGAGATATGCCCCTCGCCGACCGCGCGCAGCGACATCAGGATCCGCATCGAACCCTCGGGCATGCCCGACTGGTCGAAATGCGGGACCGCGCTCGGGTTCATCAGCGCCGCGGCGGCATAGCTATATTCGTGACAAAAATAGGCGCCGATCAGCTGGCGCTTGACATCGCCGATGTCGGCGCCATCGAGATCGAGCAGCCCTTCGATCTCGTCATAGCGGGTCATGAACACCCGCCGCGTCTGCCAGTGCCGTGCCTCGAAGTCCTTCAAGACCTCCTCGAGCTCGTTACGCGCGTCCTCCGGCCCCATCTCCAGCACTTCGGCGACGAGCCGCTCGGTGCGGCTAGGGCCGCCGCCGTTCCCCGCCCAAGCGATATGGAAGGGCCTTACGACCACGCGGGAAGGATCGGCATGAAGCCGCAGGCGGTGGGTGAACAGTTCCATCGCGAAACAGCCTCGTCCAGGTCGTCAGGTTCCGACGCCCCGGACGATTGTCCTAGGCGACGACGCGATCCGCTCCTGCCACGCCTTGTGCCGA
>NZ_DASVTL010000030.1:0-70312 GCF_036387595.1 Sphingomonas sp.
GCGTAACGCGGACAACGACGCTCATATCGGCGACGAGTGGTTTCGGTCCAGGTCACAGGTGATCCTACATCGAACTTCAGCAATTCGACAGAATCACAACCCGCTGAAATCACTCACCTCTTTTTGGAACAGACACTAAGACTATCTTATGTTAACCGGTCCGACCGGAGGCCAATCGTCCTATAATACGCAGAACGTCCGCCGACAGCAGGTGTGACCAAGGAACGGGCGATGCAGGGAAAGATGAAGTGGCAGGACCGGATCGGCCTTTCCGCCATGATCGCCATCATGGTGGCGGTCCTGCTTTTCACGCTTTCGGCCGCAACCTTTGTCAGCACGCGCAGCCTGCTTGAGGCCAACACCGCCAAGCACGGGCAGGAGATGCAGGAAACCAATATCCGCGTCGCCTGGCACGTGCTCCGCGCGGCTGGCACCGACTTTCGCGTCGATGGCGATCGAATGTACGCGGGCAACATGCTGTTGAACGGCAACGAGGCCATGGTCGACAAGATCAAGGCGCTGGTGGGCGGTGCGGCAACGATCTTCCGGGGCGATATGCGCGTCGCTACCAACGTCACGACCGAAAGCGGCGCGCGCGCGGTCGGCACGCCACTGAAGGCGGGCGAGGCGTACGACACAGTCCTTGGCAAGGGGATGCCGTTCCGGGGCAATGCCGATATCCTGGGCAAGCCGTATTTCACCGCTTACGACCCGATCAAGAACAGCGCGGGCAAAGTCGTCGGCGTGCTTTTCGTCGGCATTCCGGCAAGCGACATGTTCGCGCAGAATGCCGCAATCGAGCGGCGCATGCTCATCGTCACCGCCATCATGACGGTATTGGGCGTCCTGGCGAGCATCTTTGCAGTGCGGCTGATCTGCCGCCCGCTGGTCAGCATGCGCAACTGCATGGCCGAGATCGCGGGCAACCGGTTCGAAGCCGAAATCCCCGGTCTCCAGCGCCGCGACGAAATCGGCGCGATGGCCAAAGCGGTGCTGGTGTTCCGGGAGAACGGCGTCGCCAAGCAGGCCGCCGATGCGGCCAAGGCCAAGGCCGATGCCGATCAGCAGATGGTCGTCTCCACCGTGGCGACCCATCTGTCGGAGCTGGCGGAAGGCAATCTGACGACACAGATCGAAGCCGATTTCACCGGCGAGTACGCCTCGCTGAAGACCAATTTCAACGAGGCGTTGTGCAAGTTGCGCGAACTGATCGCGTCCGTCCGCGAAAGCGCGGCCAGCATCCGCACCGGCTCGGGCGAGATCGCCCAGGCTTCCGAAGACCTGGCACGCCGCACCGAGAGCAACGCTGCTTCGCTGGAGGAGACCGCCGCGTCGGTCACGCAGATGGACGGCCGCCTCAAGGCGAGCGCGGTGGCAGCCACGCGCACCGTCGAGCGTGCCGACCAGGCGATTGCGACCGTCGGCGGTGGCCGCGCGGTCGTCGACGAGGCGGTGCAGGCGATGGGTCGGGTGTCTGAGAGCGCTAAGGGCATCGACACCGTTATCGAGGGTCTCGACAAGATCGCGTTCCAGACACGCGTACTCGCGATGAACGCCGCGGTCGAGGCTGGCCGGGCGGGTGAAGCTGGACGCGGCTTCGCCGTCGTCGCCGATCTCGTCTCGGCCCTAGCGATGCGCGCTGAGGAAGAAGCCAAGCGCGCGCGCGATCAGCTGACCGTCACCCAGAGCGAGGTCGTGATCGCCGTTCAGTCGGTGCAGAAGGTGGACACCGCACTCGCCGATATCTCGGGCGACGTCGGGCAGGTGCACGAGCTGCTGGCGACGATGGCCACCGATTACCAGGCCCAGGCATCGGCGATCACCGAAATCTCGATCGCGATCGGCACGATGGACCAATCGACGCAACAGAATGCGGCGATGGTCGAGGAAACCTCGGCGGCTGCCCGCAACCTGTCGAGCGAAGTCGACGCGCTTGCCGATCAGGCCGGACGGTTCACCGTCGACCAAGGCGGCCACGGCAACGCTCGCCCGAAGCGTGCCGCTACGTTGCGAGCGTCGCGGCCGGCGTCGCGCGGTGGCAGTCGCCAGTTCGCGGCCGGAGACGTGAACAGCTACAATGCACCGATCAAGCCGCTCCCGGCTGCCGCCGTCAGCGCACTTTCGCGCCCCGACGACGACTGGAACTCGTTCTGACCGATCAGCCCGCTGCGGCGAGTATTTCCTCGAGCGACACCGACGTAATGCCCAAACCGCGCAGATGCGCGAACATCGCCCGCCACCAGTTGTGGAAAATCGCCAGGTCGGCGGCATCGCGGACGTAAGGCGTGTGTCCTGGCGCCAGCGACGGCGAATGGAATGAGAAGACGAGCAAGCGCTCGCCCTCTCCCGCTGCGACCGTTACCGCCTCGCGCGCATCGGTGATCGGCATATCCTCGGGCGTCAGTGCCACACGCGATAGCAGTCCGCTGCGCGCCAGAACACCGCGCGCATGCGGCACCACCCCCGCGGCGGCATATAAGCCGGCACCCGCTCGCCGCATCGCACCGGTGTACACCGTCGTCAGAGGCAGTTCGATCATGCCGTCCCGGCGGAAGGGTGCATTGCCCACCCCACGAAAATCCGGGCCGCCATCCGCGCTATAATCGTAGCGCGCGCGTATCGACGTATCCATCAGATAGCCGCGTTCGGCGAGCAGCGAGAGCGTTGCCGGGCCGATGCCATAGCGCCCGGCGCGATAGGCACGCGGCGCGCGCTCGAACGCCTGGGTGAGCGCCGCCGTCAGGGTGGCGATCTTGGCGGCTTCCAACACCGGCGGCAGGTTGCCCGGATAGCTGTTGACCGCGCTGAGTGCCTCATCGAACGGTGGCGTGACCCAGGCATGGAGCTGGGCGCCGATCTCGGACCGGTCATCTTCGACGACACGGCGCAGGATGTCGATCGACCGCGGATCGGTGGCGACCGGGTGGTCGACCATGCAGGCCAAGCCCACGCCTTCGTTGGCAAAGCGGAGATGCGCGTCCGCGAAGGCCGCCATCGCGGTCGTCGCACGGTTCTCGCGCGCGCGCGGGCGCTGCCAGTCGAACTCCTCCTCGACATCGACGAAAACAATGAAGCGCGTGCCGAACGACGCAGGCCAGGCGACGCGCTCGTCGTCGCGCGCCGCCGCGACGCGATACGGATGTACGCTTAAGGTCACGTCAGTTGATCGAGGCCTGCCCCATGTCCCGATCTACCGCCGCTCGCAGTCGCAAAGTCAAGCATGCCGGCTCAATGGTCAGGCTGCCGCCGAGTTCGACCGCCAGATTGCTCGCAAGGCGAAGCGCGAAGCCTGTGCCGAGCAGCGGCTCGCCATCGTCGGCCTCGCGATCGGCGTCGATCGACAGCAGAGCCTCGTCGCCCCTCCCGGCAAGCGCGACCGGACGGTCGATGACCAACCCCGCTCCCTCGCCTGCATGAATGGCGACGCCCACGATCTCCCCCCGCCCCGCGACCCCGACCAGCGCGGCCAGCAGGCGCGCCGCCAGTCGCTCCAGCGCACGGTCGTCGGCATCGACGTCGGGCGACGCGCCGTCGGGATGAAGCATCAGAACGGCCCCGCGCAGCGCCGCAAGCGGTTGCAGATCGGCTACCACGCCGCTCACCAGATCGCGCAAGGGAACGATGCTGGGGCGCAGGTCGAGTGCGCCGCCCTCGATCCGCGCCGCGGTGTCGAGGTCGTCGATCGCCTGGATCAGCGCCGTCGCCTGGCCGCGAATCGCTGCGGCATACCCGCGGTAGGGGTCACGGACGGCGCCCAGCAGTTCGGTTTCGATCAGTTCGGCGAAGCCGGCGATCGCATTCGTGGGGGTACGTAGTTCGTGGACCAATTGGCGCAACGAGTCCGCGGCTTCGTGCGACCGCCGCGGCGTCGCGCTTTCATCGGCGCGCGGACGCCGTGCCGTGCCACGGTAGCCGAGAAAGCGGCCGCTGGCTGGGTCGAAGGCGGGCATGCCCGAAAGCCGCCAGGCGCCCGATGCGTCCGACGTGCCACCCACCACGAGGCGTGCATCGCGGAAGGGCGACCGGCGGCGATAGGCGCCGGCGACCACGCCATCGACCTGCGCCTCCCCCTGCAACGCGGCATGGGCCAGGCACAATCCGACGAGCGGAGTCCCCACGACCCCATCGACCCAGCCAATGATGCCGGCCCCGTCGGTTTCGAAGCGAAAGCCGTCCTCCACGTTGGGCGGCGGCGCATACGATGGGGCAGCCTGGGGACGCTCGCGCTCCCGATTGAACGCGTCGATCCGCGCCACGAGATCGGAGATCTCGAACCGCGGCGGATCGTTGGCCGGCACCTCAACCCGGCGCAGCGCTTCGGCGACCACCGGGAGGCCCAGTGCAACCTTGCCCAGCGTCACGAACGGTGTTTCGCCCAACGGCGTCGCCGGCGGCGCGATCGAGACAACCGGCTCGGCCGGCACAGCATCGTCCACCGCGGGCGTCGCATGATCCAGCACGAAATCCGTCGCACCGAACGCCTCAAGAGCGCGCTTGGCAGTGTCGGGAAGGTCACGGCGATGGCGCAGAACCGATCGGCCCGCAGGCGACAGTCGGGGCAGTATCGCCGCCCATTCGTCCCCATCCAGCGTCGCCGTGCGTAGCACCGGTGCAGCGATCTCCAGCGCATCCTCGCCGAACAGACCGACCAGCGCGGCGGGTGGCGAGGCGAAGGCGAGCGCGCGCGCGGTTGCGGCGCGAACCGCATCGGGCACTGCCTGGCGCAATATCCGCAGACGCGCGATCGCGGGTTCCTCAGCCGGAACGCGGCCCCGCCCGATCAGATCGACCAGCTGACGCCACGCCGATTGCGCGCCGACGCCCGATGCGGTTTCTCCCGATAGCACTGTCTTCAGGCTGTCGTCGAAGCGCACGCTGGTTCCTCGTCTCGTTCGTCGCGCCGCACCGTGCTGCGTAGTAAGGAATCCTTAACCCAGCCGAGTCCGCTGCGGAACCATCGAAAACGGCACGTCGCATTGTGGGACAATTGCGTTTGCCCGCAATTATCTTATCGTCAGTCGCAATCCGAATAATCGTATCGCAAAGTCTGCAAGGGAAGTCCCGTGGCCCTCGACCGCATAGACCGCCAGATCCTGTCGCTTCTCCAGGACGATGGCCGCATGACCAACGTCGACCTGGCAGAACGCGTCGGCCTGACCGCACCGCCGTGTCTTCGGCGCGTCCGCGCGTTGGAGGAATTGGGCGCGATCCGCGGCTATCACGCAGAACTGGACGCGGCCACGCTGGGGTTTCCCATCACCGTCTTCGCGATGGTCAGCCTCAAGAGCCAGGCCGAACACGATCTGTCCGCATTCGAAACTTATGTCGCGGCAATCCCTGAGGTTCGCGAATGTCACATGCTCAATGGTGAAATCGACTTCATCCTCAAGATCGTCGCAAGTGATCTCAAGGGGTTCCAGGACATTCTTACCACGCATCTTACGCCGGCACCGAACGTCGCGAGCGTGAAGACGTCGCTGACGATCCGCACCGCCAAGGCGATATCCGGGATACCTGTGAGCGATTCCTGAGGACGGTTCCGAGGAAATGCCGCCTTCGGGCCGCGTAATGGCAGCCCATGTACGATGCGGCCGCCTCGACGAAAAAGGGCGGCATCGCTGCCGCCCCCTCCTCGTACCCGTGTCGACCAATAAGCCTCAGGCGCTAGGCGTCGTCAGCCATGTCGTCCAGAGCGCCGCGATGTCGGCGCGCGGCCCTGCGGACACTGCACCGAAGGCAGCCTGCGCGCCAGCCTTGTCGCCCGATCGCGCCAGCGCGATGCCCAGGCGGGTGTTCACCTCGTCGGCATTCACCCCGCCCTTCTGCAAGGCGACGCGGTACAGCGCCGCTGCCTCGGCATATTTGTCCTGCCCCAGATAGGCGTCGCCGGTCTGCGAGGCGAGCTTGCCGTTGGCGGACGCCTTGGCCTGCGTCGCCAGCGTGCCCAGCGGCGATTCGTTGCGCTGCGCATTGGCTGCCGCCGTCTGCAGGCTCTTGGCATCGCCATTGCCGGTCAGCTTGCCCGAGGCGAAACCCTCCGCCAGCACGGTCTGTGCCTCGGCGGGAAGACCGCGGTCGTAAACCTTCTGCGCATATTCGCGATAGTCATACTGATCCGCCAGCGACTTCGACGCGCGCAGCAGGCGAAAGAGGTCGATCTGCTGCTGGTTGTCGAGCTTGGCGATCGAACCTGGCTGGAGACCATAGACGAAGATCACGTCACGCCAGTTCTTGGCCGTAGGATAGGCCGCAATCCACTTCTTGAGCCACACCAGCGTTTCCGGCCCCATCTTGGCGGCGTTGGCGCGTTGGATGCCATAGCGGTAGAAGGATTCGGGCGGCTTCTGCCCGGCAGCGACCTGCCGCTCGATCGCGCCATTCAGATCGGCCAGCCCGCCCTTGACGTCAGGCCCCTCCAGCTTGGCCTTGGCGATCTGCAGGTCGAGTTCGGGATCCTTGTAGCCCGCGGTGCGCGCCTGCTCGTAATATTGCACAGCCTGCGGGAACTGACGCGCGTTGAACGCCAGCGTGCCGCGCCGGAAAAGATATTGCGGGCGCGCCTCGGCGGGGGTCAGCGGATTGGCGATCAGCACCTCCAGCGGCTTCATCAGCACGGTCTGGTCGATCGGCGCATTGGGGTTGGCGGTCAGCGCCGTGCGCATCTTGGACGTCTCGAAATCGTAGCGCAGCGCCGCCGCTACGTACTTGTCATATTCGTTGGTCGACGGTGCGGCCGCGGCTTCCGTCGCGACGAGTTGCGTCTCCGCGGTCGCCATGTCGCCCGCCTGCATCGCCTTCTGCGCTTCGGCAGCGGCCTTCTGGACCGCGGGCGTCAGCGTCGGGCCGGCGGGTGCCTTGCCCTTCTTCTGCGCAACGGCGGGGGCGACGAGCGCGGTGGTCCCGAGCCCGCTGGCGAGAACGGCAGCAAACGCCAGCCGGGATAGCGTTTTCATGCTGGTTTTCATGCGGAAATTCTCCTCGTGCAGGGCGCACGCCCTGAATCCGTGACCATCTACCGGCGGTGGACGCCGCCTTCAAGGGACGCGCCATGACGCTCGCGCACTGAACGTCGATTGAACGCGCAAGGTTGCGCGGCTAACGCCGGTCGCGATGATCGCCGTCCTTTCCCCCGCCAAGACGCTCGATTACGAGAGCGTCCTTCCCGAATTGACCCCGACGACGCCTCGCTTCGCCGACGAAGCGGCGACACTGGCCGCCGCGGCGGCAAATCTGACCCAGAAGAAACTTTCCGCGCTGATGACGATCAGCCCTGCGCTTGCCAAGCTGAACGCGGATCGCTTCCGCGACTTCGCAGATGCGCAGGCGCGCGCCGCGATGTTCGCGTTCGCGGGGGACGTCTATACCGGGCTGCACGCCTATACGCTGACGCCCGAGGCGATCGATTATGCGCAGGATCACGTCCGCATGCTGTCGGGCCTCTACGGCCTGCTTCGTCCGCTCGATGCCATGCGTCCGTACCGGCTGGAGATGGGCACCCGCTGGGCGCCGCGGCGCACGAAGTTGACCGATTGGTGGGGCGGCCGGATAGCCGAACTGCTCGCGAACGACGTTGAAGCCGAAGGATCGGGCACGATCCTCAATCTGGCGAGCCAGGAATATTGGGCGGCGGTTGACGGGCGCCTGCCCGCGGCGTTGCAGGTGATCGCGGTCGACTTCCGTGAAGGCGCGCAACAACGCTTCGTCAGCTTCCACGCCAAGAAGGCGCGCGGCATGATGGCACGCTGGATGGTGGAGCACCGCGTCGACCAAATCGACGCTCTGCGCGGCTTCGACAGCGACGGCTACGCCTTCGATGCGGACGCGAGCGACGCCGACCGCTGGCGGTTCGTGCGCGCATGACCGCAGTGGTGATCGGGGCATCCGGCGGCATCGGCGCGGCACTGGCCACCGCAATCGCCGACGAAGGTACACCTGTAATCGGATTTGCGCGATCCTTCGCGGGCGAATTCCACATCGACCTGGAGGACGAAGCCACGATCGCCGCCGCCGCGGCGCACATTGCCGCTGGTCCGCCGCCGACCCTGGTGATCGTTGCCACCGGGCTGCTCCATGACGGCGAACGCGGCCCCGAGAGGGCGCTGCGCGAACTCGACCCCGCGTGGCTCGCGCGCAACTTCGCGGTCAACGCGATCGGGCCTGCGCTCGTCGCCAGGCATGTGCTGCCGCTGATGCCGCGCAAGGACCGCATCGTCTTCGCCGCTTTGTCCGCGCGCGTCGGCAGCATCGCCGACAATCGGCAGGGCGGCTGGTACGGCTATCGCGCGTCCAAGGCGGCACTCAACCAGTTCGTCCGCACGATCGCGATCGAGGACAAGCGCCGCAACGATCGCGGCATCGTCGTCGCGCTCCATCCCGGCACCGTCGACACCGCGCTGTCGAAGCCGTTCCAGGGCAATGTCCAGCCCGGCGGCCTGTTCGACGCGGGCCGCGCCGCGGTGCAGCTGCTCGACGTGCTCGACGCGCTGAAGCCGCCGCAGAGCGGCCGCATCTTCGCCTGGGACGGCGCCGAAGTCGCCCCTTAATTCCCTCTCCCCTCGGGAGAGGGAGGGAGCAGCCGCAGGCTGCGGAAGGGTGAGGGCGGTCGCGTGCCGGGGGTCGCCCTCACCCTCCCACGCCTTCGGCGCGAGACCCTCCCTCTCCCATCGGGAGAGGGACCGAAAGCGTGACTTTGGCGCGTCGATCGCCTAGACGCTGCGAACCGTAACGAACCCGAAAGCACCGCGACTTGACCGACGAGACCCTCCTCGCCGACCCTTCCCCGATATCGACCATCTCGATCGTCGACGAGATGAAGGCGAGCTACCTCGATTACGCGATGTCGGTCATCGTCTCGCGCGCTCTGCCCGACGTCCGCGACGGCCTGAAGCCCGTCCACCGCCGCATCCTCTATTCGGCCGCGGAGAGCGGCTTCGTCGCCGGGCGCCCCTATCGCAAATCCGCGCGCATCGTCGGCGACGTGATGGGTAAATACCACCCCCACGGCGACAGCGCGATCTATGACGCTTTGGCGCGGATGGCGCAGGACTGGTCGATGCGGGTGCCGCTGATCGACGGCCAGGGCAATTTCGGCTCGATGGACCCCGATCCGCCCGCCGCGATGCGCTATACCGAGGCACGCCTGGCAAAGGTCGCCAACAGCCTGCTCGACGATCTCGACAAGGATACCGTCGATTTCGCCCCCAATTACGACGGCTCCGAACGCGAGCCGACCGTCTTGCCGGCGCAATTCCCGAACCTGCTGGTCAACGGCGCCGGCGGCATCGCGGTCGGCATGGCGACCAACATCCCGCCGCACAATCTCGGCGAGGTCGTCAACGCCTGCCTCGCGTACATGGACAATGGCGCGATCACCGTCGCCGAATTGTTCGAGATCGTCCCCGGTCCCGATTTCCCCAACGGCGGCATCATCCTGGGCCGTGCCGGTGCGCGTTCGGCCTATGAGACCGGGCGCGGCTCGATCATCGTCCGCTCGCGCCACGTCGTCGAGACCGCGCGCGGCGACAAACAGTCGATCATCCTGACCGAAATCCCGTTCCAGCAGGGCAAGAACGCGCTGGTCGAAAAGATCGCCGAGGCCGCCAAGGACAAGCGGATCGAGGGCATTTCCGACATCCGCGACGAATCGAACCGCCAGGGCGTGCGCATCGTCATCGAGCTGAAGCGCGACGCGACCGTCGAGGTCGTGCTGAACCAATTGTGGCGCCACACGCCCGCGCAATCGAGCTTCCCCGCCAACATGCTGGCGATCCGCGGCGGCCGCCCCGAACTGCTCAACCTGCGCGACATCATCCAGGCGTTCGTCCAGTTCCGCGAGATCGTCATCACCCGGCGATCGAAGTTCGAACTGGCGAAGGCGCGCGACCGCGCGCACATATTGCTCGGCCTGGTCATCGCGGTCACCAATCTGGACGAGGTCGTCCGCATCATCCGCGGATCGTCCAGCCCGGCGGAGGCGCGCGCCAGGCTGATCGCGCGCGAATGGCCGATCGCGGAGATCGCCGCCTATATCCGCCTGGTCGAGGCGGTCGAGGTCGAGGTCACCGGCGACGTCTATCGCCTGTCCGAGGTCCAGGTCCGTGCGATCCTCGACCTGCGCCTCCACCGCCTGACCGCACTCGGCCGCGACGAGATCGGCGACGAGCTGAAGGGGCTGGCCGATTCGATCGCCGAGCTGCTCGAAATCCTCGCCAACCGCGCCAAGCTTTACGAGGTGATGCGCGGCGAGCTGATCGCGGTGCGCGACGCCTTCGCCACCCCGCGCCGCTCGGAGATCGCAGCGGCCGCCGACGGCATCGACGACGAAGACCTGATCGAGCGTGAGGACATGGTCGTCACCGTGACGGTGCAGGGCTACATCAAGCGCACCCCGCTCGACGCCTTCCGCGCGCAGCGCCGCGGCGGCAAGGGGCGGTCGGGCATGGCGACCAAGGACGAGGATGCGGTCACCAGCCTGTTCGTCACCTCGACGCACACCCCGGTCCTCTTCTTCTCGACCCACGGCAAGGTCTATCGCATGAAGGTGTGGCGGCTGCCCGAGGGCGGCCCCGCCACCCGCGGCCGGCCGATGGTCAACCTGCTCCCCCTTGGCCCCGGCGAGACGATCTCCACCGTCCTGCCGCTGCCCGAGGACGAGAGCCGCTGGGGCGACCTGCACGTGATGTTCGCCACCGCGAACGGCACGGTGCGGCGCAACAGCATGGATGCGTTCACGAACATCCCGCGCGCGGGCAAGATCGCAATGCGCTTCGGCACCGAAGAGGAGGGCGAAGGGGAAGAGACCAGCGACCGTCTGATCGGCGTCGCGCTGCTGACCGAGGCGGACGACGTCCTGCTCGCCACCCGCGCCGGCAAGGCGATCCGCTTCGCCGCCACCGACGTCCGCGAATTCCAGAGCCGCACCTCGACCGGCGTGCGCGGCATCAGCCTGGCCAAGGACGATGCCGTCATCTCGCTGTCGATCCTCGGCGGCTTCGCGACCACCACCGAGGAACGCGAGGCCTATCTGCGCGCCGCCCCCTGGAAGGAAGGCGAACGCGACGTGACGCTGGCGGCCGATCGCATGGCCGAATTCGAAGCGGCGGAGGAGTTCATCCTCACCGTTACCGCGAACGGCTATGGCAAGCGCACGTCCGCCTTCGAATATCGCCGCACCAATCGCGGTGGTCAGGGCATCACGAACATCGTCTCGTCGGGGCGCAACGGCGCGGTCGTCGCCAGCTTCGCCGCGCATTCCGGGCAGCAACTGATGCTGGTCACCGATCAGGCCAAGCTCATCCGCATGTCCATCGGCGACACCCGCGTCACCGGACGCAACACGCTGGGCGTGCGGCTGTTCGACGTGTCGGAGAACGAGCACGTCGTCTCCGCGGCCCGCCTGGACGAGGAGGAAGCCCCGGAGAACGAGGCGGAGGCGATGATCGCAGACGATCTCGGCGCCGCGCCCGCGACCGGCGACGAACTGATCGTCGGCGACGGCACCGGCCCGCAGACGCTGGACGAGCGGGTCGACGAAGATCCGGAGGACGATTGATGCCCGACGTTCCCGACACCACCGCCTACAAGGTGCTGACCGGCGAACAGATGGCGGCGCTGGAACGCGACGGCACCTTCACGGGTGCGCCGGTGGACCTGGCGGATGGCTACATCCACCTCTCCACCGCGGCGCAACTGACCGCCACGGTGGAGAAGCACTTTGCCGCGCAGAGCGACCTACACGTCGTCGCGGTCGATCTCGCCGCGTTCGGCCCTTCGCTGAAATGGGAGGAAGCGCGCGCGGGCGAACTCTTCCCGCATCTCTACACGCCGCTGCTGCTGGAGACCGTGATCGCCTACAGCCCGCTGACCCGCGACGACGACGGCAAGGTGAAGCTGCCGGTCACGGGGTGAGGCGGAAACCTATCGGCGGGTGGCCCGTTAGGCGGGGCATGACCCACACACCACCGATCCCAGCCGGGAACCAGTCGCCCTACCCACTTCACCCCGCGCCCCATGCCGCTACGAAGGACGCGCCGCCACCGGGCGACCCCCGCGTCGCACGCACGCCGGACGCGGCGGCGACGATATCCGTCCCCACTGCGATGGGCATTGCGGCCGGCATCGGCCTGGCCGCGATCGCCGGCGGCCTTTTCTATGCGCTCAGCGGCAGCAAGCCCAAGCCGAAGCGCAAACCCGCCAAGAAGCGCAAATCCCCAACCCGCGCCGACGCCTGACCCGCAAATCCTCCCCGCTCTGCGGGGAGGGGACTCGCCCCGACGCCAGCGCCAGCCGCGAATGCGCCACGCCCCCGCAAACCCTCAAAACGGCAGCTTCAACCTGACCATCGCACGCGGCGGCGCGTGGCCGATCGCCTGCCCAGCTTCGGATTCGGCGCTCACCTTCAGATCGCCGACAATCGTCGTTTCCGCCTGCGGCAGCGCATCCGTGGTCGCATAGCGGTCCGCCAGCGGCTTCAATCGAAAGCCGTCCTGATCGGCAGAGCCGCACACAACGACCTCACCGGCTTCCCCTTCGTCGCAGCGCGCGGGAAATGAGGGGCGAGGCGGGCGAACATCGGGCGGCCCGGCGACGCTTTGTACCGCAAGCACCATCGTCCACCACATCCGCGCGCTCCCTCGCGCCTAGCCATGGCCGCGCTTTATGGCACCCCCGTGGCGGTCACGCATACAGATCGACCACCTCCACCCCCTGCCCCACCGCCGCCAGCAGCAGCGTCCGGTGACAATGGCAGGGGTCGCGCTCGTAGCACAGCAGCGCGCTGGGCTTTTCGGCAGCCAGGTCGAGCATCCGCGCCGCCGCCGCTTGCGCCTCTGGCAGGTCGAGCTGGCCGTCATACACCGCGCGCAGGGTCGCGACGTCGCCCTTCTTGGCCGCATCGCGCCCGCGTTTCGGCGTGCCCAGTGCCTTCAGATGGACATAGTCGATCCCCGCCGCCTTCAACGCGCCCGACAGCGGCGTCTTGGAAAAGCCCGGCCGTCGCGATAGCGGCAGCGCGCGCACGTCGATCACCCGCGCCACCCCCGCTGCGGCCAGCGTCGCGACGAAGGCGTCGCCGGTCGTCCCTTCATACCCGATGGTGTAGATCTTCATGCGTCGCAGGTGGCGATGCCTGCCGCCCGCGACAACCCGCTTGACAGATCCACCTGCTTCAGACATTTCTGTAATTACGGAAATGAAAGAACCGATGTCGCTGCTCGATCATCCAGACGCGAAAGCCTTCATCCTCCACTGGGGGGAAATGGGCACGCATTGGGGCGTGAACCGCTCGGTGTCGCAGATCCACGCGCTCCTCTATCTCTCCGACACCCCGCTCCATGCCGAACGGATCGTCGAGATACTCGGCCTCGCGCGCTCCAACGTCTCCACCGCGATTAAGGAGTTGCAGGCTTATGGCATCGTCCGCCGCGTCCACGTCGACGGCGATCGTCGCGACCATTTCGTCGCGGAGGGCGATCTGTGGGAAATGCTCATGCGCATCGCCGCCGAGCGAAAACGCCGCGAAATCGACCCCACGATCGCGCTGCTGAGCGAACTGGCGGAGCGTCTCGCCCACGACAAGAGCGCGCCATCGCACTTGCGCTGGCGCATCCTCAGGATGCACGATTTCATGCAGACGCTGGGCACCTGGTACGATCAGGTCCGCGTCCTGCCGAAGCCCACGCTGGTCACGCTGATGAAACTGGGCGGCAAGGTCGCCCGCTTTCTGCCCGGCGCGCCCAGAAGCTGAACGCCCGCCACGTCTCACGGCGGCACATCCCACGATTTCAGTATTTACCGAAGAAACAGAAGGAGCAGGACGATGATCGAACTGGCGTACACCCTCTACCTCGCGATCACGCTGGGCATCACCATCTGGGTCGCACGCACCTTGTCCACCAACGGCATCGTCTTCCTGGAGCAGTGCTTCGGACAGAATGGGGAGCTGGCACGCTCCACCAACCATCTGCTCGTCGTCGGCTTCTACCTGGTGAACATCGGCTTCATCACGCTGACGCTCAGCCTGGGCACCGAACCGACCACGATCCCGCAGGCGATCCGCTTCCTGTCCAGCAAGGTCGGACTGGCCGTGATCGTGCTCGGCGCCATGCACTTCTTCAACATGGGCGCCATCGCGCAATTCGGCCGAAGGGTGAACGGATGGCTGGTCGAACAGGGCCAGACGCAGCCGGCGGCTTGAGCCAAGGGCGGCAGGCGGCGGACCTGCGCCGCTTGCCGTCACCCCATAGGGGAGGACCGCATGTATTACACCGTCACTTACGCTCGCGGCATCGGTGCCGCCTGCCTTGCCGCCGGCCCCATATTCCTGGCGTCGCTTGGCCTGTTTTCCACGATCGCCTCGCCGGACCCGGTGCCCGTCGGAAGCGCCGGGTGGCTGATGCTAGTCGTGCTGTCGCCGCCTGTCCTGCTCGCCGGTGCGTTGCTGGCGATCGTTCCCTCGCTGCTCGGCACCTTGATCCTCGCGCGTATCGGCTGCGGCAATGCAGGGTTGCGCCTGCCGGCCGCCTGGGCTGTGGCGGGCGGGTTCGCTGCGGGAACGATCTCGGCTGCGTTGGCCGCAGACGTGACGATGATCGCGACCTTTGCCGCCACCGGCGTCGTCTGCGCCCTCGCGTGCCGCTCGGGCACGCGCTGGCTCGACTCAAAGGCTGTCCTACACTGCTGTACTCCTTTACTGGGCCACGAGCGACGATTGCCCAACACCGGGCCGAGGCCCGCGGCCAGGACACCGGCCAGGTTCGAACACCGCGTGAACCTCTGTAGGATGTGACTTTCCAGTGACCTTTCAACCCGACATCCACATCATCGGCGCCGGCCTCGCCGGGTCTGAGGCCGCCTGGCAGCTGGCCGAGGCGGGGTACAAGGTCCGCCTGTCGGAAATGCGCGGCTCAGGGGACGCCACCCCCGCGCACCACACCACCGACTGCGCCGAACTCGTCTGCTCGAACAGCTTCCGCTCGGACGATGCGGACAGCAACGCGGTCGGCCTGCTGCATCAGGAGATGCGCGGCCTCGGTTCGCTGATCCTGCGGCAGGCCGATCGTCACCGCGTTCCCGCCGGTTCCGCGCTGGCGGTCGATCGCGAGGGCTTTTCCGCCGCTGTCACCGCCGCGATCGAAGCGCATCCCAACATCGCCCTCGTCCGCGAGCGGATCGACACGCTCCCGGATGGCCCGGCGATCGTCGCCACCGGCCCCCTCACCGCGCCTGCGCTCGCGACCGGCATCGGCGCCGCCACGGGGGCCGATGCGCTGGCCTTCTTCGATGCCATCGCACCCATCGTCCATTTCGACAGCATCGACATGGAGACATGCTGGTTCGCCGCACGCTGGGACAAGGGTGGCAAGGATTATATCAACTGCCCGATGACGGCCGATCAATATGCCGCCTTCCACCAGGCGCTGATCGACGGTGAGAAGACCGAGTTCCGCGAATGGGAGAATGTCCCCTATTTCGACGGCTGCATGCCCGTGGAGGTGATGGCCGAGCGCGGCTTCGACACCTTGCGCTACGGTCCTATGAAACCCGTCGGGCTGGACAATCCCAAGACCGGCCGCTGGCCGCACGCCGTGGTCCAGCTTCGTCAGGACAATGCTTTGGGCACGTTGTGGAACATCGTCGGTTTTCAGACGAAGCTGAAACACGCCGAACAGGTCCGCATCTTCCGCACAATTCCGGGACTCGAACATGCCGAGTTCGCGCGGCTGGGCGGGCTGCACCGCAACACCTTCATCCGATCGCCCGAATTGCTTGATTCGGTGCTCAGGCTGAAATCGCGCCCCAACATCCGCTTCGCCGGCCAGATCACCGGCTGCGAAGGCTATGTCGAAAGCGCCGCGATCGGCCTGCTCGCGGGCCGCTTCGCCGCGGCCGAACTCGGCGGCGCATCGCTGGCGCCGCCCCCGGTCGAAACCGCACTCGGCGCCTTGCTCCACCACATCACCGGCGCCGCGGAGGCCGAGACGTATCAGCCGATGAACGTTAATTTCGGCCTGTTTCCGCCGATCCCCGGCCGCACGAAAAAGGCTGATCGCAAGAAGATGTACACCGATCGCGCCCGCACCGCGCTGAGCGGATGGATGGCGCCTAGCTATCCGCCTCCGTCGGCGGACATTTCGCCTGCACCCGCGCCTTGCGCTTGATCGCGGTGGTGGCGAACTCGGTGGCCGACATCGCGCCGGACTTGTCGCGGTCGGCGGTGACGAACTTGGCAAGCGTCTTGCCCGACCATTCCTCGAACGACAGCTTGCCGTCGCGGTCGGTGTCCAACCGCGCATAGGCCTTGCGCCGCGACGCCACATATTCCTCGCGCGTCACCTTGCCGTCGCGGTCCTTGTCGTACCGGCCGAACCTTTTCTCCTCGCGGGTTCTGGGACTCGCCTCAGGCATGGCGGCTGGCAATGCCGCGTCGTCTTGCGCCGCAGGCTCGGCAGGGAGCGCAGGCAGCACCGCCTCGGTCGACGCCCGCGCGCCGAAGATCAGCATGCCGGCCCCCGCCAGCATCAACGCCGCCACCGCTCTGATCAGATAGCGCCACATCATCCCTGCTCCCTTTGCTCCGTGCGCAGGCTAACGCGCCGACCGCACCGCGGCTATAGGCCCGTGGCCCGATGCCACATCAGCCGCGCGGCCAAGGCAGGTGATCCCGACCGGCCGTCCCGCGCCAGCAGAACGAGCGCTCCGAGCGCACGTCCCCGGTGCGGCCAAGCCGTCCGCATGGCGGCCGCCAGCCTGGGCAGCGCGAGCGTCCGCGCGAGCGTGCCGCTTGCGGGATCGCCGAGGTTGCCCGCGAGATCGGCCAGCGCCCATCCCGCTCCTGCCTCCTGCAACCCCTCTCGCTCGATCCCCAGCACCGCCCCTGCCGCCACGAACATCCCGCCCCCCCGCATTGCCGCGAACCGCTCCATGGCGCCCGCATCCAGGGGATCGTCGAGGAGCGCTTCCCACCCGTCGACCATTGCCGCGAGCATAGCCCCCGAAACCCGCGGCACGACGTCTCTTCCCAGATCGCGCAGCACCGGGTGCGCAGGCGCGGCGCCCCCATCGAGCGCGACCAGCGCCTCATGCCACCACGTCAGCCGCATCTGCCCCAACAACGGCTCGCGTGTGGTACGCAGGATAGCACCCAGCGCCGCGTCGAGTTCGAAGAGCGCGGTCAGGGCGGCCCGCGCGTCCGCCGGCGCATAGCCGATCGCCAGCAACCGGTCGGCATGATCCCGAGGCATCCCGCCCCCCTTTTCCCGTGCCGCCACCTCGGCCGCACCGCGACAGCCCGGCGATGAGGCAAGCATTTCTTAAGACTTGCATGCGCAAAACGCCATGCTTGCGGAGCGATATAGCAGCGATGATAGCCAATTTGGTCACGGCAATGCGGCGCACGCTCTCCAAGCCCGGCGGACGCACGCGCCTTCGCCGTGACGTCCGGGGCGTGACCGCGATCGAATTCGGTTTCGTCGCAACGCCGCTGATGGCGATAATCATCGCGATCCTACAGGTCACCCTCACCTTCTTCGCCCAGCAGAATCTGGAGACCGCCAGCGAACGCGCGGTACGAAAGCTGATGACGGGCGTCGCGCAAACCTCGGGAATGACGCGGGAGCAATTCAAGTCGCTGGTCTGCGCCGGGCTTCCGGCATTCATGAAATGCCAGAACGTCATGGTGGACGTCCGCACCGCGACGACGTTTTCGTCCGCGAACACCGCCGCGCCGACGATCACCTACGACTCCAATGGCAATCCCAACAACAGCTGGAGCTTTGCTCCCGGTGGGGCCGGCGCCATCACGATCGTCCAGATCATGTATGTCTGGGACGTTCAAAAGGGACCGCTTGGTTTCGACCTGGCGACCATGTCGCGCGGCAAACGGCTACTACGCGCCACGTCTGTGTTCAAGACGGAGAGCTATTCGTGATCGATCGCGATCGTCTGATCCGTGACGGGCGGGGCGTGGCACTGGTCGAGTTCGCGATGGTGCTGCCCGTGTTGATGATGCTGTTCGTCGGCGGCTATCAGATCAGCGATGCCGTGGCGGCACAGCGCAAGATCACGGCGGCTGCGCGCACGATCGCCGACCTCACCTCGCAATATACGACGGTGACCGACAGCGACCTCGACACCATCCTGAACGCGAGCGAACAGGTGATGGCGCCCTATGCACAAACCAACGCGCGGATGACGGTTTCGCAGATCGACATCGACGCGACCAGGAGAAGCAAGGTCGGATGGAGCCGCGGCAAGAACACCGCCAAACTCGCCGCGGGATCGGAATTCGCGGTCCCGGACAGCATAAAACAGGCGAACACGTCGCTGATAGTGGCCCGGATAGACTATCAGTACATCCCGGGCATCGCAGCATCAATGATCGGCCAGATCCCGCTTTCCGAGACGATCATCATGAGCCCGCGCGCGTCGGCAACAGTCGTGAAGCAATGAAGGTGCGGCCGATCCATTCCGCCACGAAAGGCGCAATACGCATGCGTGTCACGAACCTGTATCGGCGCCTCGCCGCCGATCGCGGCGGCAACGTGTTGATGATCGTCGGCTTCGCGCTGGTGCCGCTGACCTTCTCGACCGGCATGGTGATCGACTATTCGCGGGCCGCGCGGTTGCAGGCCAAGGTGAACGCCATCACCGATGCGTCGGCTCTCATGGCAGTGACGCAGCCGATGATGCTCCGCACCAAGGACGAGGCGGCCGTCGCCGCGCTCAACATGTTCAAGGCCCAGGCCGAAAACCTGAACGGGCTGCGCTACACGCTCACCGGCCCTGCCGTGACCATCACGACGACCAACACCACCTATGATTACGGCGCGCTCAAGGTCGTCATCACGCAAACCGACGCTTCCGGGCTCGATCGCACTGCGGTCGTCAGCTACAAAGCGGAATCGGCCAACAAATTCGGCAACATCCTCGGGATGCGGACTCTTGCCATCTCCGGCACGTCCGCGACGACTGCCAAAATCGCCCCGAACATCGACTTCTATGTCATGCTCGACGTGTCGTCGTCGATGGCACTGCCCGTTACATCCGCCGGCATTGCGCAGATGAAGACGATGACGGGAGGGTGCGCCTTTGCCTGCCATCAGACCAATCCCGACAAGTCCGACGGCACCCCGCAATACGACAAATCCGGCCGGCGGATCGATTTCTATACTGCTGCGCACAACGCCGGCATCGTCCTGCGAGTTGATAGCGGTAAGACCGCAATCCAGGACATGATCGACAAGGCCCAATCGTCGATGGTTCGCAACGACGCCATTTACCGTATGTCGGTGTCCACATTCAGCCGCGCTTCGGATTTCGTCAATGTGGCGCCGTTGACCAGCGCGTTGATGACGGCGAAAACGCAAACCGGCACGGCCCAGGCCGTCGCGGTGACGAAGGGCAGCAGCTACTGGGACCGCCAGACCGAACACGCCGACTCGATGGTGAAGGTCGCAGCCTTGATTCCCGCGCTATCAGGCACCGGAACCAAAAGATCAAACGACAGCCCCCAATCAATGCTGTTCCTCGTTACCGACGGCATGCGCAACGAAGAACGATCGGGCCAGCAACTGGGTCAGATTCTGCTGGACCAATGTACCGCGATCAAGGCCCGCCCCAACACGCGTATCGCCGTCCTCTACACGACCTACGACCCCGCTTCGATCGCAGGCGACGATTGGTCGCAGCGGAACGTCGCGTGGCGGCTGCCCGACGTCGCCCGGGCGCTAAAGGCTTGCGCATCGCCCGACCTGTTCTTCGAGGTGAAGACCGACAGCAGCATATCGGCCGGCATGAGCGCGCTGTTCGACAAGGCCATCGCGACCGCACGCATTACGCAATGACCGCCGGGCGGCGGTTTCGATATCCGCCGCCCGATCTTAATACCCGGACGCTGCTCACCACGTACCGCTATCTGCGGTCGGGAGGTGAAGCGGCGTATCGCAACATATCCGGCCCTGTCCCAGGGCGGGGTGGATCAAGCTCGGTAGCAGACCCTCTTGACCGCGCTCACGACCTTGGCCGCGTCGATCAGCGCCAGCTTTTCCAGGTTCGCCGCATAAGGCAGCGGCACGTCCTCGTTCGCGACCCGCAGAACGGGCGCGTCGAGATCATCGAAACTGTGTTCCATCACTACCGACACGATTTCGGACGCGATCGAGCAGGTCGCCCAGCCTTCCTCGACAACGACCATCCGGTTGGTCTTCGCCAGACTTGCCAGCACCGTCGCCGTATCGAGCGGGCGCAGCGTGCGCAGGTCGATCACCTCGGCGTCGATCCCCTCGCCCGCCAGCGTCTCGGCGGCTTCCAGGCTGACGCCGACGCCGATCGAATAGGTGACGATCGTCACGTCCTTGCCCGTCCGCACGATCCGCGCCTTGCCGATCGGCAGCACCCAATCGTCGAGCTTGGGCACGTCGAAGCTGCGCCCGTACATCAGCTCGTTTTCCAGGAACACGACCGGGTCTTCGCTGCGGATCGCGGCCTTCAGCAGCCCCTTGGCATCGGCCGCGTCATAAGGCGCTATCACGATCAGGCCGGGGACACTGGCATACCAGGGCGCGTAATTCTGCGAATGCTGCGCGCCGACCCGGCTCGCCGCGCCGTTGGGGCCGCGGAAGACGATCGGGCAGCGCATCTGCCCGCCCGACATGTAATTGGTCTTGGCCGCCGAATTGATGATGTGGTCGATCGCCTGCATCGCGAAGTTGAAGGTCATGAATTCGATGATCGGCTTGAGACCCCCCATCGCCGCGCCGGTGCCGACGCCGGCAAAGCCATATTCGGTGATCGGCGTGTCGATCACCCGGCGCTCGCCGAATTCGTCGAGCAGCCCCTGGGTGACCTTATATGCGCCCTGATATTGCGCCACCTCCTCGCCCATCACGAAGATGCGGTCGTCGGCGCGCATCTCCTCGGCCATCGCGTCGCGCAACGCCTCGCGGACGGTCGTCTTGACCATCTCGGTGCCTTCGGGAACCTCGGGACCGGCCACCGCGGTGCGCTCGACCGCGGCCACGAGTTGCGTCGTGCCGGTCTCCTGCGTCCTGGGCGAATCGGCATGGACCTCGGTCTGCTGGTCGGACGGCGTCGGCGCCGCGCTCTCCGCGGCCGGGGCGGCAGCGGGTGCTTCGGACTGGTCGTCGTCGCTGGTCAGCGTCGCGATGACGGTGCCGACCTTTACATTGTCGGTGCCCTCGGCGATCAGGATCTTGCCGATGACGCCTTCATCGACCGCCTCGAATTCCATCGTCGCCTTGTCGGTCTCGATCTCGGCCATGATGTCGCCGGACTTGACGCTGTCGCCCTCGTGCACGAGCCATTTGGCGAGCGTGCCCTCTTCCATCGTCGGCGACAATGCCGGCATCTTGATTTCGATCGCCATCAGTAACGCTCCACCAGCACGTCGGTATAGAGTTCGCCCGCCTCGGGTTCGGGAGTCTGTTCGGCGAAGTCCGCGGCTTCGTTGACTTGTTTGCGGATCGCCTGTTCGGCCGCCTTGAACTCCTCAGGCGAGACGCCCTGCTCCTCCAGCAGCTTCTTGACGTGCTCGATCGGGTCGGACTTGTCGCGCACCGCCTGCACCTCGTCGCGGCTGCGGTATTTGGCCGGGTCGCTCATCGAATGCCCGCGGTAACGATAGGTCTTCATCTCCAGGATGACCGGTCCCTTGCCCGCACGCACCCATGCGAGCGCGGTCTCGGCGGCGCCGCGGCAGGCGAGGACGTCCATGCCGTCCACCTGGATACCGGGGATGCGGAAACTCTCGCCGCGGCGGTACAGCTGATCCTCGGCGCTCGCGCGGTTCACGCTGGTGCCCATCGCATATTGGTTGTTCTCGATCACGAAGATGATCGGCAGCTTCCACAGCTCGGCCATGTTGAAGCTCTCGTACACCTGGCCCTGGTTGGCCGCGCCATCGCCGAAATAGGCCAGGCAGACGCCGCCGTCGCCCTTGTACTTGTGCCCGAAGGCGAGTCCCGTGCCCAGCGACACCTGCGCGCCGACGATGCCGTGGCCGCCATAGAACTTATGCTCGGTCGAGAACATGTGCATCGACCCGCCCTTGCCCTTGGATATGCCCGCGGCGCGCCCCGTAAGCTCGGCCATGATGACCTTGGGGTCGATGCCATAGGCGAGCATGTGGCCGTGGTCGCGGTAGCCCGTAATGACCGAATCCGTATCGCCATTCAGCGCGGATTGCAGCCCGACCGCGACCGCTTCCTGGCCGATGTACAGGTGGCAGAAGCCGCCGATGAACCCCAGTCCATAAAGTTGCCCCGCTTTCTCCTCGAAACGGCGGATCAGCAGCATCTGCCGGTAGAATTCGAGCAGCTGCGCCTTGTCTGCCGCGAACGGTTGCGGCTCGGCGGGGCGTTCGCGATTGGACTTCGGGGGCTCGGCAGGCGCGGGCGCGGGGGCTTTGGCCACGTGTTGAATACCTCGTATCCGGGGAGGGACGAAGGCCGCCTATAGGCCGCTACCCCCACGGACTTCAATCACCCGCAAAGCCTTCCTTGGTTGCCCTCGCCCTGCGCCACCGCCTAAAGCCGCCGCAGATATGGCCATCCACCCCTTCCGCATCCCGAACTTCCGTGCCTACTGGCTCTCCCGGCTTACCGGCACCGTCGCCACCAGCGCGCAGGGGATCGTCATTGGCTGGCAGGTGTACGGCCTGGCGCGCGAGACGATGGACATTCGCGAGGCAGCATTCCTGCTCGGCATGATCGGCGCGGCGCAGTTCGTGCCGCTGTTCGTGCTCACCCCGATCGTCGGGCTGGTGGCGGACAGCGTCGACCGCCGCTGGATCGTCCGCGCCACCACCGCCCTGCTGATGCTGGTCGCCGCGACTTTGGGCGTGCTGACCTGGCTCGGGATGCTCGGCCTGCCCGCATTGTTCGGCGCGGCGGTGTTCGTCGGTATCGCCCGCGCCTTTTCCGGCCCGGCCTATTCCTCGCTCGCGCCCAATCTGGTGCCGCGCGAAAGCCTGCCGACCGCGATCGCGATCAGTTCGATCGCATGGCAGGTCGGCACGATCGCGGGGCCCAGCTTGGGCGGATTGCTCTACGCGATCCACCCGGACGCGGCCTATGCGACGATCACCGGGCTACTCGCGGTCGCACTCGCCGCCATCTTCTTCATCGGCCCGGTGCCGCAACCGCCGGCCCAGACCGATCGCCATCCGCTGACCCGCATCCTGGAAGGGTTCCACTACGTGCGCCGCAACCGTCTGGTCTTGGCGACAATCACGCTAGACCTGTTTGCCGTGCTGCTGGCGGGAGCCACTGCGCTGCTGCCGATCTATGCCCGCGACATCCTCCACGTCGGCGCGAGCGGGCTGGGTCTGCTCGCCGCGGGCATGGGCATCGGTGCCGCAACCACCGCGATCTGGTTCTCGTTTCGGCCGATGACCGAGAATGTCGGCGTCAAGATGCTGGTATCGGTAGTCGTCTTCGGCCTCGCGATCCTGGTGTTCGGCGTCTCGACCAGCTTCGCGCTGAGCATGGGCGCGCTGGTGATCGCCGGCAGCGCGGACATGGTGTCGGTCTATGTGCGCTCCTCGCTGATCCAGCTCCATACCCCTGACGAGATGCGCGGCCGCGTGAGCGCGGTGTCTCAGCTGACCATCTCGGCCTCCAACGAACTGGGCGAGGCGGAGAGCGGGCTGCTCGCTTCGCTGCTCGGCCCCGTCGGCGCCGTCGTCTTCGGCGGGGTCGGGGCGATCGCGGTGACGCTGCTCTGGGCCAGGCTGTTTCCCGAACTCAGGCTTGCAAAGACGTTCGATCCGCCCGAAATCCTCCCCGAACCACAACATGGAGCGACCAAGCCATGAAGGCCAACACGATCCTCGAGACGATCGGCCGGACGCCGCACATCCGCATGCAGCGGCTGTTCCCGAGTTCCGAGGTGTGGATCAAGTCCGAACGCTCCAACCCCGGTGGCTCGATCAAGGACCGCATCGCACTGGCGATGATCGAAGCCGCCGAGGCCGACGGACGGCTCCAGCCCGGCGGCACGATCATCGAGCCGACCAGCGGTAACACCGGCGTCGGGCTGGCGATGGTCGCCGCGGTCAAGGGCTACAAGCTCGTGCTCGTCATGCCCGAATCGATGTCGCTCGAACGCCGTCGGCTGATGCTGGCTTACGGCGCGACCTTCGACCTAACTCCGCGTGAGAAGGGGATGAAGGGGGCGATCGAGCGCGCGCTGCAACTCGTCGACGAGACCCCCAACAGCTGGATGCCGCAGCAGTTCGAGAATCCGGCGAACATAGACGTCCACGTCCGCACTACCGCGCAGGAAATCCTTGAAGATTTCGCCGCCGCCCCGATCGACGTGCTCATCACCGGCGTCGGCACCGGTGGTCACATCACCGGGGTTGCAGAGACCCTCAAGAAGAACTGGCCGTTGCTCAAGGTGTTCGCGGTCGAGCCGGCCGCCTCGCCTGTCATCGCCGGCGGTCAGCCGGGGCCGCACCCGATTCAGGGGATCGGCGCCGGCTTCATCCCGGCGAATCTGCACACTGCCGCGCTCGACGGCGTGATCGAGGTCGATGCCGCGGTCGCCAAGGACATGGCACGGCGCGCGGCGCGTGAGGAGGGCATGCTGGTCGGCATCTCCTCCGGCGCGACGCTGGCCGCGATCCTCCAGAAGCTGCCCGACCTGCCCGACGATGTCCGCGTCCTTGGCTTCAACTACGACACCGGCGAGCGCTATCTGTCGGTCCCCGACTTTCTGCCGGAGAGCTGAGGCGTGCCGCTTCACGCCACGCGTCACCCTGAATCCTGCGGCGAAGCTCAGGGGAGCCTCGGCCCGGGGCTCCGCTTCTTCTTCTCGACTTCGCTGGTAGAAGCGGAACCCCGGCTCAGGGCCGGGGTGACGGTGTAGCGTTGCACGATCGAGGCTATCTCAATGCAGCGCTCGTCGCGGTAGCGGCGCTCGCGGTCGCCGTGCCCACTTGGGTCGTCACCCACCCGCCGGCTATGCCCAGGCTGGCGACTAAGCTGGCCAAGCTCCCGCCCCGCCGCGTCGTGCCTCAGGCCGAACTCCCCCCGGTCGAGCCGGTAAAGTTCGTCGACCTGGCCCCTCAGGATGCGCGCGCGTTCAACGAGACCGTTCCCATCTCCCGCGGCCCTAACCCCGCGGCCCGCCCCTTCCGATTTGCCGGATCGACCGAAGACCGCGAACGCGCAACCGACTGCCTCGCCGCTGGCGTCCTCTACGAAGCGGGCGACGATGCGGTCGGCGAGCGCGCGGTTGCGCAGGTCGTGCTCAACCGGCTGCGCCATCCCGCCTTCCCCAAAACGGTGTGCGGCGTGGTGTTCGAAGGGTCCGAGCGCCGCACCGGCTGCCAATTCACGTTCACCTGCGACGGTGCGATGACCAAATGGAAGCCGTCCGAAGCCGGGTGGCGACGCGCTCGCGAGATTGCCGCTATGGCGCTGTCCGGCTCGGTGTACCGCCCGGTCGGCCATTCGACCCATTATCATACCGATTGGGTTGTTCCTTATTGGCAATCGAGCCTCGACAAGGTCGCGCGCGTTGGCACCCACCTGTTCTTTCGTTGGACCGGCTGGTGGGGCACGCCGGGGGCCTTCAACCGCCAGGTTTCCGGAAACGAGCCCGCCGTTGCGGCGCTCGGGGCGATCTCGCCTGCACATCGGTCCGCAACCGCGCTGGCCGGCACCGAAGCTACGGGCGTCCCGCCCGTCGGGACCGTGTCCGATGTGGTTCAGCCGCTGCCGACCGATTCCAACACCTTTGTTCTCCTTCTCGACACGCGTCAGCCGCCGGACAGCTATCGCGCGGTGGCGGTGGCGGCGTGTGGCGAACGCACGAACTGCAAGCTGCTCGGATGGACCAATGCGAAGGATGTGGCGACCAGCGCCTCGCCCACGCCCGAGCAGATGGATGCGATGGACTTCAGCTACCTGCGCGATCGCAGCTTCAACTTCGAGCGTGCGCTGTGGAATTGCGCCACGTTCAAGCGCAACAATCCGCGCGAATGCATGCGCCGGTCCGCCGCCCGTGCGGAATGGCCGGGCGGAGCGCCGACGCCCGCGCCGACGCCTAGACCGGCTGCGGTAGATGTCTTGCCCAGCGTTCGCCGGAGAGGCGGAAGCCCGGAACCTGCGCCCGATGCAAGGCCGACCGGCAGACCTACGTCGGCGATCAGACTTCCAACCCTGTCCCCGTGACTCAGGCCGCCATGAACATCTCGGGCGGCAAGGCCATGATCGCCTCCGCCCCGCCCTCGATCTTACGCCTGAGCGCACCAGCCTCGGGCATCACCCGCTCGGCAAAAAAGCGCGCGGTAACGAGCTTGGCATCCATGAACGCGGCATCGCCCTCGCCCGCCTCCTTCAGCCGCGCCGCCGCCGCGGCCATGCGCAGCCACATCAGCCCGACTGCGACGATCCCCATCAGGTGCATGTACGACACCGCACCCGCGCCGACGTTGTTCGGGTTTTTCATCCCGTTCGCCATGAACCACATCGTCGCTGCCTGAAGCTCGGACGTGGCCCGCTCCAGCCCGCTTGCGAACGGCGCGGTCGCCTCGACCTGCTTGGCTGCGGCGATCTCCTCGGCCACGATGCGGAAAAGCGCCTGCACCGCACGCCCGCCGTTGCTGGCCAACTTGCGCCCCACCAGGTCCATCGCCTGAACGCCGTTCGTGCCCTCATAGATCTGCGCGATCCGCGCATCGCGGACATATTGCTCCATCCCCCATTCGGCGATGTAGCCGTGCCCGCCGTAAACCTGCTGCGAGGTCGTTGCGATCTCATAGCCCTTGTCGGTGCCGACCCCCTTGATGACGGGGGTGAGCAGACCGATCAGGTCGGCCGCCATCTGGCGGTCCTCATCGCTGACCGCCCGATGTTCAAGGTCCACCTGGAGTGCTCCCCAGAGACAAAGCGCCCGCAACCCCTCGGTCCACGCCTTGCCTTCCATCAGCATGCGACGAACATCTGGATGCACGAACAACGTGTCCGCCTTTTCGCCCGGCTCGGCAGGGCCGGTCAGCGCGCGTCCCTGCCGCCGGTCGTGCGCATATTGCACCGCATTCTGATACGCGACTTCGGCGAGCCCGAGCCCCTGCAGACCAACGCCAAGACGCGCGGCGTTCATCATGATGAACATCGCCGCCAGCCCCTTCATCTCCTCGCCGACCAGCCATCCCTTCGCCCCGTCGTAGTTCATTACACAGGTCGAATTGCCGTGGATGCCCATCTTGTGCTCGATCGACCCGCAGCTGACTGCATTGCGTGTGCCTAGCGACCCGTCGTCCTCGACCATCACCTTGGGCACCACGAAGAGCGAGATGCCCTTCGAGCTTTCCGGCGCGCCAGGCGTTTTCGCCAGAACCAGATGGATGATGTTGTCGGTCAGGTCGTGCTCGCCCGCCGAGATGAAGATCTTGGTGCCGGTGATGCTGTAGCTGCCGTCACCCTGCGGCTCGGCGCGCGTGCGGATCAGCCCCAAATCGGTCCCGCATTGCGGCTCCGTCAGGTTCATCGTGCCGCCCCATTCGCCCGATACCATCCGGGGCAGATACTTGGCCTGCTGCTCGGGGCTGCCCTTGACGACCAAAGCGGCGATCGCGCCGTGCGCCAGGCCGGGGTACATCGCAAAGGCCATGTTGGATGAGATCATATATTCCTGAAACGCGGTCGACACGACATGCGGCATGCCCTGACCGCCGAAGGCCTCAGGCGCGCTCAACGTGCCCCAACCCGAGTCAACGAACTTGGTATAGGCATCCTTGAACCCGGCGGGGGTCGTTACCGATCCGTCTGCATGGCGGGTACAGCCCTCCTGGTCGCCCGACAGGTTCAACGGAAACAAAACCTCCGCCACGAAGCGCCCGCCCTCCTCCAGCACCGCATCGACGGTGTCGGGAGTCGCCGCGGCAAAGCCGGGGACGTTGGCATAGCGATCGAGCCCGACGACATGTTCGAGAACGAAGCGCGTATCGCGCACGGGCGAGGTGTATTGCGGCATGTCTTATCCTTGTTCGGAGGTCTGGCCGTGATCGAGCACGGCGACGAATTCGGTCAGTTCGGTAATAGCGGCGTCGATGTCTGCCTTCTGCCGCTGGAGCAGGTTCACACGCTCTCGGCAGCGTTCCAGCGCCACCTGTCGCTGGACCTCGCGACCTTCGCCGACGTCGTAAAGGTCGATCATTTCGCGGATTTCGGCGAGGGAAAAGCCGACGCGCTTGCCCCGCAGGATCCACGCGATCCGCGCCCGGTCGCGATGCGAGTAGATGCGCTGGGTGCCACGACGGACCGGCGCGATCAGCCCCTCGTCCTCGTAGAAGCGCAGCGCGCGCGCCGTGATCCCGAACTCGATCGACAGGTCCGAAATCGCGAAATCATCGCGATCGGGGCGCGGTGGGACGACGGCGTAGGTTGACCCACTCGGCATTTCCAAGCGGCTATCTCACGTTTACGTCAACGTCAAGCCGATCGCATTCAGCATGACCGCATCGTCCCGATTAGGAGCAGCCACCAGGCGAAGTGCGGCGAGCATTTGCATTTTCAATCGTCGGTGAAGATGGCCACCTCGATCAGGATCCACACAGCGCTCGCCCCCCCGGCCCCCGCAGCGTTGCCGCTTCCGAGGACGACGCACCCTGCCGCTCCACAGCCAGCGCCGCCAGCGAAGCCCGACCGCGGCATAGCCGCTCGCACGCGATGGGCAATTCGGCCGGAAAGATCAGCCGCTCGCCATCGAACCGCGCCTCGAACCGGCAATCCTCGAGTTGCACCCGCAGCTTATCGCCTGATCGCTGCACAATGCCCGATGCCGCACATGCCTGCCCGTCGCCATAATCGACCACCACCCCGATTCGCGTGGTGCCGTCTGCGCGTGGTACGATGCACACCCGGTCGGAATCGCGTGCCCAGGCGCCGACCAGCGAACCACCAGGATCGGCGATCAGCCCCGCCGCGGACGCCGCGGCCTCCAGTCCGGCTCCGGCATCGTTCGACGCCGAGGACCGCTGCTGCGGCCCGCAGGCCGAAAGGACGAGAGCGAGCACCAACACCCTCATGCAAGAAACGTCAGCGATCCGTCCGCCTCGATCCGCCTGTAAAAGCAACTCTTTCGACCGGTATGACATGCTGGCCCGGTCGGATCGACGATCATCAGGATGGCATCCTGGTCGCAATCCACCCGCATCTCGACGACCCGTAGAATGTTGCCCGAGGTCTCTCCCTTGCGCCACAAGCGCGCCCGGCTGCGCGAGAAGAACGTCGCTTCTCCGCTTGCCTGCGTCGCCGCTAAGGCTTCGGAGTTCATATGGGCCACCATCAGCAGCGCGTTCTCGCGCGTTGTCACCACCGCGGTTACTAGCCCGGCGGAGTCGAACTTGGGATCGAAGCGACGGCCTTCTTCACGATCGGTCATAGTTCGCTTTACGAGACCCAACACATAAACGAAACGTCCTACGGGGAGCATCGCTCCGCCTGCCGGAGGTGACCATGCAGCCCGATCACGATCATTCCACCCGAACAGGACTCGATTGCCTTCGTCGGGGCGACGGCATTGCCGCGCGCGAGCATCTCTCCCGCGCGACCAGGGCCGCGCCGCTCGGCCTGCGCCCGTGGCTCGCACTTGCTCAGGCATGCCGCAAGATCGGCGATACCGCCGCGGAGACGAAGGCGCTCGAAGAGATGCTTGCGGAAGAACCCCGCAACCTCCTGGCGCTTCTCGCGATGGGTGAACGCAAGCGAGATGATCGAGACGACAGAGCCGCCGCGTCCTTTCTGACCGCGGCGCTTCGGCAAGCGGGGGCCACCCAGACTCCGCCGCAACTTACCCCGCTGCTCCAGCGCGCCCAAGCGTTTGTCACTGAAAACAACGTGCGGTACGAGCGGCACCTTCTGGCCGCGCTCGATCTATCCGAGGCTGAGGACGAGACACCTAGCCGGTTCCGCCGTTCCGTCGATCTGATGCTCGGGCGCCGCGAACTGCACCTTCAGCAGCCGTCGATGTTCTACTTTCCAGGTCTGCCACAGCGTCAATTCTACGATCGCCAAGAATTTTCGTGGGCCGCCGACCTCGAGGCTATGACTCCCATGATTCGCGCCGAATTGGCGGGGCTGACGGACGCAGACGGCTTCTCGCCGTATATCACGGGCGACCCGAACCGTCCCCGTCCCGTCGCCAACCCGCTGCTGGACGACCCGAGCTGGAGCGCGTTCCACATCTGGCAGTCGGGCGTACTGACAGCGCAGGCGGCGCGCACGCCCAGCACGGTTCGGGCGCTTGCAAACCTGCCCATCCCGCGCGTCCAGGGGCGCTCTCCATCCGCCATGTTCTCGCGTCTGCGTCCGGGCACCCACATCCGACCGCACCACGGCATGCTCAACACCCGCCTGATCTGTCACCTGCCGCTCGTCGTGCCTGAAGGCTGCGCGATGCGGGTCGGCGACGAAACCAGGCCGTGGCGCGAAGGGGAACTGACGATCTTCGACGACAGCATCGAGCATGAGGCCTGGAATCGCGGCGACGGCACGCGAACCGTTCTGCTTTTCGAGATCTGGCGACCGGAGGTCACCCTCGATGAACGGATCGCGCTTACTCGTCTGTTCGAGGCGATCGACGCGTATGGCGGCTTCCCACCCCCGTCCGGGTCCGATCATTAGCCGCTCCCCTACCGGTATTTGCTATCGCCGCCCCCAGGAAGATGGATCTTGGCGGCCGGTTGGAGGACGACCTAAGGCGTCGTTCCGCCTTGGGGGCGACAGATGGCAAGTTCCGCCCTATATGGCGCCCTAGGCGACACCCGGCGGGCCGACATGCTGACCACGAATCCTTATGACGACGATAAACTCCGCGAGGAGTGCGGCATCTTCGGGGTGTCCGAGATGGCGGGTGCAGCCGCTCTCGTCGCACTGGGGCTGCACGCGCTCCAGCACCGCGGACAGGAGGCGGCCGGGATCACCACGTGGGACGGCCGCGCTTTCCACACGCACCGAGCAATGGGCCATGTCGCGGGTAATTTCGATCGCGACGACGTCATTCGCTCCCTGCCCGGCACCGTCGCGTGCGGGCACGTCCGCTACTCGACCAGCGGTGAGACCGCGCTACGCAACGTCCAGCCGCTTTACGCAGAACTCCAGACCGGCGGATTCGCGGTCGCCCACAACGGCAATATCTCCAACGCGCTGAAGCTGCGCAAGGAACTCGTCCGCCGCGGTTCGATTTTTCAATCGACCAGTGATACCGAGACTATCATCCATCTCGTCGCGACCTCCAGCTATCGCACCCTGCTCGATCGGTTCATCGACGCGCTGAAGCAGGTCGAGGGAGCCTATTCGCTGATCGTCATGACGCCTGAGGGGATGATCGCCTGCCGCGACCCGCTCGGCATCCGGCCGCTCGTCATGGGGCGCCTGGACGACGCGGTGATCTTCGCCAGCGAAACGGTGGCGTTGGACGTGGTCGGGGCGACCTTCGAACGCTCGGTCGAGCCGGGTGAATTGGTGATCGTGCAAGGGTCGGAAGTTCGCTCCATTCGTCCCTTCGCACCAATGGCCCCGCGGCCATGCATCTTCGAATGGGTCTATTTCTCCCGACCTGATTCGATCGTGGAGGACCACTCCATCTATTCGGTGCGCAAGGGCATCGGCGCGCAATTGGCGCAGGAATCGCCGGTCGAGGCCGATCTCGTCATCCCGGTGCCCGATTCGGGCGTCCCCGCCGCGATCGGCTACGCACAGGCCAGCGGCATTCCTTTCGAACTCGGCATCATCCGGTCGCACTACGTCGGCCGCACCTTCATTCAGCCCGGCGACAAGGTCCGCCATCTCGGCGTCAAGCTGAAGCACAACGCCAACCGCGCGCTCATCAAGGGCAAGCGCGTCATCCTAGTCGACGATTCGATCGTTCGCGGCACGACATCGCTGAAGATCGTCCAGATGATGCGGGAAGCCGGTGCCGCCGAGGTGCACATGCGCATCGCCAGCCCACCGACACGGCACAGTTGCTTCTACGGCGTCGATACGCCCGAGCGCGCCAAGCTGCTCGCCGCCACGCACGACGTTGGCGAGATGACTGACTTTATCCACGCCGACAGTCTGGCGTTCGTCTCAATCGACGGCCTCTACAAGGCGCTGGGCGAAGCCAAGCGCGCCGAAGTCCGTCCCAAATATTGCGACGCCTGCTTCACCGGCGATTATCCGACGATGCTGACCGATTATGACGAGGTCGCCGAAGTCGACCAGTTCGCGATGCTCGAAGAGCGCATGATCTGATGACGCTTCCGCTCGCTGACAAGCTGGCCGTCGTCACCGGCGCCAGCCGGGGGATCGGTGCCGCCACCGCCTTGGCGCTCGCATCCCGCGGCGCCCATGTCGTTCTTACCGCGCGCACGGCACAAGGTCTCGAGACAGTCGAGCAAGCGATCTTCGACGCGGGCGGATCGGCGACGATCGCGCCGCTCGATCTGACCGAAACCGACGCGATCGCGCGACTGGCCGCAGCAGTGAGAGAACGCTGGCAGGCGCTCGACGTCCTGGTGCTCAACGCAGCCACGCTCGGCAGCCTTGCCGCGGTGCCCGCGATCGACCCCAAGGAACTCGCGGCCGTGCTGACGTTGAACGTCAGTGCGCAAGCCGCGCTGATCGCCGCGTTCGATCCCATGCTGCGCCGTTCGACGGGCGCGCGGGTGATCGCAGTGACATCTTCGGTGGCACGCAATCCCCGCGCCTATTGGGGCGCTTACGGCGCGTCCAAGGCGGCATTCGAGACGCTTGTCGGCGCTTATGGTGACGAGGTCGCGGAGATCAGTGCCATTCGAACGGCAATCCTTGATCCCGGCGCAACGCGCACGATGATGCGCGCTCGGGCCTATCCTGGGGAAGACCCCCGATCGGTGAAAGAGCCGACGGTCGTGGCGGACAGAATTGCAGAACTGGCAGTCCAGGGATTCGCGGCAGGCCATTTCGAGCGGGTGAGCGCCTAGGACTTGATTAGCGTGACCTGGGCAACGTCGATGCCTCCGCCACGAAAACCACCTTCGCAATACATCAGATAGTAGCGCCAAAGAGCGACGAAGCGCGCGTCGAAGCGCACGGGTAGTCTGCCCTCGCTCCTGGCCGCTTCAAAGGCTGTGCGCCACCGCAAGAGCGTATCCGCATAGTCGCTGCCGAAATGATGGATGTCTTTCCAGTCCAGCCCCCGTGCCTCGGCAAGCGCACGAAAGCGCGATTCAGACAGCAGCATGCCGCCGGGAAAGACGTAGCGCTGGATGAAATCCACGCCGCGCGCGTAGGCGGGGAACACGTCGTCGGCGATGGCGATATATTGGATCGCGGCGCGACCGCCCGGCTTCAGCGCCCGTGCGACCGCGTCGAGATAGGCGGGCCAATAGGCCTCCCCCACCGCTTCCACCATTTCGATGCTGGCGACGGCGTCATAGGCGCCAGTCACATCGCGATAGTCGGTCATCGAAACGGTAATGCCGGACAGCCCGCGCACCTCGACCACCGCCCTCTGCTCGGCCGACAAGGTGATTGCATGAACCTTGACCCCGTCGCGCGACGCTCGTTCGGCGAACGACCCCCAACCGCAACCTATCTCGAGGATCGTATCTCCCGGTCGAGTCGCGGTACGTGAGAGGATCGCCGCCAGTTTTCGGTCCTGTGCCGCCTCCAGCGTCTCGCTTGGATCTTCGAAGATCGCGCTCGAATAGGTCATGCCCGGATCCAGCCAGGCCGCGTAAAAGTCGTTGCCCAGATCGTAATGCGCCGCGATGTTGCGCCGCGCGCCGGAGCGATCGTTGCGCCGCAACCGGTGCCACGCCCGTGCAGCTAGCTTGGCTATCCCCGCCGAACGGGCAGACCCGCCCAGCGCTACGCGGTTCGCCATGAATAACGCGAACAACGGCACCGCATCGGGGCTGCTCCAATCGCCTGCGACCCAGGCCTCGTACCAACCCACCGATCCGCCGGTCGCCAGCCGCACGAGTGCCCGCCAGCGCCGCAGGTTCACGACCGCCACCGGACCCTCCGCTCGCCCCCCGAGCAGCCGATGCGTTCCATCGGGCAAGGTCGCGTCGATCGCGCCCATGTCAAGCGCCCGGTCGATCCCATCGAGCATATGGTGGAACACCGGCGCAACCGCCCGTGCGATCGCCGAAGCGCGGGGTACGCCGGAATCGGCAACAACGGCGCTCGGGTCGTTCATCGCCTGCGTCCATGCCAGCGCGCACGCGCTGCGAAAAGGGGTCAGCGTGCCATTGCGCCTGCGGCCAGCGCCCGCTCGCGCGCTTCGCGGTGGCCGATGATCTTGGCGGGATAGTTGCGCGGCCGGGAGCCGGCCTCGTCGGGATCATGGATCACCGCGTCACCCAGCCCCGCCAATTCCGGCACCCACCGCCGGATATAGTCGCCTGCACCGAACTTCTCGGATTGCGACAGCGGCGCCATGATCCGGCCAAACATGTTGGAATCGATCCCCGTACCCGCCACCCATTGCCAGTTCACCGCGTTGTTGCCGTAGTCGGCGTCCACCAGGCAGTCCCAGAACCAGCGCTCACCATGCCGCCAGTCGAGCAGCAGGTGCTTGGTCAGGAAGCTGGCGACGATCATCCTCACGCGGTTGTGCATCCACCCCGTCGTCCATAGCTGTCGCATCCCGGCATCGACGATCGGATAGCCGGTGCGCCCCTGCTGCCAGGCTTTCAGGTCGCGGTTCGCGGCGGGACCGGTTCGATAGGGCAGCTTGTCGAACTGGGGGCGGCCGTGCCGTCGCGCATAGTCGGGCATTGCCATGACCACGCCGCTGGTGAAGTCGCGCCAAGCGATCTCCTTGCGAAAGGTTTCGACGCCTTCCCCGCGGCCGGGAAGCGCATGCCACACCTGCCGAGGCGTGATCTCGCCGAAGTGCAGGTGTGCGGACAGACGCGCGCTGCCTTCGATCGAGGGCAGGTTGCGGGCGGTTTCATAGGCCTCGACATGGTCCGAGAACCTGGCGAGCGCGGCCAGGGCAGCATCCTCACCTGCCGTCCAGGTGTCGGGAAAGCTGTCCGCCCAATCAAGCGTCGGCCGCAGCCCCCACGCATCGAGCCTCTCGCTTTCCGGCCAAACCTCAGGCGCCCGGATGGTCGCGGGCGCAGGCAGCGGCTCTGGCGGGGGCATGCGTGGCGCCAAGGCTTTCCAGAACCCCGAGTAGACACGAAACGGCGTACCCGCACCGGTCTTCACATCCTCTATCCGCGTTAGATGGTTGCCGTTATGCAGGCAGAGGACGTCATCAAGCGCCGCCTCGGCCTTGCGCCACCAGGGTTCGTAGTGGCGAACCGCATGAATGGTCGTTGCGCCGATTTCCGCCAAGAGATTCCGCAAGATGGCGACCGATTCGCCGCGACGCAGGATCAGGCGCGTGCCGATGCCCTCCAACGAAACCGCAAAAGCCTTCAACGCCGCATGCAGATACCAGCGTTGCGCGCCGCCCATCCGCCAATCACCGGGGGCATCGTCATCAAGAATATAAACCGGGATTACCGCACCCGCATGCGCGGCGGCGAGAAGTGCGGGTTGATCGTGAAGGCGCAGATCCTGGCGGAGCCAGAGCAGAACGGGTTTGGTCATCACGGGGCGGTACGCCTGCCTCGTCCATGCGGTTCCTTCATGCCAAGCCGAAGGCTTCGCCGAGAGTCAGGATCGCGGTGACATGGCGGCGCGCTATCTCCAGCGCATCGTCACCATAACCGCCGCCAATTGTGCTTGCCAGCGGGATGCCACGGGCGCGCATCATCCCGGCGATCAGCCGCTCGCGCCGCACGAGGCCATCGCGAGTCAGCGCCAGGCGCCCCAGCCGGTCTTCGACGAAAGGATCAACCCCCGCCTGATACAGCACGATCTCCGGTGCCATCGTGTCGAGCAGCGGCGTCAGGGTCTCTTCGAGGATCGCGATATAGGCGTCGTCGTCCACGCCATCGCCAAGCGGCACGTCCAGCGTGGAGCGCGCTTTCCGCACCGGAAAGTTCTTTTCGGCGTGGATCGAATAGGTTGCGACCCCCGCTCGGCCAGCGAGCAGCGCCGCTGTGCCATCGCCCTGGTGGACGTCCACATCGACGACCAGCAGGCGGGACACCTTACCCTCCTGAATCAGCCGTACCGCCGCGATCGCCAGATCGTTGAAGACGCAATAGCCCGCACCGGTGGCAGCGAGCGCATGATGACTGCCGCCGGCGGTGTTCGCCGCGAACCCGTGACTCAGCGCGAGGCATGCGGCAAGCCACGTGCCACCGGGCACGATCGCGGCGCGCGCCGCCACCGACGGCGTTACGGCGAAGCCGATGCGACGCACCTTATCGGCGGGCACGCGCGCCTCGAGCACCTCGGCCACATAGTCCGCGTCATGAACGCCTCCAGCCAAGACGGCGGCATGACATCGGGAACATGCCAGGCAATCCGCGCACCCTCGTCCTGCAATAGGTCGCGGATCAGGCCATTCTTGTTCCACCGATAAGTCGACCGGCCGGGTCCCGGGGCGATATAAGCCGGATGATGGACGACAGGGATCACGGTGCGTAGGTAGGCGCAAAGGCCTTGTCGCCCAAGGAGAGACGTATGACCGACACCCCGTTCGTCCGGCCCGACGTGCGCATGTTCCTGGCCTATCTCAACAGCCTTCCCGGCCCAAAGATGCACGAGCTGGAACCCGCCGCCGCGCGCGCGATGTACGTCGCGAGCAAGGATGTCGCAGATCTGCCCTTGGGCGAGCTGCCGACCATCACCGACCTGACGATCCCAGGGCCGGCAGGTCCGATCCCGGCGCGGGTGTTCGACGCTGCCGAACGCCGCGAACCCGGGCCCGTTATGGTGTTCTTCCACGGCGGCGGTTTCGTCATCGGCGACCTGAATACGCACGCAGGGTTCTGCGCCGAGGCGTCGCGCATGTTGAACATGCCCGTCGTCGCGGTCGATTACCGGCTAGCGCCCGAGCATCGCTGGCCCGCCGCTCCGGACGATTGCGAGGCTGCCGCACGCTGGGTGGCAAGCAACCCGAGCGAGTTGGGGCGAACCGCGACCAGCCTGGTAGTCTGCGGCGACAGCGCGGGCGGTACTCTCACGATTACCACCGCGATGGCGCTCCGCGATGCGCCTGCGGCCGTGCCGGTGATCGTTCAGGCGCCGATTTATCCCGCGGCCGACGCGCGTAGCGATTACCCTTCCTTCGCGGAATTCGGCGACGGATATCTCCTCACCCGCGAATCGATGGGCTGGTTCGACGATTGCTATCGCGCCGATCGCGATCACATCCGCGGCGCGCCGATTAGGGGCGACCTGGCCGGAATGCCCCCAGCCGTCATCATCACTGCAAGCCTCGATCCCATCCGCGACCAAGGCCGCGCCTATGCGGCGGCGCTTATCGCGGCGGGCGTGCAGGTGATCTATCGCGAGGCAGTGGGCAATATTCACGGCTTCATTACGCTTCGCCAGGCGATCCCCTCGGCGCAAAGCGACGTCGCAGGGTATCTCATCGCGCTGCGCGCCGCGATTATGGAGGCCGAAGCGACGCGGGTCATGCGGCAGGCCGCCGGCGCATGAACGAACTACCCTATCGCCCCTGCGCCGGCATCATGCTGGTCAACCGCGAAGGACAGGTGTTCACCGGCCAGCGGATCGATTCGACGCTCGAAGCCTGGCAGATGCCCCAAGGAGGCATCGACCCCGGCGAAGATGCACGGGATGCCGCGATCCGCGAATTGGGAGAAGAAACGGGCATCGATACAGGCTTGGTCAAACTGATCGCGGTGGCGCCCGAAGAACTCTATTACGACCTGCCGCCCGAGATGATCGGCAAAGTGTGGAAGGGAAAGTGGCGAGGGCAGCGACAGCGCTGGTTCCTCTATCGCTTCCTGGGCACCGATGGCGATGTCCACATCGCAACCGCCCATCCCGAATTTCGCGCATGGCGCTGGATGGACCCGGACGACCTTTGCTCCGCGGTGGTTCCCTTCAAACGTGCGCTCTACGAAGCGGTGCTCGCCGCGTTTAGACCACATCTCGGCGCGCGAGGCGACGGCTGAACAGTTTGCAGACGCGTCCCACGCCGTTACGGAACAGGGCGTGCTTGCCCTGATCCTCCTCATTGACGCGGCGCCCGTGCAGACCGCCGCCGGTGCGATGATACCCGAGAATATCCGCGCGATGCTTGATGCCGCACTGGCGTCAGGTAACGACGGCGAGGTGGGGACCATCGTTAAATATGCGCGCGCGGCCGATCCGTTGAGCGGCGATGCGGTTCTCGCGATTGCGGACAAATGGCGTGCCGATCGCGCCGCGGCCCGCGAACGCGTGATCCGCCAAGCGAGCTTTTTGAACCTTTGGACAGGCCGCGGCGAACTCGGCGGCTTCGTAACGACGGGCAATTCGGAGACGGCGGGGGGCAGCGCGGTGCTGGATGCAACCCGCGAAGGGCTGCGCTGGCGCCACCGATTTCGTGCCCAAGCGGACTTCCAGCAGAGCCTGGGCATCACTACGCGCGAACATTATCTTGCCTCCTACGAACCCAATTACAAGATCGACGACCGCGCCTATGTCTATGGCGCAGCCCAATATGAGAGCGATCGGTTCCTGGGCTATGACGACCGCATTTCGCTCTCGAGCGGGGCGGGATACAGTGTCTTAAAATCGTCGAACCTGCAGCTTGATCTCGAACTTGGCCCCGCGTTTCGCCACACCGGGTTTACGGACGGGACGATCCAGTCGAGCGTTGCGGGACGCGGTTCGCTGGATTTTCGCGTTCGCATCTTGCCGGGGCTGGGGCTGACCCAGACCGCCTCTGCCTATGTTCAGCGCTACAACTCGACCGTCAGCAGCAAATCCGCGCTGGAGGCCAAGCTGCTCGGCCCCCTGTCGGCGCAGCTGTCCTATTCGGTGCAGTTCGAGAGCATGCCGCCCGCCGACCGTAAGACGACCGACACGATCAGCCGTGCGGCATTGGTCTATAGCTTCTGACGGTTCCCCATGCCCGCCAACCCGGCTAGGGGTCGCGAGATGGAGGGGCTTACTCGTATCGAGCGCGACGCGATCGCGCACGCACAAGCAGCGCCGATGCTGGCGCAGGTAGAGCGCTGGGCGTCGGTGAACAGCGGCACGCGCAACACGGGCGGACTCGCGACGATGGCCGCGATACTGGCCGATGCCTTTTGCATGCTGCCGGGCGACCTGCGGCTGGTGGACCCGGCGCCCGCTGAACAGGTCGGCGCCGACGGCATCGTGCGAATGCTCGACCACGGCCAGCATCTCCATCTGCGCGTCCGGCCCAACGCGCCGGTGCAGATGTTGTTCACCGGTCACATGGACACCGTCTATCCGGTCGATCACGCCTTTCAGACGTGCAGGTGGCTGGGCGACGACCGGCTTGGCGGCCCCGGCGTGGCCGACATGAAGGGCGGGCTTGCGGTGATGCTCGCGGCGCTTGCCGCAGTCGAGGCTTCGCCGCATGCCGCGCATATGGGGTATGATGTCGTCATCAATTCGGATGAGGAGACCGGATCCTTTTCCTCCGCCGCCCTGCTCACCGATGCTGCCCGCGGCAAGGTCGCCGCTTTAACCTACGAACCCGCGCTGGCCGATGGAACATTGGCAGGCGCACGGGGCGGAACGGGTAACTTCTCGGTCGTGGTGCGAGGCCGCAGCGCCCATGCAGGACGCAATCCCGAGGAAGGCCGCAACGCGATAGTCGCCGCCGCCGACGTCGCGTTGCGGCTGTCGAAGGCGGCGGGGCGCGGACTGGCGGTGAACCCAGCGCGGATCGACGGCGGCGGCCCGAACAACGTGGTGCCCGACCTCGCCGTTCTGCGGGTCAATTTCCGCCCTCGGACTCAGGAAGACATCGCGCGCGCACAGGCACATATCGACGCGGCGGTCGTGATGTCGGCCGCGGAGCATGATGTCGCGATTTCGGTGCACGGCAGCTTCAACCGCCCGCCAAAGCCCGTCGACGACGGCGCACAAGCTCTCTTCGAACGTATCCGCTCCGTCGGCCTCGACCTGGGCATTCCGATCGCCTGGGCGCCTACGGGCGGTGTCTGCGACGGCAATACCATCGCTGCCGCAGGCGTGCCCGTCGTCGATACGATGGGCGTTCGCGGCGGCGCTATTCATTCCGTGGACGAATATATGATCCCCGAAAGCCTCCCCGAACGCGCTGCCTTGTCGGCGGTTACGATCCTGCGGATAGCGCGGGACGGCCGCGCATGACCTTCCGTATCCGTGCCGCAGGCGCCGACGACCTCCAGCATCTGTACGAGATGGCAAAGCTGACCGGTGGCGGCTTCACCAACCTGCCCGCCGATCGCGCCGCGCTGACGGCAAAGCTGGAACGCAGCGAAGCCGCGTTCGCGCGGGACGACGATGGCGGCGAGATCGCGGACGAATTGTTCGTTTTGATCCTAGAGAACATCAAGACCGGCGAGGTGCGTGGCACGTGCCAGATCTTCACGCACGTCGGACAGCAACATCCCTTCTACAGCTATCGGCTTGGCACGCTGACCCAGCACAGTCGCCAACTCGGGCGAACCTTCCGCGCCGAGATGCTGTCGCTCGCGACCGATCTCGAAGGATCCAGCGAGGTTGGCGGGCTGTTCCTGCATCCCGGCGAGCGCGCGGGGGGACTGGGGCTGCTGCTGGCGCGGAGTCGGTATCTCTTCATCCGCGCACACCGCGCGCGTTTTGCCGATCGTGTCCTCGCCGAGTTGCGCGGCGTCATCGACGAGGCGGGCGGATCGCCGTTCTGGGATGGCCTGGCGGGGCGGTTCTTCGGGATGAACTTTCAGGATGCCGATCGCTTCAATGCGGTTCAGGGGCACCAGTTCATTGCCGATCTGATGCCCAAGCACCCCATTTATATCGCGATGCTCCCCGAACACGCCCGCGCCGCGATCGGCCTGCCGCATCCGTCGGGTCGGGCGGCAATGCGGATGCTGGAGAACGAAGGGTTCGCGTTCGAGAATTACGTAGACATTTTTGACGGCGGCCCGACGATGATGGCGCGAACCGATCGCGTCCGGACAGTGCGCGACGCCAAGGACGCCGCAGTCGTTGCGATCGACCGCGAGGGTGGCGAAGAAGCGATCGTCTCCACCGGGCGTCTGGCTGATTTCCGCGCCGCCTATGCGCGCGTGCGGCCGGCGGACGATGGCATCGTTATGTCACCCGACGGCGCGGACGCGCTGGGACTGTCCGCCGACGACCGCGTTACCTGGGTGCCGCGCGTGTGACGTCGATCGAGATAAACTTCGATGGGATCGTCGGCCCCACCCACAATTACGCTGGGCTAAGCCCCGGCAATTTGGCCGCGACCGGCAACGCCGGCGCCACGTCCCACCCCCGCGCCGCCGCGTTGCAGGGCGTGGCGAAGATGCGGGCAAACCTGGCGCTCGGCTTGGTACAGGGTATTTTGCTCCCTCACGATCGGCCCGACACGCGCTGGCTCACGGCAATGGGCACCGATGCGACGCGGGCCGGTGCCTTGTGGGCGCCAGCGACCTCGGCCTCCGCGATGTGGGCCGCCAATGCCGCGACCGTCTCCCCCGCGCCCGACACCCACGACGGGCGCTGTCACCTCAGCGTCGCCAATCTGATTACCATGCCGCACCGCGCGCACGAGTGGCCTGAGACTTTGGCGCAGCTCGAACTCGCCTTTGCGGACACCCGCGCCTTCGCGGTCCATGCCCCGATCCCTGCTCCTTACGGCGACGAGGGCGCGGCCAATCATATGCGGCTCGCGACTGCGCACGGTGCGCCCGGCGTCGAGGTCTTCGTTTACGGCGAACTGGGTGGACGCTTCCCGGCACGCCAACACCGCATCGCAAGCGAAAGCGTCGCCCGCCGCCACGGGCTTGATCCCGAACGAGCGCTATTCGTCCAGCAATCCCCGGAAGCGATCGCGGCAGGCGCGTTTCATAACGATGTCGTCGCGGTCGCGAACGAAACGGTGCTGTTCGCGCATGAGCAAGCCTTCGTCGATCGCGACCGCTTCTACGCTATGCTGCGCGACCGCATGCCGCAGGTTGAGATAATCGAGGTACCGTCCGAGGCGGTATCGCTGCGAGACGCAATCGCAAGCTACCTCTTCAATGCGCAGCTGGTTACTCTGCCAACGGGCGGTATGGCATTTATCCTGCCCACCGAAGCGCAGGCCAATGTGCGCGTGTGGGCGTGGCTCGAAGCGTTGGTTGCCGGCAACGGCCCGATACGCCGACTTGTCCCTGTCGATGTGCGCGAGTCGATGGCGAACGGCGGTGGTCCCGCTTGCCTGCGCCTACGGGTCGTGTGCGATCCTGCAACCGTAGACGCGCGCTTCCTGGTTGATGAAGCGAAGCTGGCCCGCATAGCCGCGATCATCGAAACATACTGGCCCGAGCACGTGAATGCTGGGGATCATGCCACCCTGGGCGACTGGCCGGCTGCTCGGATAGCGCGCACCGCTTTGTTGGAAGCCCTCGATTTGGCCGTGTTACTCTAGCTACCGCCCGACGGCCCCATCGGGGTTGAGCGCGCTCTGGGCAATGGCCTGCAGTTCGTCGGCCAGTTTCTTCCACTTGCCCTGCTCAATCAGCTCGCTCGCGCTGCGCACTTTCAGATGCGCAATGCGGTCCAACGCGGTCTGGAAACGGTCACTCGCGCGGCGGCTCGTCAGTTCGCCCGTCATCCGCTCAAGAATTTCGGTAAGCTGCTGGAGCGTCCTGACGTTTGTCTCTGCGTGATCCTCGGCGGCCTTGCCAGACGTCACCTGCTTCAGCACCGTCGTCGCGCTCGACGCGCTGTGGATCAACGCATCGACACTCATCGTTCCCGCCGGCATCATCGTCTCTCCCGATCCTTGGCAGAACACCCTAGAGCCAAGGGATTAACAGTTCTTCGACTGTCGGATTAATTGACGGGTAACCATGCCGCTCCGTACGCCGGGCACGGTATTCGGGGATTGGCCCGCCTTTTGCTAAGACACACGCATGTTCAGAAGCATCCGCCGCCTGTTCGTCATCAAGACCAAGTTCGAGGCGTTTCTCGTCATTTATGGGCTGGGCACCGGGGCGGTGGAGCGCGGCATCCATTATCTCCAGCAATACCCCGGATGGGGCGGGCGCCTGCTGTTCCTCGCATGCCCGGTTGCGGTGTTCATGGCCGGAGCACGCATCCTCGACTCGATCGAGCGCGAGCGCCGCGACTTCATCCCCTGACAGGATTATTTGGTCGCGCCGACGGCGTCGCGGTCTATCTGGCATGGACATGCAAGCCCTTACGCACCTCCAGCGGCTGGAAGCCGAAAGCATCCACATCCTGCGCGAAGTCGTTGCCGAGGCCGAGGCGCCGGTGATGCTGTATTCCGTGGGCAAGGATTCCGCGGTGATGCTTCATCTGGCCAAGAAGGCGTTCTATCCGGCTCGTCCCCCCTTCCCGCTGCTCCACGTCGATACGACCTGGAAATTCCGGGCGATGTACGACCTGCGGGAGAGGGCGGCGGCGGACGCCGGCATGGCGTTGATTGTCCATCGCAACCCGGAGGCCGAGGCTGCGGGGATCAACCCGTTCGATCACGGATCGCGCCACACCGATATGTGGAAGACCGAAGGCCTGAAGCAGGCGCTGAGCGCAGGCGGCTATGACGCGGCGTTCGGCGGTGCCCGCCGCGACGAGGAGAAGAGCCGCGCCAAGGAGCGCATCTTCTCCTTCCGCTCCGCCGCGCATGGATGGGATCCCAAGGCACAGCGCCCGGAGCTTTGGCGCCTGTACAATACGCGCATCCACAAGGGGGAGAGCATACGCGTCTTCCCTTTGTCGAACTGGACCGAACTCGACATCTGGCAGTACATCATGGCCGAGGGGATCGAGATCGTGCCGCTCTATTTTGCCGCGCCGCGCCCCACCGTCGAACGCGATGGGCTGCTGTTGATGATCGACGACGACCGCTTCCGGCTCCGGCCCGGCGAAATGCCCGTGGAACGGTCGATCCGTTTCCGGACGTTGGGCTGTTATCCGCTGACCGGCGCAGTGGAGAGTGGGGCCGCCACGCTGCCGGCGATCATCCAGGAAATGCTGCTGACCACCACCAGCGAACGTCAGGGCCGCGCGATCGACCACGATCAGGCCGCAAGCATGGAGAAGAAGAAGCGCGAGGGATATTTCTGATGAACGCCTACACGCCCGAGGCGCTCATCGCCGCCGATATCGACGCCTATCTGGAGTCCCACGCACGAAAGTCGATGCTGCGCTTCATCACCTGCGGGTCGGTGGACGATGGTAAGTCGACGCTGATCGGGCGGCTGCTTTACGATTCGAAGCAGATCTTCGAAGACCAGCTTTCCGCGCTGGAATCCGATTCGAAACGGCTCGGAACGCAGGGGCAGAATATCGACTTCGCGCTGCTGGTCGATGGCCTCGCCGCCGAGCGCGAGCAGGGGATCACGATCGACGTCGCCTATCGCTTCTTCGCTACCGAAAAGCGCAAGTTCATCGTCGCCGACACACCGGGCCACGAGCAATATACCCGCAACATGGTCACCGGCGCATCGACCGCGGATTTGGCGGTGATCCTGGTCGATGCACGCAAGGGCGTACTGACCCAGACGCGGCGCCACAGCTATCTCGCCCACCTCGTCGGCATTCGCGAGATTGTGCTGGCGGTGAACAAGATGGACCTGGTCGACCACGATCAGGCAGTCTTCGACACGATCGTTGCGGATTATCGCCGGTTTGCAACGTCGATCGGGATCACGCGCTTCATCGCCATTCCGCTTTCGGGGCTGACCGGTGCCAACGTCGCGGACGCAGCGCCCCAGATGCCTTGGTACGCAGGTTCGACGCTGCTCGGTCATCTGGAATCGGTCTCGGTCGATGTCGATCGCGCAGCTACCCGGCCGTTCCGGCTGCCGGTCCAATGGGTCAATCGTCCCGATCTGGACTTCCGCGGCTTTGCCGGGATGATCGCGAGCGGCGCCGTAGGCGTTGGCGACCGGGTGCGGATCATACCCTCCGGACGAACGACCACGGTCAAGCGGATCGTCACGCTCGGCGGCGACCGCAGGGAGGCGCAGCCTGGCGAGTCGGTCACCCTGGTGCTCGCCGACGAGGTGGATTGCTCGCGTGGCGACGTGATCGCGGCCGCCGATGCGCCGCCCCAGGCGGCCGACCAGTTCTCGGCCACGCTCGTATGGCTGTCGGACACCGCCCTGGTTCCCGGCCGGACCTATCAGCTGAAACTCGGCACCCAGAGCGTCGGCGCCACCGTCCAGCCCCCGGGCCATGTCATCGACGTGAATACCCAGGCCGAACTGTCTGCCAAGACGCTGGAGTTGAACGACATCGGTGTCGCGGAAGTCTATACCGACCGTGCGATCGTCTTCGAACCGTATGAGGACGGCGCCGACCTGGGCGGTTTCATCCTGATCGACCGGGCGACCAACGCCACGGTCGCGGCGGGCATGGTCCGCTTTGCCCTTCGTCGGGCGCAGAACGTCCACTGGCAGGCGATCGACATCACTCGCGACGCCCATGCCGCCCAAAAGGGCCAGCGTCCGCGCGTCCTGTGGTTCACCGGATTGTCGGGCGCCGGCAAATCGACCATCGCCAATCTGGTGGAGAAGAAGCTGCACGCCCTCGGGCGCCACAGTTTCCTGCTGGACGGCGACAACGTCCGTCACGGGCTGAACCGCGACCTGGGCTTCACCGAAGCCGACCGCGTCGAGAACATCCGCCGCGTCGGCGAGGTCGCCAAGCTGATGACCGATGCCGGGCTGATCGTGCTGACCGCTTTCATCTCCCCCTTTCGCGCCGAACGCGACATGGTGCGCAGCCTGTTGCCCGAGGGCGAGTTCGTCGAGATCTTCGTCGACACGCCCCTCGCCGATGCCGAGGCCCGCGACGTCAAGGGGCTGTATGGCAAGGCGCGTGCCGGACAGCTCGCCAATTTCACGGGGATCGACAGCCCATACGAACCGCCGCTTGCCCCGGAACTGAGGATCGACACCCGCCGCGAAACCCCCGAAGCCGCCGCTGAGCGTGTCGTCGAACATGTCGTCGGTATCTGGAGCCCCGACCTGTGAACGACACCGAATTGGCGCGTGCCGTCGCCGAGGAAGCGGGCGCGTTGCTGCTCGCCATTCGTCGGCGGGGCGATTGCAATGGGCGGGCACTCGGGGACCGGGGGGATGCGCAGGCCAATGCGCTCATCCTGGATCGTCTACGCGCTGCCCGCCCCGGCGACTTCATCCTTTCCGAGGAATCGGTGGATGACCGTGCGCGCTGTGCGGCCAGCCGGGTATGGATCGTCGATCCGCTGGACGGCACCCGCGAATATGCCGAGGGGCTGGACGATTGGGCGGTCCACATCGGCCTGGCGATCGGCGGTCGTCCGTCGATCGGCGCGGTGGCGGTGCCCGCTGCCGGCAAGGTCTATGCGACCGATGACGCGGCTCTTCCCCGCCGCCCTTGTGCGCCGCTAACCATCGCGGTCAGCCGGACCAGGGCGCCGGAGATCGCCAGGCTCACCGCACAAGCGATGGGCGCGGCGATGCTGGCGATGGGATCGGCGGGTGCCAAGGCGATGGCCGTCGTGGAGGGCCGCGCCGACGCCTATCTTCACGATGGCGGCCAATATGAGTGGGACAATTGTGCCCCCGCCGCGGTGGCGCTGGCGGCCGGGCTTCACGCATCGCGGATCGACGGCAGTCCGCTCATTTACAATTGCGAGAACCCGCTGCTGCCCGACCTGCTGATCTGTCGCCGCGAGATCGCCGCCGCCATGCTCGCCGCGATCGCCGAAGCGCGGTCCGTCTGAAACACAAACCCCCGCCGAGTCAGAGACTTCGGCGGGGGTGTGTTGGTGCGCCCGGAGCGATTCGAACGCCCGGCCCTCAGATTCGTAGTCTGATGCTCTATCCAGCTGAGCTACGGGCGCACATCGGAGGGGCGCTATTAGCAGGCGAGCCGGATGGTGCAAGAGGCTATCGGCAATTTGTTGCGTGCCCTGCCCAGCCGACCTAGACCCGGCGCGATGATCGCCCCCATGTTCCGCAAAGCCCCCGCCGCCGCCCTTCTGCTTGCGCTTGTCGGCTGCACTTCGGACGGTGGGGGTTATCCCTCGCTTGCACCCCGCGGCATCGAGAAGCAGGGCTTTGCCGAGCCGGAAACCGTGGTGGCGACCGCCGCGCCGGATCCCGTGCTCGACGCGCGGTTGACGCCGCTTGCGGCGCGGCTCGACACCGTTGCCGCCGGGTTCGCACGCGATGCGGCGACGGCGCAGCGTGCTGCGTCGGCCGCCCGGAGTGCGCGCGCAGGCAGCGAGGCATGGCTGAGCGCGCAGAGCGCACTGGCGACGCTGGACGACTGGCGGGCACAGGCATCGGCCGTTGCCACCGATATAGAGCAGATCGCGATCGAGCGCGGTGCGACGCTGGCGCCCGCCTATCCGGCGCTGACGGCGCTCGGCGCGCGCGCGGAGGCGGAAACGGCCCGGCAGGGGGAGACGATCGCGCGGCTCCAGGCGATGCTCGCACCGGCCTAGAACCCCTTCAACAAGGGCAGTATGGTTGAATAATCGTCGGTCCAGCCGGTGAAGCCGTCGCGCGCCCGCAACGGCTCCCAATCCGGATCGCCGCGCGTCAGTTTCGCCATGACGGCGGGATCGCGCGTGAGGGCGATCCAGAGGGAAGCCGAGGGCCTGCCCCGGTCAAGCAAGGACGGGCGGTAATCGAGCCGCCGTGCCTGCCAGCCGCCGCCGCGCGCCGCGGCATCGACGACGGGTTCGAGATCGAGGAAGCGATTGGATATGTGCACCATCAGCACGCCGTCCGGCGCCAGCACGCGCGCATAGGTGGCAAATGCCTCCCGCGTCATCAGGTGCATCGGCACCGCATCGGACGAGAAGGCGTCGAGCGCGAGCATATCCAGACTGGCCGGCGCCTCCTGCGCCAGCCGCAGCCGCGCATCGCCCAGGCGGATGGCCGGCTGAGGCAGGCAGCGCGCCAGATAGGTGAAGTGCCCGGAGTCGCGTGCGATCCGCACCACCGCGGGGTCGATCTCGTAGAAACGCCATTGCTGGCCTGGACGCGCATAGCAGGCGAGCGTCCCCGTCCCCAAGCCGACGACGCCGACCCGCGCCTGCGCGGAAAGGCGCAGCATCGCGCGCCCGACGCCCGATCGCGGCGCATAATAGGTCGTCGGCGTGCGCTCACGCCGTTCCGATCCTTTCAGCTGGATGCCGTGAACAGTGGTGCCGTGGTCCAGCTCACGCACCCGAGCATCGCCGCGGATCGTGTACACGCCGAAATAGCTGCGGGTCCGCGCATCGCCTTCGTACGACAGCGCCAGCGCACGGTAGCCGCCGAACAATATCAACGTACTCGTCAGCAGCACGACATAGGGCAGGCGCGCGCCGATCGTGGCGACACCGACGACCGCGATGATGACGAACGACAGTCCCATGTGCTGATCGCCGAACAGATCGGCGGGGCCGAAGGCGCGCAACACAAAGAGCAAGGCGATCGCGAAGATCACGGTGGCGAATGCGATCGTCCGCGACGTGAACCAGGAATCGCGAACCGCACGGGTTAGGAAGACCTGCGGCACCAGCACGCCCGCGGCCAGGATCAGCAGCGGAAATTCGTAGGTCCAGTCGAACACCACCGGCGCGATCAGCCCGGCGAAGATGCCGCCGAGCACGCCGCCGAACGACATCGCAAGGTAGAAGCCGGTCAGCCGGTCCGGCTCCGGCCTGATCCGGTACAGCGCGGTGTGCAGCGCAGTCGCGGCCATGAACAGCAGCACCAGCGCGATGCCTGCGTTGAAATATGGCACCTCCTGATAGCCGCCGATCATGACGCCGCCGAAAAGCAGGATCGTGACCGGCGCGATGCGGGTGATGAGATCGGCGGCGGCGCGGTTCTGCGCAAAGGCGATCGAGAAACTGAGCAGGTAGATGCCCAGCGGCAGCACCCAGAGCAGCGGCATCGCGACGATGTCCGTCGTCAGATAGGTCGAGGTCGCGAGCATCAGCCCCGACGGCACCAGCGCCAGCGCGATCCAGTGGACAATCCTGCGCCGCGCCGCAGGCGCGCTGGTATAGACGACATGTTCGGCCTTGGCGGCCGCCGGCAACAGGGTTGCGCACGCGATCACCAACGCGGCGAGGACGACATAGCCGCCGCTCCAGAGCAGGCTTTGGGCGTGCAGCGCCATCGTCGGCTCGACGATCAGCGGATAGGCGATCAGCCCGGCGAAACTGCCCAGATTGGAGGCGGCGTAGAGCGCATAGGGATCGCGCCCGCCACTGGCCACCGCGAACCAGCGCTGGATGAGCGGCGCCTGTGCCGACACCGCGAAGAAGAGCGGCCCGATCGACAGCCCGAGCAACCACGGCACCCAGAAGGCGGGCGAGGCATCGGCGGGAGGATCGGTCGCCGCCAGGCCGATCGGCAGCCACAAGGCGGCAAGCGCCAGCACCGCGACGTGGATCGCCGCCTGCGTGCGCGGGCGCACCCGGCCGAGCCAATGCGCATAGGCATAGCCGCCGAGCAGAAGCGCCTGATACACCAGCATGGCGGAGTTCCACACCGCCGGCGCGCCGCCGAGCCGCGGCAGCGCCATGCGCGCGATCATCGGCTGGACGAGGAAAAGCAGAAACGATCCACAGAGAATCGTCGCGACGAACAGCGCGCGGCCGGCGTTTCGGGCGATCATGCGCGACTCGGAAATTGGGCGCGGAACCGGACACACCGGCCACTACGTCCCGCGCAAAATGCTTTCCCCAACGCGGTTTTCGTGCAGCCGGAACGGAGAGGCGTGATGCAGGTGCAAATGGTCATCGCCGCCGACGTTAGCCATGCGCGACGCGGTAGGACAGCCGCTTGTCGCCCGATCGGCCGATCTAGGCATGGTGACGTTGGATGATTTACTTCCCTTAGTCTTGACGAGCCTCAAACGCAGGCGAAAGGCCGGTCTCGGAGGGCAGTGGGTCTCACCTGTCCTTCAAGACGCCGCTTCGACTTCGCTCAGCGGCTCCTCAGGACGAACGGAATACATTCGGGCCAGCGTCTCGGGACGAACGGTTTCAACGCAAGGCGTCACGCTCGAGACTTCAACCCGCCGGGCGACCGATCGCGTAGAAGACGTGCCGACGAAGCCGATGGCCCGGCGGCAGCGCGGGGTGATCGAAGTCGCCGTCTTCGACCCGCGTCATGCCCAACCGGATCATCAATCCCCAACTCGCTTCATTGGCGTGAACGGTGATCGCGCAGACCTTCGCCCGGTCGGTGTTGGCCCAGGTCCAGTCCAGCGTGGCCGCCGCTGCCTCGCGCGCATAGCCCTGGCTCCAATGGTTGCGGGCGAGACGCCAGCCGATCTCCAGCTCGCCGTCGATGGGCGTCCCCTCTGGCCCCGGTTTGACACCGCAGAAGCCGAGGAACGCGCGGTCGCTGCGGCGCTCGATCGCCCAGAAGCAGTGGCCCAGCGCGGCGCGGATCGCCTCCTGCCGCCCGATCATCGCCCGCGCCTCTCCGGGCATGAGCAGCGCGGGGAAATGTGCCATGACGCGCGGATCGCGGCCCATCGCTTCGAACGGCGCGACATCCTCCTCGCGCCACCCCCGCAGGATCAGCCGCGCGGTTTCGATCATGCGCCCAGCAGCCGGGCAGCGTGCGCCGCGTGATAGGTGAGCACCCCCGAACAGCCCGCGCGCTTGAACGCCATCAGCGTCTCCAGCACCAGTGCGTCGCGATCCCCCGCCCCCGCCGCGACCGCCGCCTCGATCATCGCATATTCGCCGGACACCTGGTATGCGAACACCGGCACCTCGAACCGCTGTTTCACGCTGGCGACGATGTCGAGATAGGGCAGGCCCGGCTTCACCATCACGCTGTCCGCGCCCTCGGCCAGATCGAGCGCGACCTCGCGCAGCGCTTCCTCGGCATTGGCGGAGTCCATCTGATAGGTCTTCTTGTCGCCCTTCAGCAGCCCGCGGCTGCCGACCGCAGCGCGGAACGGGCCGTAAAAGGCCGAGGCGTATTTGGCGGCATAGCTCATGATCTGGACATTGTGGTGCCCGCCCGCCTCGAGCGCATCGCGGATCATGCCGATGCGGCCGTCCATCATGTCGCTGGGTGCGATGATGTCGGCGCCCGCCTCTGCCTGGGTCAGCGCCTGGCGGACGAGCGCATCGGCGGTGGCGTCGTTGATGACATAGCCCGCATCATCGACCAGCCCGTCATGGCCGTGCGTGGTATAGGGATCGAGCGCCACGTCGGTCAGCACGCCGATTTCGGGCGCCGCATCCTTCAGCGCGCGGATCGCCCGGCACATGAGATTGTCCGGGTTCTGCGCCTCCGCGCCATCGTCGGAGCGCAGATGCGCGGGTGTGTTGGGGAACAGCGCCACGCAGGGGATGCCGAGATCGCGTGCTTCGCGCCCCCGCGCGACGATGCCGTCGACCGACCAGCGCGACACGCCGGGCAGCGCGGCGATCGGCTCCTCCACCCCCTGCCCTTGCGCGATGAACATCGGCCAGATCAGGTCGGCGGGGGTCAGCACCGTCTCGGCGTGGAGGCGGCGGCTCCAACCGCTCGCGCGGGTGCGGCGAAGACGGAGCGCGGGGTAGCGGGCGGTCATGGCCTGCGCTTTGCGGGATCGGACGCGCGTCGGCAAGCGTTACGCCCACGAACCGAATGGAGTGTCCATGACCGAAATCACGTCCGCGGCGCTGGTCGTCAACGCCATGTCGCGCAAAGGGAGGCGGCTGTTCGAACAGGCGTGTTCGGCGATGGACGCCCTCCCCTATCCGGTCGATGCGCATGCGGTGGAGAACCCGGAGGATCTGGAGGCGACCGTCCGCCGGGCGCTGGCAAAAAAGCCCGACCTGCTGATCCTGGGCGGCGGCGACGGCACGGTCAGCGGGCTGGTCGACCTGATGGTGGGCCATGACGTCATCCTTGGGGTGCTGCCGCTGGGCACCGCGAACAGCTTTGCGCGCACGCTGGGTATTCCCCTCGACATCGCAGGGGCGGTCGAGGTGCTGCGGACGGGGGCGCCGCGGCGGATCGACCTGGGGATGATCGACGGCGATTATTTCGCCAATTGCGCGGCGATGGGCCTGAGCCCCAAGATCGCCGAGACGGTGCCGCACGGCCTGAAGAAGGTGTTCGGGCGCGCCGGCTATCTCGGCTGGGCGGGGTATCAGTTCCTCCGGTTCCGCCCGTTCACGCTGATCGTCGGCGAGGGCGAAAACCGCCAGCGGATGCGGGTGGTCGAGGTGCGCATCTCCAACGGCCCCTATCACGGCGGCGTCGAACTGATCGAATCGGCGGAGGTCGATTCGGGCGAGATCGTCGTCCAGGCGGTGTGCGGCCATGTGAAGCGGCGGCTGATCCGCAATTGGGTATCGAACGCCATAAAGCACGAGACCCGGCACGAGGAGGTCCGCGAGTTCCGCGGCAAGGCGATGCGGGTCGACACCATCCCCTCGCTGCCGATCTCGATCGACGGCGAGGTGCTGGCACACACGCCCGTCACCGCGCGGGTGGCCGCCGGGATCATCCGGGTGATGGCACCTATCCCGTAGGCTGAGAACGACCGCCGGGTTCGGTCATCGCATGCGCCTGCTCGCCCGCTTCGTCCTGCGGCACGTCCAGCGATCCGCTGCGCCAGTTGCCGAAGCGGTAGTAGAGCGCCGCCATCGCCAGAGTGACGCACGACCCGAGGGGAAAACTCCACCACAAGGCATCCGCACCCAGCCACGGCCGCGCCAGCAGCGCGAAGCCGATCCGCACCGGATAGAGCGAGATCAACAGCGCGATCAGCGGCGCCAGCACCGCGCCGTTCGCGCGCACCGTCGAGAATAACACCATCGTCGCGCCGAAGACGATGAAGTTCCAGCTCGCGATGAGCTGAATATGCCGTGCGATCGGCAGCGCGGCGCTGTTCTCCGGCACAAACAGGGTCATAACCGGGCGATCGAACAGGATCACGACGGCCACCATGACGCCCGTCAGCACCAGGTTGAAAAGCAGCCCATAGCCGGTGATCGCGCCCACCCGGTCCCAGCGGCCGGCGCCGATGTTCTGCGCCGCCATCGAGCTGACCGCCGCGCCGATCGCCAGCGCGGGCATCTGAATATAGGTCCATAATTGCTGCGACACGGCATAGGCGGCCGCGGTATCGACGCCCTCGCGGTTGACCAGCCCGATCATCGCCAGCGCGGCGGTGGACATCACCAGCATCTGCGCGCCCATCGGCAGGCCCTTGCGCACGATCGTGCCGCTGAGCGCGCGGGTGGGCAGGATGTAGCGGATTTCGGCGCCCTTCAGTCGGATCGGCAGATCCTTGACATGGACGTAGAGGACGAGGCCGAGCAGCGAGACGTGATTGGCGATCAGCGTCGCGGTGGCCGATCCGGCGATCCCCATGCGCGGGAACGGCCCGATGCCGGCGATCAGCAGCGGGTTCAGCCCGCTGTCGAGCACGACGCTCATCGCCATGAACCAGAGCGGCGTCATCGAATCGCCGGTGCCGCGCAGGCCCATCATCATCAGCACCATCAGCATCGACGCCGGCAGGCCCAGGAAGATGACGCGCAGGTACGATAGCGCCAGCGGCAGCGCGTCACCCGGCGTTGCGAGCAGCTGCAGGATCTGCGGCGCGAATACCCAGCCCAGCGCCGCGATCACCGTCGCAACGCCGAGCACCAGCCCGACCGCGGAGCCAAACGCGCGCCGCGCCGCATCGACGTCGCGCCGCCCGAAGTTCTGCCCGACCAGGATCGTCGCCGCCATGCCGAAGCCGAACACCGCGCCGAACATCAGGAACATGATGATGTTGGCGTTCGACGTCGCTGCCAGCGCACCCTCCCCCAGATACCGCCCCACCCAGATCGAATTGATCGAGCCGTTGAGCGACTGGAGGATGTTCGATCCCAGCGTCGGCAGCGCGAAGGCGAGCAGGGTCTGCCCGATCGGCCCGGCGGTGAGATCGTGCTGGGGCTTCATACCGACCGTCCGTTCTTCGCAAACTTCATCAAGGTCGCGCATAGGGGCATGTGTTTTCCCCGTGGCCGGCCCGGCCGCGCGGTGCGGGCAAGACCGAGCGAGGCGCCCTGTGACAGGTGGTCGCGGTGGAGGACAGCCCTACCCCAGCCGCGCCAACGCCGCCGACAGGCGTTCGGCCTCCGCTGCCTTGTCCGCATGGTCCGCCTTGGCCTTTTCAACCGCCTCGGGCTTGGCACGCTCGACGAAGGTGGCGTTGGAGAGGCGACCGGCGAGCGCGTCGCGTTCCTTTTCGGCGGCCGCTATCGCCTTGCCCAAGCGCGCGCGTTCGGCGGTGAGGTCGATCACGTCGCCGAGCGCGAGGACATAGGTCGCTTCGTCGACGACGACCTGCGCTTCGCCGCCTACGGCTGCACTCTGCTCGATCCGGGCGAGACGCGCGATCGTCGCGGCATGGGTGCGGAGGCGGGCGTGTGTCGTCTCCGACGCATCGCCGACCGCGAACGGCACCCGCGCGCTCGGCGGCACGTTAAGTTCGGTACGTGCGGTGCGGACTTCGCTCACCAGCCGGATCAGCCAGTCGATCTCGCGGCTCGCCTCCGGGTCGATCGCGCGCGCGTCCGCCATCGGCCAGCGGCCGACGATCAGGTCGTGCTGGCGGGGGCTGAGCGCGTGCCAGAGTTCTTCGGTGATGAAGGGCATGAAGGGGTGGAGCAGGACGAGGATCTGGTCGAGCACCCAGCCGGCGACGGCCTTGGTCTCGTCGTCAAGTACGCCTCGCTCGTCGCCGACCATCTGAGGCTTGATGAGTTCGAGATACCAGTCGCAGAAGCGGCTCCAGACGAATTGATAGATCGCGTTCGCCGCACCGTCGAAGCGATAGTCGGCCAGCGCCAGGTCGACCGCCTGGATGGTCGCCACCGTCTCGGCGACGATCCACTTGTTCACCGCCAGCGTCGCGGCGGGCGGCTCCAGCGTATCGCTGCCGCCGATGCCATAGCCCTGCGCGAAGCGCGCCGCGTTCCACAGCTTGGTCGCGAAGTTGCGATAGCCCTCGACCCTTTTCTCATCCATCTTGATGTCGCGGCCCTGGCTCTCCATCGCCGCCATGAAGAAGCGCAGCGCATCGGCCCCGTATTTGTCGATCAACCCGAGCGGATCGACGGTGTTGCCCTTGGACTTCGACATCTTCGCGCCGTCCGCCGCGCGGACGAGGCCGTGGAGATACAATGTCTTGAAGGGCACATCTCCCATGAAGTGCAAACCCTGCATCATCATCCGCGCGTTCCAGAAGAACAGGATGTCGAAGCCCGAGATGAGCACGTCGTTGGGGTAGCGGCCGTGGAGATTCTTCAGCCCCTCCCCTTCAGGAGTTTCAGGTGAACCGCGCCCCGCGCGGTTCAGGTCAGGCTGGGAGCCTGATCGACCTGAAACTGGGTTGGGGTGGGGGGTGTCCACGGGCACGTCGGTCTCGGTGAGACTGACACGCCCCACCCCCATCCCCTCCCCTGAAGGGGAGGGGCGTGCCTGTTGCTCGGGCCAGCCCAAAGTCGCAAAGGGCCAGAGCGCGGAGGAGAACCAGGTGTCGAGGACGTCAGGATCGCGCCAAATGCAGAAGCGCGCCGGTCGCTTTTCCGACGCTGCATTGAGTAGTTCGTCCATCGCATCCTCAAAATGCTCCAGGACTAAAACATCCTCGTCATACCGCTTCCGAGCTTGCGCCAGTGCTTCTGCCTCGGTTTCAGCCACGAAAATCTCGTGTCTCCCCGTTAAAGAAAGATGACCTTCCCCTTGTTCGTCCAAGTTCGGCCCAAACCAAGCCGGTATCCTATGCCCCCACCACAATTGCCGGCTGACACACCACGGCTGGATGTTCTCCATCCAGTTGAAGAACGTCTTCTCCCACGTCTTCGGCACGATCCGGATCGCGCCTGAACGCACCGCCTCGATCGCGGGCTGGGCGAGCGTCTTGGCGTCGACATACCATTGGTCGGTCAGCCACGGCTCGATCACCACGCCAGAGCGGTCGCCATAAGGCGTCTGGATCGTGCGGTCCTCGACGCGTTCCAGTGCGCCTTCGGCCTCGAGCATCGCGATCACCGCGGTGCGCGCGGCGAAGCGGTCGAGGCCGACCAGCGCCTGCGGCACGCCGCCGCAATCGACGATCTGGGCCTTGGCATCGAGCATGTTGAGCATGTCGCGCGCCTCGATCCCCGCGCGGCGGCCTACCTCGAAGTCGTTGAAATCGTGGCCCGGCGTGATCTTCACCGCACCGCTGCCAAGTTCGGGATCGGCATGATCGTCCGCGATGATCGGGATTTCGCGGCCAGTGATCGGGAGGCGGACCATCTTGCCGACGAGCGCGGTATAGCGTTCGTCCGTCGGATTCACCGCGACCGCCATGTCGGCCAGCATCGTCTCCGGCCGGGTCGTCGCGACCGAGATGTGGCCTGACCCGTCGGCCAGCGGATAGCGCAGGTGCCAGAACTTGCCCGCGATCTCGCGCGTCTCGACCTCCAGGTCGCTGATCGCGGTGCCCAGGCCTGGATCCCAGTTCACCAGCCGTTTGTCGCGATACAGCAGGCCCTCGCGGTGCAGGTCTACGAACACTTTCAGCACCGCGCGGCTGAAATGCGGGTCCATCGTGAACTGTTCGTTGGCCCAGTCCATCGAACAGCCGAGCCGCCGCAGCTGGCGGGTGATCTCGCCACCGCTCTCGTGTTTCCAGTCCCACACCTTCTCGACGAACGCCTCGCGCGTCAGGTCGGTGCGCTTCTGCCCCAGCGCGTTCATCCGGCGCTCGACCACCATCTGCGTCGCGATGCCGGCATGGTCGGTGCCGACCACCCAGAGCGCGTCCTTGCCCTTCAGCCGCGCGTGCCGCGTCAGGATATCCTGCAACGTATTGTCGAGCGCATGGCCGATGTGCAGGCTGCCGGTGACGTTGGGCGGCGGGTTGACGATCGTCCACGGCTCGGCACCCGGCCGGTCGGGGTGGAACAGGCCGTTCTCTTCCCAATGCGCATACCAGCGCGATTCGATCTCGGCAGGGTCGAAGGTCTTGGGGAGTTCGGTCATGCGGGGGGCTGTAGCGCCCGCTCGCCTGCGCTAAAACCCTTTCTCGCGATCAAACGCCGGCTAGCAGCCGTTCGCGTAACTCGGGCAGCAGCCCACGGCCGATCCACGCCTGCCCGCCGCTTTTGTCCGCCACTTTCTCCGGCTCACTGCCAGAATTGTCGAACAACAACGCGGTGTCTGCGTGATGGAAGAACCAGGGAAGTTGATCGAACGATCGAAACCTGCGCTCGCGCACCTTGTCCTCGGGTACGGCATGCCCGCCCTTGGCAACGCGCAATCCGATCCGTTCCAGCTGACGCTCGACCGACGCGACATAGACGTAGGTGAGCCACACCTCGAAGCCGAACGCCTTGGCTTTGGTCACCAATCGTCGATATTTGCCGGTGGACAGGACCGTCTCGACGCCAATCGTCTGATGCGCTTCGATCGACGCGTCCAGCCAGCGTTCGATCCGCTCGACCGAAGCGAGGTTGGCGTCGCGCTGACCCAGCCCCTCGGCGTCGCGGATGCGCACCGTCAGCAGGTCCGGATTGATGATCCAGACCGATCCACCCGCCTCGTCGATGTCGCTGCGATCGTAGGCCGAACTCTTTCCACATCCGTTCGGCCCCGCAACGATCCACAGCCGCGGATTGGTGGAGGCGCGAACGGTAGGGCTCACTCGGCAGCGTCCAACATTCTGTTCTCGCGGCGAAGACGCCGGACGTTTTCGCGAAAAGCCGCGGCAAAGTCGGCGCCGAAGGTCGGACTGTCTGCGTTCACCACTCGAATGCGGATAGGCTCCCCATCGACCATTGCGATCCGATAGCGAGCCTTGGCAGCCTTTTCGCCCGTCACCGGACTATCGACAATCTCCAACTTCATCCGCCGTCTCCTGTCGATCAATCATAGGTATCGAACCGACCTTCCGAAAGGGTCAACCGCCCTTCCCCGTCCATCTGTCCATCCACCCCAGCACCTCGCCATACCATCGGCGCGAGTTCTTCGGCTTCAGCACCCAGTGGTTCTCGTTCGGAAATACCACCAGCCGCGACGGGATGTCGCGGCGCTGGAGCGCGGTGAAGCTCGCCAGCCCTTGTGTATAGGGTATCCGGAAATCCTTTTCGCCGGTGATCACCAGCATCGGCGTCTTCCACTGCGCGACGTAATGCACCGGGTTCCATTTTTCATAGGCTTGCGGGTCTTCGTAATAGGTCTTGCCGCCGTGTTCCCATTCGTCGAACCACAGTTCCTCGGTCTCATAGGCCATCGCGCGCGCATCGAAGACGCCGTCGTGCTGGACGATGCACTTGAACCGGTCGGGCCATTTGCCCTCGATCCAGTTCATCATATAGCCGCCGTAGCTGGCGCCGAGCGCGCAGGCGTTGTCGCCGTCGAGCCAGGGGAATTGCGTGGTCGCCGCGCTCAGCCCCTTTTGCAGATCCTCGAGCGGCCAGCCGCCCCAGTTGTTGCGAATGGCGTCGGTGAACGCCTGGCCGTATCCGGTCGAACCGTGGAAATCGACCGCGACCAGCCCGTAACCCGCGCCCGCGAATACGGCCGGGTTCCAGCGGTACGACCAGCTGTTGTTGCTCGACCCCTGCGGCCCGCCGTGGACCATGAACGCGACCGGCACCTTGCCCGTCGCGCCATACGGCTTGACCGCATAGCCCCAGACCGTGTCGGCGTTGGCCCCCTTGAAGCTGAAGCGTGACACCTGGGGCATGTCGATGCCGCGCAGCTTCGCCGCGTTGACCGAGGTCAGCCGCACCGGCGCGACCGGGGCGATGCGGTAGAAGTCGTCGGGCGCGGTCAGGCTGTTCATCGCGACCACCACGCCGGTGGCGGTCACCGCCACCGCCGACACGTTGCCGGCCGCGGTCAGCCGGGCGACCTGCCCGGTGGCGGCATCGACCCGCCACAAAGGGTTTTCCTGCGTGTCTTCCGCGGTGACGTAGAGCGATTTCGAATCGGGTGCCCAGGCTATCGAGCCGACCGAACGGTCCCACCGCTCGGTAAGCGACACCGTCCGGCCGCTCGCCAGATCGCGCACCGTCAGCACCTGGCGATCGGCTTCGTAGCCCGGCCGGCGCATCGCGACATACGCCAGTTTGCGGCCATCGGGGGAGACCGACGGCTGGTTGTCGGTCGCGTCATTTGCGTCGGTGAGGTTGACCGGCGCAGCCGAGCCGTCGGCCGGCACCTGGAAGATGTCGAGGTTGGTCGAGGTCGATTCGATCCGCCCGGCCTCGCGCAGCGCGAAGTAAAGCGTGCGGCCGTCGGGACTCCAGGCGATCTCCTCGCCGCCGCCGAACGGCTTCGACGGCGCGTCGCCGACCAGCGCGCCGACGAGCGGAATACCGTTGCCCGGCGCCCCCGCGGCGGTCAGCGGCAGGACGAAGAGCTGCGACCGATTGCCGCCCGCCCACGTGTCCCAATGGCGAACGAACAGGCGATCATAGACCCGCGCGGCGCCCGCGTTCGCGTCCTTCTTTTCCATCGCGGGTTCAAGGCTCGGCGCGCCCGGCTTGCGATCCGCCCAGACGACGAGGCGGTCCGCAGTCGGCGCGACCTTGAAGCCGCCGAAGCCGCCCTTGAACCCGGTCAGCCGACGCGGGGTGCCGCCGGTGACGGGCACTGCCCAGATCGCATCCTCGCCGCCCTTGTCGGAGGAGAAATAGACCGTGGTGCCGACGATCTGCGGATCGTTCTCATTGGCCTCGGGGTCGGCCACCAGGCGTTCGGGCTGCGTGCCGGCTTTGCTCAGGTCGAGCCGCCACAGGTCGTACCGGCCGCGATCGGCGGCGAGATCGGTTTCGCGCTGCGCCCAGACGAGCCAATGTCCGTCCTTCGTGGCGGCGGGCGCGCCGACGCGGCTGAGCATCGTGACGTCGGCGATGGTGAGCTGGCGTGCCGCGAGCGGGGAGGCGAGCGTGAGCGCCAGCAGGGTGGCGGTAAATGCGATCTTCATGGCCGCCGATACAGCAGAAGCCAAAGCGATCGGCAAGGTCGTCGCGTCAGGCCCCCTGCTCAGGACGACGACCCGGTGATCCGTTCGATTTCGCGGGCGACCATCGCCTCGACCATCGTCGGCAGCCGGGCGTCGAGCCAGTCGCGCAGCATCGGGCGCAGCATCTCGCGCACCAGCGCTTCCAGCGTGTTGTCGGCAGTCGCGCCATCCGGCCGCACGATCACCCGGCTGAGCGCCTCCAGCGAGCCGCGGCTGGCGGCGGCGGCCTGTTGCGACACGATGGGTTCGGGGGCGGTTGTCTCCACAGCGGGCGGAGCAGGCTGAGGGGCTGCGGCGGAAGCCCGCTCGGCGGTGGGCCGATCGGCCGGGCGCCGGGCGGCCGGAAGCGGTTCGCTGAGTTCCAGCACCTCGCCGGAATCGACCTGCGCGTCCTGTCCGATCGGCGTGACGGAAGCGCGCTGCGGACGCCGGGTGCGCTGGGGTATCCCCTCGCCCTCCTCGGCGATGATCCGCTTTATCGAGGAAAGGATTTCCTCCATCGACGGTTCGGCGCTGATATCCCCCATGAAACGACCTTCGCTTGCCGCCGCCCTACTGCCGGTTCGGCGAAGCCGCACCTGTCGTCAAAGCCTGGCTTCTGTCAACCGCGCTGTCCAGTTGCGGATCGAGCGGCTTGGTCACCACCGCATTTTGCGCCGGTGTCTGGTCGGTGCGGGTCGCGACCGCGGCCGGCTCTCCGTCGCTGGCGAAATCGTTGATCGAGCGGCGCACGCGGTTGTAATTGGTCAGCGGATCGTACAGCGGCCCGCCGTCCAGCCCCAGGTCGCGCGCCTCGGCATCGCCCATCGCGGCAAGCAGCGCGAACCCTGCGACATAGGCGTCTCGGCGCGCGGTGACGAGGGTCACCTGGCTGTTCAGCAATTCCTGCTCGGCGTTCAGGATGTCGAGGATGGTGCGGGTGCCGACGCTGTTCTCGGCGCGCACGCCCTCCAGCGACAGCCGGTTGGCCTGCACCGCGGTTTCGGATGACGCGATCACCTCGTTCGACGACCTCCAGCTGGCATAGGCCGAGCGCGCCTGCGCGATGACTGCGCGTTCGGTGGCAGTGGCATTCTCGATCGCCTGAGACCGAAACGCCTGCGCCTGGCGAACCTGTGCGCCGGGACGCCCGCCCTGGAAGATCGGCACGGTCAGTTGCAGCCCCGCCGTCGCGCCATTGCCGGACTGGCCGACGTTACCGCTGGTGGCGGACCCCAGCGATCCCAGGAAGTTGAAATAGGTGCCCCCCGCGACGGCGTTCAGCCGCGGCAGTCGCTGCGCCTTGGCCACGCCGACGTCGTAGCGCGTGGCGTCGCGCTGGCGCAGCGCGGCGATCAGCGCGGGGTTGTGATCCACCGCGGCGATCGCCGCCGCCTCGGGAGAGGCCGGCAGGTTGGGCAGCGTCGGCGGCTGTTCGAGCGCGAGCGGCGGCAGGCCGACGAGCCTGATGTACCCCTCCCGACTGGCGATCAGCCGCGCCTCGGCGGACTGCAATTGCGCGCGTGCAAGCGCGAGCCGCGCCTCCGATTGCGCGACATCGGTACGGGTCAGGTCACCGACCTGGAAACGGTCGCGGCTGGCGCGCAGGTTGACGTCGAGCACGCGGACGTTCTGTTGATTGAGCCCGACGATCGCCTCGTCGCGGATGACGTCCATGTAGCTGCCGACGACCGCGGTGAAGAGATCGGCTTCGGTGCCGCGCAGCGTTGCGCGTCCCGCGTCCACCCGCGTCTCGGCCGCGGCGACCGAGTTGCGCACCGCCCCGCCCTGGTACAGCGGCACGCTGAGCTGGGTCTGTCCGGTCAGCTGGCGTGTCGGGGCCAGGAAGCTGTTGGTGGCGACGACGAGATTTTCGGTGAAATTCGCGCCCGCGTTGACCGATGGCAGGCCGTCCGCCCGCGCGATCGGGACGTTCTCGTCGGTTGCGCGCAGATTGGCACGCTGTGCGGTGATCGTGGGGTTCGTCTGATAGGCACGGACCAGCGCCTCGCGCAGCGTCTCGGCGGCGACGGGCGCGGGCAGCAGGCTCGCACCGGCAAGGAGCAGGCGGCGGATCACGTGAGAAGTCCTTCCGATCAGAACGTAAAGGTTTTGGGGGCGGCAAAGCCCGGCAGGACGACGCATTCGCAATCGACGAAGGATGCCAAGGCAAAGCCGCCATCGGTGCGCCGCCCCGCAGCCAGCCGGGTAACGCGATCATCGACGATCCCCGAGACCGCGCGGCCTCCGGGACGAACCTGGGCGACCAGCGTATCGGGGACGCCCGGGATCGCGCCATCCACGATCAGCACGTCGTAAGGACCGCCGTCAGCGTGGCCGACATGCAGGGGCGCCTCCACCACGGTCACGTTGGCATGGCCCGACAATGCCGCCCGAGCATGCGCCGCCAGGGCGGAATCGCTTTCGACCGCGACGACGCGCGCGACCAGGCCAGACAGCACCGCAGCGGTGTAGCCGGCGGCCGCGCCGATCAGCAGCACGCTGTCGGTCGGCAGCAGATACGCCTCCGCCAGCAACCGTCCGGTCGCCATCGGCAGATTGGCCCAGCGCGCATGGCCAAGCGGGATCGGTGCGTCGCGATACGCCATGATCGCCGCTTCGGCGGGAAGGAAGTCCTCCCGCGCCACGGTCGCCATGGCGTTCACGACGCGCCGGTCGTTCACTGCATTGGTCCGCAACTGGCTGGCCACCATCGCATTGCGCATGGCCTGCGACGTGGTTGCGGGGGGCGTGATCTGGGAGCCGGTGGTCGTCATTGCCTGTCCTGTCGCACAACTGTCTTAGACGCGCAATACACTTGGCATGGCGAATATGCCAAATGCTTTTTGGCGGCCTCAGTTTTTGCTAGCGTGCCGATCACGCAGCGCCAAGGGCCTGCCGCTCATCGCAACGGGGAAATGTCGATGAGCAGGAACGCCTATCGCCGCAAGCCGCTCATCGGCGGGGCATGCCTGACCGCGGTTTCGTACCGGGCGATCACGACCGCACGACCAGCGGCGCAGCCGTGACGACGAGCCGGACGGGCCCGATCAGGCCGGAGGGGACGAGCGGCTCCCCCTTGCGATAGAGGTTCCAGGTCGAGAACGCGATTCGACCGGTCGGGCTTCTGCCGCCCTCCAGAACCCAGCGCGGCCATGATTTCAGCGATCCGGCGTTGCGGCCGTTCGTCCCCGGCCCCCCCGCATAGCGCTCGGAATCGGCCGGCAGATCCTCGTCGCCGATCAGCCGGTTGATCCATGTCGTCGCGACGTCGACCTCGAGGACATTCTCCCCCGCCCGCACGGCATCCGTTACGTCGATCGCATAGGGCGCACGCCACAGGATGCCGAGGTCACGGCCGTTGAGCCGCACCCGCGCGGCGACCTCCACCCGGCACAGGTCGAGCCACAGCCGCTGACCCGGGGTCGGCGTGGCGGCAAAGCCGGTGCGATAGGTGGCGATACCGGCAAAATGCGCGACTCCCCGATCGATATCGTCTGCCAGCGAATGAAGCGTCGCCATCGTCGCTTCCGCGGGCGCGCCCCGGTCGGGAGGAAAGCGCAGCCGCCACGGCCGCGTCAGCAGCGTCGCACCGGGCGATGCGGCCACGACTGTTTCCGACATCGCCGCGTCGCGGCGGCGGATGGCGTATCGGCCGGGCTCGGCCGCCGTCATCGTCGCGGCGAGCAGCGGCAGCAGCGCGGCTTCGCCCCTCCCGTCGCGGTACAGAGAACGGCCGTCGTGATCGACCGCGACGATCGGATCGCCCGCGCCGGGCCGGACGACGACGAAGATCGATCCTTCCGCGGCCAGCGGAACGCACATCCGAAGACGCCCGTCCGGCGTCGGCACGGCATAGTCCCACCGTGTCACGCTGCCGTCCTCGGCGTTCCACAATTCGCAGCGGCCGCGCGTGCGCAACGTCACATTGGCGAGCAGCGGCCGGGCGGCGTCGCTGGCCAGGAAATAGATGTCGCGGTCGCCGTCGCGCCGATGCGCCCACGCCAGCGGTACGTCGCTTTCCAGGTCCGGCGCGATCTGCATGCGGGCCAGCGCCTCCTGCGCAGCGATGCCGCGGAACACCCGCCCGGCCCCATGACGGCGGTCGTCTGTCGCCGTCGCACCCCACAGGTCGCGCGCGAGCGCCTGCAACGCGCTATCCGCCGCCACCCGGTCGCTCAGCCCCGGCGTCGCGCGCGGCCGTTCGCCGAGCAGCGCGGCGCCGTCGCGCAGCAATCGCGCAATGTGTCGCAGAGTCGCCAGCGTCATCGTGCCGTGATGGTCCAGGACGAGGAGGCGGTAGGACGCGCCGGACTGGAACACGACCCGGCCATCCTTCACCCGCGCACGCGCCAGCATGTCCGGGCCGACATGGTCATAGTCGAAGCCCGGCACCGGCGTGTCCTCGACGCGCAGCAGCGGCTCCTCCGACGGGATCCGCAGCACATCGGCGACGGGGATACCCCGACGCAGCATATGCTGGCAGCGCGCGATATAGACGTGCCACGGTCGGCTCATCGTCCACCACGTCTGGGTGCGCTCATAATGCAGCCCCCATGGCCCCATCTGTAAACCCGGTGCGATGCCGGGAAAGCGCTGCGCCGAATAGCGATGGAAGACCAAGCGGTTGACGCCCTTGGCGAAATTGGCGTCGCCGATCGCCTTGAGCGTACCCGGATGATCCTGCCACCGTTCGCTGTCGACCGAGGTGAACGCCTCCGCCGCGACGATCGCGCGCCCGTTCAGATGAGCCGCCGACGCCATCGCCTTGCAGGTGTTGCCGAAGCCGTTGAACCCGCCGCCGGTATGCTTCCAGAATTCCGCCATCGGTTCGTCGACGGCGTCGCTGGCGTCGCTGGCGTCCAGATCGTTGCCGATCGTCGTATAGCTTTCACCCGACAGCGCGAGGCCCGCTGCGTTCGACAGCCGCTTCATCGCCTGCCAGTAATGTTCGACTGAGAGTTCCGACACCGTGCGCCGCAGATCCCACAAAAACCGCTCGGTCGTCTGAAGATCGCCGATTACGCGGCGTCCGGTGACGATCGGCAGCCACGCGACGGGATCGTAACCGCGCCGTCGCGTGGACTCCTTGCGCATCAGCGGCGTCCAGTTCTGGCCGCCGCCTTCCCAACTGTCGATATGCGTGCCCCGGATGGTGCCGCGACCCACCGCGCCGACCGCCTTCAGCAGCGGCCGGATCATCGCGTCGAAATGGCATTCGGTCGCCGCCAGGCTGAGCTTGTCCGATTCGAGCCCGGCCTTGTCCTGCCGCACCGGCCCGATGATCCGGCCCTTGCCGCCGTGACCGATGCGGAACACCGTCCAATCGCCCGGCGGCGCATCCCAGACCAGGTGGCCGTCGCGCATCCGATCGGACAGGTCCACGACGTCGGCCCGCGGGACCGGCCTCGCGCCGTCGTGCAGGCGCGCGTCGGCCGGCGCGCTTTCGACCCCGGTATAGCCGTTCCACTCGTACCAGGTGAGCAGCTTCATTCCCGATGGATCGGCGACACGGGCGAGCGGGCCGGGCGGTTCGCGCACCGCGATGACGGCAATGTCACGGTAATCCGCGCCGGGATCGCCGAATGTCTTCGTGAACGGCGCGTCGGCATACCAGGGAGTTGCCGGCGGATCGTCGGACGGCACCCGTGGCCGGGGCAGGTCGATCGCGACCCGCCCCCCGCCGCGGAGTGCGGTTTCGCTCTGCACGAGGATCTGCATCGAGAGTTCGGGGGTGATCCACGGGCCGCCGCTGCCATAATAGCCCGCGCCATTGTTGAAGATCAGCTGCATGCCCAGCCGCCGCGCCACCTCTGTCGCGGCGCGGAACGCGGCCTGCCAGGCCGCATCCATGTACCGCGCCGGACCCTCGGGCGTGCCCTGCAACACGTCGAGGATATAGGCGCCCGCGATGCAGACGTCGTGCATCGCCTTCAGATCGGCAGCGACGCTGTCGGGCGTGACGTTCCCGTCGAGCCACATCCAATAGACCCACGGTCCGGCCGACAGAGGCGGGTCGCGGAACGTGTCCTCGGGCGTCGCGCCCGCCGCCAGCGCGGCCGCGGCGCCCAGGCCGCCCACGGCCGGCATGACGGCAGCCGTGGCGGCGAAGAATGCGCGCCGATCCAGATTGAACATCCCGATCTCCCGGTGACGCTAAAAGGCTCAGCGCGGCTCGATCACCAGCATCGCCACACCCTGCCGCGGCACCACCAGGTCGTAGGTGCGCGTCGCGCCGGCGGCGGTGGTCGGCCGCACCAGTTCCGGGCTCATCGCCGATGCCGCTTCCAGATTGGCATATTGGTCGGCATCGGGGGATTGCGGCGCGCCCATCCGCTGCCAGGCGCTGAACGCATTGCCGTGATCGCGATCGACCCGCCACACGGTCGCGGCACCGGCGCGCTGCCCCAGCCCGGCGACCGACAGCCGCACCGCCGCGTCCGGACCCGCAACGTCGTCGTCATGATAATGCCAGATCAGCACCGCGACGCGGCCGGCGGCGGTGCGCGTCGCCAGCGTGCCGATGTCGGCGGCGCCGCGCACGCCATCGGCCATGACCCGGTCGAGCGGCACCTCCGCGCTGCTCGTCGCAGCGATCTTCTCCGACCCCATCCTGGCGAACAGGCGGAAGACGTTGAGCACCGGCAGCGCGACGCCGTTGGTAGCAAGTTGCCGATAACCCGCGAACCAGGGCTGGTCCTCGAACTCGAACGACCAGGACAGCACGCCCTCCAGATTGACCCGCCGCCGCGCCGCCAGTTCCCAGATCCGCGCGAAGCTCGCCGCGGTGTAGCTCGAATACATCGTGCCGTTGCGATAAGCGTTCTGCGGCCCCGGACAGGCGGCGCAACCCTCCGGATCGCTTTCCCCGATCACGATCGGCCTGGCCGCGAGCGCAGGCACGGCGGCGATCCGGGCGAAGCCCTTGTCGACCTCGATCAACTGGGTGGCGATTCCCATCCGTACATGGCCATCAACGAAGCTCGGCATCCCCTTGGCATGGAAGGACAGGAAATCGGTGGGCGTGCCGATCTGCCGGGTCGCGTAATTGCGCTCCGTCGTGACGTGACGCAGGAACCCGTCCATATAGGTGCCGCCATTGCCCGCCAGGTCCGGACCACCGACCCGGGCGGTGGGCAGCGCACGCCGCACCGCATCGACTCCGACGTCGTGCAGGCGATAGAATTCTTCCGGCGTCCCCTGCCAGTAATCGCGCTGGTTGGGTTCGTTCCAGACCTCGAAATACCAGCGCTCGACCTCCGCACGGCCGTAGCGCTCGACGTTGTGGAGCGTCCAGCGATAGACGAGTTCGCCCCATTTCTCGTAGCTTGCGGGTGGATAGCTCCATCCCGTCGCGACCAGGCGATAGGCGAAGCCCGGCCGCCACGCATGCTGATACGGCGTCCCCTTGGGCGCGCTCGACAGCGCCTCCGGCATGAAGCCGATCTGCAGATAGGGGTGGATCCCGCGTGCGCGATAGGTGTCGATGATCCGATCGACGACCGTCCAGTCATAGACCGGCTTGCCGTCCTGGTCCTCGGTATAGGCATTGGTGCTGCCCCATTTGAACGCCGCCGTGCCATCGCCGCTCGTGAGAAGGTTGTGAGCGCGGAAATAAACCTGGTCCGGCCGCAGCGCACCCAGTTCGACCAGCAGCTTGCGGCCGTCCTTCATGGTCGCGTAATTAGGTTCGTCCGCGCCGAAGAATCGCCACACCGGCGGCAACGGCCCCGCGGAGCGGGAAGCATCGACCGCGATCCGCACCGGCTGCGGCGATCCGGTCGGCGGCGCCACCTGCGCAGGACTCGCCGCCGTGAAAGCCAGAGCGGCGGGCATCGCCCAACGCCGGAGCAGTAAGATCATGACCAACCCTCTCCTGAACGACGCGCGCTGCATTTTTCCGACAACCGGCCGCCACGACGTACCGCATAATGGCACCGAACGACCTGCCGCAATGTCCGGTTGACAGCTTGGCCGAGGGTGCGATGGTAGCGTTATCAGAAGGCGTGGCAACGCCCGTTACGGAGGATGGCATGCAGGGACCGACACGTCGCGACAGCCTGATCCTTGGCGCCGGGCTGATGCTGGCGGGCGCCGCGCCGGCGCGTGTGCCTGGCGCGCAAGATTCGCTGGATGCGCTGGCACGCACCAGGGGCATGCGCTTCGGTTCGGCCGTCGCCTGGGGGCCGCCGCGGTCGGACACGGGATCGTTCGCCAACCCCAATTATGCCGCGCTGATCGCGCGCGATTGCGGGGTGATCGTGGCGGAGAACGAGATGAAGTGGCAGGCGTTGCGCCCCTCCCCCACCACCTTCGACTTCGCGCGGTTTGACGCGATCGTCGCCTATGCGGCGGCCGCGCGCCTGGCGGTGCGCGGGCACAATCTCATCTGGCACCAGCCGAAGTGGATGCCGCACTGGGCGGAAAGCCACGACTATGGCGCGACGCCGAAGCGGGAGGCCGCCCGGCTGCTGGGCGATCACATCAGGACCGTCGTGCGTCGCTACGGTACGCGTATCGCGGATTATGACGTCGTCAACGAGGCGGTGAACCCTGCGGACGGAACCCTGTACGAGACCACCCTGTCGCGTGCGCTTGGGGGTGCCGAACCGACGCTCGACCTGGCGTTCCGGACCGCGCGCGCGGAGGCGCCGCATGCGCGGCTGGTCTATAACGATTACATGAGCTGGGAGCCGGGCAACGAGCGGCACCGGGCGGGCGTGCTGCGCTTATTGCATGGCTTCCGGGCGCGGGGCGTGCCGGTCGATGCGCTGGGGGTGCAGTCGCACCTCATCACCATCGGCGCCGATGCGCGCGCCAGCGTGTCGCGGATGCAGGGCGATTGGCGGCGTTTCCTCGACGAGGTCGTGGCCATGGGGTTCGGGCTGGTCGTCACCGAACTCGACGTGCGCGACAATGCGCTGCCGGCCGACCCGGTCGCGCGGGACCGAATCGTCGCGGATTACACGCGGGGCTATCTCGACGTGACGCTCGGCTACCAGCAGGTCTCGGACATCCTCGTCTGGGGGATGAGCGACCGCTATAGCTGGATCGAGGGGTTCGAGCCGCGCGCCGATGGTGCGCGCCGTCGGCCGACGCTGTACGACACCGCGTTCGCGCCCAAGCCGATGCGCGCCGCGGTCGCGGATGCTATCCGCGCCGCGCCGGCCCGGACGCCTCAACGATCGGAAAGGAGAGAGATATGATGAAGTTTGGCATCGTGATCGCATTGCTCGCCTCGGCATCGGCGCTCGCTCAAAGTCCCGCGCCCACGGCAGCCGCCCAGCCGAACGTGCTGGACAGGGCGATCAACCAGCCCGGCATCGGCTGGACGCTCTATGGCCCGAACCAGAGCGGCAAGCAGGTCGCGGCCACCGGCGTTCCCGGCGCCGGCGCGGTGCGAGTGGAGGTGAAGCGCAAGGGCGCCAATCCGTGGGATTCGGGCGCGCTATATCCCACCTCGAAGCCGATCGCGGCGGGAGACACGATCCTGATCGCGGTCTCTCTGCGCGCGCCCAACGCCGCACCGGGTGAAACCGTCGCAATTCCCCTAGGTGCTACGGGTTCCGAGGCACCGTATCCGACGATCGCACAGGCGACGGTGCAGGTCGGTCCCGAATGGAAACTGCACTACGCCTCCGCCAAGGCCACCCAGGCCTTCGGTCCCGCCAAGGCGCAGGCGAGCGTGCAGCTCGCGGGTGCCAAGCAGGTGCTCGAACTCGGGCCGGCGTTCATCCTGAATTTCGGCCAGAACTACGATCCCGCCAAATTGCCCAAGTGATGAAGCGGGCGGGCGATCATGAGAAGAAGAACGTGCGATGAAGGTACGTGCGACATAGCTGGCGACGGTGGCACTGCTGGTGGGGAGTGCGCGCTGACGCAGGAGGCGCGGTGCGGTTCGACTGCCCGCCATCCAGTATCGCGTCGAACATGCCGCCAGCGCCCCGGCGACCTTGCCCTTAGAGTATCCGTGATGGTCAAGCGCGTGCTGGTGTCCAGAGTCGGTCTGCGTTGAGCAGTGCGTTTGCGGTGACGATGAGCTTTTGCATGACGGCGGTGATAGCGATCTTGGCTGGCTTTCCGGCACCCACGAGCTGCTGGTATTTGGCCTTGAGGTCTGGATTGAAGCGGGCGGCGACCAAGGCTGGCATGTAGAGGGCTTGGCGTACATTGGCCCTGCCGCCGCGGATGAAGCTCTTGCCCTTCCACTGGCCGGACTGGCGCGCGACGGGTGCGAGACCGGCGAGCGAAGCGGCCTGCTTGTTATCGAG
>NZ_DASVTL010000031.1:0-1810 GCF_036387595.1 Sphingomonas sp.
ACCCTTGGCCAATGCCAGTTCCACCTTCGCGCGCCCCTTGGAGTTGAAATAAACCGATAGCGGGACGAGCGTCATGCCCTGCCGCGCCACCGCCCCGTGGAGCTTGTTTATCTCGCGCTCATGAAGGAGCAATTTACGTGGTCGCTTGGCTTCGTGGTTGAAGCGATTGCCATGGCTGAACTCGGGCACGTTGGCGTTGATCAGCCAGACCTGCTCGTCCTTCACCTCGGCATAGCTCTCCGCGATCGATCCCTGCCCGAACCGAAGCGACTTCACCTCGGTCCCGGTCAGCGCGATCCCCGCCTCGTAGACGGTATCGATCGAATATTCGAACCGCGCGCGCCGGTTCTCGGCGACGATCTTGGTTTTTTCGAAAACGGGGGGTTTGGGGCGGGCCATCGAGCCGCGATGTAGGAGCTACCAAGCGCCGAGGGAAGTCGCCCGCGACGATCCGCCCCATCGGCGGGGTTGCCACGGTCTGGCGGGCGACGCGCAGCCGCGGGGATGAGGCAAGTTTGCTGATGCCCTGTTCGCGACGCTCCGCGTCGCTGCGCCGCCGCTTGGAATAACGTCGCTATCGCTACCGTGCTCCTGCGAAAGCAGGAGCCCAGGGCACCGAAGCGCATCGTCCATGACCCTGGACTCCTGCGTTCGCAGGAGAACCAGAAGAGGAAGAGAGTACACGCAGCCCGCGTCCACACCGAATGCCCATCGTTGCAAAGTTGGAGAAAGCCGAGCAGCCCCCGCCCAAGGCTCTTTCTCATCGTCCAACCGAAACCAACCACCCGCGCGCCGGCATATGGTGTGACTCTTGGGACTCTTCGCGCCCGCCCTCACACCAGCCCGGCATGCTCCAGCGCCGCATCCACCGCTCGCTGGGACTCCGCCGACGGCCACGTCATCGGCAGCCTGATACCGACCGGGAAATCGGGCCGAACCCGCGATAGCGCATACTTGACCGGCCCCGGCGACGCATCGCTGAACAGCGCGTCGTGCAACGGGTAGAGCCGATCCTGCAACGCCAGCGCCGTCGCATAATCGCCCGCCGCACACGCCGCCTGGAAAGCCGCGCACAATCGCGGGGCGACGTTGGCGGAAACCGAGATGCACCCGACGCCGCCCATCGCGTTGAACGCGAGCGCCATGTCGTCGTTGCCCGACAGCTGCACGAACCCCGCCCCGCAGCTCGCGCGGTGCTGCGACACCCGCGCGATCGCCCCGCTGGCGTCCTTCACCGCCACGAAGATCTCCGGGAATGCCGCCACGATCCGCGCGAGCGTTGCGGGAAGGATATCGGTCACGGTCCGCGCGGGCACGTTGTAGAGCACGATCGGCAGCTCGGCCTGTTCCGCGAGCGCCGCGAAGTGGCGAAAGATGCCCTCCTGGCTCGGTCGATTGTAATAGGGCGGCACCATCAAGGCTGCGTCCGCTCCCGCCTGCTTGGCCCGGCGCAGATTATCGGCGGCGACGCGGGTGTCATTCGATCCGGCGCCCGCGATCACCGGCACCCGGCCGGCGACCTGATCGGCGCATACCCGCACCGCGGCGAAATGCTCTTCCGCCGACAATGTCGCGGCCTCGCCAGTCGTGCCGCAGGGCACCAGGGCGGACGACCCTTCGGCGACCTGCCAGTCGATCAGTGCCCGATAGGCCTCCGCGTCGACCGCAGCATCGGCGGCGAACGGCGTGACGAGCGCCGGGATCGATCCTGAAAACATGGGAATATGCGCTCCTGTTGCGCCGCTTGGGTCGTTTTGTTCAGGACAGATACGGGTTGGATACGTATCCTGTCCACATGAACGCAACCAGC
>NZ_DASVTL010000032.1:0-1749 GCF_036387595.1 Sphingomonas sp.
GCCGGGTCGGCGACGACCAAGTCGAACAAGCTCGCTGGAGCGAGCACCATTCCGGTGTTGATCGGCGCCGCCATCATCGCCGGCGTGACCTATCTGATCGTCGACAAAGAGAATGACGACGACGACGCAGACAGCAACTAAGCTAGGCAGGGGCTTGCGGCCGTAACCGACAAGCGTTTGCGAGCTGGAAGACGCCCGGGCGCTGCTCGGGCGTTTTTCTGTGGCCGGATAGTGGCCGCCAAACCGACGTTGCAGGGGGCGACGAATCCCAAGTCCGATCACGCCGCCAGGAACATCTCCGGCGGCAGCGCCATCAGCGATTCCGCGCCTCCTTCGATCTTGCGACGCAGCGCCCCCGCTTCCGGGATGATCCGCTCGGCGAAGAAGCGCGCCGTCACCAGCTTGGCGTCGAGGAAACCCGCGCCGAACTGCCCGCCGTCGCCCGCGTTCTTCAGCGCCGATGCCGCCACCGCCATGCGCAGCCACATCAGCCCGACCGCGACGATGCCCATCAGGTGCAGGTAACTGGTCGCACCCGCGCCGACATTGTCGGGGTTCTTCATGCCATTGGCCATGAACCACATCGTCGCCGCCTGTAGCTCGCCATTGGCACGCTCCAGCGCGGTCGCGATCGCCGCGGTGGCCGGGTCGGCCTTGGCCGCAGCGACTTCCTCAGCCACGATGCGGAACAGCGTCTGCACCGCGCGGCCGCCATTCTGGGCGAGCTTGCGACCGACCAGGTCCATCGCCTGGACGCCGTTGGTGCCTTCGTAGATCATCGCGATCCGCGCATCGCGGACATATTGCTCCATGCCCCATTCGGCGATGTAGCCATGTCCGCCATAGACCTGCTGCGCGTTGGTCGCGATCTCATAGCCCTTGTCGGTGCCGTAGCCCTTGATAACCGGCGTCAGCAGCCCGATCAGGTCGGCCGCGACCTGGCGATCCTCCTCGCTGGTGGCGACATGTTCCAGATCGACCTGCAGCGCCCCCCAGAGGCACAAAGCGCGCAGCCCCTCGGTCAGCGCCTTGCCCTCCATCAGGATGCGGCGAACGTCGGGATGGACGAACAGCGGGTCCGCCTTTTCGGTCGGCTCCGCGGGACCGGTCAGCGCGCGGCCCTGGCGGCGATCGCCGGCATAGGCCACCGCGTTCTGATAGGCGGTCTCGGCGACGGCAAGCCCCTGCAACCCCACACCCAGTCGCGCCGCATTCATCATGATGAACATCGCGGCGAGGCCCTTCATCTCGTCGCCGACCAGCCAGCCGATCGCGCCGTCATAGTTCATCACGCAGGTCGAATTGGCGTGGATGCCCATCTTGTGCTCGATCGAACCGCAGGTCACCGCATTACGCGCGCCGAGGCTGCCGTCGTCATTGACCATGAACTTCGGCACCACGAACAGCGAGATGCCCTTGGAGCTGTCCGGCGCGCCCGGCGTCTTGGCGAGCACCAGGTGGATGATGTTCTCGGTCAGGTCGTGCTCGCCCGACGAAATGAAGATCTTGGTGCCCGTGATCGCGTAGCTGCCGTCCGCCTGCGGCTCGGCCTTGGTGCGGATCAGGCCGAGATCGGTGCCGCATTGCGGCTCGGTCAGGTTCATCGTGCCGCCCCATTCGCCCGACACCATCTTGGGGACGTATTTGGCCTTCTGCTCGTCGGAGCCCTTGGCGATCAGCGCCGCGATCGCGCCATGGGTGAGGCCCGGATACATCGCGAACGCCATGTTCGATGAGATCATATATTCC
>NZ_DASVTL010000033.1:0-78616 GCF_036387595.1 Sphingomonas sp.
GCGAACAGCGGTTCCTTGCCGTTCCAGATCGAGAAGTGCGTGTGCATGCCCGATCCGTTGTCTTCCTTGATCGGCTTGGGCATGAACGTGGCGGTCTTGCCATACGCATGCGCGACCTGGTGGACGACGTATTTGTAGATCTGCATGCGATCGGCGGTGACCGTCAGCGTGCCGAACGTCAGGCCCAGTTCGTGCTGCGCGGCGGCGACTTCGTGATGGTGCTTGTCGCAGGGCAGGCCCATCTCGATCATCGTCGAGACCATCTCACCGCGGATGTCGACCGCGGAATCGACCGGCGCGACCGGGAAATAGCCGCCCTTCGCGCGCGGGCGATGGCCCATGTTGCCGCCTTCGTATTCGCGGCCCGAATTGCCCGGCAATTCGATGTCGTCGATCTTGTAATAGCTCGTCGAATAGCTGTTTTCGAAGCGCACGTCGTCGAACAGGAAGAATTCCGCTTCCGGCCCGACATAGACGGTATCGCCCACGCCGGTGGTCTTCAGATAGGCTTCGGCACGCTTCGCGGTCGAGCGCGGGTCACGCGCGTACAATTCGCCGGTGACCGGATCGACCACGTCGCAGAACACGATCAGCATCGGTGTCGCCGAGAACGGATCGGTATAGACCGCGTCGAGATCGGGCATGAGCGTCATGTCGCTCTCGTTGATCGCCTTCCAGCCCTCGATCGAGGAGCCGTCGAACATCAGCCCGTCGGTCAGTTCGTCCTCGCCAATCAGGCCGGCGACCATCGTCAGATGCTGCCATTTGCCCTTGGGATCGGTGAAGCGCAGGTCGATCCATTCGATCTCCTGTTCCTTGACCATTTTCAGAATGTCGGTGGCCGAAGCTGCCATTGAAATGCCCCTTGCTCTGCTTGAAGGTGGTTCGGCCGAAGCCGGGAATCATGTTGCGACGCCGGCCGACTTTTCCACGCAATGTTGCGCCGCGTCAAACAACGTCGGTGTGATCGATCGAAGCGGGCGGTGCGTCAGATCGCGGCATCGTCGCGTTCGCCGGTACGAATGCGCAGCGCGGATTCGACAGGAATGACGAAGATCTTGCCGTCGCCGATGCGCCCGGTCTGCGCCGCGTTCGCGATCGCCTCGACCACGCGCTCCGCCAGCGAATCCTCGACGACGACCTCCAGCTTCACCTTGGGGAGGAAGTCGACGACATATTCGGCGCCGCGATACAATTCGGTGTGGCCCTTCTGCCGGCCGAAGCCCTTGGCCTCGGTCACCGTGATCCCCGACACGCCGATCTCGTGCAGCGCCTCCTTCACTTCATCGAGCTTGAACGGCTTGATGATCGCTTCGACCTTCTTCACGTTGGTGCTTGCCCCCGCTCGTTATGAAACCCTCGCCCGCCTGAAAGCCTTGCACCGAACGTGCCAGTCGCGCGCCGCTGGGGCAACCGTGAAGAAAGGGTAAATTTCGTGCTCGCGAATCGGGCAGATTGTCGCTCGATGCCCGCTGTAGCAGCACGCATGGCGATTTCAGCCGAGCACAGCAGCGAAGCCGTCTTCATCGCGATCATCATCGGCATCGAAAGTGAGCGCCTTGACCCTTGCGCCGAACACTCGCCGGAAACGCTGCATCTTGTCGAGCATCCAGGCATGCAGGGCCGCATACTGGTCTGGCGAGGCGGGATCGACGTCGTCGAGGAATAACGCGATTCGACTCGCTCGCTTCGTCGGCAGTTCTTGCCAGTCAAGCGCCTGGCCCATCTCTGCCTCGATCGTTTCACGCTCCGCCGCCAACTGGCGTATGCCGGACTTGAGGGGGTCTCGGCTCAAGTAGAGTTCGACCCCAACGCGCTTCTTCTGCGTGCTGATTGTGGCGCTGATAACTACCCCGCCACGGCCAATACGAAATTCGAACCAGTGATCCCGATTATCTCGACGGATGACGAAGCTGGGGTCATTCTGGCGCAGATATTCGGCAAAGGCCGACCAATAGGCAAGCCGTACCTTGTGTCGCTCGCCTTGTGAGCCATCGCTTGCGGCAGGGCCAGCCGATCGAACCGTTTTCGTCCATCTGTTCGGCTTCGCAACCACATTGAAGAACGGCGCCGGCTGGCTATCGCCGATCTTCAGTGCCTCAATCTCAACCGCAAAGAAGCTGTAGTCTTCTCCTGTAGCTGCATTCAGCCAATCTATTGCGGCACGGTGATCGTCCTTGAAGCGTTCGGCCACCCAGATCACCGTCGCCCGACGGTTCTGGCTGGCGACATAACTGATGAGCTGGCCGAGATGGCGGTGATCGGTAGCACCGAACTGGTTCTCTATGAGCACGGCGTTCCCGGCGCTGTCCTCAGCCAGAATATCAAGACGAAAGTCACCCGCAGGAACTTCCGTTCCTTGAAGTTCGAGTTCATCGATACCCAGCGGTTCGGCCAACAGGTCTAGATTGGCCGCAAGCCAAGGCGTGAACACCGCTGCTTCGTGACCCCATACCTGTTGCGCGGGAAGGGTAACGAGCTTGCCGAGAACGGGGTGAGTCAAGGCTCGTCCTGCTTGGCCAGCCATTCCTCCAGCCACTTGATGGTATACGCCCCCGCTTGGAATTCCGGGTCTTCGATCAGCGCGCGGTGCAAGGGGATGGTGGTCTTCATCCCCTCGATCACGAATTCCTCCAGCGCGCGGCGCAGGCGCGCGATGCAGCGTTCGCGGGTGGTGCCGTAGACGATCAGCTTGGCGATCATGCTGTCGTAATAAGGCGGCACCTTGTAGCCGGCATATAGCCCGGAATCCACGCGGACGTGCATGCCGCCGGGCGCGTGGAACTGCGTCACCTTGCCCGGCGAGGGCGCGAAGGTGCGCGGGTCTTCGGCGTTGATCCGGCATTCGATCGCATGGCCGTGGAAGCGGACGCGGTCCTGGGTGACCGAGAGGTCGCAACCCTCGGCGACGCGGATCTGTTCGCGGACCAGGTCGATGCCGGTGATCGCCTCGGTCACCGGATGTTCGACCTGAAGCCGGGTGTTCATCTCGATGAAATAGAATTCGCCGTCTTCCCACAGGAACTCGATCGTGCCTGCACCGCGATAGCCCATGTCGGCCATCGCCTTGGCGACGACGCCGCCCATCCGGTCCCGCTCGGCAGGGGTGATGACCGGGGAGGGGGCCTCCTCCAGCACCTTTTGATGGCGACGCTGGAGCGAGCAGTCGCGCTCGCCCAGGTGGATGGCGTTCCCCTTGCCGTCGCCGAATATCTGGAATTCGATATGGCGCGGGTTGCCGAGGTATTTCTCCATATAGACGGTCGCGTCGCCGAACGCCGCCTTCGCCTCGGTGCCCGCCTGCTGCATCAGCGTTTCGAGGCTGTCCTCGGACGTGCACACCTTCATGCCTCGGCCGCCGCCGCCGGATGCCGCCTTGATGATGACCGGATAGCCGATCGCCTCGGCCAGCGCCTTGGCTTCGGCCAGGTCGTCGATCGCGCCGTCGGAGCCGGGGACCAGCGGCAGGCCGAGCGCGCCCGCGGTGCGCTTCGCCTCCACCTTGTCGCCCATCGTGCGGATATGCTCGGGCTTCGGCCCGACGAAGATGATATTATGAAGCTCGACGATCTCGGCGAAGCGTGCGTTCTCGCTGAGAAAGCCGTAGCCTGGGTGGATCGCGTCGGCGCCGGAGATTTCGGCGGCCGAGATGATGTTGGGGATGTTGAGGTAGCTGTCGGTGGCGGACGGCGGGCCGATGCAGATCGCCTCGTCCGCCAGGCGCACGTGCATGGCGTCGGCGTCCGCGGTGGAATGGACCGCGACGGTCTTGATCCCCATTTCGTGGCAGGCGCGGTGGATGCGCAGCGCGATCTCGCCGCGGTTGGCGATCAACAGCTTCTTGATCGCGGCCATTATTCCACCACGATCAGCGGCTGATCGAATTCCACCGGCTGGCCGGCTTCGACCAGTACCGCGGTGACCGTGCCTGCCGAGGGCGCGAGAATCGGGTTCATCACCTTCATCGCCTCGACGATCAGCAGCGTGTCGCCCGCCGCGACCTTCTGCCCCACGCCTGCGAACGCCTTGGCGCCGGGTTCGGGGGCGAGATAGGCCGTGCCGACCATCGGCGACTTCACCGCATGCGCGGTGGAGGCGGGGGCGGACGCCCCCACTTCGGCAGGCGCGGCCGTGAGCGCCGGCAAGGGCGCAGCGACTGGGGCTGCATAATGCGCGGGCGCGGCGTTCACCGCCGCCGCCTTGCGCGCGACGCGGATTTTGCGGTCGCCATGCTCGACCTCGATCTCGGTCAAGGCGGTGGCGTCGAGCAATTCGGCGAGTTGGCGGACGAGGTCGATATCGACCTTCATCGCTTGGTCTGTCTGATCGGTCATGTCAGCGCATCTGTCAGATGCGCGCCGCGGCTTCAAGCGCGAGCATGTAGGACTGCGCGCCGAAACCGGCGATCGTGCCGCGTGCAGCCTGGCCGACCAAACTTATGTGGCGAAAGTTTTCGCGCGCGTGCGGATTGGACAGATGCACCTCGATCACCGGAGTCTTCACGCCCTTGATCGCGTCGTGAAGCGCCACCGAGGTATGGGTGAACCCGCCCGCATTCAGGAGTACCGCCTTCACGTCGCGCGCCTGCGCCTCGTGCAGCCAGTCGATCAGATGGCCTTCGTGATTGGACTGGCGCAGGTCGATCTCCAGGTCCAGTTCGCGCGCGCGATCGTCGAGCATGTTGGCGATGTCGTCGAGCGTGTCGTGGCCGTATATCTCGGGCTCGCGCACGCCGAGCAGGTTTAGGTTCGGGCCGTTGAGGACGAAGACGGTGGCGGTCATGGCGCACGGACCTTTCGGTTGCGGGGGTTCGCTGCGGCTACCTATATGCGACGCGCCGACGCGGCAAACCGCCTGCGCCCCCGGAGTATATATGGCCCACGCCGATGGAACCGTCTCGATCACCGTCAACGGCGAGCACAAGCGCGTCGCCGCCGGGCTGTCGATCGCCGATCTCGCGAACGAACTGGGGCTGATCCCCGAAAAGGTTGCGGTGGAGCGCAATCTGGAAGTGGTGCCGCGATCGACGCTGGCGCGGGTGCAGGTCGAGGATGGCGACGATTTCGAGATCGTGCATTTTGTCGGCGGCGGCGACCACGTGAAGCCGGTCGATGCGGATACCTGGACGGTTGCCGGGAGGACGTTCCGATCGCGGCTGATCGTGGGCACGGGCAAGTACAAGGACTTCGCGCAGAACGCCGCGGCGCTGGAGGCGTCGGGGGCGGAGATCGTGACGGTCGCGGTGCGGCGGGTGAACGTCAGCGATCCCAAGGCGCCGATGCTGACCGACTATATCGACCCAAAGCGCGTCACCTATCTGCCCAATACCGCTGGCTGTTTCGACGCCGAATCGGCGATCCGCACGCTGCGGCTGGCGCGCGAGGCGGGGGGATGGGATCTGGTGAAGCTGGAGGTGCTGGGCGAGGCGAAGACACTGTATCCGGACATGGTCGAGACATTGCGCGCGACCGAGGTGCTGGCCAACGAAGGCTTTCTGCCGATGGTCTATTGCGTCGATGATCCTATCGCGGCCAAGCGGCTGGAGAATGCCGGCGCGGTGGCGATCATGCCGCTGGGCGCGCCGATCGGATCAGGGCTGGGCATCCAGAATGCGGTGACGATCCGGCTGATCGTCGAGGGCGCGGGGGTGCCGGTGCTGGTCGATGCGGGCGTCGGCACCGCATCCGACGCGGCGTTCGCGATGGAATTGGGCTGCGACGGGGTGTTGATGAACACCGCGATTGCCGAGGCGAAAGACCCGGTGATGATGGCGGCCGCGATGCGCCTGGGCGTGGAGAGCGGGCGGCTGGCGTATCGCGCGGGCCGCATGGGCAAACGGCGCTATGCCGATCCGTCCAGCCCGCTGGCGGGGCTGATCTGATCCGGAACCCTGGTCCGGCTGATCCGTTTTATTACGCGAGATCAAGCCGACGTGACCCTCACGCCGGCAGCTCGCGTGGAGGTTATCATGGGTGAGCTCACCGACAAGATCAAAGGCAATGTCAACGAGGCGATCGGCAACGCGAAGGAAGCGGTCGGCAAGCGCAATAACGACCCCGACCTGGCCGCCGAGGGCGCCGCGCAGAGCACGGTCGGCAAGGGCCAACAGTTCAAGGGCAAGGTCAAGGGCGCGCTGGGGGATGATATCTGACGCGCAGCGTGCGAGAGCGCGGCGATGCCGCGCCACCCACGCAAGCGCGGCCGGCCTCGCTAGCGAGGTCCGACGACGCGGCTTCGCCGCGGCGCGTGTATGCGAGAGGGCCGCTTCGGGAAACCGGGCGGTCCTTGGTGCATCCGCCGTACACCGTCCTCACCCATCGCCGCTTCGCATCTCTCCCTCTCCCGTCGAGAGAGGGAAGGGGCCCGCCGCCCTAGGCGGTGGGAAGGGTGAGGGCGGCTAGTCTTAGCGGTTCTACGCCCGCCTCATCTTCACCAGCGCGGTATCCAGCGCCTGCAGGAACCGCGAGCGATCGGTCTTGGCAAAGGGTGCCGGGCCACCGATCACGTCGCCGCCCGCGCGCAGGTCCGCCATGATCGCGCGGGTGGCGATGGCGCCGCCGATCGAGGCGGTGGTGAAGGGTTTGCCGTTGTGCGCCAGCACGGTCGCGCCGACCTTTAGCGCGCGGTCCGCGAGCAGGATGTCGCCGGTGACGACGATGTCGCTGGGGCCTGCGGTTTCGGCGATCCAATCGTCGGCGGCGTCGAAAGCGTCGCTGACGATTGCGCGGGTGACGAGCGGATGATCGGGGATGCGCATCCGCTGATTGCTCACGATCACGACGGCCGCGCCGTGGCGTAGCGCGACACGGTACACCTCGTCCTTGACCGGGCAGGCGTCGGCATCGACCAGGATGCGCAGCGTCACCGGGCGCTGATCGCGGTCAGCGTCGTGGCGGGGGAGATCGTCTCGACATCGGTTTTCAGGTGGAGCAGCCGCACTCCCCGCTGGGTGAGTGCGCGGGCCAGGGCGGGGCCGAACTCCTCGGTGCGCTCGACCGTCTCGGCCCAGCAGCCGTAAGCGCGGGCAAGCGCGGCGAAATCGGGATTGTGGAGCCGGGTGGCGGAGACGCGGCCGGGAAATTCGCGCTCCTGGTGCATACGGATCGTGCCATAGGCGCTGTTGTCGATGACGAGCACGAGGATGTCAGCGCCGTGCTGGACCGCGGTCGCGAGTTCCTGACCGTTCATCAGGAAATCGCCGTCGCCGGCCAGCGCGACGACCTGGCGGTCGGGGTGGCGCAGCTTGGCGGCCACCGCGGCAGGGACGCCATAGCCCATCGCGCCTGCGGTCGGTGCCAGCTGGCAGCCGGGGCCGGCGTAGCGCCAATAGCGGTGCCACCAGCCTGAGAAATTGCCCGCGCCGTTGCAGATGATGGTGTCGGCGGGCATCGCTTCGCGCATCGCCGCGACGCAGGGGCCGAGGTCCATCGCGACGTCGGGGCGCGGTGTGGGGGTGGACCAGGTCAGGTATTCGGCGTGGGCTTCGGCGCCAGCACCCGCGGTCATTGGCTGGAAAGACGACAACGCGTCGGCAAACTCCTCCATCCCTGAACAGATAGCAAGATCGGTCAGGTAGGTTCGGTCGAACTCCTCAGGGTCGGGGTGGACGTGGACTAGCTTTCGTTCCGACCCATCAAGCGACACGAGCGTGTAGCCGTCGGTTGTTGCCTCGCCGAGCCGCGCGCCCACCACGAGCAGCAGGTCCGCCGCCTTTACCCGTTCCAACAGCTTTGGATTGGGGCCGTAGCCAAGGTTGCCTGCCCAGGCAGGACTGTCGTTGGCTATCGCATCCTGTCGACGGAACGCGGATGCGACCGGGATGCCTGCATCCTCGGCCCAACCGGCGAACATGTCTCCGGCTGCCGCGGTCCAGCCTGCACCGCCGACGATCGCCAGCGGGCGCTCGGCCGCAATCAGCATGGCTTCCAACGGGCCGAGATGTGCAGTCTGCCGGACCCGCTCCACCCGCGGACGATCCACCGCCTCCACTTCGTCGAGCAGCATGTCCTCGGGCAGCGCTAGTACCACCGGCCCCGGCCGTCCGTTCATCGCCGTCGCATAGGCGCGCGCGACGTATTCGGGGATGCGCCGCGCGTCGTCGATGCGCGCTGCCCATTTCGCGAGCGGCGCGAACATCGCCTGGAAATCGACCTCCTGGAACGCCTCGCGGTCGCGGGTGCCGCGGTCGACGTCGCCGATGAAGAGGATCATTGGCTGGCTGTCCTGCATCGCAACGTGGACGCCGATCGAGGCATTGGTCGCGCCGGGGCCGCGCGTGACGAAGGCGATGCCGGGGCGGTGGGTCAGCGTGCCGTCCGCGCAGGCCATGAACGTGACGCCGCCCTCCTGCCGGCAGGTCACCAAGTCGACCTGCGGCGTATCGTGAAGCGCGTCGAGGACGGCGAGGAAGCTCTCCCCCGGCACGGTGAAGATGCGGTCGCAGCCTTGGGCCACGAGAGTGTCGACGAGGATGCGGCCACCGGTTCTAAGCATGCGGGGGATGTACCGCGACCGCCCAGTCGCTACCATCGTGAAAAACGGGATATGGAGAGCCTGCATGATCGAGTGGACGACCGTCGCCAGCGGCCTGCGCTTTCCCGAAGGCCCGGTTGCGATGCCGGACGGGAGCGTCATCCTGGTTGAGATCGAGGCCGGCCGCATCACCCGCGTGGCGCCCGACGGGGTCTGCACCGTCGTGGCGCGGCCCGGCGGCGGTCCCAACGGGCTGGCGATCGGCCCGGACGGAAAGCTGTATTGCTGCAACAACGGCGGCTTCGACTACCGCGAGGTGAGCGGCTTGCTGGTGCCGCATGCCCAGGCGTCCGATTATTCGGGCGGGCGGATCGAGCGGATCGACATCGCGACCGGCGCGATCGAGACCTTGTACCGCGATGGGGATTTCGGCTGCACGTTGCGCGGCCCCAACGACATCGTCTTCGATGCGCACGGCGGTTTCTGGTTCACCGATCACGGCAAGACGCGCGAACGGACCCGCGATGTCACCGGCATCTTCTATGCGAAAGCCGACGGCAGCCATCTGGAGGAGGTAATCTTCCCGTCCGAGAACCCCAACGGCATCGGCCTGTCGCCCGACGGCGGGCGCCTGTACGCTGCCGAGACCTATACCTGCCGCCTGATGGCGTTCGACATCGTCGCGCCAGGCAAGGTCGACCCGACGAGCGGGATCGGCGGTGCGGGTACGCCGCTTTACCGGCCGGCGGGCTATAAGTTCTTCGATTCGCTGGGGGTCGAGGCGGGCGGCAACATCTGCGTCGCGACGATCGGCGAATGCGGCATCAGCGTCGTCTCGCCGCAGGGTGATCTGGTGGCGTTCGTCGCCACCGACGATCCGTTCACCACCAATATCTGCTGGGGCGGAGACGATATGACCACCGCCTGGGTGACGCTGTCCGGCTCCGGCCGGCTGGTGAGGGCGACATGGCCGCGCCCCGGTTTGCGGCTGGAACATCAGACACGAGGAACATCGGCATGAACCGCTGGGCCATCGACATCGACCGCGCGGCAATCGACCGGGCGGCGCTCGTGGACGATCCCGAGACCCCGCTGGCGGCGGGCGAGATCGAGGTCGCGCCGGTGCTGATCGCGATCACCGCAAACAACGTCACCTATGCGGCGCTCGGCGAGCCGATGGGGTTGCTGGGATCGGACGGCGGCTATTGGGACTTCTTCGGGCCGCGCGATGCGCCCGGGCGGTTGCCGGTCTGGGGCTTTGCGCGGGTGACGCGATCGGCGCATCCGGGCTTTTCGCAAGGGGACGAATTCTACGGCTATTATGCTTTGGCCAGCCACACCCGCCTGCTGCCCGAACGCGTCGGCGCGCATGGCTTCGTGGATGCCAGCCCGCACCGCGCGCACCTGCCGGCGCTCTATAATCATTATCAGGCGGTGAGCGGGCTGGCCGATTACGATGCGGCGGATCGCGACCTGTGGCCGATCTTTCGCCCTCTCTATCTCACCGGCTGGCTGATCGCCGACCAACTCGACGACGAGCGCGATCATGGCGCGGCGTCGGTGATCGTCACCAGCGCATCGAGCAAGACCGCCTGCGGCTTCGCGCATGCATTTCGCGAGCGCGAAGCCAGGCCCGAACTGGTCGGTCTGACTTCCCCGGCGAGCGCTGCTTTCGTCGGGGGCACCGGGCTGTACGACCGCGTCGTTACCTATGACGCGATCGAGACGCTCGATGCGGGCACGCCGAGCGCGTTGATCGACATCGCCGGCGATGCGGGCGTGGCCAAACGCATCCACGCGCATTGGGGCGAGGCGCTGAAACTCAGCATGGTCGTCGGCGCGACGCATTGGGAAGCGCGCGCGGGCTTCGGCGGGCAGGGCCGCACCGGCTTCTTCGCGCCTGCCCGCATGGCCAAGAGATCGGCGGAGTGGGGCGGCAGGGTGCTGAACGAACGCGTCGGTGCGGCCTGGCGCCGGTTCATGGCGGACGCGCGTGCGCTGTCGGCGATCGAGACCCGCGAAGGCGCGGACGCCGCGCTGGCCGCTTATGCCGAGGTCGTCGCGGGTCGGGCCGATCCGCGCGTGGGCACCGTCATCGCCTTGGGTCATCGCCCTGGCTTGACCGCGCCTGCGCCGTCCGCTTAGTCGCGCAGCATCCACATCAGCCAAGGGTTTGCGATGCAGAAGCTCTATCCGGATGCCGCCGCCGCGCTCGAAGGGTTGCTTCACGACGGTATCACGATCTGCGCGGGCGGCTTCGGCCTGTGCGGGGTGCCCGAGCGGCTGATCGATGCGATCCGCGCTTCGGGGGTGAAGGATCTGACGATCGCCAGCAACAACGCCGGCGTCGACGGCGAGGGGCTCGGCAAGCTGCTGCGCACGCGGCAGGTGAAGAAGATGATTTCCAGCTATGTCGGCGAAAACAAGGAATTCGAACGCCAATATCTGAGCGGCGAGCTGGAGGTGGAATTCTGCCCGCAAGGGACGCTCGCCGAGCGCTGCCGGGCGGGGGGCGCGGGGATTCCGGGGTTCTATACGAAGACCGGCGTGGGCACGCTGGTGGCGGAGGGCAAGGAGGTGAAGACCTTCGACGGTGAGGATTTCATCCTCGAACGCGGCATCCGCGCCGATCTGAGCATCATCAAGGGGTGGAAGGCCGACGAAAGCGGCAACCTGATCTTCCGCAAGACCGCGCGCAACTTCAACCAGCCGATGGCGACCGCGGGCCGGATGTGCGTGGCGGAGGTGGAGGAAGTGGTGCCGGTGGGTTCGCTCGATTCCGACTCGATCCATCTGCCCGGCATCTATGTTAAACGGATGATCGTCGGCGCGCCGTATGAGAAGAAGATCGAGTTTCGCACGGTGCGCGAGCGGGCGGCGGCTTGATCGTTCCGGCTGGCAAGACTAAGTGGCTTAGTCATGGCGACGGTTTCTGTTCACGAAGCGAAGACGCATCTGTCGCGGCTGATCGCTGCCGTGCTGGCGGGCGAGGAGGTCACGATCACGCGTGGGCGCGAACCGGTGGTGAAGATCGTTCCGCTCGAACCCATCGCCAAGCCGAAGCGCGTCGGTGGCTGGCTGGCGCATACGATCACGCCGGGCAAGGATCCGCTGGCGGACGGGTTCTGGGATCCGCTGCCGGACGAGGAGCTGAGGCTTTGGAACGGCGAAAGCCTGCCTACCGATCCGCTATATCGCCCGGACGACGATGCGGCTGCTACTTGATACGCACGCGCTGATCTGGTGGGCTGCTGATATCGGACAGCTGTCTGCCAGAGCGCGTGACGCGATCGAAAATGGTGAAAACGAGGTTTTCGCAAGCGCGATTTCGGCGATGGAAATCGCGACGAAGGTCCGTATCGGCAAGCTGGAAGAAGGCAGGCCGCTTGCGACCGACTTCATGGATCAGATACGGGCATGTGGCCTGCAACCGCTCGCCTTGACGGCAGGGCACGGGCAATTGGCGGGCTCTCTGACGATTGCCCATAAGGATCCCTTCGATCGCATGCTGATTGCACAAGCGATGATCGAGAACATGACCTTTGTATCCAACGAGCGCATTTTCGATGCGTTCGGTGTGATACGGCTCTGGTAAAGGAAGAGACGATGCCTTGGGACCGCAACCAGATGGCCGCGCGTGCGGCGAAGGAACTACGCGACGGCTATTACGTCAACCTGGGGATCGGCATCCCCACGCTGGTAGCGAACAACATCCCCGCGGGCATGACGGTGACGCTGCAGTCGGAGAACGGCATGCTCGGCATCGGGCCGTTTCCTTACGAGGATGAAGTCGACGCCGACCTCATCAATGCGGGCAAGCAGACGATCAGCGAACTGCCGCAGTCGGTGTATTTCAGCAGCGCCGACAGCTTCGCGATGATCCGCGGCGGGCATATCGACCTGACCGTGCTCGGCGCGATGGAGGTCAGCGAAGGCGGTGACATCGCCAATTGGATGATTCCGGGCAAGATGATAAAGGGCATGGGCGGCGCGATGGATTTGGTCGCTGGCGTCAAGAAGATCATCGTGGTCATGGATCACACTGCCAAGGACGGCAGCCCGAAGTTCATCCCGACCTGCACGTTGCCGCTGACGGGCAAGAACGTGGTCGACATGATCGTCACCGACCTGGCCGTCTTTCAGCGCGCCGATCACGACGCGCCGTTCAAGCTGGTCGAACTGGCGCCGGGGGTGAGTGCGGACGAGGTGGCGGCGAAGACGACGGCGGCGTATCAGGGCTGACTAAGGTAAAGGGCTGATCGGTCGGGCCGGGCTTGGGTTCGTCGCGACAATCGGTTAACGCCTCGGCGCATCATGGCCGCACCCCAAACCCTTTACGAAAAGATCTGGGCCGCGCACGTCGTTGAGCGGCGCGACGACGGCACCTGCCTGATCTATATCGACCGCCACCTGGTCCATGAGGTCACGTCGCCGCAGGCGTTCGAGGGGCTGCGGGTCGCCGGGCGGCGGGTCCGCCGGCCCGAGCTGACGCTGGCGGTGCCCGACCACAATTTGCCGACGACGCCGCGCGTCGATGCGCTCGGCCGCGCGCTGCCGATCGCCGATCCCGAGAGCGCGGCGCAGCTGGAGGCGCTGCGGCGCAACACCGCCGAATTCGGCATCGACTATATCGACGCGAATGCCGCCGAGCAGGGGATCGTCCACGTCGTCGGTCCCGAACTGGGCTTCACGCTGCCGGGCACGACGCTCGTCTGCGGCGACAGCCATACCTCGGCGCACGGCGCGCTCGGCGCGCTCGCGTTCGGGATCGGCACCAGCGAGGTCGAGCATGTCCTGGCGACGCAGACGCTGCTGCTCCAGCAGTCGAAGACGATGGAGATCCGCGTCGAAGGCACGCTGGGTTTCGGGGTCAGCCCGAAGGACGTGATCCTGTCGATTATCGGCCGGATCGGCGCGGCCGGTGGCACCGGCCACGTCGTCGAATATACCGGCGGGGTATTCCGCGACATGTCGATCGAGGGGCGGCTGACCGTCGCCAACATGTCGATCGAGGCGGGCGCGCGCGCCGGGCTGATCGCGCCGGACGAGACGACCTTCGCCTATCTGAAGGGCCGGCCGATGGCGCCGCAGGGCGAGGCCTGGGACCGCGCCGTCGCGTGGTGGCGCAGCCTGGCGACCGACGCGGGCGCGCGGTACGATCGCAGCGTCCGGCTCGACGCGTCCGATATCGCGCCGTCGCTGACCTGGGGCACCAGCCCCGAGGATGTCGTGCCGGTCACCGGCCATGTGCCGCACCCGGACAGCTTCGCCGATCCGTCCAAGCGCGATGCCGCGCGCAAGTCGCTGGAGTATATGGGGCTCGCCCCCGGCACCGCGATGCAGGATGTCCCCGTCCAGCACGTCTTCATCGGCAGCTGCACCAACAGCCGCATCGAAGACCTGCGCGCCGCCGCCGGCGTGGCGGACGGCCGCCGGGTCGCCGATGGCGTCCGCGCGCTGGTCGTGCCCGGATCGGGGCTGGTCAAGCGGCAGGCCGAGGCCGAGGGGCTGGACCGCATCTTCCTGGCGGCGGGGTTCGAATGGCGCGAGCCGGGCTGTTCGATGTGCCTGGCGATGAACCCGGACAAGGTGCCGCCGGGCGAACGCTGCGCCTCCACCAGCAACCGCAATTTCGTCGGGCGGCAGGGGCCGGGGGCGCGCACCCATTTGCTGTCCCCGGCGATGGCGGCGGCGGCGGCGGTGACCGGGCGGCTGGCCGATGTTCGCGATGTGATGGGGGGACGGATATGAAGTTCGTACTGGCGCTGCTGAGCGCAGGGTCGCTGGCCAGCGGCTTCGCGGCCTATGCGCAGAGCACCCCGGCGGTGCCGAAGGTGACGCTGACCCGGCTCGATTGCGGATCGGTGCGGGTCAACGACCTCGACCAGTTTTCCGACACTCGCGCCTATGTGGGGCAGACCAAGACGCTGACCGACAGCTGCTATCTCATCCGGCACGGCGACGAGGCGATGCTCTGGGACACCGGGCTTCCCGCGGCGCTGAAAGGCGTGGCCACCAACGCCGCCGATCCGATGAGCCCGAGCCTGCGCGCGACCCTGGTGGAGCAGCTCGCGCAGATCGGCGTCCGCCCCGATCGCATCGCCCGCATCGGCATCAGCCATTATCATTTCGACCATATCGGCCAGGCCGCGGCATTTCCGGGTGCGACGCTGATGATCGGCGCGGGCGATTGGGCCGCGCTGACCGACAGGAACGCCAAGCCCGGTTTCGCCGCGCCCGATTCCAGGCCGCTGGCGCACTGGATCTCGGGCGGCGGCAAGGTGGAGACGGTGGCGCGCGACAAGGACGTGTTCGGCGACGGGACGGTGGTGATGCTCGACATGCCCGGTCATACGCCGGGACACCATGCGCTGCTGGTGCGGCTGAAGGGCAAGGGCGCGGTTCTGCTGACCGGTGATCTGGCGCATTTCCGCGAGAATTACGCGTCGAACGGCGTCCCCGGCTTCAACACCGGCCGCGCCGACACGCTGGCCTCGCTCGACCGGTTCAAGAAGATGGCGGCGAATCTCAAGGCCAGTGTCATCATCCAACACGAAGCCGCCGACATCGCCAAGCTGCCCGCCTTTCCCGCGAGCGCCGAGTGATGGAACCGGTGACGATCGTATCGGGCACCGCCTATCCCTGGGGCGCCAAGAACGTCGATACCGACGTCATCATTCCGGCGCACTGGCTGAAGACGATCACCCGGACGGGGCTGGGCAAGGGCGCGTTCGAGACGGTGCGCCAGCAGCCGGGCAACATCTTCGACGATCCGCGCTACGCGGGCGCGCCGGTGCTGATCGCGGGCGACAATTTCGGCTGCGGATCGAGCCGCGAACATGCCGCCTGGGCGCTGGCCGACATGGGCGTGAAGGCGGTGATCGCGCCGAGCTTTTCGGACATCTTCTCGGGCAATGCGTTCAAGAACGGCATCGTCGCCGTCGTGCTGCCGCAGGAGGCGATCGACCGGCTGGTGGAGGTCGCCCGCGACCAGCCGATCACGGTCGATCTGGAGACGATGACGGTCACCACCCCCTATCAGGATCGCTTCGCGTTCCACCTCGATCCGTTCCGCCGGCGCTGCCTGATGGAGGGGACCGACGAGATCGGCTTGACCTTGGCGCGCGATACCGCGATTTCGAACTTCGAAGGGACGATGGCTGTCCATCGCCCGTGGATCGAGGGGAGAAGCGGCTATGCGGGCATTGCTGTCGAAGGCGCCGGGCGGACCTGAAACTCTGGAACTGAGCGAGGTCGCCGATCCGCAGGCGGGGGCGGGGCAGGTCGTGGTCGATGTCCGCGCCTGCGCGATCAATTTTCCCGACGTGCTCATCATCGAAGACAAATATCAGTTCAAGCCCGAACGCCCGTTCGCGCCGGGCGGCGAAATCGCGGGGACGATCGCGAGCATCGGGGAGGGCGTGGAAGGCTGGGCGATCGGCGACCGGGTGATCGCGATGCTGGGGCATGGCGGTCTTTCGGAAAAGGTGATCGCCGACCCGGCCAAGCTCTACCGCCTGCCGGAGGGGCGCAGCTTCGCCGAGGGTGCGTCATTGATCCTGACCTATGGCACGACGATCCACGCGCTGCTCGACCGCGGGCATCTGAAGCCCGGGCAGACTTTACTCGTACTGGGTGCGGCCGGCGGTGTCGGGCTGGCGGCGATCGAACTGGGCAAGGCGTTCGGCGCCACCGTCGTCGCCGCGGTCTCGTCCGAGGAAAAGGCGGCTGCTGCCAAGGCGGCCGGCGCCGATACCGCCATCATCTATGGCCGTGCGCCGTTCGACAAGGACGCGTCCAAGGCGCTTGCCGAGCAGTTCAAGGCGGCGGTCGGCAAGGCCGGTGCGCACGTGATCTACGATCCGGTCGGCGGCGACTATGCCGAACCCGCGCTGCGTTCGATCGCGTGGGAGGGGCGCTACCTCGTGGTCGGCTTTCCGGCTGGCATCCCACGGCTGCCGCTGAACCTCACGCTGCTCAAGAGCTGCAACGTGTGTGGCGTCTTCTGGGGTGCATTCGCGGCGCGCGATCCGGCCGCCAACCAGGCGAATATCGACCGGCTGTTCCAGCTGTGGGCGGAGGGCAGGATCGCCCCCAGGGTGACCGAGACCTTCCCGCTGGAGCGCGGCGGCGATGCCATCGCAAAGATGGCTGGGCGCGGTGCCATTGGCAAGCTGGTGGTGGAGCCGTAAGAGCTACGCCGCCTTCGTCAGGGTGAAATCGACGTGAACCGCATCGTGGGCGAAGACGACGCCCTCGGCGGTACGGTCGATCACCCCGGCTGCGGCCAATGCGACGATGTCGCCGTGGACCGATTTGACGTCGCGGGCGACGTGCCGCGCCAGCCCGCGAATCGACATCGCCCCGCGCCCGGTCATCGCCTGGAGCAAGTCCCAACGCTTTGGCGTGAGCGTCTTCCAGAGCAGTTCGGGCGTCGCAAACGATATGTGCGTACCCTGGGCGTCGCCGCGCAGCGCTGCCGTTGCCCGGTGAGTCACCGCATCGCGGGTTACGACGGACAAGGTCACAACGGTCATTTACTCCTCCATTGATCGACATCATGCCAGAAGTCGGCGAGCAGCCGATCCGGCGTGGTGAACGCATAATCACTCTCGCTCAGGCCCAGATGACGGTGGTCGCCCTTGCCTGCCTCGTTGTCGTAGCGCAGCACGCACTCGCCGCCGACGATGTACGCGAGCGAGTATTTCAGATCGTGCACGGACCCGCGAACCGGAACAGGAACGCGCCAGACTCGCAGGCGGACAAAACTGGTGGGAGCGATCTGATGACGTTCATCGAGAAGCAAATCCGCTTTCACGTTGGCTTCAATGACAACAGCTGTTGCTGTTGTCAATTGGCCCAACGCTGCGGCCGACCCGCCGTTGCGCCCGGCGAGACGACCGCCTATCTCGTGCACCGAGCAACCGGGAACCGCGCATGACCACTTTCGACGACCGGCAGCGCGCCTTCGAGGCGCAGTTCGCGCGCGAGCAGGACATGGCGTTCCGGATCTCCGCGCGGCGCAACCGGCTGCTCGGCCATTGGGCGGCGCAGCTGATGAAGCTGACGCCCGAGGAAACCGATTCCTATGCCAAGGCGGTCGTCCAGGCCGATTTCGAAGAAGCGGGCGACGAAGACGTCATCCGCAAGCTGCTAGGCGATATGAACGCGGCGGGCGTCGAGATCGACGAGGGCGTGGTCCGCCGCGCGCTCGAGGAGCAGACCGTCGAGGCACGGCGCCAGCTGATGGAGGCGCACTGACATGCCGATGGCCGCAGACGACATCGCCGCGCTGATCCGTGCCGCGATCCCCGACGCCGAGGTCGAGATCACCGATCTGGCAGGTGACGGCGATCATTATGCGGCACGCGTCACCGCCGCCAGCTTTGCCGGCATGAACCGGGTGAAGCAGCAGCGCGCGGTCTATGCCGCGCTCGGCCACCGCATGGGTGGCGAGCTGCACGCGTTACAACTGACTACCGCCATTCCCACAGGATCGTGACCCATGACTGACGAAGCCCACAGCCGTATCGACGCACTGGTGAAGGAAAAGCCCGTGCTGCTATTCATGAAGGGCACGCCGCTCTTCCCGCAATGCGGATTCTCCAGCCGCGCGGTCGCGATCCTCAATCATCTGGAGGTGGAGTTCGACAGCGTCGACGTGCTCCAGGACCAGGGCATCCGCCAGGGGATCAAGGCTTATTCCGACTGGCCGACGATTCCGCAGCTCTATGCCCACGGCGAATTCATCGGCGGTTCCGACATCATGATGGAAATGTACGAAAGCGGCGAGCTGGCCGAGGCGCTCAAGCCGGTCTGACCGGGTTGGGGCGGCCGGTTTCCCGTGCCGCCCCGCTGAAGCGTCCGGGGACGCATCGGTATGCGGATGACATTGCAGGCTGCGTGCCAAGTGGCTCTGCTGACGTAAATGCGCCGCTCCTGTTGGTTAACGGGGTGAGCGGTAAGTTTGCAGGCGTAAAGAACGCCGACACCGCTGCGGCGCATTTCGTGGCACGGCCTTATTGACTACAAACGTAATCAGGACGATTACAGGCGTAGTCAGTAGGAGCGACTCGTGGCCGAACGGATCAGCGAAGCCGAACATGCGGTCATGGAGGTGCTCTGGGATCAGGCACCGCTGACCGCGCAGGACGTGGCCGAGCGCGTCGATCCCCTGCGCGGGTGGAGCGCCACCACCGTCAAGACCTTGCTCGGCCGGTTGCTGGCCAAGACCGCGATCGCGCACGAACCCGATGGGCGGCGCTATCTGTATCGCCCCCTCGTCGCGCGGGAGGATTATGTCGCGGGCGAATCGAAGCGGCTGATCGACCGCCTTTTCGGCGGCAAGCTGACTCCGCTGGTCGCGCATCTGGCGGAGCGCGATGAACTCACCGCCTCCGACATTGCCGAGATCGAGGCGCTGCTGAAAGGTCTGAAACCGTGATCGCGTGGGCGATCGAGGCGCTGATCGCGTCGGCGCTTTTGATGATCGCGGTGCTCGTCGTCCGCACGCCCGTCCGCCGTGCGTTCGGTGCGCGCGCGGCTTATGCGCTGTGGGCGCTGCCCGCGTTGCGGATGGTGCTGCCGCCGCTTCCTGCCTGGCCGGCGGACGCGACGCCGGTGACCCTGGGGCGGGAGACCATCATGGTGCTCGTCACTGCGCAACCCGCCGCCTCTGCGCCCGCCTGGCCGACCATGGCGATCCTTGCCGCGCTGTGGGGCGCGGGAGCAGTGGCCTTCCTGACCTGGCACATCGTTCGCCATGCCCGCTTCTGTCGCGTGGTCGTCCGTCACGGCGGCATGGTCGATACGGTCGACGGCATCCGCGTGATCGAAAGCGACGCCGCGCCCGGACCGATCGCCTTTGGCCTGTTTCGCCGCCATGTCGCGATCCCGGGCGCCCTGTCGGCGCGCTACGATGCCGACGAGCGCGCGCTGGCGCTGGCGCATGAGTTCGCGCACCATCGGGGCGGCGATCTGTTCGCCAATTGGGCGGCGCTGGTCGTGCTGGCGCTCCATTGGCCCAACCCGTTCGCATGGCGGGCTTTCCGGGCGTTTCGCGCCGACCAGGAACTTGCCTGCGACGCGCGGGTGATTGCCGAGCGCGGCCCGGTTGCGGCGCATGCCTATGCCCGCGCGATTCTGAAGGCCGCGCATCCTGGACCCGATTGGAGCGGGGCGGTTTCTGCGGCCTGCCACCTCCACACCATTGCCGATCTGAAAGGGAGACTGAAGATGTTGCACCCGTCACCTGCCTCGCGCCGCCGTCTTGCCGCGGGGGGAACGATGGTCTCGCTGCTGGTCGTGGGCGGCCTCGTCATCACCGCCTCGGGCACCGGCGCGACCGCGGCGATGACCGGCGGCCTGGCTGCGACCGCTGCGCTGGTGGGTCAGGTCGCGCCGCCCGTGCCACCGACGCCCCCCGCGCCGGTCGCCGGGGCAGGCGCCGTGAAGCGCGTCATCATCGTCAAGGACGGCAGGACGACCACCTACGAGGGCGCGCAGGCCGATGCGTATATCGCCGAGCACCCGGCGCCAGCGCCGCCGGTGCCTCCCGTGCCGCCCGTCGCCGCGGTGCGTGTTCCGGCGGTTCCGCGGGTCGTTTCGATGGAGTGTCCGGGTGCCGACGCGCGCGACATCGTTCGTCAGGATCGGGCGGGCGGCGATCAGCGCATCGTGATCTGCTCCAACCGCATCCGCGAGATCGCTGCGCAAGGGGCCGCCCAGGGCGTGGCGATCGCCGCCAATGCCAAGACCATCGAACGCGACGCGCTGGTCGCCGCGGTGAGCGGCTTGCGCGCCGCGCGAGCGGGGCTGCTGGAGGGCAAGGGGATGGCCGACCGTGGCAATCGAGACGCGATGCCGGCGATCGAGGAGGCGCTGGCGGAGGTCGAAGCCGATCTCGCGGCGCTGGACTGAGGAGTGCGCCGGCTTCCCCGGTGCGGGGAGCCGGCTTGCCATTCGCGTCGCCAGCCGCCATCTCGCGTGGCATGGCCGAGCATCCGACCGGTATTCCGATACAGCTCGAGCCGCTGGTCGCGCGCGTCCTGGCGCCGAACCCGTCTCCTTATACCTTCACCGGCACACAGGCGCATGTCGTCGGCACCCGAGATCTTGCGGTGATCGACCCCGGTCCTGACGCCCCCGAGCATCTTGCCGCCCTTCTGGATGTCATCGGGGCGCGGCCGGTGCGCGCCATCCTGGTCACTCATCATCACCGCGACCATAGCCCGGCCACCCGCGCGCTGGCGGCGGCGACCGGCGCGCCCATCATGGGTGCGGCGCCCACCCATCGCAGCGAGGGCGGGCAGGGCGATGCCGCCTTCGATGCCGATTATGCACCCGACCGCGTGTTGGCCGACGGCGAGGTCGTCAGCGGCGACGGGTGGAGCCTTCAGGCGATCGCGACCCCCGGCCACACGTCGAGCCACCTGTGCTTCGCGCTTGGCGATACTCAGGCGCTGTTCTCGGGCGATCATGTGATGGGCTGGTCGACCTCCGTCGTCTCTCCCCCCGACGGCGAAATGGGCGATTACATGCGCAGCCTGGCGGTGCTGATGGCCCGCGAAGACCGCGTCTATTATCCCGGTCACGGCGAGGCGGTGGAGAACCCGCGCCGGCTGGTGCGCGGGATGATGGGGCATCGCAAGCAGCGTGAAGGCCAGATCCTGCGGTTGCTCCGCGACGCTCCGCATGACGTGCCTGCGATGGTCGCGCGCATGTATGCCGGCGTCGACCCGCGGCTTGCTCCGGCTGCCGAGCGATCGGTGCTGGCGCATCTGATCGACCTGGCGGGGCGTGACCTGGTGCGTGAGGAGGCGACGACATGGGTGATCCGGTGACGCCAGAGCCGAGCAACGCAATCTCGTTCATGGCCAAGGCCGCGGGAGTCGTCGCGATCCTGGGCCTCGCGGTGCTGCTCGCGATGTGGGGGGTGCAGCGTTACGTCGCCGAACGGCTCGCGCCCGATCCGACGACGATCGCGAGCGCCAGTCTGGAGGGACTGCGTGAGCAGAACCGGCTGTCGGCCTTTGCCGCGCGATTCGTGGCCGTCGTCACCTCGCGCCAGACCGCGCTCGGCTTTTCGACCGAGAAGACGCTCATCATGCCGGGCATGGTTCGCTACGAGGTCGATCTCGCCAAACTCACCCAACGCGACGTTGCGTGGGATGCGGCCACGAAGACGCTGTCGGTCACGCTGCCGCCCGTGCAGATCGACGGCCCGCAGGTCGATCTCACCGCTATTCGCGAATATGGCGGCGGCGGCGTGCTGACCACCTTCACCGATGCCGAACGAAGCCTGGATGCCGCCAACCGTCGCGCGGGTCAGGCGCAGCTCGTGGCGCAGGCGCGCGGCGCGATGCCGATGCGGCTCGCCCGCGACGCCACCAAGCGGGCCGTCGAGCGCAGCTTCGCGATGCCGCTGCGTGCGGTCGGCGTCCCCGCCACCGTCCGCGTCCGCTTCGCCGACGAACCGCGCCCGAGCAGCGAACGCTGGGACACCACGCGCAGTCTGGAAGAGGTTCTGGGTAACCGCGGCTGACAAGCGGGTGCCGACCTCCTATGTGGTGAGGCGGTGTGGCCTGGTGATCCTGTCCACCTCCGTTCGTCCTGAGGAGGGGCTGAGCGAAGTCGAAGACCCGTCTCGAAGGACAGGCCGCGCGCCCCAACCTGTCCTTCGAGACGCCATTTCGACTTCGCTCAATGGCTCCTCAGGACGAACGGGCGGGTGGATGTCAGGGCCGGGCTAACAGCGCGATTGGAGATGCAGGCGATGACCATGAATCCGGGCAGTCTGAAGGGCGTCGATCTGCGCGTCGAGATCGACCGGCTGCGCAAGGAGCGCAATGCCGTCATTTTGGCGCATTATTACCAGCGGCCCGAATTGCAGGACATCGCGGATTTCGTGGGCGACAGCCTGGACCTCAGCCGCAAGGCGCAGGCGACCGATGCGGACGTCATCGCCTTTTGCGGGGTGCGCTTCATGGCGCAGACCGCCAAGATCCTGTCGCCGCAAAAGATCGTCGTGCTTCCCGACATGGATGCCGGTTGCAGCCTGGAGGACAGCTGCCCGCCCGAGCAGTTCGCCGCCTTCCGCGCCGCGCACCCCGATCACATCGCGCTGACCTATATCAATTGCTCGACCGAGGTGAAGGCGCTCTCCGACATCATCGTCACCAGTTCGTCGGCCGAGAAGATCCTGTCGCTGATCCCGCCCGAACAGAAGATCATCTTCGGCCCCGACCGCAATCTGGGCGGCTATCTGGTGCGCAAGACCGGGCGCGACATGCTGCTGTGGCCGGGCGTGTGCATCGTCCACGAGGCGTTCAGCGAGACAGAGCTGATGAAGCTGAAGGCGCAGAACCCAAGCGCCCCCGTCGTCGCGCATCCGGAATGCCCGGCGGTCATCCTGGATCACGCCGATTACGTCGGATCGACGCGCGGTATCCTGGAATATGCCAATGCGTTCGGCGGCGACACGCTGATCGTCGCGACCGAGCCGCACATCATCCACCAGATGGAAAAGGCGATGCCGGGCAAGCGCTTCATCGGTGCGCCGGGCGCGGACGGCAACTGCAATTGCAACATCTGTCCGTACATGGCTCTGAACACGATGGAGAAGCTCTACGTCGCGCTGCGCGATCTGGAGCCGCGGATCGAGATCGAGGAAGGGCTGCGGCTGTCGGCCAAGAAGAGCCTCGATGCGATGCTGGCGATGGCGAGCGGGACGGTGGGGCAGGGCAACCTGGGGCCTGCGCGGGTGACGGGGGACTGATGCGGCTGTCCTACAGGTGCGGCTCAAGCCAGGGCAGACGCGACCAAGTTGATTCGATAGCCCCTCCCCTTAAGGGGAGGGGAGAGCAAGCCTGGTCGAGTTCAACTCTAGCTCCTGCCGGCAAAGCTCAACCGGCGCTGCGTTGAACGGCTCGTCACACTTTTTATGGGAATTCGCGTGACCTTCGTTACCTTCGACCCCGATCAGCTTGTCGGCGGAGGCTTTGACGCCGCCGCCTTCGTCACGTCGACGTTGGCCGAAGACCTCGGCGACGCGGGCGACATCACGTCCGCCGCGGTGATTCCGGCGGACGCCCGCTTCACCGGCGTCATGGATTCGCGCGATGCGATCACGGTCGCCGGACTGCCGCTCGCCGAAGCATTCTTCCGCGCGCTCGATCCGGACGCGGTGATCGAACGGCTGGTCGAGGACGGTGCGCAGGTTGCCGCGGGCACCGATCTGATGCGCATCGCCGGAAACGCGCGCGCGCTGCTGACCGCGGAACGCTCGGCACTGAATACCGTCCAGCATCTGTCGGGCATCGCGACGATGACGCGCGCCTATGTCGATCGCCTGACGGGCACCGGCGCGACCCTGCTCGACACGCGCAAGACCATCCCCGGCCTGCGCCTGCTGGAGAAATATGCAACGCGAATGGGCGGCGCGCAGAACCACCGCATGGGATTGTGGGATGCGGCGATGATAAAGGATAATCATGTCGCGGTGGCCGGCGACGTCGGGGAGGCGGTCGCGCGCGCAAAGGCGGCGGGGATCGCGCGCATCATCGTGGAGGTGGACCGCGTCGATCAGATCGAACCCGCGCTCGCCGCCGGGGCCACCCACCTGCTGCTCGACAACATGGACGCGCCGACGCTGCGCAGGGCGGTGACCCTGGTCGGCGGGAGGGTGCCGACCGAGGCGTCCGGCGGCGTGACGCTGGAGACGATCCGCGCGCTGGCGGAGACCGGCGTCACCTATGTCTCGGTCGGGCGGCTCACCCAATCGGCGCCGGCGGCCGACGTCGGGCTCGACTTTGCGAATGCCTGAGTCCGCGGTGCTTGAGTTGGCGCAGGAGCATGCGATAACGCCGGCAAGACCAGGGGGCTATTGATGACCAGACCGATTTCCATCGTCCGCTTCGACTATTGCTATCTCGGCGCGCTCGTCGTCGGGGCGGTAAATGCGGCACTGAACTGGCAACGCTATACCGCGATGCCCGCGGTTCGCGACGCGCAGGTGATGTTCGGCGCGTGGTATCTGCCGACGGTGACCGCGATCGGTTATCTGATCCCGCTGCTGCTATGGTATTTCGTCGCGCGGCGGGGCAGCGTGGTCGCCAAGTGGATCGTCGTCGTGCTGTTCGGTCTTGGCATGGTGGGACTGCTCATCGCGCTGGCGATGGGGACGATGGCATCGGGGCTGGGGGGCGTGCTCAGCGTCGTCGCGATCGTCCTGAATGCGGTGGCAGTGTGGCTGCTGTTCCGGCCCGATGCCCGTGCCTGGTTCGGCGAGAAGGCCCATGACGATCGAGACGCGGCATGATCGCCCGGCTTGCCGCTGCCGCCGCGCTGCTGGCGCCGGCCGCCGTGCAGGCGCAGGCCTATAGCTGCGCAATCCCTGCAAGCATCCCGCGTGCACGGCCCGATCTCGCTTCGGCCGATCAGCCGCGCCGCGTCGTGCCGATCGGTAGTTATACGCTGGCGATTACCTGGGCGCCGCAATTCTGTCGCACGGGTGGCAATCGTCCTTCGGCACGGTTCCAATGCGGGTCGGGCAACCGCTTCGGCTTCACCCTGCATGGCCTGTGGCCGGACGGCGTGGGCAAGGAGTGGCCGCAATATTGCAAGCCCACCGGGATCGTGCCGAGGCCGGTCGTTCGCGCGACCCTGTGCGCGACGCCGTCGCCGCAGCTGATCCAGCACGAATGGGCCAAGCACGGCACATGTATGCCCGGCGAGCGCCCGGCGACCTATTTCGCACGCGCCACGCGCGCCTATGCCAAGCTGCGCTATCCGGACATGAACGCGCTGTCGCGATCGGCGCTGACCGCGGGCCGCTTTGCGCAGGCGATGGCGGCGGCGAATCCGGGGCTGCGTGCGGATATGATGCGCGTCACCGCCGACGGTCAAGGCTGGCTCGATGAGGTCTGGCTCTGCATGGACACCCGCTTTCGCTACCGCCGATGCCCCGCGCATCAAGGCGGGTTGGCGAACGGTGCCGCGCTCAAGATCTGGCGGGGTCGGCGTTAGGGTCGGCAGGACAGACTCTTAACCCTCCAGCGTGACCGTCGCGGGATGGTGGCGGTCCAGGTGGCGGCGGACCATGCGCAGGTTGCGCGTGTTGGATTTGAAGAAGAAGTCGGGGATCGCGCCGACCAAGGGGATCATCCCCAGCAGCCAGTCGGTGCCGACGTTGCCGGCCATGCGCGTCATCTGCCACTTGGACATATTGAGGTTGCGCGCTTCCCACAGCAGCCACGATCCCATCGCGGCGGCCATCGTCGGCCCGACCACCGGGATCAAATCGAGTGCGACGTCCAGTCCCACCTTGCGCCGGGTGCCGGGGATCGTGAACAGCCCTTCGAGCACATGCTCGATCGCCTCGATCCGGCGACGGACGGAAGTGGGGTCGCGTCCGATCGGCAGGCGGTCGGCGAAGGCGGCAAGATCGGGGTTGGCCATGCGCATCATTTGGTGACGCGAGGCATGGGGTTCAACGGCGGTTACGGCGCGCGGCGGAGCCGGTTCAGCGGATGCCAGGCGCGGGCGTTGGGTTGCCATTGCACCAGCCGCCCGGCGACCAGCGACCAGCGCAGCGGCCGGGCGAGGGTGATGAACGCGCCATCGGCGTCCAGCGCCCGATCCGCTGTCGCGATCGCGCTGGCGCGTGCGGCCAGCGTCGGCGCCGTCCGCGCCGCCTCCAGCGCGGCCTGCGCTTCTTCGCCACACGCGGCACAGGCGGTCGCCAGATACCACCGCGCGCTGTCATAGGGCGCGACCGCGTCCACGAGGCGGAGGTCCGCAGGCGCGTTCAAGTCCACGCGCTCGGGCGAGATGCGGATGGCGATCAGGGCCGCCGCGATGTGCGCATATACCAGGGTCGCCCCCGACCCGCGAGGCATCGCGATCCGCAGCCGCAGCGGCTGCGCCCAGCGAGCGACCTGCGCGCGCGCGCCCGCGACGCGCTGCGCCTGGGTCAGCAGCGTCCACGCTGGGGTGACGGGGGGTGCGGCCGAGTCGAGCGCTTCCGGCAGGATGTGATCGGCGGGTTGCCACGCGGTTCCCATCGCCGCTGCCAGCGCGGCGCGGTCGATAGCCTGCGCCACGATCAGCCGGTTGCCTGCCTCTCCCAGAAAGTCCGACCGATCGACGACGGCAAGGCCGAACAGGCCCGCGGCGGGATCGGTGCGGATATTGGCCGGGGCGATGGCGGCGGCGGCGACGAGCGGCCAGTCGGCAAAGGTGCCGCCTGCAACCAGATCGGACTCGCGTGCGGCAAAACGCGCGACCGCGGTAGCCGCGCGCTCGCCGATCAGGCGGACGTCGTCGGCGGGAAGGGACTCGGACACATCGTCTTCGGCGGCGCGGCCCGGCTCGGGAACGGGGCGAAGCAGGGGTGCGCGACCTTCCCCGATAATCCGCATCGGCCCCGATCCGCCGGCCTTCGCAGCACGAATCAGCGTGAGTTCGGGCTGCGCGAACAATTTGAGCAGATCGGGTCGGGGCCGCGAGAGCCGTACCTCGATGACCTGCGGAGTCATCACGACGATCTCGTCGATCGCGCTGAGGAACGGCAGCAACGGGTTGCGGGCCGCGACGCGGAGCTGACGCTTGAGGATCGTGACCACCTGTTCGGCGGTGACCGGCTTGCCATCGGCCCAGGTCGCCTCGTGCAGCTTGAAGATATAGCTGCTCCCGTCATCCAGGACGGCCCAGCGCTGCGCCAGCCCGGGTTCGATCTGCCCGCCGGCGTCGAAGCGGACCAGCCCTTGCGCGGTGGCATCGGCCAGCAGGCGCGAGGCGGTGTCGAGCGCATTTCGAGAGCCGTCGGGAAGGGCCGGCGGGTCGCCGATCGCGCTCACCACCACCACACCCGTATCCGGCCGTCGATAGCATGATCCGAGCGACAGCAGCGCGGCGGCCGCCAGAAGGATGCGTCGGGTCCGAGCGGGCGGGATCATGGCACGCCCGCCATCAATACCGGCCCCAGGTGAAGCGCGACGACAGCGCATAGTTCCACACCGCCCCGACCAGCACTCCGGCCAGCGCGGAGGCGGCCCAAGCGCCGTCACGCATGTCATGGAGGAACGCCGCGATGCCGATGTTGGCGAGCGCCCCGACCGAGCAGACCAGGCAGAACGACGCCCAGCCGTCGAGCAGTGCGCGCCATCCCTTGAGCCGCCGGTCGCGATAGGTGAGGGCGTTGTTGAGGTAGAAGTTGAAGGTCATCGCGGCCGCCGTCGCGACGATGGTGGCACCCAGGAAGGTGACGCCGATCGCCCGGAAGAACAGCCAGACGACCGAGAGATGGACCGCGGCGCCCAATGCGCCGATTGCCGAGAACATCGCGAAGCGCACCGGCACGATCCGCCCGAACATGCGGTCGTATAGCGCGATCAGATATTCCATCGCGACGACATGATCGAGCTTCGATTCCCCCGCGATTCGCATTCGGAAGGTATAGGGCAGTTCGACGAAGCGGAGCGGACGCGGGCCGCTCGTCATGATGTCGAGCAGGATCTTGAAGCCGATGGCAGACAGGCCGGGGACGATGCCGCGGAGGATTTCGGTGCGGATCATGAAGAAGCCGCTCATCGGATCGCTCAGATCGGCCTTGAGCACGCGGCGCGCGAGCCGGGTCGCCAGCGCCGATTTCGCTACCCGGTCGCGGTCCCAGTCACCCGTCCCGCCGCCTGCGACGAAGCGTGAGCCGATGACGAGATCGAGAGCGGCATCATCGCGCAATGCCAGGAGCATCCGGGGCAGCAGCGCCTCGTCATGCTGGAGGTCGCCGTCGATCACCGCGACCAGCGGCGCCGCGGTCGCGCACATGCCCTCGATACAGGCCGACGACAGCCCGCGCCGCCCGATCCGCTGGATGATTCGCACACGGCTGTCGACAAGTGCCAGGTCGCGCACCGCATCGGCGGTGCCGTCCGGGCTGTCGTCATCGACGACGATCGCCTCCCAGCGCGCCGCCCCGAGCGCATGATCGAGCTTCCCTATGAGCAGCGGTACGTTGGCGCGCTCGTTGAAGGTGGGAATGACGACCGCGAGTGCCAGCGGCGCGGAGGTCACCCCAGCCCCGCCAGCACCGCTTCCGTCATCGCGCCAGTCGTCATCGTGCCGCCCAGATCGGCGGTACGCGCGCCGCCCAGGATCGCGGCCGCAACCGCGGCTTCGATGCGATCCGCGGCCTCTGGCATGTGCAGCGAATGGCGCAGCATCATCGCGGCCGAGAGGATCGCGGCGCACGGATTGGCCTTGCCCTGTCCAGCGATGTCGGGCGCGGAGCCGTGGATCGGCTCGTACAGCCCACGCCCTTCGCCATCCAGCGCGGCCGAGGGCAGCATGCCGATCGATCCGGCGCACATCGACGCCTGATCCGACAATATGTCGCCGAACAGATTGCCGGTGACGATCACGTCGAACTGGCCGGGATCGCGCACCAGCTGCATCGCGCAATTGTCGACGTACATATGGGTCAGCGTCACATCGCGGTAATCGCGCGCGACCTCGTTGGTCACGTCGCGCCACAGCTGCGACGTTTCCAGCACGTTGGCCTTGTCGACCGACAGCAGCCGGCGCTTGCGCGTCAAGGCCATGTCGAAGCCGACGCGGACGATGCGTGCGACCTCCACCTCGTCATACCGCATCACGTCGTAACCTTCGCGCAGGCCCTTCTTGGTTACCCGGTGTCCTTTTTCGCCAAAATAGATGTCGCCGGTCAGTTCGCGCACGATGACCATGTCGATCGCGCGCGCGACGGCCGGCTTGAGCGCCGAGGCGTCCTCCAGTCCTTCGAACAGGCGGGCGGGGCGCAGATTGGCGAACAGGCCCAGTTCCTTGCGCAGCCCCAGAATGGCCTGTTCGGGGCGTAGGGCGCGTTCGAGCGCATCGAAGGCGGGATCGCCGACCGCGCCGAAGAGCACCGCATCCGCGCGCTTGGCCAGAGCGAGCGTGTCGGGGGGAAGCGGCTGGCCTGCAACCCGGTACGCTGCCCCGCCGACCGGCGCCTCCTCGAACGCCAGTCCGAGCGCCAGCGCATCGAGCACCTGACGCGCAGCGTTGGTGACTTCGGGGCCGATGCCGTCTCCGGCTAGGATCGCGATCAAGGGCTGGGCCATCAGATGCCGTCTCCGTTACCGGTCTCTGCTATTGTGGCGCGCCTTGCCGTCCTGCGCGCCGTCACGCAACCGCTCTCTTGAGCCGATCGACCAGCCGGTCGCGCGCCGGCAGCACGTCGGCGGCGCGACCGACCAGCAGATCGCGCGCCAGGAAGTGCCCGGTGATCCGCAGCGCTGCGAAGATGTCGTCCCAGGACGCCGCGCCGCCGTCGCGCAGGAACGCGGGCAGGGGCATCAGCCACGCTTCATATCCCGAGGCCGCTGCGCGCGACACCGCTGCGCCGCTGCGTGGGCTGACGAACGCCAAATCGTCCGCAGCGCCACCCGAGACGCAGCGTTCGAGGTCCAGTCCGAAGCCCAGCTCGGCGAGCAGCAGCAGCTCGTACAACGCAAACGCCGCCGCCCACCCGCGCGCCGACGGCGCCGCGACGATCGCATCCAGCAGGCCGCCGAGCGCGTCGTGGATACGAGGGTAGGCCTGCGCCTCCGGCAGCACCGTTGCGGTCAGCGCGGTCGCCCAGGTGATCGCCGCGGCCGCCAGCGGCTCGGCATGCAGCGGCGCGAGCGTGGTGGCGAGTTCGACGGTGAGCGCGGGCAGCTGCTCGGCGGTGCGCGCCCGCCATTCGCCCGCCACGCTGTTGCCCGGTTGCAGCACCGGCCGCAGCGTGCGGGAACGTCCGCCGCGGACATAGCCCGGCTGTACGCCGTCATCGCGCGTCAATGCGCGGACGATCGCACCATGTTCGCCATGGGCGCGGACGGCCAGGATGATAGCGGGGGCCGACAAGTGCATCGGCGGACTGTCCCCGATGCGGACGACGATCGCAACTCAGGCGCGGCGGACGCGATCCGCGATGCGCTTGGCCATGCCGCCCCGCGCGACACGTTTGGCGAATGCGATCGTGCGATCGAACCCGGCGAGCGCTGCGAGGGTAAGCCGGTTCGTCAGCGTCGGGCGCAGCAGGATAAGGTCGACGCAAGGCACCCCGCCGGTGGCGAACTGGCGCTTGTGCTGGCCATCGCCCTCCGTGAAGTCGAAGTGCGTGAACCGGTCGTCGAACAACTGCCGCATCGCTTCTGCATGCAGGACCGTTCCCGGCGAGAGGTGCGCGAAGGCGGGGTCGTGGCCGACATGGTCGTAGCGCAGCGTCGTCCCAGCGGCGGTGCAATGGAGGTAAGCGACCGCTGATTCATCAAGAAACAATAGCCACGCGCGCACCTGATCGCAGGCGGCGAGCACGTCCAGAACCGCGGTAGACGCCGGATCGTCGGGCAAGCCCGATCCGAGCAGCCGCTCCTGATAGGTCAGGGCCGACAGGGGCCGCGCGAGCGCGTGGAACTGGGCGATCTCGCCTGGTGTGCGATAGCTGCGGACGTCGAGTGCGCCGCCCTGCGCCAGACGCTTCGTCTTGCGGCGCAGCGCCGAGCGGGCGTTGGCCGAAAGGCCGTCCAGCCAGGCGGCGTGGCCGATCGTCAGGTCGGTATAGTGACGGACGTAATGCTGGCGCACCTGCGCCACGAAGCCTTGGGTCTGGACGCCATCTGCCTGCGCCAGGGGAACCGATGTCAGCAGGTATCCGTCGGCGTCCCCCAACGCCGGGCGCGCGTGCGTGTGCCCGGCCAGTACGTCGTCGAGAGACCAGGCGATTCGGATGAGCCGGCGCGGTATCGCAGCGAGCGTTCGCGCCCCGACCTGAAACCGAACCGGCGCGTCCACCGCGAACGCGGCCGGCGCATTCACCAGCTGCGTTCCTCGACCATGTTCGACCACAGCTGCTCGGCCTGGCGCCAGCTGGTGCGGAGCCTGTTCGGCCCGAGCGGCGTGTTCTTCTGGCGCAGCGGCAGCGCGGGGCGATCCGCGAAATGCGTGGTCGGCAATGCGTCGCGCCGATCCTCGAGCATCTCGCACAGCCGTTCGAAACGACGGACGTGGACCCCGTTGGGCGCGGTGCCCGACCGGTTGGCGAGTTCGAAGCCGTGGCTGACGATCGTCACCGCTGCATGGCCGTGCGCCGCAGCATGCTCCAGCGCATCGCGCGCCTCGGCAGCCGACAGCGCACAGAGTTGGAAGGTGCGCAAGCTGCCCGGCGCGTCCTCGATCACCGTTACCGGCACCTCGATCACCCCGCGCTGTACCGGCGCGATCTGGCGCGGGGGCAGCCCGATCTGGCTCGGCCACGGCATCGCTGCACCATTGTGGCTGCTGTCGTAGGCGAATCCAAGCTGAGCGAGCGCCGCCAGCGTGTCGTCGTTGGCGGCATACGACCCCGCGCGAAACGCGATGGGCGTCGGCGCCCCGGCGGCCACCAGCAGCTCTGCGGCGCCGGCGAGCAAGGCACGCTGCGCGTCGAGATCGTATTCGACCAGTTCGAACCGTGCATGTGCGGCGCCCAGGTCGCCGGCCTTTGCCGCGGCCCAATTGGGGTGCAGGTGAAGCTGCACCTCCTGCCCGGCATCGAGGATGGTGCCGACCATCCGCCGGAACGGCTCCAGGCCGAAGACCATCGCGGGCATCGGATCGACGAAGAAGCACGCCTTGAGTGCATGCCGCCGCAGCAGATCGAGCTGGTACGACAGCCCGACGCCGGCAGGTTCTATGGAGCGGGCGTACATGCCGACGGCATCGTGTCCGGCGACGTGATGCCGCCATGCGAATTCGGTGTCGACGGTGAGGAAGACGCAGGTCATGCGATCGGTGCTACCCCGACAGGGTGAACAAACCCCTTACGCGCAGCGTGGAACACCATTTTAAGCCTCAAAGCCGCGGCTCAGTGAACCGATGCGGTTTCCGCTGCGGCGGCGATCAGCGACCAGACACCGTCGTCGGCCAGCGGCAGCAACGGCATGTGCCCACCGGGACCAGCCATGTCGATCAGCCAGCCCGGCCCTTCGGACGGGAGGTCCGGGATCAGCGCGACGCCCGTACCATCGGTCACGACGCACAGTTTGTGGGTATCGGCATGTGACCAGCCCCAGGCATGCAGCCGTTCGAAGAGTGCGTCGGCCGCGAGGCACAAGGCATCGAGCGCGGGAGCGAACATCGGCGTTTCGCACACCGTTCTTCCGCGCGTTTCGCATACCGAAAGCCGCTGGTCCCAGAGCATGATCGGGGTTCCGTCGTCCCAGCCGTCGCTCGGCACCGCCAGCGCGAGAAGGGGAGCATCGGCGCCAGCGATCAACCCGGAGGACAGCAACGCAATGTCGCGGGCGGCCCGGCACAGGTGCGGGTCGTCGAGGGGCAGGGCGACGATCGGCGCCAACGCGGTCGTCCTGTCGAAAGCCATGCACAAACCTTTCCCGAATCCCTTCTCATTCTAGGATGGTTTGTTCACCTTTGGGCGCGGCAGGCGTGCGCCGCGTGAAAAGAATGACCGCCAGGTTACCGGGGAGGGGGAGGACCGACGCTTCACGCGCCGGGTTTCAGTCGTGAGCAGCCTGGAGTTCGGGCTTCGCGGGGCGGCGCCAGCGCGGCTCGGCGGGTGCGCGCAGGGCGGTGGCGAAGCGTGGGGCGCGATCGGCCAGGTCCGCCATGGCCGCGGTTGCGCGACGGGCCACCTGACGCGTACGCTCACGCGCAGCCTCGTCGGCGATCGTCTCTTCGGTCTCCACATCGCTCGACAGGCGGCGCTCGATCGCTTCGCGGTGAAGCGCGATCTTGTCTTCGAGAGCGGCGAGTTCTGCGGCATCGACGGTGCGCAGCCGGGGTGCCGCGGGATCGGTGCGCAGGGCCGGCACCGGCTTGGTACGTGCCCGGCGATTGATCTGCTCCAGCCCGACGGTGCGCAGGTGATCGACATATTCGTCGATGAGCTTGGTGCGCGTGGCATCGGCCATATAGGCGGAGGCCGCGGCCTCGGTCCGCTCCAGCGCGTCTTCGTCGACGATCATCGATTCGAGCGAGGTCTCGCCGTCTTCGGAACCCGATACGGCGTGGAGCGATACGGTGACCGCTGCGACCTTCTTGGCCGAAGGGCGCTGATCGGCCATGAGCCGGAAGCGCAGTGCCTGAAGCTCGCCACGGATCTGCCAGTTCACGAAGGTGGTGAACTGCGCCTTGGCCGGGTCATAAGCCTCGATCGCGCGATGGACGCCGATCGCGCAGCATTGCTCGGCATCGTCCCAATGCGCGATCAGGCCGTATTGGCGGATGAAGTGGCGGATGCGCGGTGCGATCAGCTTGAGGATCGAAGCGAACGCGCGGTCCGAATGGACCCGCTGGCGATTGCTCTGGCGCTCGTCGCCCTGGGGCGCGTTGGCGATTACGATGGCAACGGCAGCTTCCAGTGCCGCGGTGGTCTTGGACATCTTCGGCCCCCCAAAATCCCGTGAAGTGAACGTCACTTCCGAACAAGGCCGGTATAGGGGGAGATAGTTAACAAGCCGTTCGCGGACCGAACCGCCAATATCATTCTATAGGAGGGTTTCAGGCCATCGCGCCGAAGCGAGCGGGCTGAATTTTTCGATCGAGGTAGCCGAGAAGCCAATCGCGGTGTGCCGCGGTCGCATCGCCACTGGTCGCGATGCGCCGCTGGCTGCTGTCGCTGCCCACCTGTGCGGCCAGGACGGTGCGCGCGCGCGACTCGCCCAGACCACCGTTGCGCAGGAAGCGCGCCGCGTCGCCAAGGCCGAGATGATGGCCCAGATAGGCCAGCCTAGCCGTCGCAGTCACGTCACCGTCCACCGAGACACCCTGCCGGCGCAGCCCATCGAGATTGTGGCGCGCATAATCGGCGATGCCGTTGATGGCGGCGGTCGGATCGTAGCGCGCGGACAGCAGCGCGGAGCGCGCGCCGGGCAGCACCTTTCCGCCCCCGTCCAGCCAGCCTTGCGCCCGCGCGAACTGATTGAGCCAGGTTCCCTTGATCGTCGCCATGCCTTCCCAGGTCCGGCTGAGGAACTGGCCAAGCCCGGCGGCGCTGGAGCGCGGATTGCGGGAATAGACCTGCCAGCTGCCGTCGCGCCCCTTGCCGGCCTCGGCATCGACGATCGCGGCGAGCGCCGAAGCGGGCAGATTGGTGCGCGCGGCTGCGGCTTGGAGCGTGCCGCGGTAGCGACTGTTGGCGCCCAGGCCATCGAGGCTGGGGCCTGCGACCGTCGCAGGCGCAGGCATCGCGCTTTCGGTATAGAGGACCGCAGGACGCATCGCGGGTGCCGCACCGGTGGCTTGCTGCTCGCCGGTCATCGCGGCGATCAGCGCGTCGAGCTGCTGGGCACGAGTGGTGGGGGCCGCGGGCGCGAACACGCTGTCGGACGAGTCCTGCGCGCGGTCGTTGGAACCCAGCGCCGCCTGCCACAGCCGCTGCGACAATTCCGACTGCGCCGCGCCGTAGATCACCTCGGCGCGCTTTGCGGGGGTGAGCGCCGCGAGTGCGCCGCGGTCGATCCCGGAGGCGATCACGGGGGAGATCCTGCGGTGCTGCGGCGCTGCGTGCGCGCGCGCCGCGCCGCCAGCGCGCCGATCAGATCGTCGATCGCGGACTGATCTGCTGCGGCGGCCGAGCGCTCCGCATCGGCGCGATAGCCGGCAGCGGCGGTTTCTACCGCGGTGCGCGATCCGTATTGTTCGATGGCCTTCAGCCGCAGTTCCTCCAGGCGATCCTGCGCCTGCACGCGCTCAGCGGCCAACCGTTCGCGCCGTTCGCGCGTCTGCCGGAAGAAGCTGTCGGAGGTCAGACGTGGGTCACCGGCGGCGACCATAGATTCGCGCGCCAGCACGGCATCGTTGTTGCTGTGCGCCGCCTCGGTACGCTGAAGGTCGTCCACCGCCTGGCCGATCCGCGCGCGCAATTGGTCGAGCCGGCGCTCGGCAATGCGCAAGGCGGTGTCGTAAGGCGTCGTCATGCCGCGGCCATCAGTTCGGGTGCCAGATCTTCAGGCACCAGCATGGCGGCAAGCGCGGCGAAGGTCGCTTCGGCACCGGCCTGGTCTCCCTTGCCCTGCGTCAGCAGCCGCTCGATCTGCGGCGCGAGGCGGATAGCCTCGTCCACTTCGGCGCTCGATCCGGCCTTGTACGCGCCGAGCCGCACCATTTCCTCCATGTCGCCGAACGTCGAAAGAACGCGGCGGGCGGCGATCCGCACCGCGTTCTGATCGGCCGTGTGGCAATGGGGCAGGGTACGCGACACCGATTTGAGCACGTCGATCGCCGGATAGCGGCCGCGCTCGGCTATCTTGCGGGTGATGACGACGTGCCCGTCGAGAATGCCGCGCACCGCGTCCGCTACGGGCTCATTGTGGTCGTCGCCGTCCACCAGCACCGTGAAGACGCCGGTGATCGATCCGCCGCCGACGCGTCCGGGACCGGCGCGCTCCAGCAGGCGGGGCAGTTCGGCAAAGACAGTGGGCGGATAGCCCTTGGTCGCGGGCGGTTCGCCGCTGGCCAGGCCGATCTCACGCTGCGCCATCGCGAAGCGGGTAACCGAGTCCATCATGCACAGCACGTTGAGGCCCTGATCGCGAAAGTGTTCGGCGACGGCCATTGTGGTCCACGCAGCCTGGCGGCGCATCAGGGCAGGCTCGTCGGAGGTCGCCACGACGACGACGCTGCGCGCGCGCCCCTCCGGCCCCAGATCGTCCTCGACGAATTCCTGGACCTCGCGTCCGCGTTCGCCGATCAGCCCGATCACGGCCACGTCGCATTGCGTCCAGCGGGCAAGCATCGACAGCAGCACCGACTTGCCGACGCCGGAGCCAGCGAACAGGCCGAGGCGCTGACCGGCGCACAAGGGCGCGAATACGTCGAGCGCGGCAACCCCGGTCTCCACCTTGGCGCCGACGCGCGCACGCGACGCCGCGGGTGGCGGATTGGCGCGGATCGGCCGCGCGGTCATCCCCACCGGCAACGCGCCGAGTTCATCCACCGGACGGCCAAGGCCGTCGATCATGCGCCCGAGCCAGGCGTCGTTCGGCCGGATCGTGAATTCGCCCGCAGACAGCACCGCGCGGGCGCCGGAGGCCAGGCCCTGCGATTCGCTGAACGGCAGACACTGCGCCAGACCGCCGTCCAATCCCGTCACCTCGGCGTCGATCGTGCGATCCTGGAGCGCGATGCGGATGCGCGACCCGATCTGCGCGGCACCGGCAAGGCCCGCGACCTCGATCAGCGCACCGCGTGCGGCGACCAGCGTGCCATAGCGTTCTTCGCGCGGGAGGTCGGCCAGTTCGGCCGCAGCGGCGGCGAAGGCTTGCGACGCGCGCATCTCAGGCGGCTTGTCCGGCCGTCCGGGCGAGCGCGATGTCTTCATATTCGATCAGCGCGCGGCAGACCCCGAGCGCACGGTAATAGTCACCAAGCGCCGCGTAGCGCGCGAATTCCATGCAGTTCGCACGCGCTTCGTGATCCTCGATCGCGCCGATCAGCTCGCCGAGGAGTTCGACGATGCGATCCTGATGCGCGGTGCGCCCCGCCTCATCGACATAGGCCATCATGGCCGCCAGATAGAGGCGCCGGGCCGGGGTCGTCGCTTCGGCGGGCGCCATCACTTCGCGCCCCCGAAGCACCGCGACGCGGTTTTCGATCACCAGGTCGGCGCGGCCGTTGGCCCGCATGACGGCACCGTTGACGATCATCTTCTCGCCGCTGCGCAGGCTGATACACAAGGTCATGTGACTTGATCCCATATGACTGACCCGATCATGATAGGAAGAAGTTGCCGGGTGCGGCGCCCGAACCGGTATTTCTTGCCGCCGATCGCACGCGAACATGCCGCCGGCGCCCGAACCGCCCGCGCACCACCTATAAGGGATCATGCCGGGTCAAGGCCCGCGTCACCTTGGTGGAGACACAAGACCATGAGCCTCTATTCGGCCCTCTTCTCAGGCGTTAGCGGACTTTCCGCCGAATCCACCGCAATGGCTTCGGTTGCGGACAACATCACCAACATCAACACCGTCGGCTACAAGGCGACCGAGACCCAGTTCAGCACGCTGGTCGGCGATGGCCGCGCGGGAGGCCGCTATGTGGCGGGCGGCGTGACCGCGGCGCCCAAGTCGCTGGTCGCGAACCAGGGCTTGCTCCAGACATCGGCAAATCCGACCGATCTGGGCATCGCGGGCCAGGGGTTCTTCGTCACCCGCGCCGGTATCGATGAAGACAGTGCGGTATCGTTGACCCGTGCGGGGTCTTTCGCGCCCGACAAGGAAGGCTTTCTAAAGAACAGCGCCGGGCTGTATCTACAAGGCTGGCGGCTGAACGCGCAGGGCGAATATCTGAATACCGGTAGCGTCGATGCGCTGGAGCCGGTTCGCGTCAGCGACCTGACCGGCACCGCAGCGCCGACGACCAAGGTCGCGATGCGCGCGAATTTCCAGAGCACCTCGCCGACGTATACCGGTGCCTATGCTCCCGGCAACATGGCTACGTATTCCGCCAACCCGACGGCAACAGGTGCCGTGAAGCCGACCTTTACCCGCCCGATGGACATCTTCGACGCACAAGGTGGCAGCCACCGCGTGACGCTGAGCGTGCTCAAGACTGGACCGAACACGTGGCAGGGCGAGCTCTACGCGCAGCCCGCGAGCGACGTGACACAGGCCAACGGTCTGCTGGCGAGCGGCACGATCACGTTCGACGGCAACGGCCGCCTGGCGCTGACGGCCGCCAATCCCACCGCCACGCCCCCCGTCGTTCCGTTTCCTGCCACGATCCAGCCGGGCTGGACCAACGGCGCCAATGCGCAGCCGATCAAGCTCGAATTCGGCACCGCGGGATCGCAGGATGGCTTTTCGCAGTCCGAGGACGATTCCTCGGTTCTCACGTCGTCGATCAACGGCGGGCTGCTCGGCAACGTCGCCTCGATCTCGGTCTCGAAGACGGGCGAAGTCAGTGCGGTGTTCGATGACGGATCGCAGCGCGCCGTATTCCAGCTGCCGATCGCGACGGTGCCCAATCCCAACGGGCTGACACGCTCGACCGGCAACGGCTACACCATCTCCGACCTTTCGGGCGCCTATGCGATCAATGCGCCGGGCTCTCTGGGGGCCGGCGAGATCAGTTCTTACACGCTCGAAGCCTCGACGGCCGACCTGGCGCGCGAGTTCACCAACATGATCCTCTTTCAGCGCGCGTACAGCGCGTCGTCCAAGATCATCACGACGGTGGACGACATGCTCCAGGAGGTCAGCAACCTCAAGCGATGACAAGGGGCGTTTGAACCGTGTCGCTCAGCGATATCCTATCGTCCGCGCTCAGCGGCCTGGGCGCGTCCCAGGCCGGCATGCGCACGGTCTCGAACAATATCGCCAACGTCAACACGCCCGGCTATGCGCGCGAGCGGGTATCGCTGGAGACGGCCGTCACGGCCGGCCGGACGAGCGGCGTCAAGGTGGGCGAACCCAACCGCGTCGCCGACCGGTTTCTGGAAAGCACCGTCTATGCGCGCGCCACCGACGCGGGCCGGGCGGAGGCGACCTCCGACTATCTCGATCGCCTGCAAACCTTGCTTGGAGCGTCTGGCGCAGAGTCGGGATTGCCCGCGCGCCTCGATGCGGTCTCCAGCGCGGCCACCGCGATGGTGGGCACCGCCGGTGGCGGACAGACCGGCGCTGCTTTCGTCGGCGAGGTTGCTGATGCGCTGGAATCGATGCGCCAGCTCGACAAGGACATCGATGGCCTGCGCATCGATGTCGAGGGCGAGGTGGGTTATACCGTGGAGCGCGTCAACACGCTGCTGCGCAACATCTACGACCTCAACGATGCGGTGTCGCGGCTGGACGGGCAGGGCCGCAGTTCGGCCGGTTCGGCCGACCTGCGCGTATCGGCGATCGAGGAACTGAGCGGCCTGATCGGCATAACCGCGCGCGAACAGGCCGACGGGCGGATCAACATCGACACTACGGCGGGGCTGCAACTCGTCGACAAGCGGCTGCGCCAACTGACCTATGCGCCGGAGGGAACCGGCGTCGCGCAGCCCGTATATCCGTCGATCGACGTGCGCTTCGCCGATCCGGACGGAAAGATCGGCGCCGCCACCGGCGAGAAGATTGATTCCGCCGGCGTCAACGGCAAGCTCGGCGGGCTGATCGACTTGCGGGACCGACAGCTGCCCGCGGTCGCCGAGCGGCTTGGGACGTTGTTCGGCGGGTTTGCGCGCGCGCTCAATACGGCTTCCAACAACGGCACTGCGGTGCCCGCCCCGAGCACGCTCGAAGGGCGAGCGACCGCGCTGACCGGGGCCGATCGACTGGGCTTCACGGGCGCTGCGACCTTTGCGGTCACCAAGGCGGACGGCACGCTGGTCGCCAAGACCCGTGTCGATTTCTCGAATCTGGACCTTTTGGCCGGGCCACCGGGCGTCACCGTCGACGATGCGGTGAGCGCGATCAACACGGGCCTGGGGGGCGCCGGAACCGTATCCTTTTCGGCCGGCAAGCTGGTCTTCAGCGCTGCCGCTGCGGGTAATGGTGTCGTGGTCGCGCAGGATGCGACTGCTCCGAGTGACCGTGCCGGAGCGGGCTTCTCGCAGTATTTCGGGCTGAACGATCTGGTGCGCAGCGACAGTTCGACGCTGACCTCCTCGGGCTTCACTACGGCCGATCCGCACCGCTTTGCGGCAGGCGAGGCCGCGGAGATCGCGTTGCGCGACACGAGCGGCAAGATGGTCGCGCGTTACACGCTGAGCGGCGGCACCGGCACCAGCTTCGGCGATCTGAAGACCGCGCTGAACGGCAGCCCGCTGGCCGCTTACGGTGCGTTCGATTTCGACGATAAGGGCCGTTTGCAATTCGAACCGACTGCACTGGCGGCGGGATCGACCTTGTCGATCCTGTCGGACGATACCGATCGCGGCGGCACAGGCCGCAGCTTCTCGGCCATCGTCGGCCTGACCGGCGACGAAAGCGGACTCCAGGCCTCCGAGGTTCGCCGCGACATCAACGCGAGTCCAGCCAAGCTGCCACTCGCATTGTTGCAGGATGTCTTGCCTGGCCAGAAGGCGCTCGGCACCGGCGATCGTCGCAGCGCCACCAACTTCGTCGATTCGCTCACCGATCCCTTCGACCTGGGCAAGGACGGTTTCAATTCGATCAGCCGCTTCGCCAACGTCGTTCTGGGCGACACCGGCACCTCTGCGGCGCGTGCGCAGGTCAAGCTGGCCGAAACGACCGAGCGCCGCGACGACGCGATCGCTCGCCGTGACAATTTTTCCGGCGTCAGCATCGACGAGGAGTTGGCCCAGATGGTCGTGCTCCAGAACAGCTATTCCGCGGCAGCGCGGGTGATGACCAGTGCCAATGCCATGTACGACACCCTGCTCGGCATGCTGGGCTAAAGGAACAACGCATGATCCGCGTCGCCACCATCCCGCTCCAGCGCACGCTGTCGAACTCCATCCAGAAAGCGCAGAAGAAGCTGGGCGAGACCCAGATCCAGCTCGATTCGGGCAAGAGGGTGTCCGACCTGGCGGGGTTGGGCTCCAAAGCGGTTCGGACGCTGTCCACGCGAAGCCTGCTGGCCAGGCAGGAGGCTCAGGTCAGCGCCGCAAACCAACTCGGCACGACCTTGTCGCTCTACGACGCGAACATCACCGCCATCGACAACAACGCCGCCGAACTGCGGGAGAAGTTAGTAAGCGCGCTCGGCACCGGCCAGACCCCAGGGATGCAAGGTGCGATCGAAGGGGCGTTCGACCTTTTTCGCGGCGCGATCAACGGTCGCGACGGCGAAGCGCCGATGTTCGCGGGCGCGCAGACCGATACGCCGCCCTTCAACCTGCTGACGCTGAACGATGCCATCGGCGCGACGCCCGCCACCGCATTCGCCAACGACGGCGTGCGTGCGGCGGCACGCGTCGGCGACGGTGTCGACGTCGTCTATGGCGTCACCGCAAACGAACTCGGCAGCGGCCTGCTTTCCGCGTTCCGTACCCTGGCGGAGGCCGGCCCCTATGGCGCCACCCCGACGGTCGCACAAACCGATGCAATGAGGGCGGCGATCGCCCAGATCGATACCGCGCTGCCCCAAGTCCGCGCGATCAACGCCGAGAACGGCCGCAAGCAAGAGCAGGTCGAACGCCTCGCCGTTCGCGGTGAGGACCGCGCGGTGCTTCTCAAGGACGTGATCTCGCGTAACGAGGATGCCGATTGGGGCCAGATCTCGATCGATCTGGCGCAGCAGAAGACGGTCCTGCAGGCGAGCTATTCGGTCTTCAGCCAGCTTTCCGGCCTCAGCCTGGTCAACTTCCTGCGCTGATCTTGCCGGCCGGACGCTGCATCGCCGCGCTGCCGTTTTCCAGAAGATCGCCGAAGGCACCGGACGGGCTGGCGGATGGCAACGCCGCCATTGCCTTGCCCAGCGCCGTGGGATCGGTCGCGCCGGCATCGCCGGTCAGCAGCGCGAAGGCGGGTGCGGTCGGCAGAGACGCGAACCCCGCGGCATACCGCCCCCGCAGTCGGGCCAGCGCCTCTTCGCGGCCGAGCATTGCCAGCGCGATCGCATGGCGCAGCACGACGGCCTGGCCGATCGGGCTCAGCCGCCCGGGCGCCGGCAGGGCAGGGCCGCCGACCTCCGCCAGATGCGCCCAGTCACGCGCACGCCAATAGATTTCGGCACGCAACGGCCCCGCGTCGGGCACGTCAGACAATGCCGCCAGCGCCTCGCTGGATTTGCCCAGCAAGTCGAGCGCGGCGGCCTCAACGCGGCGGCGATCCGCGCGCATGTCGGCCGGGTAGGGTGTGGCGTCTGTCGATCGGATGACGCGCACCGCGGCGGCCGGCGTTCCCGCCAGGATGCGCAGGCTGGCGATTCGTACCGATAGCGGTCCCTGTTCGACGTCCAGAGCGCGCGCGGCGAGGCGGAACTGGAGGAGGTCCGCGGCGCGTGCGTATAGCCCGGCGTCCATCAGCCGGTTGACCAGCGCTTCGGCCAGCCGGTCACCATCGCTGCCCGCAGGCGCCAGGTCGCGATAGTCCCAGAACAACCCTGCCGCCTGATCGACGGGCATCCGCGACGTCGGTGCAAGCGCGGAAGCCAGCGCGGCCTGGAGCCCGGTGACCAGCTTGGCCGTGCCGTCATCGGCAGGTACGTAGCGGAACAGCGCCGCCCCCGCTGCGAGGTGGCGCGGCGTGTCGTGTGCTTGCTCGGCGAGGCGCAGCGACAGGCGGAGCGCCTGGTGCTCCACCGCGCCGCCGCGCCAGCTGAAGATCAGATGATCGAGCTGCTTGAGCGTCTCCGGATCGGCTCGGCCCTTCGCCGCGATCCGTGTCTCGATCAGCCCGAGCTGCGCGGCGGCGCGTTCCTCGGCGTTGCCGCTCACTGCCGCGCGTGCGAGCCGTAACCGGCCCTCTTGGGGGTTGCCGAGCGCGATCGACGCCTTGCCGCGCAGCAGGTTCGCGGCGGGATCGCCGTCGCGCGCGGCGGCAAGCCATGCGAGCGCTTCCCGGTGCAGCCCGAGCGTCACCGCAGCCGTGCCCACATCGGTGACGAATGCGCGCTGCTGACCGGGATCGCGCCCGCCAAGCGCGGGCCGCGCGCAACGGAACTGAGCCAGCGCGGCGCGCGGCTGATCGCTCGCGACCAGCATCCGCAGCCGCCAGAAGCACGATTCGGGATCGCGCAGCAGCGCCGGATCGCCGAGCGCGGCCAGCGCATCGGCAGCATGACCGATCTGTGCGGCAGCGACGCCGCGCGCCCGCCGCCACGCCGGCACCAGTAGAAGGTCGTCGTCGTCGTCGTGCATGACCTGAAGAACGCCGAGCGCTTCTGCACCGCGCCCCTGCGCGATCAGGCTGCCGGCATAGGACCAGCGGCGATCCTGTCGATCGTCGGGCGACGACGCCATGATCGCTGCCCAGGCCTTTTCCTCGGGAATGCGGTGCCACGCGGCTGGGCCGGAGGCGAACGGGCGCTCGGCCAGCACCGCGGCGAAGCCGGGCGCGATCGGCGCGGGTGCGGTTTGCGCCGGGGCGGGGGGTGTCGCATGATGCTGATCGCCGGCCGGGGGCGTCGCCGCCGCAGCGCCCGCCATGACGATGGTGAGGCCGAAGCGGATCACGCCAGCACCATGGCGTAACCCGCGCCGCCGGCCGCCGCGCCGAGCAGGAACAACAGCGCCAACATCAGCCTGGCCCCGCGCTTCTTCGGCTGCCTATTGTCGAGTACGATCGGCACGGCATCGCCGCGACGGCGCCGGGGCGCCGCGTTCAGCGCGACCAAGCGCGCGCGTGCGGGCTTTTGATCGTGGCTCATCGTTCGTTCACCTTGGTCGTTCATCCGAATTATAGGCGCATCGCCTTATCTGCGGACGACGAGGCGCCCGGAGTTCTGCCCAGCGCCCCTCTATTCATGGAAATTCGATGCCAGCGATCCGCCTGCCTCTGCTTCTCGCCGCCGCGCTCCTCGCCGCGACGCCGGCAGGCACGGCGTCCGCCTCCGAAGGCGGCGGTGGCGCGCTCCACCTGGTCGAGTTCACCGCGCTGGTGGTGCCGATCATCGAGGGCGACCGCATGTCCGGGCGGCTGCGCGTGAAGCTGATGCTCAATGCCGCCGATGCGGCCGCCGCCGAGCGGATCACCCTCGCGCTGCCGGCTCTGCGCGAACGCGGGCTGGCCGCGGTCAGCGAATATGCGCGCCTTTATGCGTCGCCATTCGTGCCGGTCGATGCGGCCCGTCTGGCGGCCGAGATCGGCGATGGGCTGCGTGCCAGCGAGCCGGCGATCGGCAAGGTCTTGCTGGTCGAGGTTGCCGCAACCCCCACCTGACCTGGTCCCGAAGAAGGTCCGCGGCCGATGTGGCCTCGATCGTCCTATAAGGATGGATTGTCGATCCCGATCGTGAGGCCGATGCACCGCCTGAACCTATTGATGCGCTGGTTGAAGTTCGGCGGCACGCCGGGCGACGTCGCAGTCGCGCAATTCCGTGCGGTCAGCCGCCAGGTGCCGTTCCTGTACCTGGTGATGGCGCTGGGCGCCGTGGTGACGGCGGCCATCTATTTCGAAAGCATGCCGTTATACCTGACCCTGGGCGTGGTCGCGGTGGTCGTTCCGTTCTGCCTGGCGCGCGCTATCGTGTGGCTTCGTTGGTCGGACTTGCCCGACATCGCCCCGGAACTCGCCTTGCGTCGCCTGCGCAGCGGCGTTCTTACCGCCGGTCTGCTGGGAGCGATTGAGGGCGCCTGGAAGATAACGCTGGCCTCCTACGGCGATCACCAGATGCTGCCGCTGATAACCGTTTTGCTGGCGACCAGCGAAATCGGCTGCATCTTCTGCCTGATGTACCTGCCGCAGGCCGCCGTTGTCGTCGCGCCGGCCGTGTCCGTTCCCTATATCGTGTTTCTGGCATCCGGTCGCCAATGGCTGCTGACGGGTGCGATGATCGAGGTCGCACTGCTGGCCGCGCTGCTGCTGTGGCTGCTCAACCGCAATTTTCAGACGTTCGTCAGCCTGGTGCGCTCTCGCTCCGCGCTTCAGGAGGGCCGATGCGAAGCCGAGAGGCTGGGGAGCGACAATGCGCGGCTCGCCTATACCGACAGCCTGACGGGCTTGCCCAACCGCCGTTTCTTCTTCGCACAGCTCGATGCGACCGTGGCGAGCCGCACCGAGAGCGCAGAACGATTTGCGGTGGCACTGCTCGATCTCGACCGGTTCAAGCCGATCAACGACAATTACGGCCATTCGGTCGGTGACCGGCTGCTTGCCGAAGTGGGCGCGCGATTGCTGGCGATTTCGGACGATCAGATGGTGATCGCGCGTCTCGGCGGAGACGAGTTCGGTGTCCTGATCCTCGACGGTCAGGCAGATGCCGTGGCGCTGGGCCAGAGCCTGTGCGATCTGGTGTCCCGCCCGGTGCAGGTCGACGACGCGCGGATGGCGGTCGGCTGTTCGTGCGGGATGGCGATATTTCCCGACGCTGGCGGCAGCAGCCGCGAACTGTTCGACCGCTGCGACTATGCGTTATACCACGGCAAATCATCCCAGCGGGGCAGTTGCACGCTGTTTTCGGCCGAGCACGCACTCGACATCCGATCGGGCCAGGTTATCGAGGCGGCATTGCAGACGGCGGATATCGACGTCGAGATGGACCTCCATTTTCAGCCGATCATCGACACCCACGCCATGACCGTGGTCGCAGTGGAGGCACTTGCCCGCTGGAACAGCCCGGTACTCGGCCGAGTACCCCCGGATCGCTTCATTCCTGTCGCCGAAGGGCTGGGAATGGTGGGTCTCCTGACTCGCGCCCTGTTCGGCAAGGCGCTGGAGCATGCCGTCCAGCTGCCCCCCGGAGTGCGCCTGTCGTTCAACCTGTCGGCGCTCGACATCGGCACGCCCGATACGGTGCAGGCGCTGATCGACCTGATCGCGCTCAGTGGGTTCCCGCACAATCGCATCACCCTGGAGATCACCGAGACCGCGGTGATGACGGACTTCGACGTGGCCGTCGCGGCGATCGAGCGTTTGCGTGCGTTGGGCATCGGCGTGGCCCTGGACGATTTCGGCACCGGTTTTTCCAGCCTCACCCATCTGCGCCGCCTGCCGCTGGACTGCGTCAAGGTGGATCGCAGCTTCGTCGCGGCGCTCGACGATCCGTCGGGCCACAAGATCGTCAGCGCGATCGCGGGCCTGTGTCGCAATCTGGGTCTGGCCTATGTCATCGAAGGCATCGAGACGACCGAGCAGTTGCTGCGCGTTCGCCAATTCGGCTACCGGCTGGTGCAGGGATATCTCTTCGCGACGCCGATGCCGATGCCCGAGTGCGTCGCCTGGATCGAGACCTGGACGTCGGACGCCGAGCGCACCGAGCAACGCCGCATCGCGTGAAGCGTAGGCGTGGGTGACGTCGGGCAACGCATAATGGCCGCGGCTCCGGCCGCGGCGCATTCCTGGCTTCAGGCCGCGGCGCGGTGCTCGGGAATCTTGGCGCCGAGTTGAGCGACCTGAGTGTGTCCGTCGTCGATCAACTGGCGGATCTCTGCCACTGCCTCGGCGGACTGAGACGCGAGTACGCCGACCTCGGTCGCGACGACGTTGAAACCGCGCCCCGCCTCGCCCGCGCGGGCCGCTTCCACCGCGGCATTGAACGCGAGCAGGTTGGTGATGCGGGCGACCTTGTCGAGGGTGGAGCACACGGTGCTGACCCGGCCGAGCATTGCCTTCATCGCGCCCGACGTCTCGGCAATCGCCTGCTGTCGCGGGGTGACGTCGACAGCACACATCACGATCTTTTCCGCCTGACCTTCCAGATCGGTCATGACCGTGAACATCGCATCCAGCACGATCGGGGCGCGGTCCTTGGCACCCGGCCATGTGACTTCGCGCCGAACCGGCCGACCGCGTAGCAATTCGGCGATAGATTCGGGTTGCAGCAGCGCCTGAAGTTTCGGCGCCGGACGACTTTCGAGGAAAGCGTTGGAGGCCAGATGCAGCCCCTCCACACCCCATTCGGCAATCGCCATCGACGTGCCGATGGCGTCGAGCTTGGCATTATACTGCAGAGAGGCCAGCTTGGTCGGGGTGATGTTCGCCTGGATAGAGATGAAATTTTCGATCCGTCCGGACGCATCGCGCACGGGATTGATCGCGAGCGAGATCCAATAGGGTTCGCCCGAACTGTTGTAGTTGAGAATTTCGTCGTAGATGGGTTTGCCCGCCGCCAGACGCTCGCGAATGCGTGAAACGGTCGCCTCGTCGGTCCTGGCACCCTGCAGCAGCCGGCCCGGCACCTTCCCGCGCACCTGTTCCATCGTGTACCCCGTCAGACGCTGAAAGCCATCGTTGACGTAGATGATACGCTGGTCGCGGTCGGTGATGACCACCGAATTGTCCGTACCGTCGGCGACCAGCGACAACAGATTGAATTTCTGCTGCTGCTCGACACGTTCGGTGATGACCGTTGCGTATTTCACGACCTTGAACGGGTTGCCGTCCGGATCGAGGATGGGGGTGTACGACGCCTGCAGCCAAATCTCCCGGCGGTTCCGATCGACACGGCAGAATTCCCCGGCCATACATTGTCCGGCCTCCAGCGCCTGCCAGAACTGGCGGTAGGCGGCACCGGTACGTTCCTCGGGACGCACGAAGATGCTGTGATGCTGGCCCACAATCTCGCCCTCGGCATACCCCACCGCTTGGCAGAACAGCGGGTTCGCCGAGATGATATGGCCATCGAGCGTGAACGTGATGACCGCCTGCGTCGTGCCGATCGCGGCGAGTTGCCCGCGATCGTCGGCGCTCTGCATCTTGTTGGCCGTGATGTCGGTGGCGAATTTGATGATCTTGAACGGACGACCTTCGGCGTCGAAGACGGGGTTATAGGCGCCCTGTATCCAGATCTGCTTGCCGCCTTTTGCAAGACGCTTGAACTCGGCGGCGAAGAACTCTCCAGCGCTTAGCCGCTCCCAAAATTGCGCATACTCCAAGCTACTTGCAAGGATAGGATCGACGAAGATGCGGTGATGTCGACCCACCACTTCATCGAGGCGATACCCCATGACCGCCAGAAAGTTGTCGTTCGCATCGAGGATGGTGCCGTCCAGCGCAAATTCGATCACTGCCTGGGAACGCCGAATGGCGGCAAGTTCAGGGGACGCAAGCGGCGCGACCGGCGTGACCGGCGCAGGCTTCTTCTTCCAGACGAACATCCGCATTCCTTCGCATTAAACTGCAGCCGACGGATTCGCTGCCACCCCTCTGCAAATAAAAGCAAATATGAAGCGATCGGTTAACGCGCGGTGCTAGATCGCTCCGAAACCGCATCTATTCCGAGCATCGCCCGCCGCCGGATGGACACCTTTCCAAAATATTTTTATATAGATTGCACATGAGCCGCTACCCTCTGCCACGCGATGAAGCGCAGCGATTGGCAGTGCTTCCCGATTACGAGGTCTGCGGCACAGAAGCCGAAGGTCTGTTCGACGAGATCACCGAATTAGCCGCGGCTCTCTTCGACGCTCCGATCGCGCTGATAACCATCATCGGCGCGGAGGAGCAGTGGATCAAGGCGCGTTATGGCCTGACGATCGCGAGTACGTCGCGAGACGTGTCCTTCTGCACGCATGCCATTGCCGGCGACGATTCGCTGGTGATTGCCGATACCCTGCGAGACCCGCGCTTCCGGGACAATCCGCTGGTGACCGGGGAGCCGCACATCCGCTTCTACGCGGGGGCGCCTGTTCGCAACGTCCACGGTATAGCGGTCGGCGCGCTCTGCATCATCGATCGCGCGCCCCGCGCGGTATTTTCCTCCGTCGATCGCGCGCTACTCGTCAAGCTGGCTGACCATGTCGCGAGAAAATTGGACAGCCGTCGCGCGAACGTGCTTGAGGCGAGAATACATCGCCGGCGGGCAGATCGCGCGCGGACGGCCGCCGGTGCCGCGCTTGGGGCGGAGGGCGCGGGCGTTTGGCTTGCCGGTCTGCGCGACGCGTTATCGAGACTTGGACAGCAACTGGATGGCGAGCGTGCCACGTCGCCGGCGGCCGACATCTTGCTTGCGCTGTTCGTCGCAGGCGAGGAGGGCATCACGCCTTCCATTGCCGAATGCTGTCGCGCCGCGGCGCTGACGGCCAGCACCGGGCTTCGCCACGTCGTGGCTCTGCGAGATACGGGATTGGTCGTGCAGGGGGGCGCATCGTCCGACCGCCGCCGCACGACCGTGGAACTGTCACCGCGCGCGTGGACGGCGATTTCGGACTGGGTGCGGCTTGTCCGCTCGTTGCAGCCCGATGATTACGCGAGCGTGCGCACAGCCCGCTGAACCGATTGCGAGCTATTCCGGATGGTTCCAAACGTGCGAGCGTTACGATGCCGATGCAGAAGAGCCGGAACGGACGGGCATCCATTCCGGCTCGAAGAACCATGCCGTTGCTTGGGGAACGTCCCCCCGGACGCCTGCTCTTACTGGAAGAGCGACGTGATCGTCTGAGGCGCCTGGTTGGCGATCGAGAGGGCCTGCACGCCAAGCTGCTGCTTGACCTGCAACGCCTGCAGCTTTGCCGATTCCTTGGCGAGATCGGCGTCGACGAGATTGCCGATGCCGCTTTCGATCGTGTCCGACAGCTTGCTGGAGAAGGTGAGCTGGTTGTCGATGTTGCGCGATGCCGAACCCAGCGTGCTGAGTTTGGTGCCCAGATCCTTGGAGAGCTTGTCGAGCGTGCTGACCATGGCTGCGGACTTGGCGGCCTTCGTCGTCGGTGTCGTTGCGGCGGGATCGATCAGGTCGGAGTCGGAATACAGCGTCTGGGCGACAGGCGTACCTGGCGCTGGAACGAGATCGAGAGCCTGATTGGCAACGCTCAGCGAATCCGGCACATAAGTTGTTGTCGGCGTCGCACTCTTGTTGCTGAGCGACTGAAGCGCGCTGACATTGCCGCCGCTGGTCTTCAACAGATTGGTTCCGTTGAATTCGGCCGAATTGACGATCGTGCCGATCTGATCGCGCAGCGCCTTGAAGTCGTTGTTGTAGGCAGCGCGGGTCTCGTCCGAGATACCCTCGTCGGCCGATTGCTTTGCGAGCGTCTTCATCTGGTTGACGACGTCGGAGATCTGCTCGGCGCCGGCCACCGCGACGTCGGTCACGCTCTTGGCCCGGTTGAGCGAGGACGTCACTGCTCTCAAGCCACCCAGATCACCGCGCAGGTTCTGGGCGATCGTATAGGACGCCGAGTCGTCCTTCGTGGAGGTGACGTTCAAGCCGCTGTTGATGCGGCTTTGCGTGGTTGCAAGGCCCTTGTTGGTGGCGTTCAGCGCCTGGAGGGCCGCCATTGCGCCGACGTTGGTGTTTACGGACATACCCATGACAATCGTTCCTTCTGCAAGGTGGCGGCTGCTCCAGCGGCGCGGGTCAACCCCGCTCTCGCAGGACGAACCGTCCAAAGGTGCTTGCTACCATCATGGGAAGAAAACGAGGGCCGTGGTCGAACATGGCAAAGATTTTTGGTTATCGCGCTTTTAAGGCCTTCGGGATCGACTTCCCAGGGCCGCTCGTCTGCGAATTGGCTGAGCAACCGCGCTCAAGCGATCAAAAAGAAAAGCCGGGATGGACGTCTGGTCCATCCCGGCTTTTGCCCTGCCTTAACGGAAGAGCGAGGTGATCGTCTGAGGCGCCTGGTTGGCGATCGACAGAGCCTGTACGCCAAGCTGCTGCTTGACCTGCAAGGCCTGAAGTCGCGCCGATTCCTTGGCCAGATCGGCGTCGACGAGATTGCCGATTCCGCTCTCGATCGTGTCCGACAACTTGCTCGAGAAGGTGAGCTGGTTGTCGATGTTTCGCGACGCCGAACCCAGCGTGCTGAGCGAGGTACCGATCTTCTTGCTCAACGAGTCCAGCGTGGTGACCATGGCCTTCGCCTTGGTCCCGTCGGCATCGTCGATGTCATCGCCCGCTGCCGTGCTGAGGACACCTGCTGCCGCCGTCGTGGCGAGCGTGAACCCACCATCCGTACCCTGGTTTGCGACAGTCAGCGAGTCCGGCGTGTACGCCGTTGCTGGTGTCGCATTCGTGTTGGTCAGCGACTGCAATGCGCTGACGGTGCCGCCGCTGGTCTTCAGCAGGTTGGTGCCGTTGAACGACGACGAATCGACGATGGTGCCGATCTGCTTGGTCAGTGCTTTGAAGTCCTCGTTGTAGGCCTTGCGCGTTTCCGAGCTGATGCCGCTGTCCGAGGCCTGCTTGGCGAGCGTCTTCATCTGGTTGACGACGTCGGAGATCTGCTCCGCACCGGCAACCGCCACATCGGTCACGCTCTTCGCCCGGCTGAGCGAGGAGGTCACCGCCTTCAGACCACCCAGGTCACCGCGGAGGTTCTGGGCGATCGTGAAGGCCGCCGAGTCGTCCTTGGTGGAACTGACGTTCATACCGCTGTTGATGCGGTTCTGCGTGGTCGCCAGGCCCTTGCTGGTCGAGTTGAGGGCCTGGAGGGCCGCCATCGCGCCAACATTGGTGTTTACAGACATACCCATGATGAATTTCCTTCTGGAATTTATCGGCTGCTTCTGCTGCCGCAGCGGACCCGCCGCCTTCGGACGGCCCACTGAAACGCGGGCCGCTTTTCATCATGGGAAGGAAATCGCCTGGGTGGGCGTGGGTGCGAAAACTTTGATGGTTAAATAATGGTTTATCAAAACCGCCGGGGCGGAAATATTTTCCGCTTGTGCGTAAAAGGCTCGGCAAGTCTTGCCGGAAGGCTTTGATATTGACTTACGCCGGGGCGGAGCACGAAAACTTTGATGCTCGGATCACGGTTTGCGGAGATCGTTTTCGCCCCTCCCCTTCAGGGGAGGGGTTGGGGTGGGGCGCTTCCGCCGGCGTATGGCTCGCGGAGAGGCCCCACCCCCGGCCCCTCCCCTGAAGGGGAGGGGAGGGATCAGCATTGCGCCGACCCGTCCCCTCAGAACGGAAACAGCGCGTCGTAGATCTGCTGGCCCCAGCGGGCCTGCTGGGCCTGGGTCAGCTGGCCGCGACCGCCGTAGCTGATGCGCGCCTCCGCGATCTGTGTGTGGCGGACCGAATTGTCGCGCGCGATGTCCTGAGGACGCACGATGCCGCTGACGATCAACTCGCGCAGTTCGTAATTGACCCGGATTTCCTGGCGGCCGCGGATCAGCAGGTTGCCGTTGGGCAGGACGTCGGTGACGATGGCGGACATCGTCATGTTGATCGTCTCGCTGCGGCTGATCGAGCCGGTGCCGGTGTAATCCGAATTGGAATTGCCCGCGACCAGCTTGGACGGATCGCTGCCGGGCAGCTTGGTTTCCAGGCCCAGCAGCGAGGAGATCCCGGCGCTTTCCGAACCGCCGCGGGTGCGGGCCGAGCTGTTGCCCAGGTCGGCCTTGTCCGCGACGTTGATCTTGACGGTCAGGATGTCGCCGGTGCGCGCGGCGCGCTGATCGCCCAGGAACGCACCCGCGCCGGCGCGAAAGAGCGACGCGCTCGGCGGCTGCGCGGCGTCGGCGGTCCGCGCCTGGCGGCGTTGGGTAGGCCCCGCGCTGCCCAGCGATTCCTCGATCGCGGGCGCATCGGTGGCGTCCGCGGCGCTAAGCGCGGGCGTCTTGCCGACGGCTTTCAACCGACCGACGGTGCCGCAGCTCGCCAGCGAGGATGCCGCAGCGGCCAGGAGGAGGATACGATAGGGGATCATGCCATTGGTTCCAGGATCAATGCGCGGCGATGCGGACGCGGCCGGAGCCTTCGACGACGCCATCGAGGGTGCGATTGGTGGAGGCGGTGACGACGCGGACGAGGTCGCCCATGCCGCCGGCGGACAGCGCCCGCCCGCCGGTGGCGATCGACAGGCCGCCGCTGCGCAGGGTGACGGTCACGGGTTCGCCGCGCCGCACGAGACGCGGTGCGACGACGTCGCCGGCGCGCACCACCGCGCCCGCAGGCAGGGTGCGGACGAGTTCGCGTCCGGCGGCCGCATCGGCGCCCAGCGCGCCGGCGGCCATGCCCGGAACACGTGGTTGCGCCTCGAAATCCGCGGCAGACAGGATCGTGCCGCGTTCGGCCATATGCGCCAGGACCGGCACAGCCACCGGTTCTCCCGCGACCGCCGGAGCGGCCGCAAACAGCGCGGCGAGGGCGAGAAGTGGGCGCATCACCGCAACTGACTCGACGTGGCGAGCATCTCGTCGGCGGTCTTCACGACGCGGCTGTTCATCTCGTACGCGCGCTGTGCGGTGATGAGCGCGGTGATTTCGGACACCGGATTGACGTTCGACGCCTCGACGAAGCCCTGCATCATCGTGCCGAGCCCCGGATCGCCCGGTGCCCCGATCGTCGCGGCGCCGGAGGCGGAGGTCTCCAGGAACAGGTTGCCGCCCTGCGCCTCTAGTCCCGCCTCGTTGACGAAAGTCGCGAGCTGAAGCTGGCCGACGGTCTGCATCTCGACCTGCCCTGCGGTTTTCACCTGCACCTGGCCGGTCTTGCTGATCGCCACGTCAACCGCATCGGGCGGAATGGTGATGCCCGGCTGGACGGAATGGCCGTCGGAGGTGACCAGTTCGCCCTGATCCGAGAGCTGGAACGATCCGTCGCGGGTATAAGCGGTCTCGCCCGAGGGCAGGGTGACCTGGAAATAGCCGCGGCCATCCACGGCCAGGTCGTACCGGTTGCCGGTCGACTGGGGCGCGCCCTGTTCGGTGATGCGGTAGACGCCGCCGGTCTTCACGCCGGCGCCGATCTGGATGCCGGTTGGCACCTTGGCCTGGTCGCCACCCGCCGACGTGCCGGCCCGTGTCTCCTGCTGATAGAGGAGATCCTGGAACGCCGCGCGCTGACGCTTGAAGCCGGTGGTGTTCATGTTGGCGATGTTGTTGGAGATGACGTCGACATTGGTCTGTTGGGCCAGCATGCCTGTGCTGGCGATCGAAAGAGTCCGCATGGAACCAGTCCTTTCCTTAAACGAATGAAGTTGCTCAGCCCATCTTGCCGAGGCGGTCGAGTGAACGGCGGCGCAGGTCGTCGATATCCTGCGCCATCTTCATGCTGCTCTGGTAAGCTCGCAGTATCTCGACCATTTGGGTGGTCTCGACGATGGGATCGACGTTCGATCCCTCTATCCCACCCGTCTTGATCCTGGTTTCGGCGGCGCCGAGTTCGCGCCCGCCGGTCCCGTTCATCATGCCGTCGCCGCGCGGGGTGACCATGCGCTCGTCATCGAAGACGGTGACCGCGATGCGGCCGAATACGTTTTCGCCCGATTGCACGGTGCCGTCCTTGCCGATCGTCAGATTGGCCATCTGATCGACGGGAACCGCGATCGGCGCACCGCCTTCTCCCAGGATGCGCTGCCCGCCGGCGGTAGTCAGTTCGCCTGCCTCGTTGGTGCGCACGAAGCCTGCACGCGTGAAGCCGGTGCCGCCCCCCGGCGCCTCGACCGAGATGTAGCCCGGACCGTCGATCATGAAATCCATCGCGTTGCCCGTCGCCTGGAACGCGCCCGCGGACGCGTCGTGCATCGCGCCGTAATCGAGCACGAACGACGTGTTGCGCGTCAGATCGGGAGTCGCCTCCGTCGCGCGTTCCACATATTCGCGGAAGATCGGGCGTTCGCGCTTGAACCCGGCGGTGCTCATGTTGGCCATGTTGTTGGCCGCTACGTCCAGCTTGCGGCGCAGCGCCTGCTCCTGGCTCAGCAATACGTAGGAGGAGATATCCATCGCTTTTCGACCCTGACCATTTTTTCCGCTTGCTTGCCGCCGCTAGGCAAATTCTGCCTGGCTACCGTCCTATAATAGGCGGGTAGGGCAGGGGCCGGTTCACGCTCCCGCCGGAAAAACGCAGCTGCCGCACCGCAGCTGCCCACAAGGGGATCGAACGGTGTCGAGCCAAGACGAGAGCGACGCGGAAGAGGGCAAGACCCCCGCGCCCAAGGCCAAGCCGAAGCGCAAGAAGCTGATCCTGATCGGCGCGGGCGCAGCGGTGCTGCTGCTCGGCGGCGGCGGTGGCGCCTATATGATGATGGGCGGCGAACCGGCCAAGGCCGCCGAACACGGCGAGGCCAAGGAAGAAGAGCATGCCGCGGAGGAAGAGCCGGCAGCAGAAGAGGGCAAGGGCGGGGAGGGCGGCGATGCGGCCGCCGATCACGCCCCGCTCGACGTGCCGCCGCTGCTCGTCAATCTGCGCTCGCCCGACGGCGCGCCGCACTTCCTCAAGGTGCGCTTCATGCTGGTGCCCGGCCCGAAGTCCGACCTCATCCGGCTGAAGAACGATCTGCCGGTGCTGCTCGATTCCTACCAGCCGTTCCTGCGCGAGCTTCGGCCCGAGGATCTGTCGGGATCGGCGGCAGTGTTCCGCATCAAGGAGGAATTGCTGCTTCGCGCCCGCTACGCCATCGGCGAAGGCAAGGTGAAGGACGTTCTCATCCAGGATCTGGTTCAGCAATGAGCGAAGAATTCGAATATCTCGACGATTTCGACCTGCCCGAGCCGCCCGCGGCGCCCGGTGGCGGCATGGGCGGGGCGCTCGACCAGGCGGGGATCGACGCGCTGTTCGGCGATATCGGCGGACCGGCGAAGTCGCGCAGCGGCCTGCGCGCGGTCGTCGAATCCGACGTCATCAGCTACGAACGCCTGCCGATGCTGGAGGTGGTGTTCGACCGCATGGTGCGTGTGTTCGCGACCTCAATGCGCAACCTCACGTCCGATGCCATCGACGTCAGCATCGAGGAAGTAAGTTCGATCCGCTTCGGCGATTTCATCAGCCGGGTATCCCTGCCCGCGATGCTGGGGGTGTTCACGGTCGAGGAGTGGCGCAACTACGGCCTCGTCACAGTCGAATCGAGCCTGATCTATTCGGTCGTCGATGCGTTGCTCGGCGGCCGCCACGTCGGGCCGCGTCCGATGATCGACGGTCGTGCTTTCACCGGCATCGAAGTCAGCCTGGTCAGCCGCATGTTCGATCTCATCATGACCGATCTCTCCACCTCGATGCAGCCGATCACTTCGGCTACGATGAAACTGGAGCGCATCGAGACGAGTCCGCGCTTCGCGTCGATCGCCGGCCCGACCAATATCTGTGCGGTCGCGACCTTGCGGGTCGACATGGACGGGCGCGGCGGCTGTTTCAGCGTGTTGCTGCCCTATGCCACGATCGAGCCGGTGCGCTATCTGCTGGGTCAGCGGTTCATGGGCGAGAAGCAGGGACCGGAAAACCTCTGGGGCGCGCACATAGCAGCCGAGCTGCGCCGCACCGAGGTGTCGGTCGACGTCGTACTGGGGGATACCCAGATGACCCTCGGCGAGGTGCGCGGCTTTGCGGTCGGGCAGACGATCCCCCTTCACAAGCGCCCCGAAGAAGCGCTCGACCTGCGCGTCGGCGGCGTGCAACTGGGGCAGGCGCAGATCGGGCAGCGCCGCAATCATGTCGCGGTGAGGCTGTCCAACGACATCGCCGGAAGGGCCGCATCATGAGCTTCGCGACGCTCGCCAACATCGCCACGGCAATTCTGTGCGCCGCGGTGCTCGTCCAGAGCGTGCGGATGATGCGGTCGCTGAAGGCCGTGCGCGGCGATGCGATCGGTGAGATCATCAAGGCGCTCGACCATTCGACCACCCAGGCGCGCGGCGTCTTGGTCGAGCTGAAGGCGGCGCTGGGCGATTGCACGCGCCAGTCGGGCACGCTGGCCGAAGCCAAGGCGATTGCCGACGAACTTACGGTCATGGTCGGCATCGCCAATGCGTCCGCCGATCGGATGGCCGACGCCGCAAACGCCGCACGCCGTATGCATGCCGAGGGCCGGTCAGGGGAGCGGGCATGATCGGGCGTCCCTCCCTGCTGCTGTTGACCGCCGTGTCCGCGGCCGTGGCGACGATCGGCAACGCCGTCGGCCTGGCCGCGTCGCCGCGCGAACCGCAGGCACGCAGCCGGCTGGGCGTCGCGATTGCCGACGACGTGAGCGCGCGCAACCGGGCCGCCACGCAGCGCGGTCGTACCCTCGATCTGCGCGAACAGGCGGTCCGCGCCGCCGAACGGCGGCTGAAGACCGGCGTCGAGCAACGCCAGCAGCCGGCGAATGCTGCCGAACCAGGGCAGCCCGCCGCACCGGGCGCGGCGCCGGCGAGCGATCAATATGACGACCTTGCGCGCATCTATCAGGCGATGAAGCCTGCCGCGGCGGCGCTGGTGCTGGAACGGCTCGACATCGACGTGCAGATGCGCGTCGCCCAGAAGATGCGTGAACGCTCGACCGCGATGCTGCTGGCCGCAATGACGCCCAAGGGCGCCGCGGCGCTGACCATGGCCCTTGCGCAGCGCAACGTGCCGCGCGCGGCGGCGGTGGAAAAGCTGCGATAGCGGGGGAGGCAGCGGGGGCATTTGCCCTCGCTCGATACTCCCGCCAAGCGTTCCTGAGCGACGGCGGAGACGGAGGCGTTATCCTGCTTGTGAAGGCGCGCGCATCATTTCGTCATGCCCTGCGGCGGTTCTCCGGGAAGCGCGTGTCGTAATCGCACTGCCAGGCCGCCACTTCGGCAAAGGACAGCATTTCGCGGAAGGCGAAGCCGGCCTCGCCTTCGCGCGTCCAGCGCAGGGTGGCGTGGCGGGCGGGCAGCCCTGAAATGGTGATCTTCACCTCTGTGCCGACCGGTGGTGGATTGGACATCGCCAGGCGGCAACCGGACTGTGACAGGTCGCACAGCAGCGGCGCGGACGTGTGGCCCAGGTGCCAGAGCAGTACCGAGCAGGTTGCCGTCAGGCGCGGCGCGCGCGGCTGACGATCGGTCAGCGCCGGCGGCGCGTGAAGCAGGTCCGGAACATCGACCGGCTGGGCAAATTCCACCCCCAGCCGCGGCGGGCGTGTCCAGCGTACCGTCGCCTCGACGACGTTCATGTTGCGCAGTTCGACCCGGATGCTCTCGCCCACCGTGATCGGCACGTCGCATTCGATCATCATCCCGCCCGGCGAGATGTTGCGGACGCGGCAGACGTGGTCGCCCCGTGCCGTGACCAGCCGACCGACCATAAGGATGGTGGTCAGCCGGGCGGCGCGATCGGCCCAATGCTCCTGCATCGCCGCCTCATTGCCCGGCGGCACGTCCTCGACGGGATTGTCCGGCATCATCGATCCTCTTGGGTCATGCGGGTTCGGCGCGGGTGATGGCGACGCGGCGGACGATGCCCGGGCCGAACGCGTCGGGTGCCGCGGCCATCACGACCTTGCGCAGGCCGGCGATGTCGGGAAGCATCCCGTCCGGCCCAGCGGCCAGCGGCGTGCGATAGGTGCGCATGTTGATGGCGTGAAGAAGCAACGGCAGCTTGGCCGTCACGTCGGGCGCCTTTTCCGTCGCGACCTGCAGATCGACGTCGAAGGAGACATAGCCCGACAGGCGCCCGTCGGCGAGCACGAGCGGCGCCATCACCTTGGCGACGCTCACGAAGCTGGTTTCGACGGGCGCGGGCGCGGCGTGCGCGTCTGCTGCGGCGGGGGGGCCTAGAATGGAAAGCGTGGCATAGGCGCCGCCCCCGCCGATCGCGGCCCCTGCAAGAAGCATGATGAGGGGCATGAGGATCTTCTTCATGCCGCTAGAACCGGAAGCTGGCGTCGGTGGGAAGCGCCGGTGCAGCACCGGTCGCGACGATAGTGATGCGGCGGTTCTCCGGCCGGTCGGGCTGATCGGGATAGACAGGCCGAGTGTCGGCCATCGCGACGATTTCGGAGAAGCGGCCCGGTGCCATGCCGGCGGCGATCATGGCCGCGCGCGCCGCGATCGCGCGTTCGCTCGACAGGCGCCAATTGGCGTCGCCGGTGCCGCGGCCATCGCCGTCGGTGTGGCCTTCGATCGCGATCAAAGCGTCGGATTTGGCGAGCTTGTTGGCGACCCGCGCCAGCATCTCGCGCGCGAACGGGTTCAGCTGGGCGGTGCCGCCGCTGAACATCGAGCGTGCAGCGGTGTCCATCAGGCTGATGCGCAGCCCTTCGCGGCTCTCCTCGACCCGCATCGCGCGACTGCCGTTTTCATCGGGCGGCAGGCTGTCGATGGCGACGCGCATTTCCTGCGCCAGAACGCGCAGCGAGGCATCGGGAACGTCGGCGGTGCCGCCGCGCGCGGTGCCCGCACTCGCCGCGATCGTGCTCGGCTGGCCGGTGGGCGTAGAGGCTGCGGTCGATTGCGCACGTCGGCCGTGGCCGCCTGCGCCCGGCATGCCGCTGACGCCCGCGGCGGACGACGCCTGATCGTTGGTTTGCGAAAGCCCCAGCGAAGACGGCGAGAAATATTCGGCAAGGCCCTTCAGCCGCTGCTTGTCGGGGTTGCTGATGAGCCAGAGCAGCATGAAGAAGGCCATCATCGCAGTGACGAAATCGGCATAGGCGACCTTCCACGCGCCGCCGTGATGGCCACCGGCGATCTTCTTGATCTTGCGGACGACGATGATCGGGCGGGTGTTTGCAGCGGCCATCGCTCAGGCAGCCTTGGCCAAAGCGGCGCCGAGTCGATCCTGGATCGCGGTGAGCCGTACGCGCGCAACCGCGGCATGGGGATCGGCCCCCTGCGCTAGCCGGTCCAATACGCTGGCATTCTCGTCGGCATATTGCACGAGGAGGTCGAACGACTGGAGCTGATCGATGTGGTGCAGTGCGAAATGCTCATCGCCCACCAGCACTTCGGCGAGTTGATTGAGCAGCGCAGCGATATGGCGCAGTTCGACGGCGATCGCGGCCTGCAGACACGCGGAGGACGGATCGGTCTGGAGCATGTGCGGGCCTGCCATGTTCAAGGACATCAGAAGAGCTCCAGGTCACCGCCATCGACCGGCGCGGGCGCCTTTACGATGGGAACGGGATCGACCACGAAGGTCGATCGCGCCTTGCCCTCATAGGCCAGGAATTCGACCTTGCGTGCGCGGGTGCCGCCGACGTCGGTATGTCCGACGGCGATGCCCTCGGTCGCGATGAAGCGGCGGGCGAATTCCGCGTTGTCGGTGCCGATCGCGCCCAGGCCGGCAATGATGGATGCACCGCCATAGATGTGTGCGCGCAGCCGCGGCCGTGCCGCGCCCTTCTGCATCATCGCGTTGATGAGCAATTCCATGGCGTGCACGCCGTAACGCTGCATGTCGTGCGTGCTCACCTGCTGCCCCTTGTCAGGCTGACCGAGCAGGAAATGGTTCATGCCGCCGACCCGCGCCACCTGGTCGTAAAGGCAGACCGCGATGCAGCTGCCGAGCAGCGTCGTGATGACGGTGTCCGGCACCGCAACCGCGAGCTGCTCGCCCTGGATGATGGCCATGCGGCGCATTGTCAGGCGAGGGCGCCGAAGACGCGCTCGATCTTGTCCTTGAGCGCCGCGGGCGCGAAGGGCTTGACCAGGTAGTTGTTGACGCCGAGCGCGGCGGCCTTCTGCACGACCTCGCGGTCGGACGAGCCGGTCAGCATGATGAAGACGGTCTTGCCGATCACCTCGTCCTTGCGCACCGCCTCCAGGAACTGAAGACCGTCCATGTCGGGCATGTTGTAATCGGAGATGATGAGGTGGACGCGGTCCGACTTGACCGCCGCGAGCGCCTCAGGCGCCCCGGCCTTGTCGCGCACGTCCTTGAACCCCAGATCCTGGAGGGATCGGCGGATCATCGCGCGCATGCTGGCCTGGTCGTCGACAACCATCACCTTGATCTGGGATGCGGCGGGCATCGTTCAGGTTCCCACTTTCTTGCCGCACGCCGCGAGGATCGCCTCGGGCAGCGCGAGCAGGCTCATTTCACGTTCCACTGCGCCCAGGGCATTGGCCGATCCCGGCATGCCGTAGACGACGCAGCTTTCCTTCGACTGGCCGAACGTCCGCGCGCCGGCCTGGCGCATTTCCAGCAGCCCTTCGGCGCCGTCGGATCCCATGCCCGTCAGGATCACCCCGATCCCGCCGGCGCCGCGTTTGGCCACCGAGCGGAACAGCACGTCGACCGACGGCCGGTGGCCGCTGGCCAGCGCGCCGGGGCGGATGCGCAGGCAACCGGGTGTCGTGCCCGCCAACTCCATGTGATTGTCCCCCCCAGGTGCAATATAGGCGGTTCCGACCATCAACGGGCTGCCGTCGCGTGCTTCCTTGACGGTGATGCGGCAATCCCGGTCGAGCCGGTCGGCAAAGCTGGCGGTAAAGGCGCCCGGCATGTGCTGGACGATCAGGATCGGTGGACAGTCCACCGGCATCGCGGTCAGCAGCGAGAACAAGGCCTCCACCCCTCCGGTGGACGATCCGACCGCGATCACGGCATCGGCGCGCGCCTTGCCGAGCATCGCCGGTGCGGGTGCGCGCGGCGTGGCGGTGGGACGCACCGCCGACCGACCCGCGGTCTTCACGGTGGCGCGCAGCAGAGCGGCGTTGCGCATCATGTCTTCGGCATTGCCCGAAGGCTTGGCGATGCAATCCACTGCGCCCAAGCGCAGCGCCTCGATCGTCACCGCCGCGCCACGCGCGGTCAGCGTCGAGCACATCACGACCGGCATCGGACGCAGGCGCATGATGCGTTCCAGGAACGACAAGCCGTCCATTCCGGGCATCTCGACATCGAGCGTGATGACGTCGGGTTCCAGATCCTTGATCATCTGGCGGGCGACATTGGGTTCGGGCGCCTGGCCGACGACCTCAATATCGGGATCGGCCGACAATATCCGCGCCAGCGCCGCGCGGATCGAAGCGCTGTCGTCGACGATGAGGGTGCGAACGGGGCGCATCAGGCGTGCCCTCCCTGCTTGACGTAGATCGTCTGGCCGCAGCCGGTCATCACGTTCGCCGATGGACCGACGAGCCGCTCCGAATGGCCGATATACAGGTGGCCGCCGGGGACCAGCATGTCGACGAAACGCTGTTCCAGTTCCGCTTTCGCACGATCGTCGAAATAGATCATGACGTTGCGGCAGAAGATCACATCGTAGAGCTGGCGCATGGGCCAGGCTTCGAAAAGGTTGAGCACCCGCGCCGTGACCAGCGCGCGGGCTTCCGCGGCGATCTCGAAATCCTCGCCTGCGGGACGCAGCCACGCGCGACGGTAAGGCTCGGGGATCGGTGCGACCGTTGCAGTAGGATATACCGCGCGGCGCACGCTTTCCACGACATGGGGGGCGAGGTCGGTTGCCAGCAGCTTTATGTCGGCGTTGCGCAGCCACGAGGCTGCCGCGCGATCGGTGCCGAGCAGGCACATCGCGATCGAATAGACCTCTTCTCCGCTCGAACAGCCCGCGGACCAGATGCGCACAGCGCGATTGCGCGCGTGCGTCTTCAGCTGGGGAATAGTTTTTTCGCGGAAATGCTCGAAATGGTGATTCTCGCGGAAGAAGTGCGTGTGGTTCGTGGTCAGCGCGACCACCATCGCCGCCCGCTCCTCGGCGTCGGAGCGGACCAGGCGGACATAGTCCTTGAAGCTGTCGAGTCCGTGCATGCGCAGCCGCCGCGACAGGCGGCCGTGGACGAGCGTCATCTTGCCCTCCACCAGGTGGATGCGCGCGTCGCTTTGCATGATGGCCGCGATCTCGCCGAACTCGGCGGCGCCGAGCGGTGGCCCGCCCGAAGCCGCGGCGTCGAACGGTGCACGCGCGGTGGCTGTGGTCACGCGGCAAGGTCCATCTGGCGGCTGAGGCCCAGCGCGTCCAGATCGAGCAGCAGCACCATGATGCCATCGCCCTGCGTGGTAGCCGCGGCTCCCTCGCCGGCGCGGGTCTGGGTCTTCACCAGTCCGGCGATGACGCTGGGTTCGCCGATCTCGACATCGGGTGCGGGCCGGATGTCGCCATCCTGGATCAGCACGATGTCGGCGACTTCGTCGACGAGGAAACCGGCCTGCTTGCCCGCGATGTTCACGACTAGGATGCAGCTGCGCGCATGGATCACGCTCGGCGCCCAGCCCAGTCGCTCGGCCAGACCGACGACGGGCACTACGGTGCCGCGCAGATTGGTTACGCCCTTGATATACGACGCGACGCCCGGCAGCGGCGTGGGCGGTTCCCATTCGCGGATCTCGATCAGCGAGGCCATGTCGATGCCGAAGATCTGCTCACCCAGCGAAAAGGTGACGATCTTGCGCTCGCCCGGAGTTTGGATGCTGCTCATGCTGCCAGTCCTTTGAGGGAAAGGGGTGCGGGGGAGGGGGCGGGTGTGGCTATGGTGACCGGGGTCGGCCCGACCAGCGCCTCGATATCGAGGATGAGCGCGATCGAACCGTCGCCGAGCACCGTGGCGCCGCCGAGGCCGCGGATCGGATAGAGGTTGCGATCGAGGCTCTTGATGACGACTTCGCGCCGGTCGTCGAGGGTATCGACCATCAGCCCGACATGGCCCGCGCTCTCGCTCTCGACGATGACGACCAGCGAATCCTCTGGCCGCCGCGCATCGTTGTCGCCGAAACCGAAGGTGCGGGTCAGGCGGCGTACCGGCAGGTAATTGCCGCGCAGTTCGATCACTTCGCCGGACCCGGTGGTGGGGCGGACCTGGCCGGGTTCGGGCTGCACCGTCTCAACCACGTTGGCCAGCGGCAGCACGAAGCGTTGGCCCGCCAGCCGCACGATCATTCCTTCGAGGATGGCCAGCGTCAGCGGCAGCACCATCGTGAACGTGGTGCCTTTTCCAGGCACCGACGTGATCTCCACGCGGCCGCCGAGTGCCTCGACATTGGATCGGACGACATCCATGCCGACACCGCGCCCCGAAATGTTCGAGATGGTTTCGGCGGTCGAGAAGCCCGGCGCGCAGATCAGCTGATCGATCTCTTCGTCGGTCAGCACCGCATCGGCGGCAATGATCCCCTTTTCGATCGCCTTGCCACGCACGCGGGCGCGGTCGATGCCGCCGCCGTCGTCGGCCACGCGCACGAAGATGCGTGCGCCCTTCTGTTCGGCCGACAGCTTGATCGTGCCGACCGCGGGCTTGCCGGCCGCGAGGCGCTTTTCCGCGCTTTCGACGCCGTGATCGACCGCGTTGCGGATCATGTGCGTCAGCGGATCGCCGATCTTCTCGATCACGCCCTTGTCGACTTCGGTGTTCTCGCCGCTTGTCTCCAGCACGACCTGCTTGCCGGTCTCGGCCGACAGATCGCGCAGCATGCGCGGCACGCGGCTGAACGCCTGCTTGATCGGTTGGGCGCGTAGCGACATGACCGTGTCCTGGATCTCTCGCGTGAGGCGTGAAAGCTGGGGCAGTTCGACGCGTTCCTGGTCCTTGGGACTGAGGCGATCCGCGAGGATCGAGCCACGGATGACGAGTTCTCCGACCAAATTGAGCAACATGTCGAGCTTTGCCAGATCGACCCGGATCGTCTGCTGCGCCGGATCGACCTGGCGGGCCGGATCGGGACGGCCTACGTCGGGGTGACTGTCGGCGTGCACGGGAGCAGGAGCCGGTGCAGCGGCCGGGTGGTCCTGAACCTGTGCCGATGCGGCAGGCGTTTGCTCCGGGGCGGGCGCCGGCGCCGATGTCAGGGCCGGTGCGGGGGCTGGGGCAGGGAGGGGCGCAACCTCGGCGATAACCGGGTCTACCATTGGTGCCGCCGCGCTGTGGCGTGCAATATCGACGATCGAATTGGGCGCGACGAAATCGAAACATTCGACGATCGTGGCTTCGTCGATCGTGCCGGGCATGCTTATCGTCCAGCCGATATAGCTGTTCTCCGGTTCGAGGTCGCGCAGGCGCGGCAGGCGCGACACGTCGGCGGCGACGATACTGCCGCCGAGCATCTCCAATTCGCGCACGATCAGCAGCGGTTCGCTGCCGTTGGCGAGCGCCGCGTCGGAGGGAACGAACGTGACGGTCCAGTCTCCCGGACCACCGCCGTCGAGATCGTCGAGGGCGACCACTACCGGTTCGAATCCGAACGGATCCAGCGCGTCCTCCAGAAGGTCGAACGCGGCGACGGGTTCGAAGCCGAACGGATCCGCCTCCGGCTCAGGCGCGGGTGGGGCGACCGCGACAGACGCCGTGACCGGCGCTGCATCGGGGGCGCCGCCTTCGGCCAAAATTCGTTCGAGCGCGGCGACGACCACTGAGTCGTTCGGGATCGCAGCCGTCCCCTGTGCCGCAGCGACATGGTCCGCGAGGACGTCGAACGCCGACAGCATCACCTTGGTGACCCCGGGCGTCGGTTCGATCCGTCCGGCGCGCACCTCGTCCAGCACGTTTTCGAACCGGTGCGAGAAGGCCGTCAGCGCGGCATGGCCGAACGCGCCGGCGCCGCCCTTGATCGAATGAACCGCGCGGAAGACGCCCGCGATGACCTTTGCCGACACGTCGCCCGCGGCCATCTGCGACAGCCCGGACTCGGCGGTGGCCAGCCCTTCGGCGCATTCTTCGAAGAAGATCGCCTGGATGTCGTCGAGATCGTCGCTCACGGGCAGACGCGGCGGATCGCCGTCCCCAGCTTGACGGCATCGAAGGGCTTGGTGATCCAGCCGGTCGCACCGGCATCACGCGCCCGCTTCTTCTTCTCGTCAGAGAATTCGGTCGACAGCACCAGGATCGGCGTGCCGCGGAACTCGGGCTGCGCACGCACCGCCTCGATCAGTTCGAAGCCGTCCATCTCGGGCATGTTGATGTCGGTGATGAGCAGGTCGGGCTTGACCTCCTGCATCCGCTCCAGCCCGTGGCGCCCGTCGTTGGCCGCCTCGATGCTGAACCCCTGCGCGGTCAGCGACGCTTTCAAGAGCATGCGCATGCTCGCCGAATCGTCTACGGTAAGGATGGTCTTGCTCACAGGGTGGCACCTTTCGGAAGTTCGAGGCCGATCGCTTCGGCGAGACGGCAGCCTTCGACGCGGGCGACGAAGGCCGGGCTGGGATTGACGATTGCGAAGCGCTGGTGATTGGCCTCCGCCTCGATCTTGGCGGCGACGAGCAGCTGCAACGTCGCCTGGCCAATGCTCTCGACCTCCGAGGCGTCGATCTCGGTCGCGTCCTGAAAATCGGCGGCGAGCACGAGCCGCACGCGGAAGTCCTCCGCCTTCACCGTGGTGCAGTTCGCGGGGAGTTGCAGCGCGCGGTCTTCGGCCGCGGTGGCATCGGGCGCCGGGTCAGACGGGGAGAGCGTTAAGGTCATTTTTCGCCTCTTCGAGTGCGGTCTCGAGTTGCTGGAAGGAAGGGGCCTTGGACGACGGTGTCATCCGCCGCGCGATCTCGATCGCGACCTGTGTCGGAAGCCCCTGCGCATGACCGACGATCGCGGCCTTCACGACGAAGAAGGTCTTGCTGTCGGAATCGACGGTTTCGAGCAGCTTGGCGGCGAGCGGGCCGACCAGGCAGTATGCGAGCATCACGCCCAGGAACGTGCCGACCAGGGCGCCACCGATCATCGCGCCGAGCACTTCGGTCGGCTGGTCGATCGAGCCCATGGTCTTGATGACGCCGAGCACCGCAGCGACGATGCCGATCGCGGGCAGGCCGTCGGCGACCTGCTGCAACGCGTGCTGCGGGGCCAGTTCCTCGTGATGGTGCTTCTCGATATCGTTATCCATCGCCTCGGCGATCTGGTGCGGATCCTCGAAGCTGACGGTCATCATCCGCAGATAGTCGCAGATGAAGTCGCTCAGGTGATGATCCGCGATCAGGCGCGGGTAGCGCGAGAAGATCGGGCTGTCCTTGGGCACGTCGAGATGCGGTTCGATCGCGGTCGGTCCACCCTTTTTGAAAGTGGACAGCAGCGCGTAGAGCAGGGTGAGCAGATCGCGGTAGTCGCTATCCTTCCAGCGCCCGCCCTTGAAGGAGCGGATCAGCCCCTTGCCCGCCAGCTTCACGTTCAGCATCGAATTGGAAACGAGGAACGCGCCGAAAGCGGCGCCGGCGATCGCCAGCATCTCGTGCGGCAACGCGTGCAGCACGATGTCCATCTTGCCGCCCGACCAGATGAAACTGCCGAACACGCAAGCAAGGATGACGACGAGGCCGATACCGTTGATCATGGTGTGGAGCGGTGCTTCCGATTAACGACGATGCGTCTTGAGATTATAGGATGCGCAGCGGGCCGGCGGGCGAAGGGCGCGGCTATTATGCGGCCTTCTGCGCCTCTGCGTTCGTCCGGTCCTGCCAGTCGATCACCGCCAGGTAATTGCGGAGCCGGTTCTCCTCCATTCGGGTGAGCAGGGGATTGTCGTGGAACGGGCGCAGAAGATCGGTCACCGCCGCGCTCCAGGGCGCGTCGCTTGCGAACACGACACCGAGGCCGAACACCGCAGGCACGAACGCGAAGCTCAGCGCACGGCCTTCCTCGTGTGCGCTGGCCAGGAAATCCTCGACCGCGGTCAGCACGCCGTTGCGCGGCCCGCCTTCATGCAGCGCGGCGGCAAATTGACCGCCCCCGCGAAAGCCGCGTCCGGGAATCAGGTCTGCGCTGTCGAGCGTCATGCCGCCTTCGAAGCTATATGGCTGGCACCATTCGGCGGGTATGCGGTCTGGAGCGTAATACGTGTCCCGCCGCGCGCAGGGCCAGCTGACATCGTGCAGGAACGCCAGCAGCGGCTTGCCGTCGCGCCGGCTCAATTGATCCGCGATCGCGAGTTCGTGCGCGACCGTGTAGTAATTGTGATCGCCGTCGATCACCCAGGCATCGACATCGGCGAGACCAGGCATCGCCTCCAGGCTGGGCTGGGCCAAATGGCGGACGTGATCTGCGGTCGCGACCCAATCCAGGAATGCCGGCTTGGGCGCAGGATCGATGCTGGTCAGCTTGCCGCCGCGCTGGCCGGCGTGGTCGGCCAGATGCTGGGACATGCCACCGAATTCCGCGCCGACCTCGACGATTTCGCGTGCGTCAGCGGCCGTCAGGCAGCCGAGGATGATGTCGGCGAATTCGGACATGGAGTGGATCAGCAAATCGGTCACTGGTGAGCCTCGATCAGGTGGGAGACCGGAGAAGGCGCGATCGTATCTGCCGCTTCACGCTCTACGAGCGGGCGGAATACGATGGCGAGCATCATCGGCACGCCGGATGGTGCCTCGGTCGGTGGCGGAATCATCAGGAAGCCATTTTCGTCCGCGCACTGGAAGATATGGGGCGCGACCTGCTCCATCCCCTCGCACGACGGCAGCGCGGGAAAGGTCCGGGTCTTGGGATCGGCCTCGCCGGCGAGAAAATCGGTGACCGGCAGGAACCGTGCGCTGTCGATCTGCAGCCATTCGTACAGGCGCCCGAATTGCACGCCGATGGAATAGCGGCTCTCGCCGACGGGGATCGCGGCGACATGATAGCCGTCGTGGGTCGGCATCGCGCTGACCGTGTCGGTGAAGGCGTCGCGTCCGTCGACGACGAGTAGCGGCAGCGCGATCTCCCGATCGCAGAAGTCGGCGTAGCGCAGGTCGAGGCCGAACCGGCGCTGGGCGAGCAGCGCAAGGCTGGTCGGCAGTCCCTGACCCCGCAATTCGGCGGGCAGATACATCCGCTCCGCGCCCTTCATATAGAACAGGCCCCGTTCGCGCAGGCCGCGTGCGGCGATCGTCGGATCGAACAGGCTGACGGTGGCGTCGGTGCCCAGGTTGACGTCATGTTCGAACCGCGCCAGCAGCGCCAACTCGTAAGGTAATGGCAGGAAGAGCAGCCGCGCAAGCGCGGCGGCTGCGGCGCTCTGGTGGATTGCAGCCGGCGTGGTCCTGCGGATCACCGCGTCGTCGCTCTCCCGCGCAAATCGCACGCATCCTGTCTGGATGCGCTCGCGCACGTCGCTCTGCCGCGCCTTGATGCCGATCGCAGCACGAACCGGGATCCCGACCGGATCGTAGTCCACCACCGACCCTTGCGTTACCGTGCAAAGCTGTTCCAGCACGGCAATCGACCCCATCAGGGCAGCGCGCGCCTGTAGGTCATGGCTTCGCTCGTCGATCATGCCGCGCTTGTCGAAGGTGCTGGGCAGCGTTTCGGACAGCATCAGGTAACGTCCGGCGATGTGGACCCCGAACGCGTCGCCGAGCAGCGGATCGATGCAGTTCTGAACGCTGCCGTTATAGCCGAGGTCGACGAGCATCAGCGTATCGCCCGGCCTGGGATCGACCATCGCGCGCAGATATGCGATCATCCGATCAGCGAAGTCCTTGCTGCGCGCGACGATCCGCGTCGTCCACCGGTCTGCCGCGAGGCGCTGCGCGAGTGCCTGTGCCCGGCCGCGGGTGGGCAGGCCGCCCAGCAGTCGGCCGATCTCGTCGTCCTTCAGCAGCAGCTGGCGGAGGAATGCAGTCCCAGACCGGTCGTCGAGATTGTCGAGGACGTACCGCCGGATCGCCGCTGCATCGTGCAGGCTGGCCGCAGTGGAGGTGAAGCGGCTGATTTCGACCGCGTGAGTGACGACGCCCGGCACCGCTGCCTCGAACGCCCGCTGTGGCAGATAGCCATCGCGCAGCAGAAAGAGCATGTGCACCGCCCCCGGGCGGGTCGCGGCAAGCGCTGCGGCTTCGTCGCGCAACCAATGGGCGAACCCTGTCAGCACGGGACCGAGGGTCGCAAAGCCCATTGCCTCGGCCTCGTCACCGATCTGCGGCTCGCCCAAAGCCAGCGTGGCGCGGTGCGTCTGGAATGCGGCGTCGCCGTCGCACAGCATCGCGCCGGCGGCGGCTTCCTGGCGGAGGCGCTGCACGCTGGTGCCCGTGAATTGCACGAGGTGACGCGCTTGCAGCCCATGACGCGTCGCTGCCGCAAGATCGGCGACCGGGTTGTCGCCGATGTGGAGAATATGGCGCGTGGGAACGCGAGCCTCACGGATCACGGCATCGAACAGCCCTTCGCTTTTGGCCTTGCGATGTTCGCAGGAGCAGTAGATCGCGTCGATCAGATCGGCGACATCATCGCCCGCTGCCGTGCGGATCAGCCATGCGAGCTGATCGCGTTCCAGGTAGGTGTCGCTGACGATCACGACGCGCATGCCGCGATCCTTCGCCTCGCGCATGAGCGCGACCGTCGGGCCGAAGGCGAAACAATGTCTCGCCTCGACGGCCAGTTCACGTCCGACGAACGTCTCGATGGTCGCGCTGTCGGCCTTGGGCAGCAGATGATTGTAGATCTCGCGCAGCGTCGTCTCGCCCGATTTGCCATGCGCGAGCATCCGGCTCTTGCGGGCGTTCTGCTCGGCAAGACTGCGCTGCGCCGGGGTCACCTCCTCCAAAAGCGCGAAGAGATCGTGCGGGGCGTGGGTGTCGCGCCACAGCAAAGTATCGAAACAGTCGAGCGACAGCATCGCGACATCGACCCCCTCGTCGATCGCGCCGGGAAGCTGGTGGGCCAGGATCGTCCGATCCAGGATAGTCCGATCCAGGATAGTCTGGGGCATGATCTTCAGCGTCTCCTTTCGTCCCGGCGCGGGACACTTGTATCTTTATAGGTGGCGATCGGCGCGCGCGGCTGCGGCGGCGTCCTAGAATGGTGCTGTTCTGCCAACGGAGCTGCCATGTCCCTGATCGCGTACCAGCGTGCCCGCACCATCACCGAAAGCCCTCGCGCCACCGAGGCCAGGTTGATGCGCCAGATCACGGGCGACATGATCGAGGCGCGCGACATGGGGTTAAAGGGCGTGCCGCTGACCCCGGTGCTGTTTCGCAATCGCGAAGTGTGGAGCGCCTTTTCCGCCGCCTGCGCCGCGCGTGGCAATCAGCTGCCGGACGCCTTGCGTGCGTCGATCATATCGCTGGGGCTATGGGTAGATCGCTATACCAGCGACGTTGCCGCCGGCCGCGACGAGATCGACGCGCTGATCGACGTCAATCGTTCGATCATCGCGGGGTTGCAGGACGCCAACGGGGGCTGACAAACGAGGTTGGCGGGGGGATCATCCCCCCGTGCCGAAACTCTTCACCAGCGATCCCGCGACCAGCGCCCAGCCGTCCACCAGCACGAAGAAGATGATCTTGCACGGCAGCGAGATCGTCGGTGGCGGCAGCATCATCATGCCCATCGCCATCAGCACCGCGGCAACCGCCAGGTCGATGACCAGAAACGGGAGCAGCAGCAGGAAGCCGATCTCGAAAGATCGGCGCAGTTCGGAAATCATGAACGCGGGCATCAGCGTCGACAAGGGCGTTTCCGCGCGCGCCGCAGGCGGTGCCTTCGCCAGCTGGGTGAACAGCCCCAGATCGTCGTCGCGCACCTGGGTCAGCATGAATCGGCGAAATGGCTCGGTCGTCTGCGAGAACGCCTGCGCATCGGTGATCTTGCCCGCGGTATAGGGCTGAACCCCGCCCTTCCAAGCCTGTTCGAAGGTCGGCGCCATGACGAAGAACGAGAGGAACAGCGCCAGGCTGATGATGACCGGGTTCGGCGGAACGCCCTGTGCGCCCAGTCCCGAACGCAGCAGCGACAGCGCGACGACGATGCGGGTGAACGAGGTGACGGTCATCAGGATGCCGGGCGCGAGGCTCAGCACCGTCAGCAGCATGATGAGCTGGATGGCCTTGCCCGACATCGTTCCGTCGCCGAACTGAACCGTGGCGCTCTGCGCGAAGGCGGCGGTCGGCGCTATCAGAAGGCCGAGTGCCAGGGCGGCTCGCAGCCATTTAGCCACGATACCATTCCTCTTCTAGCGTTGCGCACAGCACCATGTCGCGCGGGTTCGACTCCAGGGCTTGCGCGCATTCGTCGTCGCGAAGGATGCGCGTTTCCAGCACGGTCGCGCGATCGGGCATCAGCACGAACAGATGCTCGCGGTCGTCGCGGCGCACCAGGATGACCGACCGGCGCGAGTCGAGCTGCACCCGCTCGACCAGTTCGAGCCGGCGGGAGGTCTTCACGCCGACGCGACCGGGCAGGGCGATGTCGTACCGGCGCACCGCCCATAGTGCCGCGGCGAGCAGGCCGAGCACGATGCCCAGCCCGCCCAGCGAACGCAGCAGCGAAACAAGCTCCATTATGGCCGGTCCCGACGCATGACTTCGGTCACCTCCAGCGACATCTGGTCCTCGTTGACCAGCACGCGGCCCTTGGCGACCAGCTTGCCGTTGACATAGACCATGGTCGGATCGTCATGCCCGCAGTCCAGCGGGATGGTGGCGCCGCGGCTCATGCGCAGCAACTGCCTGACCTGGATATTGGTCGATCCCAGTACGATGGTCATGTCGATGGTGATGTCGTCGAGAACGGACATTCGGGTTCCTTCCTGGACACATCATAGGAAAGAATTGCCGGGTGCCGTCCGGACCCGGAACATTTTGCCTATGATGGGAGAAGTGAGCGCCGATCGTGGCGCGTCTCGGAGATCAGGCTCATGGACCTCGACGGTTCGGTGCAGGTGTCGGCATCGGGGTTGCGTGCGCAATCCCTCAGGATGCGGATCATCGCGGAGAATATCGCCAATGCGGATTCGGTTTCGACCACGCCGGGCGGGGATCCGTATCGCCGCCGCGTCCCCAGCTTCCAGTCGCAGGTCGACCGCGCCACCGGCACCAACGGTGTGAAGATCAAGTCGATCGAGAGCGACAAGGGCGAGTTCAAGCGACTCTACGAACCCGGCAATCCGGCGGCCAACGCGCAAGGCTATGTGCTGAAGTCGAACGTCAACACCCTGGTCGAGGCCGCCGACATGAAGGCGGCGCAGCGTTCGTATGAAGCCAATCTCAACGCGATCGAAGCGGCCAAGACGCTGACGATGCGTACCCTCGACCTGCTGAAATAGGAGCGGACACTATGTCGATCGGAGCTTTGGACGCCGCGACGGCTTATGGCCGGGCGCTCGGCGTCGGCAAGGGAACGGGCGTCGCCGGGCTGGCCGCCAAATCGCCTGCCGGCGGTGCGGGCGGGTTCGGCGGCATGATCGAACAGATGGTCGGCAATGCGGCCGGATCGCTGCGCGCCGCGGAGGCCGCCTCCGTCAAGCAGGTCGCGGGCAAGGGCGATCTGATCGACGTGGTGACCGCGATGGGCGCCGCCGAGACTGCGCTCGACACCGTCGTCGCGGTGCGCGACCGGATGGTCGCCGCCTATGGCGACATCATGCGCATGCAGATCTGACATGACCGCCACCGACGTCGTCGACATCACCCGCGCCGCGCTGATGGTGATTATCACCGTTTGCGGCCCCCTGCTGATGACCGCGCTGATCGTCGGCATTGCGGTGAGCCTGGTCCAGGCGCTGACCCAGATTCAGGAGCAGACGCTCACCTTCGTGCCCAAGCTGGCCGCGATGGGCGTCGTGCTGCTGATGTCGCTGCCGATGATCGGTCACGCCATGTCGGATTTCACGACCCTCATCGCCGACCGCATCATCCAGGGCTGAACCGGTGCAGGGCATCCCGATCCAGGCGACGGCCTTTCTTATCCTCTTTGCGCGGGTCGGCGCGATCCTGATGCTGTTGCCGGTATTTTCCGAGGATGCGATTCCGCAGCGCATTCGCCTGATGATCGCGTTCGCGATGACGGCGGCGCTCTGGGGCCTGCTGTCACCCTATGCGCTGCCGCTGGCCCGCGATACCGAGGCTCTGCCTGCCATCATCGTCGTGGAGACGCTCACTGGGCTGGGGCTCGGGCTGCTGGTGCGCATCATGTTCCTGGCGATGGCGACAGCGGGGTCGATCATCAGCCTCCAGATCGGCATGACGTCCTCGCTCGTCGTCGACAGCACGCAAGGCGGCATGACCAGCGCCCTGGCCAAGGTCATCAGCGTCGCCGCGGCGGTCGTGTGCATGGCGATGCTGGTCCATCATTCCTGGATCGCGGCGATCGTCCGCTCCTATGCGACCTTCCCCGTGGGCACACTGCCCGCCGCAGGCGATTTTGCCGAACTGGCGATCCGCACCGCGACGCGTTCGCTGACCTTGGGCGTGAGCCTGGCCGCGCCGATGATCGTTTACGGGATCGTGTTCAACGTCGCGTTGGGCCTCTCGGCGCGACTGGCACCGGCCATCCAGATCTTCTTCATCGCCCAGCCACTCAATCTGCTGTTCGGGCTGGCCCTGTTCGCGACGCTGGCGGGTGCGATGCTGACGGCCTTCGCCGCGGCGATGAGCGGCTGGGTACAGGCGGGATGGGGCTGAGCCGTGGCTGAGAACGACCAGAAGACGCATGATCCAACCCAGAAGCGCCTCGACGATGCGCGCAAGAAGGGCGACGTCGCAAGCGCGCCCGAGATGCGCCATGCCGTGATGTTCGTGGCGATGCTGGTGGTGATCGGCGGGATGGGTGTCGACGCCTTTGCGCGGCTCGGCACGATGCTAGTACGGCTTTGGGGCAGTGCCGACGACATCGCGCTCGGCCCGGACGGGGCGCAGAGCGTCACCACCGGCCTGTTCGCCCAGACGGCGATCGTCTTCGCGCCGCTGTTCGGCACATTGATGGCGTTCGCGATACTCGGCGGGCTGATGCAGGGGCGCCCGGCGTTCGTGTGGTCCCGGGTGGCACCCAAGTGGGACAAATTGTCGCCGATGGCAGGTGCCAAGCGGATATTCGGCATGCGCGCGTTCGTCGAATTCGCCAAGACGCTGGCCAAGCTGGCGGTCATCCTGGGCGTCGCGACGTGGGTATTGTGGCCGAAGGCGATCGCGCTCGAAGCGCTGGTCGGCGCAGATGTCGCCGACGTAGGCGCCGCGGCGGGTGGACTGGTCAGCAAGCTGGTCACCGTGGTGACGGTGCCGGTCGGGGCGATCGCGTTGTTCGACCTGATCTATCAGCGGCGGCAGTGGCTGGCCAAGATGAAGATGTCGCTTCAGGAGATCAAGGACGAGCACAAGGACAGCGAAGGCGATCCCAAGATCAAGGCGAAAATCCGCCAGATCGCGATGCAGCGTGCAAAACGGCGGATGATGGCCGCGGTGCCCGATGCCAGCGTCATCATCACCAACCCGACGCATTATGCCATCGCGCTGAAATACGACCACGGCAAGATGGGCGCGCCGATCGTCGTCGCGAAGGGTCTCGACACGATTGCGCTCAAGATCAGGGAAATCGCGACCGCGGCCGGCGTGCCGATCATCGAGAACCGTCCGCTGGCCCGCGCGCTCTACGCCTCGGTCGAGATCGACCGGCCGATCCCTGCCGAACATTACGCCGCGGTGGCTGAGATCATCGGATACGTGATGCGCCTGGCGAAACGGCGGCGGTAGATTTTAGGCCTGCATATCCAGCTTTGCCAATTCCACGCGCACCCGCAGTTCGATCTCGCGGCCGATATCGGCCAGCACCGGATCGTCTGGCGGGGTGAAGCCGTCGGCCCAGGCCGCCAGGTCGTGCAGCCGTTCGGGCGAGACCGCGCCGATCGCCAGATCGTCGCGCAGCCGTTCCAGGACGCTCAACCCGCGCGACGCATCCGTCGCCTGCTTGCGCCGCTTCTCCTGGCCCGGGTCGATGGAGGCAAGTGCCACCAGCATCTGCATCGAGGTTGCGGGGTTGGGCGCCGCCTGGGTCGCCGCGGCCGGCACTTCTGCGGCACGCTTCTCGGGTTCCGCTGCAAATCGCGCGCCCTTCGCCAGTGACGCGAGCAACGCCGCCGGAAGCACGGGGCCGGGGCCGTCGATACGCATTTACCCGCCTCCGCGCCAAGATGCCTCTCGCTTCTATCCTATAATGGCACGGTCAGTCCATTCATTCGGGATACGCGTATGCGTTGTCGTCCGCTCCTCGCGCTTCTCGCGACCGCCATTCTTGCATTAGCGGGCGTCCAGCCCGCTGCCGCTGCGCCGCGGGTGAAGGACATCGTCGATGTTCAGAACGTCCGCTCCAACCAGCTCGTCGGTTATGGTCTCGTCGTGGGACTGGCGGGCACGGGCGACAAGACGCGCAACTCCCCGTTCACCGAGGAGACGCTTCAGGCGATGCTCGAGCGGATGGGCGTCAACGTCCGCGACGTGCAGATGAAGCCTGCCAACGTCGCGGCCGTCTCGGTCACCGCGACGATGCCCGCGTTCGCGCGGGCCGGTTCCACCATCGACGTACAGGTCTCCGCGCTTGGCGATTCCACCAGTCTCCAGGGCGGCACCTTGCTGGTGTCCTCGCTGCGTGCGCTCGACGGCCAAATCTATGCGGTGGCGCAAGGACCGCTGGCGGTGTCCGGGTTCAAGGCCACGGGAGCGGGGGCCAGCGTCAGCCGCGGGGTCGCAACCTCGGCGCGGATCGCGGGCGGCGCGATCGTCGAGCGCGAGGTGCCGTTCGTGCTGCGGTCCTCGACCAGCCTGAAGCTGGCGCTCAAGAATCCGGATTTCACTACCGCGCGCCACATCGCGACCGCGATCAACGGACGGTATGCGGGCACCGCGACCGTCCTCGATCCCGGAACCGTCGAGATCGCACCTGCGGCCAGCTTCAAGGGCGATGTCGTCGATCTGCTGGGCGAGGTCGAGAACCTGCCCATCGTCGTCGATCAGGTCGCCCGCATCGTCATCAACGAAGCGTCGGGGACCGTCGTGATGAGCGCCGACGTGCGCATCAGCCCGGTCGCCATCGCCCAGGGCGGGCTGACCATCACGATCAACGAAACGCCAGTAGCCTCGCAGCCCGCCCCGCTGTCCGACGGGCAGACCGCGGTGCTGCCGCGCACGAAGATCGCGGTGGACGACGGCGGCGGGGCCTCGCTCGCGATGGTCGGTGGCGGTGCGTCGCTGCAATCGCTGGTCAGCGGGCTGAACACGCTGGGCGTCTCTCCGCGCGATCTCATCACCATACTCCAGGCCGTGAAGACCGCAGGCGCGCTCCAGGCCGAAATCGAGGTGCAATGATGGACGTGACTCCGACACCGGCCGTTCCTGCTACCCCCGTGCCGGTCGCGGCCGCGCCGAAAGGGACCGAAGCCGAAACCGCGAAGAAATTCGAAGCGGTGTTCATCGGTCAGATGACGCGAACGATGATGGAGACGGTGGAGACCGACGAGCAGTTCGGCGGCGGCCACGGCGAGGCGATGTTTCGCGGGGTGATGGCCGAACAGCTCGGCACCGCGATCGCGCAGCGCGGCGGCATCGGCCTCGCACCCGCGGTCATGGAGCAGATAATCCGGTTGCAGGGAGGCATCCGGTGATCGACGACCTGATCGAGACGGTCACCTCTCTCTCGCTCATCCTGGACGAGGAGAACGAACGGCTGCGCGATCCCGCTTCGGCGCCGCTGCCGGAAGCCCTGGTCGCGGCCAAGCTGCGCCACGTCGGGACGATCGAGGCGATGGGTGTTCGGTTGGCCGAGGTGCAGGGAGCGGACACCGCCGCCGCCGCGCGGCTGATCGAACTGATCCCGATAATGCTTGCCAAGGTCGAGGCGAACGCCGCGCTGCTGCGCCGGCGGATGGCACTATGTGACGAGCTGATGGGCGCGATCGCGGCCGAGGCGCAACGTCTCTCGGGCGGGCGAAGCACGACCTATGGCGCGCTGGGCACCGTCGCGCGGCGGGATCGCTCGACGCCGATCTCGATCAATAGCCAGTTGTGAACGGTTTAGGCGATAATTATCGCCGGCCGCGGCGCTAAGCGGCTGTAAGCCCTATAATAATCTCTACCGATCCATGACATGCGGCCTCCGGAGGGACGCAAGTCACTCAGAGAGATTATTTCATGAAGCTGCTAGAGAATACCAAGATCTCCGTGAAGATCATTGCGCTGCTGATGTTGCTGGGAGCGATCACCGGCTATATCGCCTGGAGCGGCTCTCGCAGCATGCTAGCCGCCGACGCCGAGTACAGCCAGCTGGTCAGCATCACGTTGCCCAATACGACCAAAGTCGCCCGGATCAACCGTCAGGCGATCGAGATGGTCTATGGTTCCTACACGGCGATCTTCTTCGACGGCGCCAGTCCGCAGGCGCAGGAAGGCGCGGAACTGTCGAAGACCGCCTATGCCGGCGCGATGAAGATGGTGGGTGAGGTCAGCAAGAACGAACCCGCCCTGGCCGACAAGATTAAGGTGATCGGGGCGGACCTGACGACGCTGAACGGGGTCGTTCAGTCGGCTGTGCGACTCGGTATGGCAAATCGCAATGACGAGGCACGCGCGACTATCGCCGGTGCCAGCACGCTCTTGAAGAGGCTCAGGGAGCGGACCGCCGTGCTCGTGGATGGGCAGACCGAGGTTGGAGCGAAGCGTTCCGCCGAGCTGACCGGCATGACCGCTTCCACGTCGACCACGATGCTGACGACGGCGGCACTCGCCGTGCTGGGCGGTATCGGCCTGGCCCTGTTCGTGACCCGCTTTGGCATCACCGGCCCGCTTTCGCGTCTCCAGCACCAGATGGGCGACATCGCCGGCGGCGACTATGCCAAGGACGTCGAAGGCACCGATCGCGGTGACGAGGTCGGCGCGATGGCCAAGGCGGTGCGCGTGTTCCGTGAGAACGGCATCGCCAAGCAGGCGGCGGACGAGGCCAAGGCCAAGGCGGATGCCGAGCAGCACATGGTGGTCTCGACGGTAGCGAGCCATCTGTCCGAACTGTCCGACGGCGACCTGACCACGCAGATCAAGGCCGATTTCCCCGGCGACTATGCCGCGCTGAAAACCAATTTCAACGAAGCGCTGGGCAAGTTGCGCGAACTGATCGGAGCGGTGAGCGAAAGCGCCGCGACGATCCGCACCGGCTCCGGCGAGATCGCTCAGGCTTCCGAAGATCTGGCGCGCCGTACCGAGAGCAACGCTGCTTCGCTGGAGGAGACCGCCGCGTCGGTGACCCAGATGGACGGCCGTCTCAAGGCGAGTGCGGTGGCAGCCACCCGCACCGTAGAGCGTGCCGACCAAGCGATCGCCACCGTC
>NZ_DASVTL010000034.1:0-11009 GCF_036387595.1 Sphingomonas sp.
GGCACCGGCCCGCGAGGCGCTTGCTGACCGCATCCCCTCCACCTTGCCGTCGATCCTGGGCTTTCACGCCGATCTGGGTTTGCGCGACGAGGATGCGGTGATCCGTACCGGCAGCAGCTTTCGCCTGGGCACGCTGTTCGAAGGCTGGACGAGAGGACGACCCGGCTACGTTCACGCATACGGCGCGCACGGGCGATCGTTCGGTACGACCTCGTTCCACCTCCACTGGATCCGTGCCGCTATCGGGGGCGGAGCGCCGGCGTTCGACATTTTCTCCGCTGCCGCTGCGATGGCGCGCGCCGGGCGTTTCGCGATGCCGACGGACGACGCCGACGCGATCCTCGGCGATTACGAATATGGGCTGCACATCGACCCGGAGCATTATCTGCGGATGATCCGCGCCTTCGCTCTTCACGCCGGAGTCAAGGAGCGCCGAGGGGATCTGGCGGCGGTATCGCTGCGTGAAAATGGGTTCGTCGACGGCCTGGGGCTCGACGACGGGTCGAAGCTGGGGGGCGACCTGTTCGTGGACTGCACCGGCCCCGCGGCGCGGGTGCGCGGGTGCCTGGACGCTGCGTGGGAGGATTGGCGACAGTGGCTGCCCTGCGACCGCCTGCTCACCGGTGAAGCGCCCCCGACATCCGATCCCTCGCCGCTTGACGTCGCGACGGCGCTGCCCTTCGGCTGGCGCTGGACGGCCGCGGGATCGGGCAGCGTTTCGCACGGCGTCGTCTATGCGGCGGCGCACGCCAGCGATGACGAAGCCGCCGGTGCACTCGGCGTCGCGCCAGGCGGCCCGCCGACGACGTTCGCCTCCGGCACGCGTCCGCAAGCCTGGCTGCGCAATTGCGTGGCGATCGGCGATGCCGCCACGGCAATCGAGCCGCTCGAATGGTGCAACCTCCATCTCGCGCACAGCGGCATCGATCGGCTGGTCGCGATGCTGCCCGACCGCGACTGCGCCCCCGTCGAGACCGCCGAGTTCAACCGGCAGGGCGCGGCCGAAGCCGCGCGGGTGCGCGACCTGCTCGCGCTGCATTACCACGCGGCCGACCGGCCGGAACCGCTCTGGCGCGAGGCCGCCAGCGTCGCGCCGCCGCCGACGCTGGCGCATACCCTGACCCAGTTCCGCGAGCGCGGCCGCCTGCCGGTGCATGAGGAAGAAACGTTCGCGCGCGATGGCTGGCTGGCGGTCCTGCTCGGCCAGGGAGTGATCCCCCGCCGCGTCGATCCGCTGGTCGACGCCTTTCCACCCGCGCAGTCGGAACGCGCGATGATCGCCCTGCGCGATGCGATCGCCGCCGCCGTTGAGGCACAACCCACCCACGGCGCCTTCCTGCGCGCAATGACGAGGCAGATCGCCCGATGAACGAACACAGCATCCGCGACGTGGTGATCGTCGGCGGCGGCACGGCGGGATGGATGGCCGCCGCAGCCTTTTCGCGCTTCCTCAACAACGGCTTCACCCGCATCACCCTGGTCGAATCCGAAGAGATCGGCACCGTGGGCGTCGGCGAGGCGACGATCCCGCCGATCATCACCTTCAACCGCATGCTCGGGATAAACGAGAACGATTTCCTGCGCGAGACTGGGGCGACGTTCAAGCTGGGCATCGAGTTCGTCGACTGGGGCGGCAAGGGCGAACGCTATTTTCACCCGTTCGGCTTCCACGGCCGCGACCTGGAGGGCGTTCATTTCCATCAGCTGTACCTGCGCGAGCGGATGCGCCAGGTGATGCCCGATATCTCCGCTTGGTCGATGAGCGCGACCGCGGCGGCAGGCGGACGCTTTGCGCGGCCTTCGGGCGACGCGCAATCGCCAATCCGCGATCTCCTTTATGCCTTCCATTTCGACGCTGGGCTCTATGCGCGTTTCCTTCGCGGCTATGCCGAGCGCGGTGGCGTCCGGCGTCTGGAGGGGCGCATCGTCGACACCGTGCGCGACGACACGAGCGGCTTCGTGCGATCGGTGCGGCTGGCCGATGGTCAGGAGGTGGCGGGTGACCTGTTCATCGATTGCTCGGGCTTCCGCGGCCTGCTGATCGAAGATGCGATGAAGACGGGATATGAGGATTGGTCGCAGTGGCTGCCGTGCGACCGTGCGATCGCGGTGCCGACTGCCTACGCGGGCGACCCCGATCCCTTCACCCGCGCGACCGCGCGGGGCGCCGGGTGGCAATGGCGCATTCCGTTGCAGCACCGGATGGGCAATGGCCTGGTCTATGCGAGCGCATTCCTGGACGACGACGCGGCCGAACGGTTGTTGCTCCACAATCTGGAAGGCGAACCGCTCGCCGATCCGCGCCGGATTTCGTTCACCACCGGGCGCCGCAAGCTGAGCTGGAACGGCAACGTCGTTTCGCTCGGCCTCTCGAGCGGGTTCATCGAACCGCTCGAGTCGACCAGCATCCATTTCATCCAGTCGGGTATCGCAAAGCTGATCGCGCTGTTTCCCGACAAGCGCTTCAACCCCGTCGAGCGCAACGAGTACAACAGGCAGATGCGCGACCTGTATGAGGACGTGCGCGACTTCATCGTGCTGCATTACAAGGCGACGCGGCGCGACGACACGCCGTTCTGGGATCGCTGCCGGACGATGGATGTCCCCGATTCACTTGCCCGCAAGATCGACCTGTTCCGGGCCAAGGGTCGGCTGTTCCGCGACGGGCTGGAACTGTTCGCCACGACCAGCTGGGTATCCGTGTGCCTTGGACAGCATATCGTCCCGCAGGAATACGAACCCGCCGCCGACGCGCTCGACCCCGGCAAAGTGGCGATGGCGCTGGAACAGATGCGGCGCGGCTATCTGGAAACTGCGCAAGCGTTGCCGAGCCACGCCGATTTCCTGCGCCGCTGCGGCCTGGCCCCCTTCGCCCGGCCCGAACTGGCGGCGGCACCGCGGGCGGCGGACCTGCCGACCTTTTCCTTCGCCTCCGAATCGCCTTTCGCCACCGACACGCGGTCGCCGGTATGAGAACCGATGCGATCCGGCGCGTCGTGATCGTCGGCGGCGGCACCGCGGGATGGATGGCCGCGGCCGGTATCGCCCGCGTCGCGGGTGCGCTGCCCGGACTCGAGATCGAACTGGTCGAATCGGACGCGATCGGCACCGTCGGGGTCGGCGAAGCCACGATCCCGCAGATCACGCTGTTCAATGCACTGCTCGGGATCGAGGAAGCCGATTTCGTACGCGAGACCAACGCCACCTATAAACTTGGCATCGAATTCGTCGACTGGACGCGGATCGGCGATCGGTACGTCCATCCGTTCGGCTTCTACGGCGTGGACATGAAGGGGATCGAGTTCCACCACCACTGGCTGAAGGGCAGGACGCTGGGCGACACGACCCCGCTCGACGCCTATTCGCTGGCGATCGCGGCGGGCCTGCGCGGCCGCTTCGCGCACCCCCGGCCCGACCAGCCCAATTCGCCCTTGTCGAAGATGGGCTACGCCTTCCAGTTCGATGCGGCGCTCTACGCCCGCTACCTGCGCCGCCTGGCCGAAAGCTGGGGCGTCCGCCGTACCGAAGGGCGCATCGTCGATGTCGAGCGCGACGCCGAAAGCGGCCATGTCGCAGCGGTGACGCTGCAATCGGGCGCCCGCCTCGCGGGCGACCTGTTCATCGACTGCTCGGGCTTTCGCGGGCTGCTGATCGAGGGCGCGATGGCCGCGGGGTTCGAGGATTGGTCGCATTGGCTGCCGTGCGACCGGGCGCTGGCGGTGCCGTGCGAACTGGGCGGCGACGATCAGCCGCTGACCCGATCGACCGCGCGGGGCGCGGGATGGCAATGGCGCATCCCGCTCCAGCATCGGATCGGCAACGGCTATGTCTATAGCAGCGAACACATTTCCGACGATGAGGCGGCGGCGACGCTGCTCGCCAACCTGGACGGCGCTCCGCTGGGCGATCCCCGGCCGTTGCGATTCCAGGCAGGCCACCGCCGCCGGGCGTGGGCGGGCAACGTCGTCGCGCTGGGGCTGGCGGGCGGTTTTCTCGAACCGCTTGAATCGACGAGTATCCATCTGGTGCAGTCGGGTATCGCGCGGCTGATGACGATGTTCCCGACGCGGCGCTTCGATCAGCCGGAGATCGACCGCTTCAATGCCGAGACGATCCGCGAATACCTCGACATCCGCGACTTTCTGATCCTGCATTACAGCGCCACCGAGCGCGACGACTCCCCCTTCTGGAACCGGTGTCGGACGCTCGAACTGCCCGAGGGGCTCGCGTACAAGATCGCGATGTTCCGTCGCAACGGCCGCATCTTCCGCGAGCATGAGGAACTGTTCACCGAGACGAGCTGGCTGGCGGTCATGGTCGGGCAAGGGGTGAATGCCGCAGGCTATCACCCGGTCGCCGACCTGCTGCCCGATGCCGAGACGCTCGCGCGCCTCCAGCATATCCGCGAGGTGGTGACGCAGACCGCCGATGTCATGCCGCGGCAGATCGACCATCTCCAGCGGATCGGCTGCACCCCGGCGCCACTTAGGCGAGTATCATGACCACGCTGCCGATCCCGGCCCCCGTTCCCGAATATCACGACGTCGACCGTCATCGCTTCGATGTCGAGATCAGGCCCGCCAATCGCCCCGCGATCCTGCGCGGTCTGGGTGCCGATTGGCCGGCAGTGCGTGCTGCGCACGAGAGCGCCGATGCAGTCGTCGCCTATCTCAAGCACTTCAGCCGCCCCGACCCGGTCAATGCGATCGTCGGCGATCCCGGCGTCGACGGCCGCTTCTTCTATACACCCGACCTCAAGGGACTGAACTTCACCCGCGGCACCTCCCCCCTCGATCCATTCCTCGACCGGCTGCTGCGCGATCGCGACGCCGCGCGGCCGTATGCGATGGCGGTCCAGTCGATCCCCGCCCCCGATTTGCTGCCTGGGTTCGCCGCCCGGAATGCAACCGATATCGTCGATGCCGACGTTGTACCGCGGCTGTGGCTGGGCAACGCGATCCGCGTCGCGACGCATTACGACCTGATGGAGAATGTCGGCGTGGTGATCGCGGGCATGCGGCGCTTCACGCTGTTCCCGCCCGATCAGATCGCCAACCTCTATATGGGGCCGCTGGAACTGACCCCGGCGGGCACCCCGATCAGCCTGGTCGATCCGGCCGCCCCCGATCTGGCGCGCTTTCCCCGCTTTGCGCGGGCGATGGACGTGGCGCAGGGTGCGCTGCTCGAACCCGGCGACGCCATCTACATTCCCTTTCACTGGTGGCACGCGGTCGACTCGCTCGCGCCGGTCAACATATTCATGAATTATTGGTGGAACCCGGCGCCTAAGGGGATGGGCAACCCCTATGACACATTGCTCCATGCGCTGTTCGCGCTACGCACGCTGCCCGACGATCAGCGCGCGGTGTGGCGGATGCTGTTCGATCACCTGGTGTTTCGCGCCAACGGCGATCCGGTGGCGCATCTGCCTACCGAGGTTCAGGGCGTGCTCGGCCCGGTCGATGCGGCGCAATTCGAACGGGTGCGTGCGACCCTGCTCCAGAGTCTCGGCCGATCCGACTAGCCGCGCTGGAGCATCCCGATGACGAAGGCGCGGATACGCTCGAACCGGTCGCGGCTCGGCGGTCCCAGCACCGACCGCGCCGAGACGGGCAGGTGATCGGCCGCGGTCGGGGCAGAATCGTCGAACACCAACTGATCGAACCACGCCCGCCATGCCGCACGCTCGCTCGCCGGCCGGTCGCGCACCGCGCCGATCGCATGGACCAGCGCCAGATAGGCATGGCCCGATTCATGCCCCCACCAGTAATTCACCAGCACGTTCAACCGGTCGAACGCTCGGACGTGATGCCACCACAGCGCGGGGATGAAGATCGCATCGCCCGGCCCGAGTTCGGCCACCTGCGCATGCGCCAGCGCCTCGGCAAACCGGGGATAGCGCGCTAGGTCCGGCGCATCGGGATCGACCATCGAACTGGGTGGTCCGGCCATCGTCCGGTCAAGCGGCCCGACGTAGAGATTGCGCAACTGCTCGGGCGGAAACAGCGTGAAGCGCCGACATCCGGCGACGACGCACGCGATGTTCGTCGAGGTATCATAATGCGTCGCCACCCGCGTCGCATTGCCGATCCACAGCCGCGCGGGGGCATCGACGGGCAAGCCCAGCGGATTGGCGCGCTCCCACCCCGGCAGATGATCGGGCGCAGTCGCGCTGTTGGCGTAAAGCGCGTGCGGGCGCTCGACGCCCTCCTCGGCGAAGCGCAACAATTCGGCCAGCAGCGCGCCGAGCGGCACTTGCTGTTTATGGAAGTTGAAGCCCGTCAGGCTCTCGTCGGCGTAGAAAAACCGTCCGTCGATCTCGGGCGGGCCGATCATCACCTCCAGCGGCTTTCCGCCGTCGAAACGCGCAACATATCCGGCCATCGCGCGATTGCCCCCCCCGGCTGCGCAGACCGCTGCCCAGTCCGCCACTTGTCCGCGCAGCACGACGGGGCGGTAACCATCGGCTATCTCGCGCGAGAACGTGTCGGCGTCGACGGCGGCGCGTTCCGGAACACGGCTCTCGGTCGCGGCGGGGTGATCGGCGATCATCGTCTCACCCTAGTGTTTCGGATTGCCGTTCGCCAGCGTTGCGGCCAGGAAGACTCTGATGGCAGCGGGAGGGCGCGGGATGAAGCGGCGACTGATTGGGCTGGCGATGATTTTGGCTGTCGCGGGCGCTCCGGCTGCCGCGCAATCGCGCCCGCAGATCGCGCTGACCTTCGACGACATGCCCGCGCATGGGCCGCTGCCGCCGGGCGAAACCCGGTTGGAGATCGCACGCCGCATCGTCGCCGCCTTGCGGACGCACCGGGCACCGGCGCACGGCTTTCTCAACGGCGGCTTCGGGACGGAGGATCCCGACTCACCCCGCGTGTTGGCGCTGTGGCGCCGGGCAGGTCTGCCGATCGGCAATCACACATGGTCTCACCCGAACCTGGAGGCGAGCACCGTCCCAGACTATCTGGCGGAGGTCGATCGCAACGCGCCGCTGCTGGCAAATGCCGTGCGCTGGTTCCGCTATCCGTTCCTCAGCGAAGGGGCGGATCCCGCCAAGCGCTATGCGGTCCGCGCGGGTCTTCGGGCACGGGGCTACCGCGTGGCGGCGGTGACGATGAGCTTCGGCGATTATGCCTGGAACGATGCCTATGCCCGCTGCGCGGCGCGCGGGGACGACGCCGCGATCGTAGCGTTGGAACGCAGTTTTTTGGACGCGGCGCGCATGCAGGCACTTCGGGCGCGGGCTTTGTCTCGGGAAGCGCTCGGGCGTGACATCCCATACGTTCTGCTGATGCATCTGGGGGCGTTCGACGCGCGGATGTTGTCGAGGCTGCTGACGCTTTACGAGGCGCTCGGCTTCCGCTTTGTAACCTTGGCCCAGGCACAGGCCGATCCCTTCTATCGCGCTGCCAACGACCTGACGCTGCCCGGTCCCTCACCCACGCTGGAGGGGGCGGCGCGCGCGCGAGGCTTGGCAGTGCCCGGGGCGGACGTCTGCGCGTGAAGGCCACGACAGCCGGATCCGGTGCGCCTCCCCATTGACACTGCACGGACGAGCAGTTTGATAGCGCTACCAGAGCAAGGTGCGCCAAGCGCCCGGCTGCGAGAGGAGTCCCCCATGATCGACGTGACCCGCCGGAATATGCTGCGCTGGCTGGGCGCGGCATCCACGCTGGCGCTCCAGCCCGCGGCGTTCGCACGGGCGGCCACCCTCCCCTACAAGGATCCGCGCGCACCGATCGACCTGCGCGTCGCCGACCTGCTCGGGCGGATGACGCTGGAGGAAAAGGTCGCGCAGACGATCTCGCTGTGGGCGACCAAGGCGGACATCATGCGCGACGGCAGCCTCGACTTCGACGCTGCAAAGGCCACGCGCGCTTACCCCGACGGCTTCGGCCAGGTCACGCGCCCGTCGGATCAGCGCGGCAACCCCCAGTTCGGCGCGGTGGTCGGCGGCAGCGCAGCGAAATGGCGCGGATCGGCGGGGACCGTCGCTTTCGTCAACGCGGTACAGCGCTGGGCGATCGAGCGGACGCGCCTGGGTATTCCGGTGCTGTTCCACGAAGAGGCGCTGCACGGCTATATGGCGTCGGGCGCGACGATGTTTCCGCAGGCGATCGGCATGGCGGGCAGCTTCGATCGCGACCTGATGCGCCGCGTGCAGACGGTCGTCGCGCGCGAAGCACGCGCGCACGGCGCAAGGCTGGTGCTGTCGCCCGTCGTCGACATCGCCCGCGATCCGCGCTGGGGCCGGATCGAGGAGACGTATGGCGAAGACCCGTATCTGTGCGCCGAGATGGGCGTGGCAGCGGTCACCGGCCTGCAAGGGCCGGGCGAGACGCTCGCGCCCGGCCACGTCTTCGCGACGCTCAAGCATATGACCGGTCATGGCCAGCCGCAGGCGGGCAACAACATCGGCCCGGCACCGCTGGCAGAGCGCGAATTGCGCGAATTCTTCTTTCCACCGTTCCGCAGCGTCATCGCGCGCACCCACATCGCTGCGGTGATGCCGTCGTACAACGAGATCGATGGCGTCCCCAGCCACGTCAATCGCTGGCTGCTCGGCCGGGTGCTGCGACAGGAATGGGGATTTGAGGGACTGATCGCCAGCGACTATGGCGCGATCGAGGAACTCGCCTCGGTCCACCACATCGTTGCGGACCTGGAAGAATCCGCGCGCCGCGCACTGGCGGCCGGGGTCGACAGCAACCTGCCCGACGGGCTCGCCTATCGCACGCTCACTGCACAAGTCCGCGCGGGCAAGGTGTCGCAGGCCGCGATCGACCGCGCCTGCACGCGGATGCTGCGGCTGAAATTCCGCGCCGGGTTGTTCGAGGATCCCTATGCCGACTCGGGCGCTGCCCGGCTGACCGGCAATGCCGAGGCACGCGCGCTCGCGCTGGAGGCGGCGTGCAAGTCGCTGTGCCTGCTGACCAACGACGGTACCCTGCCGATCGACCGAAGCCGCGCCAGGAAGATCGCGCTGATCGGCCCGAACGCCGCGGTCGCGCGCCTGGGCGGTTATTCGGCCGAGCCGCGCGTCGCGATCAGCCTGGCCGATGGACTGCGCGCGCGCCTGCCCGCCGCTTCTCTCGTCGTCGCGCAGGGCGTTCACATCACCCGGAGCGAGGACCGCGAGGCGGACGAGGTACTGCTCGGCGACCCGGCCACGAACCGCCGCCTGATCGCCGAAGCGGTCGCCGCGGCGCGCGACGCCGACCTGATCGTGCTGGCGATCGGCGACACCGAACAGACGGTGCGCGAAGGCTATGCCGCCAACCATCTCGGCGACCGCACGGACCTGGACCTGACCAGTGACCAGAATGCGCTGTTCGACGCGCTGCATGCGCTGGGCAAGCCAGTGGTGGTCTGCGCGATCAACGGCCGCCCGGCGAGCTGGCCCGCGGTGGTCGCGCGCGCCAATGCGGTGCTCGAATGCTGGTTCCCTGGGCAGGAAGGCGGCACCGCGGTCGCCGATGCGCTGTTCGGCGACGTCAATCCGGGCGCGAAACTGCCGGTCACGGTGGCGCGCCACGTCGGGCAGCTGCCGATATATTACAACGCCAAGCCCAGTGTCGGCCGCGGCTATCTGTTCGACACCGCCGCGCCCCTGTTCCCCTTCGGGCATGGGCTCAGCTACACCAGCTTCACCCTGTCGCCGCCACGCCTGTCCGCCTCGCGGATCGGCACGGCGGGGAGCGTCAGCGTCGAGGTCGACGTGCGCAACACCGGCGCACGGGCAGGCGACGAGGTGGTGCAACTTTACGTGCGCGACGTCGCGTCATCGGTCACTCGCCCGGTCAAGGAACTGAAGGGCTTCGAACGGGTGACGTTGCGCCCGGGCGAGTCCCGCACGGTGACCTTCGCGCTTGCGCCGGACGCTTTCACGATGTGGAACGAAGACATGGAGGAGGTCGTCGAGCCGGGGCAGTTCCACATCATGACCGGCCCGAACTCGGTCGACCTGCAGACCGCTACCCTCGAGATAGGCTGACCGCCGATGCGTTTCTTCACCACCGTCATCGCCACCGCCCTCGCACTGGCCGCCGTTACGGCCTCTGCCCAACCGGCGTCGCCCGCGGGCGACGCCTGGACGACCGCGAAGCGCCTGCACCGCGGCGTCAACATCATCGGCTACGATCCGCTGTGGCGGGATCCGGCCAAGGCGCGGTTCCAGCCGCGCCACTTCGGCGTGATCCGCAAGGGCGGCTTCGACTTCGTCCGCGTGGTCCTCCAGGCGTTCGATCATATGGATGCGCAGAACCGCCTCGACCCCAAATGGCTGGCGACCCTGGACCGCGTCGTCGCGCAGGCGACGGCGGCGGGCCTGTCGGTGATCCTCGACGAGCATGACTTCAACGCATGTTCGGCCAACCCGGACGCCTGCGAACCCAAGCTTGTCGCTTTCTGGCAGCAGATCGGCGAGCGCTATCGCGGTGCGCCCGATACCGTCGTGTTCGAACTGCTCAACGAACCGCACGCGCCGCTCGACGCCGCGCGCTGGAACACGATGCTCAAGCGACTGATCCCGGTCGTGCGCGCGACCAATCCGGGCCGGACGCTGATCGTCGGGCCGTCGCGGTGGAACAACCTGGAGGAACTGCCCACACTCGAACTCCCGGCCGACGACCGCAACATCCTCGTCACCTTCCACTCCTACGAACCCTTCCGCTTCACGCATCAGGGCGCACCTTGGGCGGACAGTGCGAAAGACTTGCGCGACATTCCCTTCACGCCGGCGGACGAAGCGCGGATCGCGCGTGATTTCGACGCCGTCGCCGACTGGTCGAAGGCGAACGGCCGTCCGGTGCTGCTCGGCGAATTCGGCGCCTACGACAAGAGCGGCACGCCGATGGCGGCGCGCGTGCGCTATACCAGCACGGTTCGCCGCGAAGCCGAGAAGCGGGGCTTTCCCTGGGCCTATTGGCAGTTCGACGGCGACTTCATCCTGTACGACCTCGACCATGATCGCTGGGTGACACCGATCCGCGACGCCCTCGTCGGGCGGT
>NZ_DASVTL010000035.1:0-31921 GCF_036387595.1 Sphingomonas sp.
TCCTTCATGGAGCGGCACACCCAGGCCCTGTTCTCCCGTTTTCAGCCGATCCGTTCCGTGGCAGGAGCGGCGCCACAAACAAGGGAGTGACGGGATGAGCGAGACACCATTGGTCGCCGGCATCGAGCTGGGCGGAACCAAGGTCATCTGCATCCTGGCCAGCGGACCCGACGCGATCGAGGACCGGGTGACGATCCCGACAACCCGGCCCGATGACACGATGACCGCGATCGAGGCGACGATCGACCGCTGGTCGGGCTTTGCGGCACTCGGAATCGCCAGCTTCGGGCCGATCTCCATTGATCGGCGCTCCCATGACTACGGCCATATCACTGCGACCCCCAAGCCCGGCTGGACTGGTGTCGACGTCGCCGGCCGGCTCGCGCGCCGCTATGGTGTGCCGACCGGCTTCCACACCGACGTCGTCGGGGCCGCGTTGGCCGAGGCACGATGGGGTGCCGCGGCTGGTTTGGCCGACATCGCCTATGTCACCGTCGGCACCGGCATCGGAGTCGGCGTGATTGCGGGCGGGCGCCCCGTCGATGGGCTGACCCATGCCGAATTGGGGCACATCCGCCCGGTTCGATGGCACGGCGACGAGTGGATCGGCTCCTGTCCCTTCCACGGTGCGTGCCTCGAAGGTCTCGCCTCCGGATCGGCGATTGCGGCGCGGGTCGGCACCCCGGCCCCCGATCTTCCTGCCGATCACCCCGCATGGGACGGCGTCGCGCATGCGCTCGGGCAATTGCTCCATACCCTCGTGCTGACCGGCGTCCCGCGCCGGATCGTCATGGGGGGCGGGGTGATGGTCGGCACCGGACACCTCTTCCCGCGCATCCGCGCCGCGATGCTGGCGAGCCTGGGCGGCTACGTTCCGCTGCCCGACGTGACGCTGGCGGACACGTTCGTCGTTCCGCCCGCCCTCGGCGGTAACGCGGGGCCGCTGGGCGCGATCCTGCTGGGGGTTCAGGCGTTGGAAGAATCGACAGGGTCGCCGTTAACAATCGTTTAACTTTCCCTGCATACGGTCTGGCAAGCAAGAAGGCCAAGGCTGCCGGGTGTCGGATGACGCCGGGGCAGACCGTTCGGCCACGGGCCGGAAGGGACTTCAGGGGCATGCGCATTCTGGTCGTGGATGACGACGAGGCGACCCGCTTTCGCTATGCGGCGTCCCTTGCGTCGGACGCCGAGCCGGAACCTGTGTTTCACGTGGTGTATTGCGGTGATGGTCGGACGGCCATCGACGCGCTGGTCGGTGCGCTGGCCGACGACGTACCCTTCGCGGCGGTCTTCATCGACATCGCGACGCCGCAGGGCCGCGAGACGGCGGCTCGCATCCGGGAAACCGATCCCGACGTCCACATCGTCATCGTCACCGCGCAGCCCTTGTCGCCGTTCCAGATCTGCGCCCTCGCCGGTCCCGCCGACAAGGTCTTCTACATCGCCAAGCCCTTCGAGCCGGGGGAGATCGTCCAGACCGCGACCGCGCTTTGCAAACGATGGACCATTGATCGCGAGCGCGTCACCGCGCGCGCCAACCTGCGAACCCGGGTCTTGTTGCTCGAGGAGCAGAAGCTCGAACTCGCCGCCAACGAGAGCCGCGCGATCCACATCGCGACCCACGATCCGCTGACCGAGGCGCCGAACCGCCTGGCCTTCCTGCGCGCGCTCGGCGACCGCGTGCGGCGGCCGGGGACGTTCGCCACCGCCATGCTCGATCTCGACCGGTTCAAGCTGGTCAACGACACGCTCGGCCATCTGGCGGGCGATGCGCTGATCCGCGAGATGTGCGCCATCCTGCAGGCATCGGCGCCAGAGGGATCGCTTGTCGCGCGGCTGGGCGGTGACGAGTTCGGCATCCTCTTCGATACCATCGATCAGATCACCGCGGTGGCGGCCTGCGAGCGCGTGGTTGCGGCGTGCGCCGTCAGCATCATGGTGTTTGGCAATTCCGTGCAGGCGGGCGCGTCGGCCGGGATCGTGGCGACGCAGGGCGGCAGCGGCGAGGCGAACGACGTCATGCGCCGCGCCGACCTGGCGCTCAACGAGGCCAAGCGCCATCGCCGCGGCGGCGTGCGGCTGTTCGACGAGAGCATGGACGAGGGCATCCGCTTCCGTCGCCGGATCGAGAACGGGCTGACGCAGGCGATTGCCAATGGCGAACTTTCGCTGGTCTTTCAGCCGATCGTCGAGCGCGACGGGCTGGCCATCGACGGATTTGAGGCGCTGCTGCGCTGGGAAAGCCCCGAATATGGCGCGATGAGTCCGGCGGTGTTCATCCCGATTGCCGAGGAATCCAATCTGATCCACGAGATCGGCGACTGGGTTCTGGACCGTGCCCTGGCCGCGCTGCAGGACTGGCCGAAGCAATATGTGTCGGTCAATTTCTCGCCGCGCCAGTTTCGTCGCCACGATTTCGTGCATCATGTCATTGCCGCGCTCCAGCGTACCGGCACGGCTCCCGCCCGGCTGCAAGTGGAGATCACCGAGACCGCGATCTTCGACGATGCGACCCGTGCGGCCGAAACGCTCGAAGCGCTGCGCCATGCCGGCTGCCGCGTCGCCCTCGACGATTTCGGCACCGGCTATTCCAGCCTGTACAACATCCGCAAATTCGCGCTCGACAGTCTCAAGATCGACCGCAGCTTCATCGACGGGATCGGTCGCGAGCGCGAAAGTGCGGCGATCGTCTATTCGATCATCCACCTCGGCCGTGCGCTGGGGCTTGGCGTGATCGCCGAAGGGGTGGAGACCGCGGCGCAGGTGCAGGCATTGCGCATCGCCGGTGCGAGCCACCTTCAAGGTTATTTCCTCTCGCGGCCCGTCGATGCCGGGGCGGCACGCGGAATGGCGCGGGCGGGGGTACTGCCGCAGGTCAACGTCGACCCTGCGATCGACGCCGCGCTGGCGAACGGCGGGGCAGGATAAGGTCTGCGCAGGTGGATCGAGCGGGCTGGCACCGCCTCGAAACTCGCTCTTTCGCGAGTTTTCAAGCGAACTCTCAGAACAACGCGGGCTGCTCCGGCGCTTGCTCCTCGCCTACGAACCCCGACAGCGTGAGGCCGAGCAGCCGCACCCCGTCAGGCACCGGCATCAGCCCGTCGAGGAGCGTCTGTCCTATTTCCAGGAACCTTGCCTGGTCGGTGACCGGACGGGCATGGGATCGCGCACGCGTCAAGGTGCGGAAGTCCGCATGACGGAGCTTGAGGGTCACCGTGCGCCCGCGCGTATCGCGGCGTTCGATGCGGGTCCAGGCGGCGTCGGCGACGCGAGCGAGCGCGGTCCTCAGTTCGTCAGGATCCGACAGGTTCGTCTCAAAGGTTCGTTCTGCGCCGACCGATTTGGCGGGCCTGCTGGTGCGTACCGGCCGGTGGTCCTCACCTCGCGCGGCTTCGTAGAGATATCGGGCATGGCTCCGGAAATGCGTCTCCAGGAATGATAGCGATCGGGCGCGCAGGTCGGCGCCCGTCACGATGCCAAGCGCCTCCATGCGTCGCGCGGTGACCGGCCCGACGCCGTGGAAGCGCCTGACCGGCAGTCCGGCGACGAACGCGGCGCCGGCCGCGGGGGGAATGACGCACAGCCCGTCGGGCTTGTTCTGGTCGGATGCCAGCTTGGCGATGAACTTGTTGTAACTGACGCCAGCGGAGGCGGTGAGCCCGGTTTCGGCAGCGATGCGCGCGCGGATCGCTTCTGCGGTTCGTCGGGCGGAACCCAGCGCGCGGCGATCGAGCGTGACATCCAGATAGGCTTCATCCAACGACAGCGGTTCAATAAGATCCGTGAAATCCCGGAAGATGCCGCGGATTTGTTGGGAAATAGCGTGATAGACCTCGAACCGCGGCGAGACGAAGACCAGGTCCGGACAGCGCCGTAGCGCCGTCACCGAAGGCATCGCTGAGCGCACGCCGAAGACGCGTGCCTCATAACTTGCCGCCGCGACGACCCCGCGCGCGCGAGATCCACCGACCGCGACCGGGCGACCGCGCAGATCGGGTCGATCGCGCTGTTCCACCGATGCGAAGAAGGCGTCCATATCGACGTGGATGATCTTGCGGAGGACGGGGTCGGCCATCGGTGTCCCACGACATAGAGCACAAGCGGTTGCAATTCGAGCCGCCAGACGGTTCAAGGGCCGGCGATGGACTCGCCCGCGACCCAATGGCGGATCGAACGCGCCGATCGTTTTTCGGTGATCGTCGATGCCGAACACTATTTCCGCGTCGCCCGCCGGGCGATGCTGGAGGCGCGACAGCGGATCGTGCTGGTCGGCTGGGACTTCGACGCGCGTATCGTGCTGGACCATGATTGCGCTCAGGATGAAGGCCCCAAGACCGTCGGCGCGTTCATCTACTGGCTGGTCGAACGCAATCCGCAGCTGGAGGTGTATCTGCTGCGCTGGGACATCGGCGCGATTAAGGCGCTCTTTCGCGGCACGACGATCCTGACGGTGCTGAAATGGATGCGTCATCCGCGCATCACCACGAAGCTGGACGGTCATCATCCGGCCGGCGCTTCGCATCATCAAAAGGTGGTAGTGATCGACGACTGCCTGGCCTTTTGCGGCGGCATCGACATGACGAGCGACCGCTGGGACACGCGCGGGCATCTGGATGACGACCCTGGGCGGGTGCAGCCTTCGGGCAAACCCTATAAGCCGTGGCACGACGCCACGACCGCGGTGACCGGGCCGGCGGCCGCGGCGCTGGGCGACATGGCCCGCGAACGGTGGCAGGTCGCGGGGGGCAAGCCGCTTATGCCGGTAACCGGCGCCGAGCCGTGCTGGCCCGATGGGCTCGACGTCGATTTCGAGGGCATCTCCGTTCGCATCGCGCGCACGATCCCGGAAATGGCGGGTCAGGCGACCGCGCATGAAAGCGAGGCGCTGTTCCTCGCGCAGATCGCCGCGGCGAGACGATGCGTTTATATCGAAAGCCAGTATTTCGCGTCGCGCCGCATCGCAGAGGCGATCGCGCGGCGGCTGGACGAGGCAGACGGGCCGGAGTTCGTCGTCGTGAACCCCGAAAATGCGCAAGGCTGGTTGGAGCCGATCGCGATGGACACTGCGCGCGCGCGGCTGGTCGAAGCGCTGCGCCGCCGCGATTGTCATGGCCGCTTCCGACTGTATCACCCGTTCACCGGCGCCGGCACGCCAATCTATGCGCATGCGAAGATTCTGATCGCGGACGATGACGTGCTGCGGCTGGGTTCGTCGAACATGAACAACCGGTCGCTGCGGCTCGACACCGAATGCGACCTTGCGATCGAAGCGCGCGATGAAGGCGATCGCGCGCGTATCGCCGCTATCCGCGACGATCTGCTCGCCGAACATCTCGGGCTGCCGATCGAGCGGGTGAGCGATGCGATCCGCGATACGGGATCGCTGATCGCCGCGATCGAGGCGCTGCGCGGGGACGGACGTTCGCTTCGGCCCTATGAACAGCCCGATCTGAACGCGGTCGAGACCTGGCTAGCCGATCACGAGGTGCTTGATCCGGAAGGTCCGGAAGAGATGTTCGAAGCGCTGTCGGCCCGCGGACTGTTTCGGCGACGGCTGCGCAAGCCGAAAGCCTGACGCAAGACGCCTTGCGCGTCAGCTGCCCGCGTCGCTGAGCCGGACCATCTTGGCGACGGGAATCGCGACGCCGTTTACGCCAAGTGTCACCACGCCATTGCCCGCATTGACTTCGCCGACCTTGCCGATGCTGGTGATCGCCACGGGCACGCTGTTGCCGTTGGCATCGGTGCCCGCGATCGATAGCGTATACGCGCCATCCTTCGCGCGAGTACCATTGGCGAGCTTGCCGTCCCAGTCCAGGCTGCCGTTCCTGCCCTTCGGTGCGATGTCGCGCGTTGTGACGGTCTTGCCGCTCGCATCCCTGATCGTGGCGGTCATCGCGCCGACGTCGCGAGATGCCTCATAGCGCCACTTTGCGGGGGTCGCGTCCGACAGCCCCGAGGCGGCGTGATCGAATTCGACCGTCTTGCCGATGAAACCAGTCGCCTGGGTGACATTCTGGGTGCTCAATTGCGCCAGAATGTCCTGGAGCGTGCCGGACTGTTTGATGCTCTGCTCGACCTGGGAATATTCGACGAGCTGCTGGGTATATTGCGAGGACTCCATCGGCTCCAGCGGATCCTGGTTCTGCATCTGCGTCGTCAGCAGCTTCAGGAACATGTTCAGATCGCCCGATGTCTTCGACAATGCACTGATCGTCGTCGGGTTGCTGGTCGTCGCGGCAGTGGCGGTGGTCGTGGTCATGGCGGTTTCCTCAGGCGATCATGTCGACGCGACCGCTGGTGCGCAGCGGTCGGTAGGTGGGGTTGGTCTGCGCGGATGGCTCCACGTCGGCGTTTTCGTTGCCGGCACGCGCGTCCTGGCGGCGCTGCCAGAACTGCCCGGCCGATCCGCCGTTGCCGCCGCCGTCCGACGAGCGCGTGTCGAAGCGCAGGCTCGCGCCGTCCGAGCGCACGCCCGCGTCAGTCAGCGCGCGGCCCAGATCCGCACTGTCTCGGCGCAGCATGTCGAGTGCGGCAGGCGAATCCGCCGCCATCACCGCGCGCAACGTGCCCGAATCGTCGAACGACAGCGTGATCTCGATCCGGCCCATGTCGGCGGGGGTCAACCGCACCGTCATCGCGTCGCCGCCATCGGTCAGAACATGGCGCGCGATCGCGACGCCCATTTCGTGCCCGATGAGGCCGGGACGTGCGGTGGCCGTGTGCTGGACTGCCGGGCTTTCTGCGGCGCGGGCTAGGGGGGCGTCTGGGACTGCGGCGGGGGTGAACGCGGGTAGCGCCGGGTCAGCGCCGGGAGCCGCAGCCGGCCGCAGATCGCCCGCGATCGGCGAGGACACGGTGCGCGCGAAGGAAGGCTCGCTGGTCGTCACTGGCGGCGCCGCGCCAGGCGCCTCTGCGGAGGGGGCGAGGGGCGATTCGGATGCGGCGACGGGCACCACCTGCGGGGTCGCGTCGGGTGCCGTGCCTTGCCGCAAGAATCCTTGCGGTACGGCAGGTGCGCGGCCTTCCGAAGCGGGCGTCGGGGGCTCTGCGGCCAACGATGAGAAAGTCGGTGCCATTATGTCGCGCTTCGAATCATCCGGATCGTCGGACGCGACGGATGTGTCGTCTTCCGTCTTGCTTCCGCGCTCGGAAGTCCGACCGCGGGCAGCTGTCACGACAGGTCGGGGTGGAGCCTCCGCCAAGGCCGGGCTTGTTGTCAGCGACGGTGCCTGAGCTGCAGGGCGCACGGGAGTTTCACCCTGCGCGGTCGGTGCCGCATCCGGTTTCGAATCCCCCAGGATCGGGGAGGAGGAAGGTGGGGTGACAAAGGCGCTAGGAGCTGCCGACACATCGCCGTGGTCTGCGGGAGCGGGGTCCAGCGACAGAGCCGGCGAGGGCAGTTCGGTTTCGCTCGGTTCCCCGGCGGTGGGCATCGCCCGATCGGCGATCACCGGAGATGCTGCTGGAACGTCGTCCTCGGAGACGATCGGCGCTGGCGCGGCGACGACCGGCTGCGCCTGAATGGGTGCTGAGGGCGATGTCGCGCGGACGGGCGTCGCTATGGGTGCGCTCGCAGCTGGCGCGTCCGCTCGACCGGACTCGCGAGCAGCGGGGAACGTCGTACTTTCCGCGAGAGGCGCAACATCCGGCCCGACATCCGCAGCGGGCGCCGTCACCAATGTCTGGAGATCGCCGCGTTTCGCAGGCCCGGGCAGGGCTGCGGCAAGACTTTCGAGCGGCGCGGGGGCGGCCGGGACAATGGTGGCCAGCTGAACGGGCGGCTCGACCGAAGGCCGTACGACCTCGGCATCTGCGCTTTCCACCGTGTCGCGCGGTTCCTCGGCGGCGGGCAGGACGCCAGGCGCGGGCGCCTGCGCAAGTGCGGGTGCGGTTGTCGCGACGGTCGTGACCGGCGTGCCGACGATGGGCGCCGCTTGCACGGGCGGCGCCGGCATCCGGGGAGCAGGTGTCGCCTTCGGCTTTGTAACCAGAACTGGGGCGACCGCAGTTGTCGGCGCCGGAGTCGAAGTCTGCGCAGGAAGGCCGGGTTCCAGAACCGCCGGCGTCGCTGCCAGTGCTTCGGTCATCAGTGCGACGATGGGCTGCGACGTCCAGACCGCCGGCGTTTTCGTGCCGCCGGCGGGCTTGTCTGAAAGCGCGGGTTGCAGCGTGATCCCGGCGCGTGCGGGCTGCGACGCCGGGGAGTGCGGTGGCGAGAAAGCGACCGCCGTACGGGGCAGGGCTGGCGCGACCGATGCCGACGCCAGCAACCCGGCCATCGGCTGGGACGCGAACGCCATCGGCGTTGCCGGCAGCCCGCTGGCGATCTGGCCCGCGGGTGTCCCGGCGGTCAGGCCAAGGACGGTGGCAAACCCCGCGTCGGCTTGCCCGAGCACACCGGTGGCGGCCGGATCGGCGAACATCGCAAAGGGGCTGGCGGCGATGGGGTTCATGCTGATCCTCGATGCGGGACAGTCCGGTCCCCCATTTCATTATAGGACGCCGAACCGCGCGAAGGGCGGCGCCTCACCCGATCATCCCGAGCGAGCGGATGCGGGCGCGGGCGTGGATTTCGTTCTGCGACAGAACGACGGTCGCGGGACGCACCCGTTCGATGATCGAGCGCACGAACGGCCGGATCGACGGGTTGGTCAGCAGGCAGGGGATATCGCCTTCGCCGGCCAGCCGGTCGAGCGTGTCGCGCACGGCCGCCAGGAAGGCATGGAGCTGCGACGGTGCCATCGCCAGCTGGCGGTCGTCCCCCTGGCCGACGATGCTGGTCGCGAACGCCTCGTCCCATTCGCCCGACAAGGTGACGATTGGGATCGCGCCGTCGCGGGCCTGTTGCGCAGAAATCTGGCGGGCAAGGCGGCTGCGGACATGTTCGGTCATCTGAGTCAGATTGCCGGTCAGTGGCGCGATTTCCGCGATCCCCTCCAGGATCGTGGGCACGTCGCGGATCGAGATGCCCTCCGACAGCAGGTTCTGCAGGATGCGCTGCACGCCGGAGACGGAGATCTTGGCGGGTACGATGTCGGCGACGAGCTTTTCCGATTCCTTGTGGACTTCGTTCAGCAGTTTTTGCGTCTCGGTGTAGCTCAGCAGGTCGGCGATATTGTCCTTTACCAGTTCGGTCAGGTGGGTGGTGATGATCGTGCCGCAATCGACCACGGTCAGCCCGCGCATCCCCGCCTCGTCGCGCAGTTCGCGGTCGATCCACAGCGCGGGCAGATCGAACACCGGCTCGCGGGTCGGCTCTCCGGGCAGCGCCATGCTGCCGCCGCCGGGATTGATGACCAGCAATTTGTCGAGCCGGATGTCGCCGCGCGCGGCCTCGGTTTCCTTGATATAGACAATATATTCGTTGGGTTGGAGCGCCATGTTGTCGATGATGCGCACCGCCGGCAGGACGAAGCCGTAGTCGATCGCCATCTGCCGCCGGAGCGCGCGAACCTGGTCGTCGAGCCGGGGCTCGCGCTGCGCGTCGTTGATGATCGGAAGCAGCGCATAGCCGATCTCGATCCGCACGGTGTCGATCGCCAGGGTGCGCGAGATCGGCTCCTCGCCGGGTTCGTCCGCCACTTCGGCAGCGGCAGCTTCGACGCGGTCGCGCACCTCCTTTTCGGCAGCGTTCTTGGACAGCTTCCACGCCGCCCAGCCGCTTCCCGCCGCGAACAGCGCGAAAGGCGCGAAGGGCAGCCCCGGCAGCAGCGCCAGCGACCCCATCATGAAAGACACCATACCGAACGCCTTGGGATAGCGCCCCAGCTGGTCGCCGAGCGCCGCGCCGGTCTTTCCCGACACCCCGCCCTTGGAGACGAGCAGACCCGCGGCGGTCGAGACGATCAGCGCGGGGATCTGACTGACCAGCCCGTCGCCGACCGTCAGGAGGGTATAGGTATGGAACGCCTCGCCGAACGGCACGCCGTGAACCGCCACGCCCATGACGAGCCCGACAATGACGTTGATCGCGGTGATGAGCAGCGCGGCGACCGCATCCCCCTTCACGAACTTGGACGCACCGTCCATCGCGCCGTAGAAGCCGCTTTCCTGCTCGATCTCGCTGCGGCGTTCGCGAGCCTGCTTCTCGTCGATCGTGCCGGCGTTCAGGTCGGCGTCGATCGCCATCTGCTTGCCGGGCATCGCGTCCAGGCTGAAGCGCGCGCCGACCTCGGCGATACGCCCGGCGCCCTTGGTGATCACGACGAAATTGATGACGATGAGGATCAGGAAAATGGTGAGGCCGATCACCGTCTCCCCGCCCATCAGGAATTCGCCGAACGCTCCGATCACGCCGCCGGCTGCATGGGTTCCTTCATGCCCATGAGCGAGGATCAGGCGGGTCGAGGCGACATTGAGGCCAAGCCTCAGCATCGTCACGATCAGCAGGATGGTCGGAAAGGCGGAGAGCTGAAGCGGCTTTTCGATGAACAGGGCCGTCATTAGGATCATCACCGATAGGGTGATCGACAATGCCAGACCCAGATCGAGCAGCCAGCCGGGCATCGCGTCCAGGCTGAAGCGCGCGCCGACCTCGGCGATACGCCCGGCGCCCTTGGTGATGACGACGAAATTGATGACGATCAGAATCATGAAGATCGTCAGGCCGATGACGGTCTCGCCGCCGATCAGGAACTCGCCGAACGCCGCGATCACCCCGCCCGCCGCTTCCGGTCCCTCATGCCCATGCGCCAGGATCAGGCGCGTGGAGGCCAGATTGAGGCCGAGCCGCAGCATCGTCGTGATAAGCAGGATGGTCGGAAAGGCGGATAGCTGGAGCGGCTTGTCGATGAACAGCGCGGTCATCAGGATCATCACCGAGATGGTGATCGACAGCGCGAGGCCCAGATCGAGCATCCAGCCGGGCATCGGCAGGATGAGCATGCCGATGATCGCCAGCACGCCGACCGCCAGCGCCATGTCGCGGTTGGCGCCCATTCGCTGGAGGAAGGCGGCGATCGGCATCCTAGAACGCAGGGGCCACGGCGATGCCGGCCTCGACGAAGGTCTTCAGCTTGTTGCGCATGGTGCGCACCGAAATGCCCAGGATACCCGAGGCCGAGGTGCGATTGCCGCGGCACCGCTCCAGCGTCTTGAGGATGAGCGCGCGCTCGACATCCTCCAGCGCGCGGCCGACCAGCGCATCGACGCGGGCCTCGCCCGGCGTGGCGACCGCTGCCCGCGCGGCGAGCCGTGTGCCGTCGACCAGCACCAGATCCTCGGGCGTGATCGCGGGACCACGGGCGATCACCATCGCCCGGTGGATGACATCCTCCAGCTCGCGGATATTGCCGGGCCAGACGTGCGCGCCGAGCAGCGCGAGCGCCGTGCCGTCGAATTTGCGGGCGTTCAGCCCGTGCGTGCGCGCGACCCGCTCGGCGAGATGTTCCGCCAGCAGCGCCACGTCGCCGCCCCGCTCGCGCAGCGGCGGCAGGGTGATGCGGACCGCCGCCAGCCGCGACAGCAGATCGGAGCGAAACCCACCCTCGCGCATCCGCTCCGTCAAGTCGCGGCTGGATGATGCGATCAGGCGCAGTTCGCTGCGCTGGTCGAGCATGGCCGCAAGCCGTGCCTGCGCTCCTGCCGGCATCCGGTCGATGTCGCGGACGAACAATGTGCCGCCGGCCGCCTGTTCGCACTTGCCCACCCGCGCCGCCGCGACACCCGCGAAGGCGCCCGCGGCGTGACCGAACAATTCGGATTCGATGATCTCGGGGGATACGCCGGCACATTCGACCGTCACGAAGTGCCCCATACACCCCGACGCGGCATGAATGGCGGCGGCGAGGATCGCCTTGCCGACGCCTGCTTCGCCCAGGAGGAGCACGGGCATCCGGCCGGGTGCGATCGCGCGGGCATAGTCCATCGCGCTCAGAGTCGCCGGATCCTCGGCCACCAGTTCGCGCGCGGGGGCTGCGGCTGCATGGGCCAGTACCGCTGCGATCAGATCGGGCTCGGGAGGCAGCGGGACGTAATCGCGCGCACCGGCACGGATCGCGGCGACCGCGCGTTCCGCCGATGCGTGGATGCCGCACGCCAACACCGGCACGGGAAAGCGTTCCAGCCCAAGCTGCGCGATGAAGCGGGCGACATCGGCGTGGACGTCGATCATCACCAGCCCGACGCTGGTCCGGCGCAGGATCGCCAATGCCTCGGCAGGCGTCTCGGCCATCGCCACTTCGGCGCCCGTCGCGCGTGCCATGCGTGCTGCGGCGCGCAGTTCGTCCGCCGCAGCGCCGACGAGCAGCAGCCGGATACCCTCGTCCGCCATGCTCAACGCTCCTGCTGCACGATCTCGGTCAGGGTGATGCCCAACGCTTCGTCGATCAGCACCACCTCCCCGCGTGCGATGAGGCGATCGTTGACGAAGACATCGACCGGCTCGCCGACGCGACGATCGAGTTCGATCACCATCCCCGCCTTCAACCGCAGCAGATCGCCGATCGGCATCTTGGAGCGGCCGAGGACCGCCTGGACCTTCACGGGCACATCGAAGACCGCCTGCAGATCGGAGGCATCGGCCGGCGGTGCATCGGCGCCGCCGCCGGGGGTGTCGAACTCTTCCAGGAAGGCGACCGGCTCGGGTGCCAGCATCGCGGTTTCGGTGATGTCGGAATTGTTCATATCGGGATCCATCATGCGTTCATCCATCCGCGGATCACCGCGGCGGCTTCGGGGGGAGCGCTGGCGATCGCATCACCGACCCGCTTGAGGGCGCTGAGCTTCACGGTGCCATCGACCTGGGCCAGAGCGATCTCGTCTTCGAGTTCGGGTCCGTCGGCGGGAGAGGGAAGGGCGGCGGGCGTGCCATCGGCGTTGAGCGCGCCGGGGGTGCCCGGTGCACCATTCTGGCCGTTCAGCACGATCTCACCATTCGGACCCAGCGTGCCTTCGATCGCGCGAGGGCGGATCATCCGCAGCGCGACCAGGCCGACCGCCGCGATCACCAGCAGCTTGACCACGCTCATGATCGGGTCGAGCGGCAGTTTCGAGAAGAAGCTGGGTTCCGCATCGGTGAGCGTGGGATCGGCCGCGAACGCCATGCTCTCGATGACCACGCTGTCGCCCCGCTCGCTGTCGGCACCGACCGCATTTTCCACCAACCTGGTCAACCGGGCGATCTGCGCAGGGGGCAGGCCCTTGGCACCGCCGTCGATCATCACCGCGACGCTCAGCCGCTTGATCTTGCCGGGGCCGCGCAGCACGACGCTGTGGGTCTTGCTGTTCTCGTAGGTGGTGTCCTCGGACGTTTCGTCGCTGGTCTCCGTGCGGTTGGTACCGGGCGTGGCGGGCTGAGCCTGTGCCTCGGGCAGCTGGGCGCCGACGCTGGCGCCCGCCGGGCCGGCCTGGGTGTCGGTGTTCTGGCCCTTGGTCGTCACGGACACCTGGTGCGCGATCACCTGCTTGTCGGGATCGAAGATGTCGGAGGATTCCTGGGTCTGGTCGCGATCGATGTCGGCGGAAACTTCGGCGCGGACCTTGCCCTGGCCGACAATGGGGACGAGGAGCGCCTCGACTTCGTCGCGCAGCTTGCCTTCGACCTGCGCCTGGCGTTCGTCGGCGCCACTCGCACCCATCGTCGATGCGTCGCCGGCGCGGGCGAGCAGAGCGCCCGTCTGATCGACGATCGACACCGCTTCGGGCGACAGTTCGGCGACCGAGGAGGCGACGAGGTAGCGGATCGACTGTACCGCTTCGGCGGACAGTCGCCCCTGCGTCTTTACGGTGACCGCAGCGCTCGCCTTGGTCGTCGCGTTGGCAAACATCGCCCGCTGCGGCATGACCAGGTGGACACGGGCGCGGCTGATGCTCTGCATGGTCTCGATGGATTTGGCGAGCTCACCTTCGATCGCGCGCGTCTCGTTGATCTTGGCGCGGCTGGCGGAGACGCCGAACGGCTCCTCGGCGTCGAGAACGTCATAGCCGATCTTGCCGCCCAGCTTCTCGCCCGCCATGCTCATCCGCAGTTCGGCGAGCTTGTCGTCGGGCGCCATGATCGAGGTGCCATCGGCGGACAGCGTGAAGGGCACGTTCTGCGCCTTCAGCTTGTCGGCGATCCCTTGCGCCGCGGCGGGATCCAAGTCGGTATAGAGGAAGCCCATCCGGGCGTCGCCGCCGCGGGTCGCGACGAACCCCATCACCGCCAGCAACCCGGCCGCGACGATCGCCATCATCACCAGCCGCTGACGACCGATCTGCCCCAAAACTGTGCGTAGCTGATCCAAGCGAGACCCCGAAGACGACGGCTATGGGATCATTATAGGCGGCGGTGGTTGGGGCAGTTCTTGCCGGGTAGGAAAAACTTGCCGGGGTATTATTGCGGCAGAACCGCGGCCAGCGAGGCGCGCACGGTGGCGGCACGCGCTGCCGCATCCAGGACGAGTCCGCCCTGTTCCCAGTGGATATGCGCGTCGCCGATCGGTAGTGCCGGGTCGGCGGTGACGGTGAGTGCCAGACGCCTGCGGTCGGCGCTCTGTCGGACGGCGATCAGCCGTTCCATTTCGTCGACCAGCGCGGGCGCGACGGTGATCTGCACCTCTTGCCCGCGCGCGACCTGGCGCAGGACGCGGCCTATGGCGGCGTCGATCGCGGCACCCGGGGCATGGGCCAGCGCCCGGGCGGCCAGCAACTCGGCGGCGGCATGTGCGACCACAGCTGCCTCGCGCGCGGCTTCGTCGGTGATGGCGTCCAGGCTGGCCTCCATCGTCTCCATCGTGGCGTGAAGCGCATCGGTGGCCGACAGCAGTGCCTCCTCGCGCTCGGTGCGTGCATAGGCCAGCCCCGCTTCGAAGCCGTCGGCGCGCGCGCGCGCCAGTTCCTCGTCGAAGCGCTTTTGCGCGCTCGCAAGCTCTGCCTCCAGCGACGAAGCGCGCACCCGCCAGTCGTCGATGCTCGCATCGTCGAGCGTGATGTCGCCGGCGTCGAACACCTGGTCGAACGCAAAAGGCTTGATGTGCAAGCTGCTGGCCATGTCAGGCGATCATCGTGTCGTTGCTCTTGGGATCGACCAGCATGATCTCGCCTGAATCGGCAAGGGTCTTGGCGAGCCGGACCAGCGCGTTCTGCGCCTCGTCGCAATCGCGGGCACGCACCGGTCCCATCCCGGCCATGTCCTCGCGCATCAGCTTGGCCGAACGCTCGGTCATCGACCCCATGAAAAGCTGCTTGATATGTTCGGGCGCGCCCTTGAGCGCCAGAGCCATCTGCCGCTTGTCGGCCTGGCGGACGATCACCGCGATGGCGGCGGGCAGCAAGGTGCCGAGATCCTCGAAGGTGAACATCAGCGAACGGATGCGGTCGGCGGTCTCAGGCGCCTGTTCGTCGAGCGCGCCCAGCATCGCCTCCTCGGTCGCGCGGTCCATCGCATTGAAGACCTCGGCCATGGATTCGTGCGGGTCGCGGCGTTGCGAGCGCGACAGATTGCTCATGAACTCGCTGCGCAGCGTCGCCTCGACCTGGAGCAGCACGTCCTTCTGCACGGTTTCCATACGGAGCATCCGCTGGACGACGTCGATCGCGATCTCCTGTGGCAATTGGCCCAGTACGCGCGCGGCGTGATCGGCCTTCAGCTTGGAAAGGATGACCGCGACGGTCTGCGGATATTCGTTCTTCAGATAGCCCGCCAGCACGGTTTCGCTGACGTTCGACAATTTGTCCCACATCGTGCGGCCGGCGGGGCCGCGGATGTCCTCCATGATCTCACGCACGCGGTCGCCGGGCAGGATACCGTCCAGGAGGCGTTCGGTCGTCTCGTACGACCCGTGGAGCGTGTTCATGCTCGACACCTCGCCCGAAAACGACACGAGCAGATATTCGGCGACATGCGCGGGCACACGGCCCAGCGTGGCGATGGCCGCGGACAAGTCCTTGATCTCCTCGACCGACAGATGCTCCCAGATCGGTGCGCCATGTTCCTTGCCGAGCACCAGCATCAGCGCGGCGGCGCGTTCAGGGCCGGAGTAGCGTTTGAGTTCCACGGGCTCCACGGTCATCATGTTCACGGGCGGTTCTCCAGCCTTTGTATGCGCAGGCGCCGACCGCGGCGCACGTTTCCATCCTATTATAGAGTGGAAGCGGACGAACCGGACGGCCGCTCACGAGGTTAACATGGCAAATATCTCGAATGGTTTGGCGGCACTCAGCGTCCTGACCGGGTCCAATGCAGCAGCCGATTTCGCCGCCTCGACGGCGACTCTCGAGACACGTGCCCAGCGCAAGGCCAGGGCAGCCTTCACCGCGCCGCCGACGACGCCACCGTGGAAGGAAAAGCCCTCCGCCGTTCCAGAATCGGCGCAGGTTTCGGCGATCAAGACGATGAAGACGATCATCGACAAGAACGCCAGCACGATTGGCCCGGACGGCAAGACGCTGCCCGAGGACGTGCGGACCACGTTCGTCACGTACAAGGCGCTCGATCGCCTGAGGCTGCTGGCCGAGAGCGCGGCCAAGCCGACGACCGGATCGGCCGAACGCGCCAATTTGCAGAAGAGCTTTGCAAAGGGGTTGGCCGACCTGAAAACCTATCTCGGCAGCGCGCCGTCCGATGATGTCGATCTGGCGTTCGGCAAGCTCGCGCGTCAGGCGCTGTCGGTCGGCGTGGCATCGCCGTCTTCGCTGAGCGCCGCGAGCATCCCCGGCAAGGGCGTGCGCGACACGCGCGACGGCGCGCTGGCGGGCTTCAAGGGCGATGAAGTCCTCAAGATCGACCTCGCGCAGCTCGGCGCCAAAGACAGCCTGACGATCGACCTGGCAAAGACGCCCCAGCCGCCGACGCTGGACACCGTGGCGGATGCGATGAATGCTGCGATCAAGGCCATTCCGCGGCTGGACGCCAAGGGCGCGGTGGTGATGGAGAACGGCAAACCGGTGCCGCGCTGGCAGGTCAGCTTCGAGCCGGCCAAGAACGGCGACAAATGGGGAATGGCGGTCAAGCGTGGTGGCTTCGAGACCATCTCCATCGACCAGGTCGGCGGCGGCGACGCCGTCATGGTGGCCAGCGGCCTGACCGAGCGCGTGCCGCTGGCGGCTGGAGTCCCGAGCGGCACCACGCCGCCGCTCAATACACCGGCGGACACCCGGATTCTGCGGCTCGACGATCCTGCCGGCACGATGGAGCGGCGTACGCTGTCCACGATCGCTGCGGTCGATCGCATCGGCACCGAACGCTCCGCCGTCGCGGCGGAAGCCGATCTGACCCGCAAGACCAAGGAGCAGACGGTGATCGCCGCCACGCCGGCGCGTGGCATCGCGACCGACGCGCAAGGCTTCAGCTACGTCGTCGGCACAACCGCCGGCGACCTGCGCGGCAACGTGTCGGATGGCGGCGACGACATGATCCTGACCAAGGTCGACAGCGAAGGCACTGTCGTGTGGCAGCGCGGGCTGGGTGCGGCCGGCGCGGCGCAGGGCGCTGCGGTGACGATCGCACCCGACGGCGGCATCGTCGTGGCGGGAACGGTCACCGGCAACTTCGACGGCGCCAGTGCCGACGGCGATCTGGTCGTCACCCGCTTCGATGCGCAGGGCAATGAAGCCTTCTCCTCGCTGGTGCGCTCGGTCGGCAAGCAGACTGCGACGGCGGTCGCAGTCGGTGCGGACGGCATGATCTATGTCGGCGGCAAGAACGACAGCGGCGATGCGGTCCTGGCGCGGATCGACGCGGCCGGCAAGCCGGTCCAGCAGTTTCGTATCAAGACGGCGGGCACCGACGAGGTGAAGGCGCTGGCCATCGGCGCCGACGGCCAACTGCTGGCGCTGACCGGCGAAAGCGGCCGGGCGATGCTGCGGCGGATCGACAAGGCGGACCTGACCAAGGAACTGGCCTCGATCGATCTGGGCAAGGCCGATGCCCGGGCGATCGCTATCGACGCTGATGGCGCCATTGCGGTCGTAGGCGCGGCGGATGACAACATGCCGGGAACGCAGGTCAATAGCCGCGCGGGCGGGCGCGATGGCTTCGTCGCGCGCATCGATGCCGCGCTCAGCAGCAGCAAGGTGACCTATCTCGGCTCCACGGGGGAGGATCAGGCGGACAGCGTGTCGTTCCTGGGCGATACGCTTTACATAGGCGGCCGGACCACGGGCAAGCTGGGCTTGGAGCGAACCGGAGATGTCGACGGTTTCGTCGCCCGGGTGGATGCCGCGACAGGCGCGATCGGCAAGACGCAGCAGTTCGGCACGATCGCCGCCAAGACGCAGCCCGTGCATGTCTCCGCTGTCGCCGGCGGCAACAGCGTGCTCGGCAAGTTGGGCCTGCATCGCGGCACGCTGACTCCGACCGACGCGGTGACGCTCGAGGCGCAGACGGCGTTGCGTGCGGGCGACGAATTCTCGATCCGAATCAACGGCGGCGCCATCCGCAAGGTGACGATCGGCGAGAAGGATACGCTGACCACGCTTGCCAACCAGGTGCGCACGCTAATCGGCAGCAGGGCCGCGTCGGTGAGCACGCCCGCGAAGGGCAGCGCCCGGGCGCTGCGGATCGACGTGAAGCCCGGAAACGAACTCGAATTGATCGCAGGCGCGAGCGGCAAGGACGCGCTGGTCAAGCTCGGCCTGGACGCGCGCCGCATCGCCTCGCCCGCTATCGTCGACAAGGATGCGCCCAAGGTGCGTCCGGGCGGGAGCTTCGCGCTGGGGCTGACGGAGGCGCTGCGGCTCGATACCAAGACGGAGGCGGGCAATTCGCTGGCACAGATCAAGCAGGCACTGTCGCTTTCCCAGACAGCCTATCGTTCGCTTTATTGGGACGAAACCAAGGCGCAGGCCGCGGACGCCCCCATCAGCAACGGGCGGCGTCCGGCATCGACCGCGATCGAGCAGGGGCAACTCGCCAATTACCAGGCAGCGCTGACGCGGCTGTCCGGCAGCTTCACGGGGTTCTGACGATGGCAGATGGCGTATCGACCTTGGTCGCGGGCATCACGCGCGAGATGAAGCATCTGGCGGACCGTCAGCGTGTAATTGCGCAGAATATCGCGAACAGCGAAACGCCGGGATACAAGGCGCGCGATGTCGAAGCGCCGGATTTCGGGGCGTTGCTGGGCCAGCATGGCAGCGCGGGCGCGGGCAAGGTCGCTCGGCCGCATGTCGAGATCACCGGCAGCATGAAGGCGTTGGGCGCGCGCGGCCCGCGGGGCGGCCCCATTGTTCTGGACCACGACGTGAGCGAGACGAAGCCCGACGGCAACAACGTGACGCTGGAAGATCAATTGTTGAAGATGAGCAAGATCCAGGCGGATTTCACCGCGATGACCAATCTCTATCGCAAGCAGCAGTCCTTGATGAAGGCGGCGATCGGCAAGAACGGCTGATCCAATGTCGCCACGCTCCCGTTGCACGTCGAAGCCGTGTTGAAGACGCCACCGTCCGATTGCCGAACCTGCGACTCGCTGCTATTGACAGTGTTGTCAGTAAGGAAAGGTGCCATGACCACTCCGACCTATCAGGTTCCTCGCCGCGACTGGCGCGCCGCCGCACGGGCGCTGCGGACGCTTCTGGCTAATGGCGACGATACCGCGCAGGTGTTCGTGATAATGCGATCGCTCAACGGCAATCAGGTGCCGCGCCAGTTCGCGCAGCTGATGGCAACGCCCGAGGGTCCAAGGCTGGCATATCGGCGGGTGGAACTTGCCGAACGTTTTCCGATCCCGCCTTCATCGCCAGTTTCGCGCCAGGCACGGTCGGTGCGGCGTATCGCGCCTTCCTGGATGAGACGGGCTATACCGCGGCGGGTCTGGCCGGGATTTCCAATCTCGACGGTGCGCCGCTGATCGAACACCCTTATGCCTGGTTCGGTCGGCGTACGCGCGACTGTCACGACATCTGGCATGTGCTCACCGGCTACAAGGCGGATGAAACGATGGGCGAGGCGGCGCTGGTCGCGTTCAGCTACGCGCAGACCGGCGGACTCGGCTGGGCTTTCATCGGCGCGGGGGCAGCACTCAAGAGCATACGGGTTACCGGCGGTACGCTGTTCGCGCGCGCGGTGTGGGAAGGCTATCGCAACGGCCGCAAGGCGGCGTGGCTGATGGGTGAGGATTACGAAGCGCTGATGCACGAACCGCTGGAGGCGGCGCGCACGCGGCTGCGGATTCCCGAGCCGCTTGCCTATCGCAAGGCGCAGGCGGTGCTGGGTGCGCAGCTTGCCTCCTATGCCAGTGCGCAGAAGGATGCTGGGCAAGCACGCGCGCTCGCCTAAACCGCTGGCTTCGCTAAACAGGCGGGCGATGCTCACCCGCCTGGTCCTGACTGATTTCCGCAATCACGCCGATCTGACGCTGGCGCCAGGCGACGGGTTCGTCGTGCTGACCGGGGAGAACGGCGCGGGCAAGACCAATGTGCTCGAGGCGGTGTCGCTGCTCGCGCCGGGTCGCGGGCTACGGCGTGCGGCGCTCTCCGCGATGGCGCGGATCGACGGGCCGGGAGGGTTCGGGGTGGCCGCGACGCTGGCCGACGACACCGCGCTGGCGACGGGTGCGCAGGTGTCGGCGCCCGAGCGACGCATCGTCAGGATCAACGGCGCCAGCGCCAATGCCGCTGGGCTGGCGGAGCGGGTGACGATCCTGTGGCTCACGCCCGCGATGGACCGGTTGTTCGTCGAGGGCGCAGGTGAGCGCCGGCGGTTCCTCGATCGGTTGGTGCTGGCGCTGTTCACGACCCACGCGGTCCATGCCGCGCGCTATGAAGCGGCGATGCGCGCGCGCAACCGGTTGCTGGCCGACGCGGCGCCCGATGGCGATTGGCTCTCGGCGTTGGAGACACGGATGGCCGAACACGGCGCGGCGATCGACAGCGCGCGGCGGGAGACGGTCGCGCTGCTGGCCGACGTGTTGGCGAAGCAACCCGCGGGGGTGTTCCCGCGAGCGACCTTGGCGTTGGCGGGTGACATCTTGCCCGGCGACTTGGCGGATGCGCTCCGCCGCGGTCGCGCGCGCGATGCCGCGGCCGGGCGGACGCTGATCGGGCCGCACCGCGCCGATCTGGCGGTCGCTCATGTCGACAAGGCGCAGCCCGCGGCGCTTGCTTCGACGGGCGAGCAGAAGGCGCTGCTGCTCGGCATCGTCCTGGCGCATGCCGATCTGGTCGCCGAACGCGTGGGCCGCGCACCCGTGCTGCTGCTCGACGAGGTAGCGGCGCACCTTGATCCGCTACGCCGTGCCGGGTTGTTCGCGCGGCTGCGCGGGCGCGGGCAGGTGTGGATGACCGGCACGGAGGAGGCGCTGTTTGCCGAGGCGGGGGAGGGAACCAGGTACGTAATTGCGGGTGGCGACCACCGACCACATTGACGTATCAACCGGCAGCCAGGCCGCATAGGCATGACGGAGTTTCAGTAGGCGTATTTCCGATCCGGCGACAGGAGGACGCAATGCTTACTCTGGATGAGGCCCGCGAGATCGTGCGGGCCGTCAAACGCGATCCGGAATGCCAACGGCGGATCAATTCGTTCCTATCTGCCGTTCCCGCCGGTCTGGGTATCTCGGGAAGTCTGCGCAATTGGGGTTACGTGCTCACCAATCGCGATCCCACCGAGGTGGATACCGCGAACATGGTCTGCACGGGTATCGCCGATGCCACCATGAAGGCGATCGGCACCGACTCTCTTTGTCGCGCGGCGCTGCGCCGTATCGACCGCGCCGATACGATCGACCGCCTCCATCTTGGAACGCATCACACCGCAACCAGCATTAAGATGGCAGATGGGAAGACCTATGTGTTCGACTGGCACGCCACGCTGAACATCGGTAATCCCCTCCTTTATCCCAGCGCCGCTGCGTTCGTGTCTGGCAGCGGGTCCGTGACCTTTGCAGACTTTCTCGGGTTCGACCTGCCGAACAAGTGATGTTCGCGAGCGGGCAATGACCTCCAACCCGTCAGGCGGCCATTTCGCTTCCGTTCCGGCGCTCCCATCCCTATAAGCTCGGCATGAACGACACGCCCCAAAGCTCCAGCCAAGACTCCGCCGAAAACCCTAACAAGAACGATTACGGCGCCTCCTCGATCAAGGTGCTTAAGGGCCTGGACGCGGTGCGCAAGCGGCCGGGGATGTATATCGGCGATACCGACGACGGTTCGGGCCTGCACCATATGGTGTTCGAGGTGTCGGACAATGCGATCGACGAAGCGCTGGCCGGGCATTGCGACCGGATCGACATCCAGTTGAACGCGGACGGATCGGTCAGCGTCACCGACAACGGCCGCGGCATCCCGACCGGTATCCACCCCGAGGAAGGCGTGTCGGCGGCCGAGGTCATCATGACCCAGTTGCACGCGGGCGGAAAGTTCGAGAATACGTCGGACGACAATGCCTACAAGGTGTCGGGCGGGTTGCACGGCGTCGGCGTGTCGGTGGTCAATGCGCTGAGCGAATGGCTCGACCTGACGATCTGGCGCGATGGCGAAGAGAATTGCATGCGCTTCGCGTTCGGCGATGCGGTCGCGCCGCTCAAGCGGGTCGGTGATGCCGTTGGCAAGAAGGGGACGCGCGTCACCTTCCTGCCTTCGCCCGCCACCTTCAAGATCGTCGAATTCGATTTCGACAAGCTGGAACACCGCTATCGCGAACTGGCGTTCTTGAATTCGGGCGTGCGCCTGTTCCTGACCGATGCACGGCACGACGAACCCAAGACGGTCGAACTCTATTACGAAGGCGGCATCGCGGCGTTCGTGAAATATCTCGATCGCGCCAAGACCCCGCTGATGCCCGAGCCGGTGGCGATCAGCGGCACCCGCGACGACGTGACCATCGACGTCGCGCTGGAGTGGAACGACAGTTATTACGAGAACGTCCTCGCCTTCACGAACAACATACCCCAGCGCGACGGCGGCACGCATCTGGCCGCGTTCCGCGCCGCGCTGACGCGCACGCTGAACAATTATGCCGACAAATCGGGGATGTTGAAGAAGGAAAAGGTCACGCTGACCGGCGACGACATGCGCGAAGGGCTGACCGCGATCGTCTCGGTCAAGCTGCCCGACCCGAAGTTCAGTTCGCAGACGAAGGACAAGCTGGTTTCGTCCGAGGTCCGCCAGCCGCTGGAATCGCTGATGGCGGACAAGCTGGCGCAGTGGCTGGAGGAAAATCCAGGCCACGCACGCAGCATCATCGGCAAGGTGATAGACGCGGCGGCGGCGCGCGAGGCCGCCAAGAAGGCGCGCGAACTGACCCGGCGCAAGGGCGTGATGGACATCGGCGGCTTACCCGGGAAGCTCCACGACTGCCGCGAGAAGGACGCGTCCAAGGCCGAATTGTTCATTGTCGAGGGTGATTCCGCCGGCGGCTCCGCCAAATCGGGGCGCGACAGCGAATATCAGGCGATCCTGCCGATCCGCGGCAAGATCCTCAACGTCGAGCGCGCGCGCCACGACCGGATGCTGTCGTCCAAGGAGATCATCTCGCTGATCCAGGCGATGGGGACCGGCATCGGGCGTGAGGAGTTCAGCCTCGCCAAGCTGCGCTATCACAAGATCGTCATCATGACCGACGCTGACGTTGACGGCGCGCATATCCGCACGCTGCTGCTGACCTTCTTCTACCGCCAGATGCCCGAGATCATCGCCGCGGGGCACCTCTTCATCGCGCAGCCGCCGCTGTACAAGGCGACGAAGCACCGGTCGGAAGTGTATCTGAAGGACGATGCCGCGCTCGACGATTATCTGGTCGATGCCGGCGTCGCGGCGATGATGCTGGAGACCGCCGGCGGTCCGCGTTTCGGCCCCGATCTCAAGGACGTGGTCGATCATGCGCGGCGGATGCGCACGCTGATGCGCTACGTGCCGCGGCGCTACGACGCGATGATAATCGAGGCGCTGGCGCTGGGCGGGGCGCTCGATCCCGCACTCGATCGGGCGGCGCGGGAAGCGGCAGTGCGCGGTGTGGTGGGCCGGTTGGACGATGGCGACGTCGAGGCACGCTGGTCGGCGCGGCTGACCGAGGAGGGCGGCGTTCATTTCGAGCGGCTGTGGCGCGGCGTGACCGATCACCACATCGTCGAGGCCGGCTTCCTGGCGTCGGCCGAGGCGCGCAAACTCCACGCGTTGACCGCGGAGCAGGCCGAGAGCTTCGCGACCGAGGCCAAACTGGTGCCGATGAAGGGCCTGGCGCAGGTCGCGGCGCCCGAGGATGATCTCGCCACCGACGAAGACGGCAACGTGACGACGATCGCGCGCGGCCAATCGCGCGTCTCGCGCCCCAGCCAGCTGTTGGAGGCGATTCTCGCCGCCGGGCGCAAGGGCCTTGCCATCCAGCGCTACAAGGGGCTGGGCGAGATGAACGCCGAGCAGCTTTGGGAAACCACGCTCGATCCTCAGGTGCGGACGATGTTGCGCGTCACGAGTGACGACGTCAGCGCCGCAGACGAGGTTTTCAGCCGGCTGATGGGCGAGGTCGTCGAGCCACGTCGCGAGTTCATCCAGGACAATGCCCTGAACGTCGCGAACCTCGACGTCTGAGTTCGCGTTCGCACGGACTCTGAAGTCGCGGATTGTGCTGGGCGAAGTCTTGGACGGTTCGACGGCCTCTACTTCGGATCGTCGAGCAACCCGGCCAGTTTGGAAGCCAGCGCCTCGATCGGATAGGGCTTGGTCAATAGATGATGGCCATCGGCCAGAGCACCGGCCGCGGCTTCGCTGTAGCCGGTGGTCAGAACAATCTTCAACGCCGGCCAGGCTTTCGCAATCGCACGCGCCAGATCCAAGCCGCCCATTGTGCCGGGCATGACCATGTCGCTGAATACCAGATCGAACCGATGGTCGCGCGCCAGCAGGTCCAGCGCGGCTTCGGCGCTCGCGACCCGCGCGAACGCATAGCCAAGCTCGCCCAGCATCTCGCCGACCAGTTCGGCGACGCTGTCATCGTCCTCCACCAGCAGCAGGCGATGGGTGCCCGCGGACAGGCTCATCGCCGCCGCCGGTGCGACGCTGCCGGGCAGCGGCTTGTCGGAACACGGTAGCACGAGCGACATGGTGGTGCCGCGTCCGAGTTCGCTTTCCACCCGCACATCACCGCCCGATGAGCGCGCGAACCCATACACCTGGCCCAGGCCCAGGCCCGTGCCCTTGCCCACGCCCTTGGTCGTGAAGAACGGTTCGAAAACCTTTTGCAGATTGTCGGCCGAGATGCCGGTGCCGCTGTCGGTGATCGACATCCGGATCAGCGCGGCACCGTCTCCGTCACCGGCTCGGCTGCGATTCGGATGGCGCCGCCGTCCGGCATCGCGTTGAGCGCGATGTTGAGCACCGCGACCTCGAGTCGGCTTCAACGGCGATTTGCGTGCGAAGGTCAGCAACTGCTGGTCAGCTTGGGGCCGCGGTCGATCGCCTGGCGAATGCCCAGCTTCATCCGCTCGCGCCGCGCGGGATCGCTGGTGCGGTCGAGCAGGTCGAGGCCGCTTGACGCGACCATCAGCAGATTGTTGAAGTCGTGGGCGACGCCTCCCGTCAACTGCCCCATCGCCTCCATCTTCTGCGCCTGGCGCAGCGCCTCCTCGGCCTGTTCTCGCTACGCGCTCTCGTCACGCAGCCGGACATGGGCGCGGCTGACGGAAGCATAGGCAGTGCCCGACACGGCGACCAATAGCGACGCCATGATGACGATAAGAGCGATCCCGACATACCTTGTGCCCCGCCGCCCCCAGCTTTCCGACGAGACGCGCAGATAGACCGCGCCCAGCCGCGTGTCGTTCTGCCGCACCGCGGTGGTGACGAAGAGATCGTCGCCACGCTCGATCCCGGCGCGCCTGATGAAACCGTCTGCGGCAGCGGACCGCTGCGGGTGAAGCCGGCGGCGAGCGCGCCGTCCGTTCCATAAACCCCCGCGGCCCGGATCGTGTCATTGGCCTTCAGGGCGGCGAGATAGTCGTTGATCGTCGCCGCATCGTCGAACGCCAAAGGCGCGGCGACACTGCGCGCCAGAATCTCTGACTGCACGGTGATGGTGCGGATGCGCTCGGCGCGGCGTCCCTGCTCGTTCTGGATGCCCAGCACGAGGCTGACCGCGAGAAGCGCCAGCGCAGGAGGATCGGCGCCCACGGCGCGACCGCGAACAACCCGTCCATCGGCTGGTCGCCGGGGCGAAGGCGCCGATCACCCATTGGTAGCGATCGCAAGGCCGAGCAGCTTGGAACTGACGTCCAATCCACTAGCGGCAGCGGCGGCGCGGTCGATGGTGAAACGCACGCGGCCTTGCCGCAAGACGAAGTGGATCATCCCGCCGACACTTTCTGGCGCTCGTCCGTGACGGTCAGCACTGGCTGCCCCGCGACAGAGCGCAGCATCTCCGCCGTCGGGGATGGCGATGCGCCCAGATACAGGATGTGACAATTGCCGAGGCCGTCCGCGCCGCGGATGCGGGTGACGACGATCGTCCTGCCGCCGACCCGCTGGCCGCGCACCGCAGCGTCGAGCGTGCCGCCGAAGGGGTCCGCGCCCGCGACGCAGATGCGGAGCGGCGTGCTGGCGGCGAACGCCTGCGGCGGCCAGCTGACGAACGGCGCGAACTTGTAGAGGAAATTGCCCTTTACGGCATATTCCAGGTTGGCGCCCGCGCCCTGGGCCGTGGCGGTCGCCAGGCACATCAGCGCGATCCCGCCGGCCATGCGGATCAAAGCCGCCATTGCAGCGCCGCCGTCACCTGTCGCGGGATAAGGTTGCCCGTCGATCCCGGATATTCCCGATGCGGCTTGTGGAGCAGGTTCGCGCCCACGATCGACAGCATCAGCCGGTCGCTCACAGTCCATCCCAGACGCGCGTCGAGTTCCAGATAGGCGTCGAGCCGAGGAGGGGCCGACATGGCGCACCATGCCGTCGAGCGTCACGCCGTTGCCCAAGTCCATTGCAGAACCCATCGTCGCCCGGTGCCTGGGGTCGCTCCCGAGCTGCGACAGGCCGGCAAAGCCGCTCGCGCCCTTTTGAAATTCGAAGCGTCCGCGCAGAAAGGAAAAGGATGCCGACAGCTTCCACCACGGCCGAACCTGCCAATCGGCCCAGCTGTCGATGCCGTAGCTATACCCTTGCAGGCCGTTGCCCCAGCGCAGCGGGATGAATCCGCCCGGCGCAGGCTCAATGCTGCGCAGATCGTCATAGGCGTTGTAGAACGCCGAGACCGACACGGCAAAGTCCGGGTCTGGCTGGAACCGCGTACCGCCCTCAAACGCGGTCAGCTTCTCCGATCGGAAGGCGGGCGAACCCTGGAGGAACAGCACGTTCCCCAGCGTCTCGACAACGTCGTTCTCGAACGGGGTCGACGATCGGATCGCACGCGACACCGCGCCCCAGAGCAGAAGGTCGGGCAAAGGCTTCCACGCCAGACGGACGTTGGGCAGGGGCGTCACGCCGGCGAACGGATTGTCCTCCAGCTTGATCCCGAGCACCAGATCGAGCGATGTGGTGAGCGCGATTGTATCCTGCGCGAAGGCGTTGGCGAGCCATAGGGTTCGGCTCGGCGGCACGAAATCCAGCCCGCCTGCGCCGCGATGTCATAGTGGCTTACCCGCGTGCCGCCGCCCACTACGATCCTGTGGCTGCTGCCAGCGTGAAGCCGTGCTGGAGATCGAGGTCGTAGGTATCGAGATCGAAGCGACCGCCGCCGTCGAGCGTTACCCTCGTGGTGCGATCGCAATAGCCCTGCACCTGGAAGTGCGATCCGCTCCCGCCGCGATTCCAGCGCGCCAGCAGGTTGCGGCCGATGATGCGCTCGTCGGCGCGGATCTGCCCGCGCGATCCCTGGTAGGCGTCTCCCTGAAGGGTCAGCCGGTCGAGTTCGGCCGGGGTCCAGTCCACGCGAAAGCCGCCCTGCACGCGCCAGCGCTCGTCCTGATCCCAAGCTGCGGCGTTGGTGCGCGTTCGGTCGCCCTTGATACCGCGGGCATAAATCGGGTAGCTGAGCGTATCGCCCGCGGTGGCGCCATAGCGCAGTCCCGCGACGCGTTCGAACGATCCGGCATGGGCCTCCGCCAGCACGCCCTGCGTGTCCGCGGCATTGCGGGTGATGATGTTGACCACACCGTTGACCGCATAGGGTCGCGCCCGGTCCGCTGATGACCTCGATCCGGCCGATGTCGGCCAGAACGACGTCCTGCATGTCCCAGTAGACGCCCGAGAATAGCGGTGTGTACACGCTGCGCCCGTCGATGAGCACGAGCAGCTTGTTCGCGAAGTGCTGTGCGGCCGGATTGCCGCTCTGCCCCCGTGCGCTGACGACATATTGGCTCGAACTCTGCCTTGCCACGACCAGATTGGGCGCCAGGCGGAGCGCTTCGGGGATCGACGTGGCGCCCGAACGCTGAATCGCATCACGGCCGATCACATAGATGGCGGCGGGCGCATCGCCCAGCGCCTGCGGCGTCTTCGTGACGGATCACACTTCCACATCGACGGCGGCAAGTTGATCGAGCGACATCTGCTGCAGGGTCTGGAAGGTCTGCCCGTGCGCTGCCCCTGAAGTATAGACGACAGCGAACGCGCAGCCGGCCAGCCTGGCGCTCGTCCAACCGCGACGTCGCACCTGCTCATTTTTCCTTTGAGCAATCATCGTTGCGTTTTCTACCGCCTGCACAGCCGATTGGAACGGAAATCGTACCGTTCTTCAGTCCGCCGATGGCCTCGACCGGAGTGCGTCTGCCAGCGATGTGGTCGCGCTGCCACGTCTTGCGGGCAGGGGCTGCGAGGCGTCCGGCGCCCAGCCGGTCAGGAAGACAATGTCGAACCGCTCGCGCACCCGCCCCGCCACATCGGCGCGGGCGGCAAAGGCCCTCGCCGCGGCGGCAAGGGTGGCCGAGGCGAGCGGAGCGCGGTTGCGCAGGACATTGGTCGCCGCCATGCCGCGCAGATCGCTCAGCAGGCGCCCTAGATCGCCATAGCCGACGTCGAGGGTCTCGACATCGGCCACGGGGAGGGCGAAACCGGCGCGCACCAGCAGGTCTCCGGCCGAGCGCACGTCGATCTGGGGATGCAGCCGGGCCGCGGGCGGCTCCGGCTCGGCGGCACGCAACGTGGCGCGCAACGCGGGGAGCGATCCGCCCCCCACGAACGCGGCTAGGAAAAGACCATCGGGGCGAAGCGCGCGTCGGGCCAGTGTCAGCGCGCCTGGTAGATCGTTGACCTGGTCCAGAACGCCGGCACTGACTACGCAATCGAACGCGCCATCGGCGAAGGGAAGGCAGTCTTCGTCCGCCTGTACGCCGCCGCTGCCGCGCGCAAAGGCGAAGCCGGAATCGCACCGCGCGACCCGTGCGCCTGGCGGCGCAGGGAAAGAGCCGTCGAAGCAGCCGAGATCCAGGATCGCTTCGAACGATCGCGTTACCGTCGCCAGTCGATCGGCGATACCGTCGAGCATCGCGGTACGCACGAAATCGTGGGCGGCATAGTCGGGCGCGGCGCGGTCGCGGCGGCGGCGGCGGGCGCCGCGGTCGAAGATATCTGGTGGCACGTTGCCTGTGTGGGCGTGCGGAATGGACGCGACAAGGGGGCGAGTGAGAAGGGGCTTGTGACGGCGGCCCTTGCACACGACAAGAGCGAGTGGATCTGCTCGCCCCCGTCCGCGCGCCGCTGCGCACCATTACGCGGCTCGCGCTGCCGCCGCGATGCCCGGCGTGTGGCGTGCCGGTGGCCGAGGATCACCGGTTTTGCAGCGGATGCTGGGATCGGCTGCGGTTTTTGGGTCCACCGTGGTGCGCACGTTGCTGTGCCCCCTTCGCCTATGATCGCGGCGACGGTGCCATATGCGCGCCGTGCATGGCGACGCCGCCGCCGCACGGCGGTGTGCGTGCGGCTGTGGCTTACGGCGATGTCGCGCGCACGCTCGCACTCGGGTTGAAATACGGCGGCAGGGCGGGGCTGGCGGAGACGATGGCCCGACCGATGGCGCGGCTGCTCCCGCCCGGCACCGATCGACTGGTGCCGGTGCCGCTCCACCGCTGGCGACTATGGCGGCGCAGCTACAATCAGGCTGCGCTGATCGCTTCGGCTGTTGGGCGGATTGGCGGCGTGCCGGTGGCGGTCGATGTGCTCGTGCGAAAGCGTCGTACCCCCGTGCTGCGCGGCTTGAGCGCGCGGGAGCGCAGGGCGGCGGTTGCGCGCGCCTTCGCGGTCCAACGCGACGTCAGTGGGGCCGCGATCGTGCTTGTGGACGATATTTACACCAGCGGTGCGACTGCGGACGCCTGCGCCCGCGCCTTGCTGGGGGCGGGGGCAAGGGCAGTGTCGGTATTATGCTGGGCACGGGTGATCGCGGGCGACGATTGACAAGCGCCACATCAGATCACAACTCAGGGCAATGGCGAAAGTTGAAATCTACACCAAGGCGTTCTGTCCCTATTGCACCCGCGCCAAGGCGCTGCTGGCATCCAAGGGTGTCGCGGCCGAGGAGTTCGACATCACGATGGGCGGGCCGAAACGCGCGGAGATGATCCAGCGCGCGAGCGGGCGCAGCACCGTGCCGCAAGTGTTCATCGACGGCCGCCATGTCGGCGGCTCCGACGATCTCGCCGCGCTCGATCGCGCGGGCAAGCTCGACCCCCTCCTGGGCGCGTGAGGGCAGCAATCCTCCAGATGACCGGCGGCGTCGACCCCGCCGCCAATGCCGATATTCTCACCGCAGCAGTTCAGGCCGCCGCCGCCGATGGTGCGACAATGCTGTTCACCCCAGAAATGTCGAACCTGATCGACCGGGATCGGGAACGGGCGGCGCGGGCAATCGCACCGGAATACGCCGACCCGGTGCTGGCCGAGGTTCGCTCGGCCGCCCGCGCGGCGGGATTGTGGGTCCACCTCGGCTCGCTTGCGGTTCGGCGTGCGGACGGGAGGCTGGCCAATCGGGCGTTCGTAATCGACGCGACCGGCACGATCGTCGCGCGCTATGACAAGCTGCATCTGTTCGATGTCGATCTGCCCAGCGGTGAGACCTGGCGAGAATCCGCGGCTTATGCGGCCGGCGACTGTGCGCGGGTTGTTGCGACACCGGTGGGCGCTCTCGGGCTGTCGATCTGTTATGACCTGCGCTTTGCGGCGCTATATGCCGCACTCAGTGACGCCGGCGCCCGCGTGCTGGCAATTCCGGCGGCCTTCACGCAGCCAACCGGTGTGGCCCATTGGGAGGTGCTGCTGCGCGCACGCGCGATTGAGTCCGCCGCCTGGGTCATCGCGGCGGCACAGACCGGCTGCCATGCCGATGGCCGGACGACTTATGGCCATTCCATCGTCGTCGATCCCTGGGGCGACGTGATACTGGACATGGGCACCGTTCCGGGTCTCGACTTCTTCGAGATCGACGACGCGCGAACGACAGACGTGCGGGCGCGCATCCCGGTGCTGGCGCATCGTCGCGCCATCCCGCCGGTGGAGCGGTGATCGTCTTCGATCTCAAATGCGCGTGCGCGCATGTCTTCGAAGCATGGTTTGCCTCGGGTACCGCCTTCGACGAGCAGGCCGCTGCTGGTCACATTCGTTGCCCGTTGTGTGACGACACCGCGATCACCAAGGCGGCGATGGCGCCCAACGTGGCGCCCAAAGGTAACCGGGGTGGCGCGGGCGCCGGTTCCAAGGCCGCGATCCAGGCTATCGCAAAGGCGCAAGCCAAGCTGCTCGAAGGATCGATTTGGGTCGGCAATGCTTTCGCGGGTCGGGCGCGCGCGATGCACGCGGGCGACGAGGCGCATGCAACGATCCACGGCCAAGCCACCCTTGCGGAAGCCAAGGCGCTGATGGACGAAGGTGTCGCCGTCGCTTCCCTACCACTGCCGATCGTGCCGCCAGAGGCGCTGAATTAATGGGGCGCCCAAGGCAGAGGTGGCTCGGCAAATCTGCACAGGCTGGTAAGTGGAGTTTCTGCCTGAAGGCGGCCAGCATGGCTGCCGAACAGGAGATCAGATGACGAAGCGAACACGCCGGAACCACAGCCCGGCCTTCAAGGCGAAGGTGGCCT